>NZ_JBFUME010000004.1:0-560205 GCF_054049535.1 Aeromicrobium sp. P5_D10
TCACCGATCAGCATGAACGCGGCCTCACGGTAGAGACGCTCGATCTCGTACTCCTTGGAGTAACCGTAACCACCATGGATACGGAACGAGTCCTGCACAACCTCATTGCAGTACTCCGCTGCCACCATCTTGGCCATACCGGCCTCCACATCATTGCGCTTACCGGCATCCTTGAGCCGGGCGGCCTTGACGACCATCGCATGTGCTGTCTCGACCTTGGTCGCCATCTCAGCGATACGGAACAAGATCGCCTGATGCTGCGCGATCGGCTTACCGAACGTCTCACGCTGCTGCGCATACGCCACACCGAGCTCGAACGCCCGGTTCGCGATACCGACGGCACGCGCGCCGACGTTGACACGACCGACCTCGACGCCGTCCATCATCTGGTAGAAACCCTTGCCGGGCACACCCCCGAGAATCTGATCGGCCGAGATCTTGTGCTTGTCCAAGATCATCTCGGTGGTGTCGATGCCCTTGTAGCCCATTTTGTCGATCTTGCCCGGGATCGTGACACCCTGGGCCGTCTCACCGAAACCAGGCTCCTTCTCGACCAGGAACGTCGTCATGTTCTTGTAGACGCTGTCTTCGCCCTCGTCGGTCTTGACCAACACCGCGACCAGCGTCGAGCTGCCACCATTGGTCAGCCACATCTTCTGACCCGTGATCTCATAACCACCATCATCTGTCTTGGTGGCCTTGGTGCTGATCGCCGCGACATCCGAACCCAGCGACGGCTCACTCATCGAGAACGCCCCACGGACCTCACCGGTCGCCATCTTGGGCAGATACTTGGCCTTCTGCTCATCCGTGCCGTGCTGCATCAGCATGTACGCGACAATGAAGTGAGTGTTGATGACGCCCGAGACGCTCATCCAGCCGCGGGCGATCTCTTCGACGACCAGCGCGTACGTCAACAACGACTCGCCCAGACCACCGAACTCCTCGGGGATCATCAGACCGAAGATGCCGAGCTCCTTGAGACCCTCGACGATGTCGGTGGGGTACTCGTCCTTGTGCTCCAGATCGGTCGCGACAGGGATGATTTCCTTCTCCACGAACTGACGAACGAGCTTGAGGATCTCGACCTGCTCCTCGGTGAGACCTTCAGTGCTGACAAGACGACCCATCGCGGGGCTCCTCAAGTGGGGTGAGACGGACTATTGCTGCGCGGACGCCAGCGTACCGCATCTTTGTACGGCCAAATGGGGGGCGTCCTTCGACGCCCACCCATGGGCCGAGTACTACGACCGCTTCTTCTGCAGCACCGAGTAGGACGCAGCAGCGATCAACATCAACGCCCCGGTCAACCACGACCGCCACGACTCGCTGAGTTCGAGGAAGGTCGTAGCCGACAAGATGGTCTGGATGAGGACGGCTCCGAGCAGTGCGGCGATGAAGGAACCACGACCGCCGGTGATGGCCGCCCCCGCCAGAATCACGGCCGTGATGCTCGCGAACGTGTAGGACGCGCCGGAACTCGCATCGCCGAGACCTATCGACGCCGCGACGAGCAGCGAACCGACCGCCGCGAACAGCGAACACAGCACGTAGGCGCCGAACGTGACGGCGTTGACGTTCGTGCCCAGCTTCCGCGAGATGTCCTCGTCGGATCCGAGGCCGCGGAGCCGAATGCCGAGCATCGTGCGGCGCAGTGCCCACTCCAGGACCACGGCAGCCGCGACCGCAAGGATGAACACCACCGGGATTCCGGCGACTGTGCTGTTCAGCGCCTCGGTGAAACCCGAGTTGATCAGACCGTCCGGGCTGGGACGCATCAGCAGGCCGGCCCCTTGCAGGACCGTGAAGGTCACCAGCGTGGCAACGATGGGGTTGAGCTTGCCCCAGCGGAACAGTCCCGCGTTGACCAGCCCGACGCCTGCGGCCGCCGCGAAGAGCACGGCTACTCCCACGACGAGGCCGAGTGGGCCGGTCGTCTCGGTGAGTAAGAAGGAGGCGATGACGGTGCAGGTGCCTATCAGCGGTCCGACTGACAGATCGATCCCGGCAGTCATCAAGACGATCAGCTGTCCATACGCGACGATGATCAAAGTCGCGGCGAGGAACAGCGTCGAGCTGATGTTGGCCTCGCCCAGGAACAACGAGTTCCGCGATGACGTGTAGATCGCCAGCACGATGATCGCCGCCAAGATGATCGCGGCCGGACCGATGTCGCTGCCGACGAATCGACGGAGACCGCCCCCCTTCTTCTGGGAGGACACGTCTTCACGGCGAAGCGCGGTCGACGTGAGGGCACTCTGCGTGATGGCACTCTCGCTGATCTGGTCGCCGGCAAGCTCCTTGACGATGGTGCCGCGAGAGAAGATGACGACGCGGTCACACAGTCCTGCCAACTCGAGCGCGTCGCTGGACAGCACCACCACACCATTGCCATCAGCCGCGACGTCACGCAGATTCTGGTACATCTCCACTCGGACGCCGGCGTCGACACCTTGCGTTGGCTCCTCGGCCAGCAGCAGGGACGGCTGGGCCATGAGCGCTCTGGCCAGGACCACCTTCTGCTGGTTGCCACCCGACAGCGAGCCGATCTTCGTGTCCAGACTGGGTGTCTTGACTTCGAGAGCCGCCGTCCGCTCCTTGACCATCACGTTCTCACTCGATCCCGAGATGAACCCGCCCCGGGACGGAGTTCCCAGCGCCAGCACGGACGCGTTCTCGCGCACCGATTCCTCGACGAAGAGACCGTCGCGCAGCTTGTCGCCCGGCATGTAGACGATGCCCACGTCCTGCGCAGCGGCGACGCTGTGCAACGTGACGGCTTTGCCCTTGACCTTGAGTTCGGTCGATGACGGCTTCTCCAAGCCGGCCAGGGCGCGGATGAAGTCCGTCTGCCCGTTGCCCTCGATACCGGCCAGACCTACGATCTCCCCGGCCCGGACATCCAGGTCGATGTTGTCGAAACGACCGCCGGAGAATCCTCGGGCCTCCAGGATCAGTTCACCGACGTTGGAGGCCTTGTCCGGGAACGCCGCGTCGATGGACCGGCCCACGATGAGTCGGACGATCTCGTCCTCGGTGACCTCATCGGCCTGGAAGGTTCCCCTCGTCCTGCCGTCGCGCAGGAGGGTCAGCCGGTTGGCAATCGCCTTCACATCCGGGATTCGGTGCGAGATGTAGACGACCGAGGTGCCGGTCTCGCACAGACGGCGGATGTTCGTGAACAGGATGTCGATGTCGGCACGGGTCAGGGATTCGGTCGGTTCGTCGAGGATCAGAACCGACGGATTCGCGGCGACTGCTCGCGCAATTTCGACGAGCTGACGCTGTGCACTGCTGAGGTCCACGACACGGGTCCGCGGATCTACCTTCGCTCCGCTCTCCTCGAGGCGAGCGGCGGTCCAAGCGACCGCGTCGCGGGCGCGTGGGCGCACCGCCTCCGGAACTCCCAACAGGAAGTTCTCGGCGACCGTGAGATCCGGCAGGAGCGCCGGGTGTTGGTAGACGATGCCCAGGCCGGCATCGCGAGCCTGCGTCGGGTCGGCGCCTTCCAGCAGATCGCCGTTGACCTTCACGGTGCCTTCATTGGGTTCGAGCGCGCCGGCCGCGATCGCCATGAGCGTCGACTTGCCCGCCCCGTTCTCCCCGACGAGCGCATGGACTTCGCCGGGAAGAACTTCGAGGCTGACATCCGCCAGGGCGGTGACGCCTGGGAAGGTCTTCGTCACGTCCCGGATCTCGAGGGTAAATTCAGACCTTCCCATCGCAGATCAGCCCTTTCCGAACAGCTCGACGAGCTGCTCGTCCGACAAGTGACCCGTGAGGTCGGCATCCGCAGGCAGGTCCTTGTTGCACTTCGGCGGCATGTCGTTGGTCGTGTCCTCGATGATCTCCATCTCGATGCGCGAGGGCTCGTCGTTTTCTGTGCCGAGCGCGAGCGCAGTACCCCGACGCAGCGCGGAACGAATCAGCCAGGGGCGTGAGGAAAGGGTCATCAGTTCGAGCTTGGGGTTCGACGCCTTGTTGTCCTCGTAGGCGCAGGCCAGGTCGTTCTCCGACAGCGAGGCGATCGGGACGAGTGGCCGGTTGGCCGCCTTGTAGGCGCGGATCGCCGCAACCGCGAGAGTTCCGTAGTCGGTGACGACGCCGTCGATGTCCGGGTACTTCGTGAGCAGACCGGCCATCGCCTGCTGAGCCTTGGCGGGATCGAAGTCTGTGACCGTGTAGGAACCGGTGAGCAGCTTGATGCCGGGATTCTTCTTCAGCGACTTCTTCAAGCCGACCAGTTCGCCGTCGGAGGTCGGGCTACCCGCAGACCCACCGAGGAACACGATATTGCCCTTCCCGTCGAGCTGCTTGGCCATCCAGTCGCCCCACGCCTCGCCCCACGTGGAGAGGATCTCTGTCGTGGTGTCGTAGTAGTCCGTGCCCGGCTTGCCGGGGAACGACTCCCCCGTCGCGAAGGGCACGACCCAGACGCCGGACTTGCTCGCCTTGCGAAGCGCCGGGATGAGGCCGGGGCCGGCATCGGGCATGACGATGAGGACGTCGACGCCCTTCGCAACCATTCCATTGATGTCCGCGATCGACTTCTGCAGGTCGAAGTTGCTGGCCGCCGAGGTCACGCTGGTGATGTTGGGGCACTTGGACGCCTCGTCCTTGAGCTCTCCGAGGACCTGCTTACGCCAGGAATTGCCCTCGAAGCCCCAGGTGAAGCCCACCTTGATCTTCTTGTCGCCGGTGCACAGCTTCTTCATCAGATCGCCGTCGGGCTGCTCGGTGCCGGTCTTGCCGACCGGCACTGCCTCAACAGCCTTGAGTGTGTCGGCCGATGAGGCGGATCCGCCACCCGTTGATCCGCAGGCCGCGAGAACGAGCATCGAGAGAGTCGCAGCCGCGGTGACCGCGATGCTGGACTTCCGACGACTCAGGGGTCGATTCGTTCGCATTACATTCCTCCATGGTGAGTCGCGCCCGCGGACCGGTCGCGATCGTGTGCTGCGGTGGGCTTCCGAGAAATGTGACGCCGCATCCTGGCCCAGGGGATGCTGCGAAGACTCATGCCGATCCCGATGATCGAGCCCTGCACGAGAAACTGAGTAGCGCTGGCGGCGCCCATGGCCTGTGTGATCTGGTTGAGCTGGCTCAGGAACAGTGCGCCGACGACAGTCGCTGCCGCGCTGCCGCGGCCACCCGCGAGCGAGGTGCCTCCCAGGACGACCGCCGCGATACTCGCGAGCAGGTATTCGTCGCCGATCTGGAGGCTCGGGGTTTTCAAGAACCCGGCGAGCAGCACTCCTGCGATGGCTGCACACGTCGCGGAGGCGACGTACGCGCCTGCCTGGTAACGCTTGACGGGCATACCCGCGACCCGAGCCGCGTGCTCATTGGAGCCCACGAGTTTGAAACGCCGACCGAGGACGGTCCTCTTCAGGACGATCGTCACGGCGATTGCTAGGAGCAGCGCGATGATCGCGGTATGGGGCACGCCCAGGGTCTTGTCCAGCGCGAAGGTGTTCAGGGAGTCGGGCGATGTCGACGGCGACCCGCCCGAATACGACAGCACGAACCCCGTCAACAACGCATTGGTGGCCAATGTCGCAACGAACGGTGCGATCGAGAAGCGCGTGACCGCGGCAGCATTGATGAGGCCGACGATGACGCTGACCACGAGGACGGCGACAAGCGCGGCCAGCAAGCCGTGCTCCGAGCCGTACCGGCTGGCCACCAGCGCTCCGACCGAGATCATGCCGGGGACCGAGAGGTCGAGTCCGCCCTGCATGACGACGAAGGTCTGCCCGATCGCCGCGATCGCCAGAACCGAGGCGAACGGCAGCATTCCCAAGAGCGCGCTGGACCCCAGGGTCCCGCTGGCCAGCAAGGGGCTGACCGCGAACAAGATGATCGTGGCCACCCAGATCCCGGAGAACTCCCCGAAGACGAGTCGCCGCACTGCGCTGTCCTTCTTGGGCGCTCGCTTCTGAAGGGATTCTCCTGACGGTGCCTGGTCGTGGGCTGCCACGTCGCTCGTTGCCTCCTTCGCCGCAAGACTCATCAACAGAACTCCTCATCGATTGGCAGTCGCAGATCGGGCGACCGAGCCCCTGTGCCTGGTGTGCCGGGGGTCACATGTTGGGACAGTTCTAGTACATGGACATGTTGTTTGGCAAGCCATTTCATCAAACGTACGGCCATTTCTTTTTGAGAGACCGAATCTTCTGCCCAGCTAGAGGCTCGGACGCGAGCCAAAAATCCGCCGGCACCCGCACGCGACCTGCAACTGAGGGATCACAGCCCAAAAGCGGTCCATTGACAGCCTCAGGACCAGCGATCTAGATTTGGCCGTCTCAATGCTCTTCCGAGATGCATTCGGTGCCACCTTCGGATCGATTCGGCGTCTCGGCCTTCTGAAAGGACGCTCATGGCCAGCCAAGAAATGCAGGACGTCATCGACAGCATCACCGACTTCCCGTTGGACGTCCCCGGCCAGCGCGCGCACTACGAGAAGGTCTGGAGCGCGGTGCCGGTCGACGACGACATCCGGTCCGAGCCGGCTGACTTGGGCGGCATCGGCGGGGACGGTTCAGAGTGGGTATGGGCCGAAGGATCCGGGGACGAGGGCGCCCCGGTCTTCTTCTACTTCCACGGCGGCGGATACATCGCCGGGCGCCCCTGGATGTGGCGGTCGTTCAACGGGCGGCTCGCCCGCGCATCCGGTTTCCGCGGCCTGGCATTCGACTACCGGCTCGCGCCTGAACACCCGTTCCCGACGGCGGTCCACGACTCGGTCGATGCCTACCAGTGGCTGCTCGCATCGGGCCGCCGCCCCGAGGAGGTCGTGTTGGTCGGCGACTCCGCAGGCGGTGCGCTGGTCCTCTCGGTGCTGATGGAGCTCCGCGACCGCGGACTGCCCCTGCCCGCCGGCGGCGCGCCGATGTCCCCGTGGACCGACCTCGAACTTCTGGGCGAGACCATGACACCGGAGACCGGCGATCCCCTCACGACCGAGGACTCCGCACGCTCGATGGCCGAGCGTTACCTGGGCGGACAGTCGCCCCGCAACCCGCTCGCTTCGGCCATCCATGCCGACCTGGCCGGCTTACCGCCACTCCACATCGAAGCCGGCGAGCGAGACGTCCTTTACAGCGACTCGGTCAGAGTCGTCGAGCTCCTCCGCCAGGCCGGAAACGATGTTCGCTTCGAGTCCGAGCCGGGCGCGATCCACTCCTACCCGGCGCTGGCGGGTACAACTCCCGAGGCCGTGGCGGCCATCGATCGTATGGGCGCGTTCCTGAAGGAAGTCGTCGCGGCTGCGTCGAAGATCAACGCCTGACGTCGACCGTCCTGCCTGATCCCCATGAGGGTCAGGCAGGAGACGGTCAGGCGAACAGCGCATCGAAGCGCCAGTCGAGAACGTCCGTATCCGCTCTGGCGTCGCTGGACGCCACGACCAGCGCACGAAGGCCCGCGATCACATGCTCATCGCTCTCACCCACACCCTCGACGACTACCCGGGTCCGAAGCGTGTCACCCTCACGGACGGGTCCGGTGTGGTCGCAGGACTTCCACCCGATCACCGTCACCAATGACGGCAGGGCCCTGACGACCTGATGCAGAGCCAACCCGATGGAATGACCGCCGTAGACCAGCCGTTCACCGCGGTAACGCTCGTCGTGGTGCACTTTGGCGATGTTCTGGGTCAGTCGGGCAAGTTCTGCGGCTGACGACACAACATCCCCGCCTGCCACGTCGTACTCGTCGCCGACGACGAGATTGACACGACCGTGGCGCTCGCGCACCGGCGACAGGTCCCAGCTCGGTGCCGTCACGGCGTCGGATCCGGCCGCCTGCAGATCCCATGTCCCGCGAACGGCGACATCTGGAGCGACGGTCCGCGCCGCGATCATCGCGCACCGGTAGAAGTCGAGGACCACGTCGCCACGTTGGTTCGTGGTCACGATGTGCAGCAGAGCGAGTCCGGAGGGCTCTCGGCCGGGCTTGGAGCGGTTGCCACGCAACCCTTCCACCGTCGTAACGGTTGTCAGCGTGTCGCCGATGCGGGGCATCTGAAGGAGCACGAGATTTCGGTAGTAGAGATTCGCGATGACCGTGTGCGTCGCCGGCGTGGACTGTCCGATCGACACATCCCACACGACCGCAGGTGACACGAGCATCCGACCGTCACCGGCCACGTGACGACTCAACCCTTCGTCGAGGGTGACCTGAAGACGGTTGCCGACGATCGCCTGATGCGCGGATGTGAGCCCTGAGGTGAGCGTCACGGCCGGCGAATCATCGAATACCTGTCCGACCTGCAGATCCTCGAAGTACGGCCCATCCACGACCCACGTCGTCATCGTCTGCTCGCTTCCGCACGCTTCACGACCTGCCGGGCCGCCTCCACCACCGGAAGGTCGATCATGGCTCCCTCCAGTCCGACGGCACCCGTGCCCGACGACACGGCGTCGTCGAAGGCTTCGATGACTCTCTTGGCATGCTCGACCGCGGCTTGAGAGGGAGTGAACGATTCGTTGACGTCATCCACCTGCGCCGGGTGGATGACCCACTTGCCGTCGAATCCCATCGCGGCAGCATGCTCATTGGCTGCAACACAGCTGTCCCGGTCGCGGAAGTCGAACCACGGCCCGTCGATCGCGGCGACGCCGGCAGCGCGGGCGATCACGACAACTCGATCCTGCAGGGCAAGCCAGGCCCTGCCCCCCGGCAAGCCGACGGGGCGCCTCAGGTCAACGGCCAGGTCGGCATAGCCGATGATCACCGAGTCGATCGATCCGCATCCTGCCAAGAGTCCCGAGAGGTCACGCACTCCCACAGCAGTTTCGATCAAAGCCTGGATCCGCAGCGTCGAGCCACTCGGGTTGTCGAACGCCAGCCGAGACGCCGCTTCCTCCAGCTCGAGCGCATCCGACAGCCGCTCCGCTTTGGGAAGAACGATGCTCTCCAGCTGAGGTGCTGCCTCGGCGATCGCCGCGAGATCGTCGTGCCACCACGGCGTATCGACGGCGTTGATCCGAACCGTTGTCCGCCTGAGGTCTGCACCGGCGAGAAAGGCGGCGACCGTCTCACGGGCGATTGCCTTGCGATGGGGTGCCACCGCGTCCTCGAGATCGACGACGATCTGGTCGGCGTCCGTGGCGAATGCCTTCTCGAGCTTGCCGGGCTGGTCCCCAGGCACGCACAAAGCTGATCGAGGGGCGGGTCGAATATTGGTTTTTGACACGGATTGTGATCCTCACCACGTAGGACTCAAATTGCAGGCAAATGTGCGGCCAAAGTAACCATTAATCTCTACCCGAGTCAACATTCCTCACATAGGTATCCCAGATTGAAGGATTGACAACGTAAGACACCTCAACCAGTATGGCCGTACAAAGTTGGAGGTTGTAGTGTTCAGCGCTCAAAGCAGTCTTGCTCATCGCCCCCTCGAGGGACTCCGCGTCATCGAGGTATCGAGCTTCGTCGCGGCTCCGCTCGGGGGCATGACCCTTGCTCAGCTCGGTGCCGACGTCGTACGTGTCGACCCTCTCGGCGGCGCCCCGGACACGTCGCGGTGGCCTCTGACGGTCAACGCCGCGAGCCTTTACTGGGCCGGGCTGAACAAGGGAAAGCGTTCCTTCGAAGTGGATTTCCGCTCCGAGGAGGGGCGTGAGCTCGTCCGTTCCCTCATCGTCGACGGCGGCGATTCCGGCGGCATCCTGCTGACCAATGCGGTCGGCCGCGATTGGCTCTCATATGACTCTTTGCTGCCGATCCGGCCCGATCTGATCCACCTTCAGATCGAGGGCAAGCACGATGGCTCTCCCGCCGTGGACTACACGGTCAACGCCGCCGTCGGCTTCCCGCTCGTGACCGGGCCGGAGGGTCTCGCCGACCCGGTCAACCACGTTCTGCCGGCGTGGGATATCGCATGTGGCCTGTACTCCTCGATCGCGATCCTCGCCGCGGAGCGACAGCGCCGGACTTCGGGAAACGGCTCGCAGATGCGTGTCGCCCTTCAGGACGTCGCGCTCGCCATGGCAGGCAATCTCGGCTTCCTGGCCGAAGCACAGATCAACAAGGTCGATCGCAAGCGCATCGGCAATTACCTCTACGGAGGCTTCGCGCGTGACTTCACCACGAACGATGGCCGGCGAGTCATGATCGTCGTCCTGACCCGCCGGCACTGGACCGATCTTCTCGGCGCCACGGGCCTGGGCCCCGTGGTTTCGGCTCTGGAAGACTCTCTCGGCGTCGACTTCCGCAATGAGCGCGACAGATTCGAATACCGCGAAGCTCTGGCCGGCCTGCTCCAGCATTGGTTCTCCTCCAGGAGCCTGGGCCAGGCGACCCAGGAACTCGACGGAGGGTCCTACCTCTGGTCGGTGTACCGGACGTTCGTCGAGGTCGTCGGGGGCGCGGAGGGCGATCTCGCCGACAACTCCATCATCGGCGAGATCGATCAACCTGGTGTCGGTCGACACCTCGCGCCCGGCTCCCCCATCACCTTCGGCGTCCGTGGCGCGCGCTCCGGCGTGGCACGCGCACCCCAGTTGGGCGAACACACCGAGACGCTCCTTCACGACGATCTCGGATTGGGCGAACCGGCCATCGGCGCCCTGTTCGCCCAGAAGATCGTCGCGGGCAGGCAATCGGCCCCGGCTCGCTGAACCACGCCTTCTGGCCTCACAACACTTCGACCTCATAAGAGACAGGAACGCATCGTGATCGACACCGACTGCTTCATCGACGGCCGCGTGGTCAAAGCGCCGAGCACCTTCGATGTCCTCGACCCGTCCACTGGGAAGGTGATCGCCGCCGTCTCCCGTGGGGGCGCCGAGGAGATCGACCAGGCCGTCGATGCCGCGAACCGGGCAAGTCGCTCGTGGTCTCGTCTCAGTGCGCGCGAGCGGGCCCAGCATCTTCGCGCGGTAGGTGTGGCGCTTTCGGCACACACCGAGGAACTGGCCCTCCTCGAGAGTCAGGACACCGGAAAGCCGCTCACCCAGGCACGGGCCGATGCGGCGGTCGCCGTGCAGTACTTCGAGTTCTACGCCAATGGGGTGGAGCAGTTCTTCGGCGACGTGATCCCGTCGCTGCCCGACGTCATCGCGTACACCCGACAGGTCCCGTTCGGCGTGACCGGGCACATCATCCCCTGGAACTATCCGCTCCAGATCGCCTGCCGGACCTTCGTGCCTTCTTTGGCAGTAGGCAACTGCGCTGTCGTCAAGCCGGCTGAGGAGGCGCCACTGTCGGTCCTGGCCGTTGCGCGGATCGCGCACGAGGCAGGCTTGCCCGCCGGTGTCCTGAACGTCGTGCCAGGTCTTGGTCTCGAAGCCGGCGCGGCGCTCTCCTCCCACACCGGCATCAACCACTTGTCGTTCACCGGTTCAGTGCCCATCGGCGCGACGATCGCGAAGGCCGCAGCGGCCAACGTCATCCCGGTTGCCCTCGAACTCGGAGGCAAGTCCCCCAACATCGTCGCTGCCGACGCAGACCTCGACCTTGCCTTGCCCGTGATCGCGAAGTCCATCGTGCAGAACGCCGGTCAGACCTGTTCGGCCGGATCGCGTCTCATCGTCCAGAACTCGGTGCACGAAGAGGTCGTCGACCGCTTGACGGCCATCCTCGGCGGACTCACGATCGGTGCAGGTCCAACCGATCCCGACCTCGGTCCGCTCATCTCCGAGAAGCAGCGCGGCCGGGTGAGCACGCTGGTTCGGGCTGCCCAGGAGACCAGCGACCTGCGTCTCGGATCAGCAGAGCCGCTCGATCGTGACGGCTTCTTCTTCTCCCCTGTGTTGCTCGACCGCGTCGACCCCAAGGCACAGATCGCCCAGGAGGAAGTGTTCGGACCTGTCGTCGCCGTCTCGACGTTCGACGACATCGACGAAGCCGCAGACATCGCCAACGGAACCGAGTACGGGCTCATCGCCGCAGTGTGGACGTCGAATGTGACAACCGCGCACCGCCTCGCAGATGACATCGTGGCCGGCCAGGTCTACGTCAACACCTACGGTGCCGGCGGTGGTGTGGAGCTGCCGTTCGGCGGCTTCCGGAAGTCCGGCTTCGGACGCGAGAAGGGATTTGAGGCCCTGCGAGCATTCTGCGAGACCAAAGCCGTCGTCATCAAGGTCCCCCGATGACGCAGCCTTCTGAACCCGGACCCGTTGACAACGCCCTGAAGGGTGTCCGGGTCATCGACTTCACGCAAGCGCTCTCCGGCCCCTACTGCACCCTGATGCTCGCGGATCTCGGTGCCGATGTCATCAAGGTCGAGCGCCCGGGTGTCGGCGACGACGCTCGGCACTGGGGTCCTCCCTTCATCGGTGCGGACGCCGCCTACTTCATGTCGGTCAACCGCAGCAAGCGGAGCACGATCTTCGACCTCAAGGACCCCGAGCATCTGGCCGCCGTCCGCGAGCTCGTCAAGACAGCGGACGTCGTGGTCGAGAACTGGCGTCCTGGCACCGCGGCCAGGCTCGGACTGGGACCGGACGAACTGCGCACGATCAACCCCCGCCTGATCTTCTGCTCCATCAGCGGCTTCGGTCAGGACCAAGGGACGCTGTCCGGCTACGACCAGATCGTGCAAGGAACTTCGGGCGCGATGTCCTTGACCGGCCCGGCCGGTTCGCCCACCAAATGGGGCATCCCGGTGGCGGACATCGCCGCCGGCATGTTCGCGTCGACGGCCATCGTCGCGGCGTTGCACGAGCGCAACCAGACGGGCGTGGGCCGCACGATCGACATCGCAATGCAGGACTGCCTCATCGCGATGCTGACCCATCAGGCGACGAGGTACCTGGCAACGGGAGTACTCCCGCCCAACGACGTGAACGGACATTCGACGATCGTGCCGTACGGGCTCTTCGCGACCAGCGATGGTTTCGTGAACGTCTGCGTCGGCAACGACTCGCAGTTCCTGCGGCTCTGCACCGAGCTCGGGCTCGACGATCTGGCGGCTACGGAGCGCTACAAGACCAACCCCCTGCGCCTGCAGAATCGCGACGATTTGCTCGCGGACCTCGAGGCCAGACTGTTGCAGCTCTCGACCGAGAGTGTCATCACCGGCCTGCAGTCGGTGGGAGTTCCTGTCGGCCCCGTCCGCACCATGGCCCAGGTCTTCGACGATCCCGAGGTCAAGGAGCGCGACATGCTCGTGACCGTGAGCCGACCAGAGTACGGCGAGGTCAGTCTCCCCAACGGTCCGTGGAAGTTCGACGGCCAGTCCTCGGAGCCTCGTCTGCCACCGCCGCTGCTCGGTGAGCACACAGCCGAGATCAGGGCCGAGCTCGGACTGCCGCTGGGCGACGACGGCGACAATCTCGCCGCATCCTGACGCGTTACTCGGGAATCCGGATCATGCCTGCTGTTCAGGCGTCGGCGGCGTCATCGCGATCCGGCTCGGGAACTGCGGCGCGCGCTTGCTCGCGAATGCCTCCAGACCCTCCCGGGCGTCGTCGCTCGCAAAAGCCTTCTGCCCATATAGCGCCTCGGCGTGGAAGGCCGCTTCCTGCGGCATATCGCCGAGTTGGAGCACGGACGACTTGATGACCTCGAGAGCTGTGCCGCTCCTCGACAACAGCCGCTCTGCGATCTCCAGGGCCGCAGGCAATACCCGGTCGTCGGGGACAACCCGGTTGAGCACTCCGTAACGCAACGCCGTGGCGGCATCGATCGTGTCACCCAAGAGCATGAGCTCCATCGCCCATGCATAAGGGATTTGCCGCGTCAGACGTGTGAGCGTGCCGCCGGCGGGGACCACACCGACCCCGCTCTCGGGGAGCGCGAACTTGGCCGACTCCCCCGCGATCCGCAGGTCGGTGGACAGCATGATCTCGAACCCGCCGCCCAGACATAGCCCGTTGACGGCGGCGATGACCGGCTTGTGGAGCCGGGTGTGCTTCTGGTGGGCGCCATCCCACTCCGAGATGTCGAAGCGCCCCTCTGACAGTGCCGGGATCGACTCGGTGAGGTCAGCACCCACGCAGAAGGCACGACCTCCGTTGCCGGTCAGGACGGCCACGCCGATCGTGTCGTCGTCTCGCACCTGGTCGAAGGCCGCGGAGAGATCCTCGTACATGGCCAGCGTCAGCGAATTGAGCTTGTCCGGCCGGTCGAATGTGATGACCGCGACGCTGCCCTCCCGTCGGAAGTCGATGTCGCTCACGCGATGGTCCCGTTCTGGCGCAGTGCGTCGATCTCGTCGGTGCTGAGCCCCGCCAGAGCCCGCAGAACCGTCGTGGTGTGCGCCCCGACCTCGGGGGCCAGTCCTCGGGGCTGTGTCGGGGTGTCGCTGAGTTTGATGGGCGATCCCACCATGCGCAAGGGTCCGTAGTCCGGGTAGTCGACGTCGACGATCATGTCGCGATCGGCGATCTGCGGGTCATCGACGACCTCGGCGATGTTCTTGACCGCGCTGAGCGGCACGGCGTCGCCGGCAATCGACTCCAGCTCTGTTTTGGTCCTGTCCGCGAACCAACGTGCCAGGATCGGTCGGATCTTGGTGTCGTACACCTCCTGGTCGAAACGCTTGGCCATCGTGTCGATCTGCGGATCGTTCGCGAGCTCGGGTTCGCCGAAAAGCTCGCAGCTGAGCCGCCAGAATTTGTCGGTGTAGCCGCCGAAGAACACGAACCCGTCCTTGCAGGGGTAGAGCTCATATGGGCGGACGAACGGATGCTGATTGCCCAGTGGTTCGGCGACTGTTCCATCGACGGTGTACGACACCACGGCGTTCTCCGTCAGGCTCAGGACGGAGTCCTGCTGCGATATGTCGACGAGCTGACCCTGACCGGTCTTCTCCGCATGACGGAGGGCGGCCAGCGTCCCGATGACGCCGTACATCGTCGCCGAGAGGTCACCGATGATGGTGCCGATCCGCAAGGGCGGCTGGTTGGGCTCACCGTTCATCGACCAGAGACCTCCCGTGGCCTGTGCACTGTTGTCATAGGCCGGCCGGCGGCGATACGGACCGGTCTGGCCGTACCCGGACAGCGCTGTGTAGACCAGGGCGGGGTTGACCTTGCGGAGCTCGTCGAAGCCGAGACCGAGCTTGTCCATCGTGCCCGCCCGGAAGTTCTCGACCAGCACATCGGCCTTGGCCACCAGGGAGCGCAGGACGTCCTTGCCCTCCGGTGTGCCCATGTTCAGCGTGATCGCCATCTTGTTGCGGTTGTACTGGGCGAAGAAGGCGCTGAAGGTGCCCCCGTCGGAGTCGGTCAGCAGCGGGGGGAAGTCCCGGGCGTAGTCCGGCTCGTCCGGGTGCTCCACCTTGATGACGGTCGCGCCGAGATCGGCCAAGATCATCGAGCAGAAAGGCCCGGCCACGACTCGGGTGATGTCGAGCACCACCACTCCACGCAGCGATCCTTGCAATGCGGACGGCGGCAGGAACGGCCCAAGACCGTCCAGGTCGGTGTACTCAGTCATGCTTGCCCTCCAACTTGTCGTCGATCACGCTGCGTGCGCGGCTTCGCGGATGCGGATTCGGGCGTCCAGCAAGGTGCCGCAGGAGGGGCTGTAGAACTCTTCGAGCACAACTTCGGCACCACCTTCGCGGGCACGCGACCAGACACCGAACTCTGCCAGACGCTCCGAGGCCGGCGACGTGCGAACGATGGCGTCATCGCGCCAGTCGTCTGAATTGCCGAGACGCGCTCCGCTGGACGGGACGAACCAGCCGTCGCCGTCGTGCTGCGGCACGGAGAGTCCTTCACCCGCATCGGCGACCTGGATCGTGTGGTCGGGGCCGACCCGCTGGGCGCGGATGGCGGCCTTCTTGTCCTTTGTGGCTGCGGAGTCGACATCGCCGTCGACGACCACCACTCCGTAGACGTCGCTGGCGGTCGCTGTGGAGACATAGCCGTCCGAGACGTCTTTGAGGACGGCGCTCGATTCACGCAGCAGAGGATCTCCGTAACCACCGCCTCCGGCGATCCACTGAACGAAGACATCGCCGGTCTTGATGGAGATCGACTGCTGGTTGATGTCCAGCAGCTCTTCCGTCGTCGAGGTGAGGGCCGCGGCCGCGGGGACCTGACCCTGGTTGAGCAGAGCGGCCACATTCGCGCCACGAAGGATCCGGTGGCCGCTGCCGCCGCCCGGAAGACCTCCGCCGTAGCCGTCGGCCGGGATCTGCGAGCTCGGCGAGAAGACGGTTTGGACGACCTCGGACGCTCCGTGCAGGGTCCAGGCGAACTCGAGTCCCAGGCCGCCGCGGTACGTGCCGTGACCCGCACTCTGCGTGTTGAGGTTCTTCCACAGGTACAGAACCGGATAGAGCATCTCGTTCATCTCGACGTCCGGGAGCATGTTGTTGACCTGGGTCATCATGCCCGCGCAATCCAGCCCGTCGTTGTGCGGCTGGGCGCCGGCGCCCATGCCTCCGCCGTCCATGTTGAACAACACGAAGTATTCGCCGGCGTCGTTGTTGCCCGCCGAGATGCCACCGGTCCAGGAGTCCGCCCAGACTCCTTGAGTGCGCTCACGGATGATCTCGTCATGGCTCTTGCCGCACGCCTCGTTGAGCAGCTTGGTGATGATGCGGCTGACCCTGGCACCGGTCGTCAGGTGGCCATTGCTGATCGGTGCCGGTGGCACCGGGTTCACGATGGAGCCGGACTCGGCGATGACGTTGAACGCCGTCATGACGCCTTCGTTGAACGGAACGTCCCAGGCGAGTATCGGCACGACGGCCGATGCGACGCTGCCGACGAGTGCGCCGTAGCTGCAGTTGACGAAGCCGTCGGTCTGCTCACTGGACCCGGTGAAGTCGAAGGTGATCTGCCCGGCCGACTTCACCATCTTGCAGGCGACCTTGTAGAGCTCGTCGACGTGTCCGTTGTGTTCGGTCCACTCCTCCGCAACGTAGGTGCCGTCGGGAATCGCCTCGATGCGGTCACGGACGACCTGCTCGGCCAGTTCGAAGCTGAGCTTGGTGTACTTCTGGAACTCGTCCTCGCCGAACTCTTCGAGGGTTTCCAGAAGCCGCCGGGTACCGGTGTTGTTGCTCGCGATGAGGGATCGGACGTCGTTCCAGAACAACGCCGGAACACGCACGTTGTTCAGAACCAGTCGTTTGACCCACTCAACGGGCTCGCCCTTTTCGAAGATCTTGACGCCAGGCGGCAGTCGCAGCGCTTCGCTGTAGCAGTCGTAGGCGCCGGGGGCGAAGCCGCCGGGTGTCATGCCGCCGACGTCGACCAGGTGCGCCTGCGACTGGGCCCAGGCGATCAGCTCGCCGTCGTGGAAGATCGGCGAGATGATGTTGGTGTCCGGCGGGTGGCTCGCACCGGACGTGTGTGGGTCGTTGCTGATGAAGGCGTCACCCGGGGCGATCGGCTCGTCACCGATGGTCTTGACGAGAGCGTCCACCGCGACGCTGCCGGATCCGATGTGGAACTGGACGTAGTCCGAGTAGGCGTAGATACGTCCGCTCGGGTCGAACAATGCGGTGTTGAAGTCGCCGGCCTCGGTGATGACCGGGGACCCGGAGGAGCGGATCATCGCGATGCCCATCTCCTCGACGATCGAGTCGAGGCGCATACGGATGACTTCGAGCTTGACCGGATCGATACCGGCGGGCAGCTGGTGCTTGGTGTTCATAGTTCTCCTCAGCAGGTATGGATTCAGGCGTTCTCGGGCAGGCGAAGCAGGAAGTGACCTTCGTCGGTCAGCTCCACCGAGCCGCCGGTCGGAACGAAGATCGTGGTGTCCGACTCCTCCAGGAGGCAGGGACCGTCGGCGCGTCCGAGGGCCGCGAAGCCACGGTGGATGTCGATCTCGGCTCGACCGTCGACTGCAGGTTCCAGCACCGAGCGCCGAGTCCGGGAGTGCTGTTCGTCGGACTCGCCGGCCACGGACGTCGTCCTCTGCACGTCGCTGCGTCCGACCGCGCGGACGCGGGAGTTGACCAAGAGGATGTCGGTCTCCGTCCAGGCCGTGCCGGCCCCGAACTCCACCTCGTAGTCGGCGATGAAACGCTCGCGTAAATCGTCCTTGTCGTCCTCGGTGAAGGTGCCGGACTTGAGTTTCGTGGTCACCTCGAAGATCTGTCCGACGAACTTCATGTCCGCCTCGCGGTACAGCTCGCGGTGGTCCTCGGGGATGCCCTCGGACTCGAACCACGCCTGTGCGCGCTGTTCCAGTCCGGCGAATTCCTTCTCCAGCTCTTCGGCCGGCTGGTGCGCGGTCCACGGACTGGTGCGCACCGCCGAGAAGACCGAGTCGGCGTGCATGAGCCCGTAGGCCGAGAAGACCGCCGCATTGCGTGGGATGACAACTTCGGTGACGCCGATATCGTGCGCCAGGCTCGCGGCGAACAGACCACACGCACCGCCGAAGCCCACGAGGGTGAACTCCCGTGGGTCGTGACCGCGGTTGACCGTGATCTTGCGAAGGGCGTTCGACATCTGGGAGCTGGCGAGCTGGTAGATGCCCTGTGCCGCCTCGTCGACGCTGATGCCGAGCGGCTGCGCGACGTGCTCCTCGATGGCTTGACGCGCGAGCTCGACGTGGAGCTGGACCGTGCCGCCGAGGTAGTAGTCGGCATTGATCAGGCCGAGCACCAGGGCCGCGTCGGTGACTGCGGGGCGGGTGCCACCTGCGCCGTAACAGGCCGGGCCGGGTGTCGACCCGGCGCTGTGAGGTCCCACCCGCAACAGTCCTCGACCGTCGATCCAGGCCAGGCTTCCACCGCCGGCACCGATCGTCTCGATGTCGACCGCTGTCAGGCTGGTCGGCAGTCCGCCGATCTCGGCGCGGGCCAGCAGGCGCAGCTCGTCGTCCATGATCGCGGCAGCATCCAGGCTGGTGCCGCCCATATCGGCGGTGAGGACCTTGCTGCGTCCCAGTTGCTGTCCGAGCAGGCGGGCGCCGGTGACGCCGCCGACAGGGCCGGAGTTGAACATCGAGATGGGTGCCTTCTGCGTCTCGTCAACCGAGAGGAATCCGCCGTGGACCTGCATGATCTGGACCGGTGCGCGCAGGCCCTTGTCGCGGAGCTGGTCAGCGAGTTGCTGGAAGTGGGTCGCGACCAGTGGCTTGACCGCGGCGTCCAGCGCTGTGGTCACCATGCGTTCGTACTCGCGGTACACCGGCGTCAGACTGCTGGAAAGGGTGAACGGCAGGTCGGGGTGATTGGCCTTCAGGTACTCCCCGATGGCCTGCTCATGGGCTGCGTTCCGGAATGACCACAGGAGGCAGACCGCGATGGCTTCGGCACCGGAGGCGAGTGCTGCATCCACAACGGTCTTGATCTCGGACTCTTCCAGCTCCAGGAGGACCGCGCCGTGGGCGTCGATACGTTCCGCGACCTCGAAAATGCGGCGCCGATCGACGACCTCCGGAGGCATGAGCATCTCGTGGGGGTCACGTTCTTCGGTTCGCGCGGACCGCGCGATCCGCAGCGTGTCGCGGAATCCCGCGGTGGTGAACAGCGCCACAGGTGCGTACTTCTGCTCGTCGACGGCGTTCGTGACGATCGTGTTGCCCAGGACGAACCTGTCGACCGAGGCGAAGAAGTCGTCCTCGCCGAGGTTCAACCGGTCCCGCAGCACCTCGATCGCACCGAGGATTCCTGTTGTCACGTCTTTCGTGGAGAAGGCCTTCGCCCGGAAGGCGACTCCGTCCTGGAGCGCCACGGCATCTGTGAAGGTGCCGCCGACGTCGATACCGACGTGAAGGGTCATGGTGTTCTCCTTGGGTCATGAAGATTGTGCTGTGCTGTCGCGGGTGTCTGATCGACAGAGGGCGACTCTGAGCGAGATTACGCAGGCACTGTGACTGAGGCTATGTGGCGCGACCACTCTGATTGACTGATGATTGTGCCCCTCCCACATAATGTGGATAACAGGTCACGGCCACCCGATCGCGTCCAGGCAAGGGGCACCATCATGAGCATCGCGCCAGGCGAATCCGGCGAAGACATCCAGGAACTGCTGTCCCGTCACGCTCGCCGCGAGGCTGAGCTCGAAGAGCTCAACCAGGCAGCACAGGACCTGACCCGCATCCGCGATGTCGAGCACGCACTCCGCACCGTCACCGAACGCACAAAACGTCTGCTGGACTGCGACGTCGCCTACCTGTCGGCGGGCGTCGAGGGCGAGGAGTACTACGCGGTTCGTGCCTGGTCTGGCCAGCTCTCGCCGGCATTTCTTGGCACACGGGTGAGCGTCGGCAGTGGCGTCGGCGGTGCGGTCGCGGCCACCCGTCAGCCCGTACAGGTCGAGGACTACGCGAAGGCCCCCGAGATCGAGCACAACGATTACCTCGACGACCACGTCGGCGGCGAAGGCATCCGAACGCTTCTTGGTGTTCCGATGGAGATCGACGGACGGCTGCTGGGCGTCCTGTTCGCCGGGCGCCGCAAAGCCCAGCTCTTCGATGAGTCGGAGATCGTGCTGGTCTCGTCGCTGGCCGCCCACGCCGCCGTCGCGTTGGACAACGCTCAGCTGTTCGAGTCCCAGGCCAGCACGATGCGCGAGCTGCAACGGTCGACATCGCTGTTGCGGGCCCAGCACGAGGCCGTGGAAACCTCGACCGCGGTGCACGAGCGCCTGACACAGGTGCTGCTGCGGGGCGAGGGGGTCGGCCCGATCGTCGGCATCGTCGCCGAGGCCCTCAAGGTCGAGATGACGATGATCGATGAGGCCGGCATCATCATCACCTCTCACGGTCAGCAGGCCCCCGAGCCTCCGTTCACCCAAGCCGTCCGCAAGGCCCTGGAGGAGAGCCGCAGAACCGGACGATCGGTCAGCGCGCCGGGTCCGGACGGTCGACGCTGGTACGTCGACACCGCTGCCGCCGGCGCGACGTTCCTGGGATCGGTGCTTCTCGCCACCACACGCGAGCTGACCGCGATCGAGGTCCGGACCTTCGAGCGCGCGACCCAGACCATCTCGGTCTCGCGCCTCGCGGACGCCGCCATGGCAGAGGCCGAGACACGTGCGTCGAGCGAGGTCATCCGCCGGATCATCGACCCCAGCCGATCCAGTCCAGAAGAGCTGAACCGGGTCGCGCAGCGTCACCAGTTGTCGACCGGTCCGCTGACGCTGACGGTGTCGGAGGTCACGCCTGGCCGTGCCGCCGTGCAGCTCGCGGCGGCGGTCTCGCTGTGCACCTCGTCCGGAGGACTGGCTGCGCTGTACGAGGACCGGCTGGTCACGATCCAGCCAGGCACCCCGGCCGCCGTCGCCGAGGCCCTGTGGGAGAGGCTGCGGCGGGCGTCCGGCTCTGCGCCCACAGTCTCCGCGGCGGGTCCGGTGGATTCGCCGCTGGACCTGCGGCACCTGTACCGCCAGGCCGTGCAGTGTCTCAAGCTGATGCACCAGCTCGGACGAGCCTCGACATGGGGTTCGACAGCGGAGTTCGGGATCTACTCGATGCTGTTCACCGAAGGCGCCGTCGTCGGCCTGGGCCATTTCATCGACTCCCACATCGGAGCGTTGCTGGAGTACGACGAGCGACACGGAGCGAACCTCGCTGCGACAGCAACCGCGTACCTGGAGTCGTCACTGAGTCCGTCGGCCACCGCGTCCCGGCTCGACATCCATGCCAACACGGTGTCGCAACGCATCGGCAGGATCGATCGCATGCTGGGGCCCGACTGGCGGCGGTCACCGCGACAGCTGGACATGCACACAGCACTGCGCCTGCACGCCTTGCGAACCGGTGCAGTGGTCAAGCAGACGGCCGACCTGACGGATCAATGATCACGTCGTCGATCAGTCCGACAGGGCTCGGGCGACGCGTGAGGACGGGCGTCCGAGCACGTCGGTCATGGTCCGGCCCGCCGCGACCACGGCGTCGAGATTCACTCCGGTCGTGATGCCCAGACCTTCGAGCATCCAGAGCAGGTCCTCCGTTGCGAGGTTGCCGGTGGCACTTCCGGCGAACGGACATCCGCCGATACCGCCGGTGGATGCGTCGAAGCAGGTCACGCCGGCCTGGAGACCGGCCAGCACATTGGCCAGCGCTTGCCCGTAGGTGTCGTGGAAGTGCAGGGCCAGTCGGTCCACGGGGACCCCGGCGCGGACATGCGCTTCGACCAACGCCGTCACATGCGCGGCCGTCGCGACCCCGATCGTGTCGCCCAGACTGATCTCGTAACAGCCTGCGTCGAGGAGCCGCCTGGACACATCCGCCACGACTTCGGGGTGCACGGCGCCTTCCCATGGGTCGCCGAAACACATGGACACGTAGCCGCGCGCGGTCATGCCGTTCTCGAGCGCGGAGGCGATGACCTCGGTGGCCATGTCGAGCGCGTGACCGAGCGAGGTGTTCAGGTTCTTCTGCGCGAAGCTCTCGGTGGCGCTGACGAACACCGCGATGGTCTTGACGCCACTCTCGATCGCGCGTTCCAGACCCCGCAGGTTGGGGACGAGGACGGGGTGACGTTCCAGGTCCTCGAGCCCGGCGAGAACTTCGGCTGCGTCTGCGAGCTGGGGCACCCACTTGGGTGACACGAAGCTCGTCGCCTCGACGATCGGCAAGCCCGCGTCGAGGAGTTCACGAATGAACCTCACCTTGAGCGCTGTGGGTACCAGCGCGGTCTCTGCCTGCAGTCCGTCTCGCGCCCCGACTTCGTACACCACGACCTCGCGCGGCAGGGCGGGGTCCGGGTAGACGTCAGGCAGCGTCCGGCTCATGAGCTGACGCCGGCTCGAAGCTCTGCGAGAACCTTCTCGGCGAATTCGGCACGCACCCCCTTCTCCGCGATCATGCGCGCCACGACCTGGTCGATCTCGCCGAGTTCGGCGCCGGCCGTCACGGCGATGTTGCGGGCGTGAAGTGCCATGTGGCCGCGCTGGATGCCTTCGGTCGCCAAGGCGCGAACAGCGCCGGCGTTCTGTGCGAGTCCCACGGCCAGGATGATCTCGGCGAGTTCGGCCGCCGTTTCCACTCCGAGAACCGCCACATTGGCCTGCGCGACCGGGTGAACCTTGGTCGCGCCCCCGACCAGGCCGACCGGCATGGGAAGTTCGAGCGTGCCGACGAGGTTGCCGTCGGCATCCTTCTCGAAATGGGACATCGACGTGTACTGGCCATGCTCGTCGATCGCGTGCGAGTGCGCGCCCGCTTCGACGGCCCGGGTGTCATTGCCGGTGGCTAGCACCACTGCGGTGATGCCGTTCATGATGCCTTTGTTGTGGGTCGCGGCCCGATAGGGATCGACCACCGCGAGCTCGGCGGCGTCCACCATGTTCTCGACGACCTCGGCACCACCGAGCGCTTCCGCGTCGAACACTGCCCGCACCCGGGTGATGCGGAGATCGGCCTTGTTGGTCAGGATGCGCAACAGGCTCCGCCCGCCGGCGATCTCCGCGACGCGCGGGGCGATCGCCTCAGCCATCGTGTTGACCGCATTCGCCCCCATGGCATCCCTGACATCGACGACGATGTGCAGGACGACGTACGTCTGCCGTGAGCTCGGGACCACACGCACGATGACGTCGACCACACCGCCGCCGAATGCGACCAGCTGCGGATCCTGGGCATTGGCCAGGTCGGTGAGTTCGCCTCGTGCCTCGAGGAGTCGCAGACGTGCTGCCACGGGGTCCACGACATCGAGGATCTGCACCTGGGCCTGCATGAGCGGAGAGGTCGATGAGGTCACGAACCCTCCGTGTCCGCGGGTCATCCGCGCGAGATTGCTGGCCGCAGCCACGACGGACGGCTCCTCGGTCGCCATCGGCACCAGGACGTCTCGGCCGTTCACGGTGAAGTTCGTGGCGATGCCGACAGGGATGCCGAGTACGCCGATAGCGTTCTCCACCATGTGATTCGCCTGATCGAGGCTCAAACCCTGATCGGGGCTGAGGACGTCGAGCCGCTCAGGCTTGAGCCCGGACTCAGTCGTCACCTTCTCGCGACGCTCGTCGACGGTGAGATCGCGGAAGCCGGAGAGGCGGCTGGTGGTCATGGAGGTTCCTTCCACATCAGTTCACAGTGCGCTTCGCGGGGCAAGAACCCGGCGTCGGTCACACGCTAGACCGGTCCTGTGAGCTGAGGTATGTCGAGAGAGCACATCATTACCGCCTTGAATGTGCTCGGACCCCATATAGGTGGGGAAGCTGACACAGCATGGAACAGGCTTGGTCCGCTATCGGAAGTCCGGGATCATGTGGCGCATGACGCTGTGATCGAGGCTGATGCCAGCGGCGCCGAGCATCCATGTGCGGTTCGAGTGACCTCGAGTGCGGCGCGGAGGTTCGCGAGCTGGCACTGCCTCAGTTGGAACGACGCCCTACGTTCGCACCCTCCTCCCCCGCCCACGAGGGGTCGCGCAACAGCAATAGATTTGTCTGACAAACAGATAAGGTGCGTTATGGTTCGTAGATGACGCTTTCGCCCGTGACGCGAGTTCCACTCAGTCTTGAGGTCGCCGGTCGGCTTCGCGCTGCTGTTATCGACGGCACCTTTCCAGGCGGGTCCGAGTTGCCAACAGAGGCCGAACTCGCGCAGACGTTCGCGGTCGGCCGCTCCACGATCCGCGAAGCCTTGCGCATCCTTCAGGCAGGCGGCCTGGTGAGCGGTGCAGACACAGTTTCGACTTCGCGGCCACGGGTCACCTATGAGCAGACCGCCGACTCAGCGGCCTATGCCCTGAGTACCGCCGTCCAGGTTGCAGCTATCCCGCTCGCAGACCTTGTCGAATTGCGGATAGTTCTCGAGTCCGAGGCCATCAGCAAGATCCGCACCGTCCCGGCCGACACGTACAGATTGCTCCAGGACATGGACGAGGCAGCAGCACGCTGTGACCTGGAAGCGTTCCATCTGGCCGACGTGGCATTTCACACCGCGCTTGTCGTGGGAAGCGGCAACGTGGCCTTCGGGCTTGTCACCCAGGTGTTACGCGATGCGGTTGCCTCTCATCTGCGAGTGGAACTCGACAAGCGGGCCGAAGGCGACTCGGTGCTCCACCGCCTGTGCGACGAACACCGTCGTATTGTTGAGGCTCTGGCGGCTGGGGACGCAGAACGGGCCAGCAAACTCGCAGTCGCTCACCTCGAGGGCTTTTACGGATCGAGTGGCCGATGAGCTCAGCACTGACCGACCTCGCGACCCGGCTCGAGGGACGAGTTGTGTCCGATCCGGCCGCCATGCTGGCCTATCTTCGCGATCAATGTCTGCTGGCGGATGCCGGCCAGCCTGTGGCGGTGGTGCGTGCCACAGGCCTGGACCACGTGGTCACCACACTGAAGATCGCCTCGGCACGAGGCATTCCCGTCGTGACCCGCGGGGCGGGCACCGGGCTGTCCGGTGCGGCCAATGCAATCCAAGGGGGCATCGTGCTGGACGTCTCTGGCATGAACCGCGTCTTGGACGTCGACCCGGTGGCCAGGACGGCGCGGGTCGAACCAGGTGTTCTGAACGGCGATCTCGACGCGATCGCCAAGCAGCACGGTCTTTGGTATGTACCCGACCCCGACAGCAGAGCCATCTCCACCATCGGGGGAAACGTCGCCACGAATGCTGGTGGGATGTGCTGCGCCAAGTACGGAGTCACCGGTGACCACGTCCTTGAGGTGACGTTGGCCCTTGCGACGGGCGAGGTGATCCACACAGGTGGGACCACGCGAAAGAACGTCGTCGGCCTCGACCTCACCCGTCTGGTCGTGGGGTCTGAGGGAACGCTCGGCGTCATCGTCGAGGTGACAGTCCGCCTCAGAGCCCGACCGAGCGGGGTCGCGACCCTCGTCGCGACTTTCGCGTCTCCCTCCGGGGCCGCTGCTCTCAGTGAGGCCCTGCAGGACGCGAACGTCGAGCCGGCCGCTCTTGAATTCATGGATCGTACGACCGTCAAGGCCGTCAACGATCTCGTCCGCATGGATTTGGACGAAGCCGCCGGCGCGCTCGTGCTTGCTGTGTTCGACGGCCCTCACTCGTCCGATGAGGCCTCGACGTGCGCCGCGCTGGCCGAAGCACACGGGGCAACCGACGTGTTCTACACGTCAGACGAAGCCGAGGGCGAAGCCATGATGCAGGCGCGACGCATGGCCTACCCCGCGCTGGAAGCCTGGGGCAGCACTCTCCTGGATGATGTGGCCGTTCCGATCCACTGCCTACCTCAGATCTTGGACAAGATCGACCAGGCATCCGCTGACCACGGCGTGGTCATCGGCACATTTGGCCATATCGCCGACGGAAATCTTCATCCCACGATCGTTTTCGATCCGACCGACCCTGACGCGACCCGACACGCGCGAGACGCCTTCGACGATATTGTCCTCGGCGCACTCGCGCTCGGAGGGACCGTGACGGGAGAGCATGGCGTGGGTGTGCTGAAACAGCCGTACGTCGAACAGCAGGTCGGGACTGCCGAACTGGCACTGATGCATCGGATCAAGTCAGCGTTCGACCCAGGAGGAATCCTCAACCCTGGACGCGGCTACTAGCCACATCTGGGCCTGTCCAAGCCCCCCCGTCGTCCACTAATCCTTGTAGACGACGAAGACCTTCCGCAAAGGTTCAAGGACCGTCCACGTACCGGTCCAGCCGATCGGGAAGACCGCAGTCGACCCCGCCGTCAACTCGACCGGCTCCTCGCCGTCTCGCTGCACGACCATGCGACCGGCGATGACCTGGATGAACTCGCCGCGGTCGATGAACTCCCATCGCGCGGTTCCAAGGTCCGACTCCCACGAGCCTGAGAGGATCTTCTCGTCATCTGACGTGAAGGCGATGTACGTGCGCACCTTGATGTCGCCGGACTCTGGCTGAGCACTGGGCAGTCCCAGCAGCGACTCTTCGAAGTCAGCAGCGGAGTCGAGTTCTTCGGCACGGAAGTTGATAGTCACGCACGGTCCCTAGGTTCGATGACGGATGAGCTTGCGCTCCGATCCTCGCGCAGCCGGACCCCCGTTGTCTGTCGCCGAATGTCGCTACTTGGAACGGCTCGTCCCGACATCTGTCAGGCGTTCCTCTATCGGGAGAATTCGCGCGGCGCCTCAATCCGGGAGCATCGGCACATAGAACCCGGTGACATTGCCTGGACCCACGGAATCTTCAGACCTAGAGGTGAGGAACTGCCGTGCCGACAATGTCGCGGAGCGCATTGACAATCGGCACGGACCGCCATCGATCGAAGGCTCCGCATGGGTGACTCACACCGAGGCTGAGGACATCGCCCGGCCGCCAGTCACACTCCTTCGAGACTCGGACGAATGCATGCTGATCATTGATGTCCACAACGACTGCAGAGGTGTCGGGAAGCATTGCGCCATCGGCATCGAAGACGCCAAGGACCACAGGCAGCCGATCATCAGTGGGAACGTCACGCCGCCCGAAGCCGGCAATGACGAGCTCCGGCTCAGGTCGAGACAGCACGCTCGCGATCAGCTCGAGGGCGGGCAAGAATCGGGGCGTGGTCGTGCTCGTGGCCCGGCCATCGAACGGCGAAGTGTCGCGGTATACGCCGTGGTCGTGGGTGACATAGCATCCGCTGCGAAGGATCGAGAGCACCGGGAAGCTGAATGCCTGTGGGCCGAGCGCTCCGACGACCAGGTCGAAATACGAGCTTCCGCCCGCAGTGACGATGGGGCGCGGCCCCAGGAGACCTGCCGCCTGCAACTCGATCACCACGCGGTGCACTGACTCCAGATACTCACCGATCTGCGGCGGGACAATCTGTCCGTCGCGGGGCATCAGTCCCTCGAACCCGGCGACACCTCGCAGCTCAAGTCGGTCGGACGCGCTCACTCGGCGGGCAAGGTCAATAGCCTCATGAAGGTTACGAACCCCCGTGCGCCCCCCGGCGAACCCCACCTCGACCAGCACTCCCAGCGGCCGAGCACCCTCCCATTCCTGAAGGCGACGCTCAATGATCTCCACGCCCTCGTGGGAGTCGACGTAGCAGACGAAATCTGTCTCTTCCGACGGTTCGATCAAATAGTGCTGGGCCACCCAGTCGACACCACGGGCCTCGACGAGGACGTTCGCAAGAAGGATCCGCTTGACGCCCATGTCCCGAAGGTGCCTCGCCTGCACGATCGACGCCGCAGTCTGTCCCCACGCGCCCGCGTCAAGCTGACGATCCACGATGTATGACGTCATCGACGTCTTCGCATGCGGTGCGAGTTCGACACCGACCCTGCGACAGTACTGGGCCATAAGATCCACATTGGCGCGCACAGCCTCATCGTGGACGAGCAGACTTGGCAGGTCCAATGCGCTCAGCGCGTGCACTGGCTGACCTGCTTTGAGAGATCTCTCGAACGAAAGGCTGCTCATATTTTCCTCACGAAGGGATACATCTGCCGAAGGTGACAACCCAGACTAGATTCCGTCCGCAGCGACCGAATCGTTCGATCGTCCATACATCTCACGACGAGTTGTCCTTCAGTCCACCCGCAGCGCGGTGCCCAAATCGGCGCGACGCTCGTCGAGTCCTGACCTCACGATCTACAGCTCCACGGGAATGGCGGTCCCATCCACTCGACAGCACGGGCCGCGCACCTATCGATCGAGGCCAGGCCAGTGGCGATATTCGGGTGCCCCCCGCCGGAGCGGGGGTCTTGCTGGGTACTGCTCCCCGACTTGGACTCGAACCAAGATCTCCCGCCCGGACTGGTCGGAGAGGACTTCTCAGGTGAGGTTGAGAAAGGTCGACTGCGTCTCGGTGAAGCCGTCGATGGAGTACTCTCCCAGCTCGCGGCCCCATCCGCTCATGCCAAAGCCTCCCCAGGGTGCGCCCGGGTCGATGAGCGGGAGCTGGTTGACGAACACCGTGCCGAACCGCAAACGTGGAGGAAGCGTGTGCGCCGTCACGAGATCCTTGGTCCACAGGACGGCCACGAGACCGAAGTCGGTGTCGTTCGCACGCGCGACGACCTCGTCCATGTCGTCGTAGGCCATGACGGACAACACGGGACCGAATATCTCCTCGCGAGCGATTGTCATGTCGTCCGTGACGCCTCCGAAGACCGTGGGACGGTAGAAGAAGCCGTCGGCCAAGTCGCCCTCAACCCGCGAACCGCCCGTGACGAGATCGGCGCCCTGATCGCGTCCGGTCTGCACGTAGGAGTGGACGCGATCGAGGTGCTCCTGCGAGACCAGGGGGCCTACGACGGTGTCGGACCGGTGGCCCGGTCCGATGACCAGCGAGTCAGCGGCCGCGGCCAGCTTGGTGGTGTACTCATCAACACGCGAAGAGTGCACGAAGAAGCGCGTGTACGCACCGCACGCCTGGCCGGTGTTGAAGATCGCACCCTGCACATTGCCCATGACGGCAGCGTCGATATCGGCGTCCGCACACAGAATGCTGGGGGCTTTGCCACCCAGTTCGAGCGTCGTTCGTTTAAAGTCGTCCGCCGAAGCGCGGGCGATGTACTGCCCGACCTCGGTCGAGCCCGTGAACGAGATCTTGTCGACGCCGCGATGGTTGACCAACGCCTTGCCGACTTCGGGGCCACCCGTGAGCAGGTTGACGACGCCAGGGGGGACGCCAGCCTCACGGCAGATCTCGACGAGCCGCACGGTCGACAACGGGGTCTGTTCGGCCGGCTTGAGAATGACGGCGTTGCCGGTCGCCAAGGCCGGCGCCAGCTTCCACGCGGCGATCGCCAGCGGGAAGTTCCAGGGCGTGATGAGAGCACACACACCAAGCGGCACACGACGCTGGTAAGTCAGGTTGCCCGGGATCGAGACCGGCGAGACCTTGCCCTCGATCTTGGTCGCGAAGCCGGCGTAGTAACGGAAGACCTGGGCTGCGAGCGGGAGGTTGATGCCGGCGCTCACGAACGACGGCATGCCCTGGTCGAGTGTCTCCAGCGCGGCGATCTGATCTCCGTCCCGCTCCAGCAGCTCCGCGATGCGCCACAGCACCTTGCCGCGCTGATCGGGGGTCATACCCTGCCAGGCATCGGACTCGAAACCCGCCCTCGCCGATGCCACAGCGGCATCCACGTCGGCGCCGGTCGCCTCGGCGAAGGTGCCGATCACGGTGTTGGTGGCCGGATCGATCGTCTCGCTGGTGGAACCGTCGGAGGCCGAGACCCACTCGTCCCCGATCAACAGCTGTGCACTCTGCATGGTGTCTCCTCTGTGCGTCGTCCGACCCTGGCGGTCGCCTCAATCTGCCACGGTCACGAAAAACGGACGCTGCAGGTGGTCCGCTGACCGAACCCATGCAGGAAACAACGACGTCAAGTAAAAGATGTGTTTCGTTCATGTGTTTCGCTGGACGAAATGGTTATCCACTTGGATAATGATGTGACGGGCACCACAACCGGCACAGTCAACAGGAGTCACATGAACGTCTTGGCACATAACATCAGCACCGGCGAGGGTGAGCACACCGCGATTCCCAACTCCGTGCTCGGCAAGGCGTTCTCGATCCTGTCGTCATTCGACGACGAGCACGACTCACTGCGCCTGGTCGATCTGAGTCAGCGCAGCGGCGTGCCCAAGCCGTCGGTCTATCGACTCGCTCAAGAGCTGGTAACCCTCGGCCTGCTCGAACGGGTCGACAACGGCTATCGCATCGGATTCAGCGTCTTCGCCCTGAGCCAGCGGGTCGGCAGCGCATCGCTGCTGCGCACTGTCGGACGTCCCGTGTTGGTCGATCTCGTAGCCATGACACGAGGCACCGCCCATTTGGCGGTACTCGACGGCACCGGCACGTACTACCTCGAGAAACTCGGTGGCACTCGCAGCGTCCATGCCCTCTCGAAGGTCGGCGGTCGACTCCCCCTGACCTGCACTGCCTCGGGCAAACTACTGCTGGCGATGTCACCGCAGGCAGACGACCTGCTCGACGCTGTGCTGGCCGACAGGTTCCAGCGGCTCACGAGCCACAGCCAGCTCGACCACGCGGCCCTACGCCGCGAACTAGACACAATCCGCGAGCACGAGCTCGCCACCGAGCGCGAGGAAGCGCTGCTGGGCTTCAAGAGCTTCGCCGTGCCAATCTACGACAGCGGACAGAACGTCATCGCAGCGCTGTCACTGACCGTGCCTGTCTCGCACTCGGGAGACGAGCCCCTGATCCGGACGCTGCGGCTCGCCTCGGCCGGCATCACCCGGCAGCACACCAAGCTCGCGATGCACGGCGGCACCGAGCCACGGACGCCCGCGCTGACGCTGTATCGCTGACCGGACCCAGAACATGTCCTTGCCGTCTCCACTCTGTGACAGTGGCGTCGATCGCGACGTGTGACGGCTCCGGCCCACCGACGCGCCACCGTCCGTCGGGGAGAGCCCGAGGTCCATCCAGCGAGGTCAGCATGAGCACAGCCACGAAGGTCGCCATCATCGGCTCGGGCAATATCGGCACCGATCTGATGATCAAGGTCAACCGGTCCGAGCATCTCGAGATGGGAGCCATGGTCGGCATCGATCCCGACTCCGACGGCCTCGCCCGCGCACGCTCGCTCGGGGTGCCGGTGACCCACGAAGGTGTCGAGGGCCTCATCGCCCTGCCCGGCTTCGACGACATCGAGCTGGTCTTCGACGCCACATCGGCCAAGGCCCACGAGGCCAACGCCGCCCGGCTCGAGCCCTTCGGCAAGACCATGATCGATCTGACACCTGCAGCGATCGGCCCGTACGTCATCCCCGCGGTCAACCTCGAGGAGCATCTCGACGCCGGCAACGTCAACATGGTCACGTGCGGGGGCCAGGCCACGATCCCCGTCGTCGCCGCCGTCAATCGGGTCGTCCCGGTCGCGTACGCCGAGATCGTCGCCTCGATCGCCTCACGCTCGGCCGGTCCCGGCACGCGGGCCAACATCGACGAATTCACCGAGACGACGTCCGCCGCCATCACGGCAGTGGGCGGCGCGGCTCGCGGCAAGGCGATCATCATCCTCAACCCGGCCGAGCCACCCCTCATCATGCGCGACACGGTGCTCGCTCTGGTGGTCTCCGACGGTGGGTCCGACCTCGAGGGACGCATTCGCGCGTCGGTCGAGACGATGGTCGCCGACGTCGCCGCGTACGTCCCGGGATACCGCCTCAAGCAGGAGGTGCAGGTGAACCCCGTGCCCGACGACCAGCCGGTCGAGACCCTGCTGGCCGATCCAACATCTCCGCGTCCGACTCACCAGGTGTCGGTGTTCCTCGAAGTCGAGGGCGCCGCCGACTACCTGCCCGCCTTCGCCGGCAACCTCGACATCATGACCTCGGCCGGCATCCAGGTCGCCGAGCGCTTCGCATCCCGGAAGGCGGTCGTTTGATGAGTACCCCCATCTACGTCCAGGACGTCACCCTGCGCGACGGCATGCACGCCGTGCGCCACCGCATCTCGCCCACCGACGTCAAGCGCATCGTCGTCGCACTCGACGAAGCCGGCGTCGACGCGATCGAGGTCGCCCACGGCGACGGGCTGGCCGGGGGCTCGCTCAACTACGGCCCCGGGTCGAACTCCGACTGGGAGTGGATCGAAGCGGCAGCCTCGGTGATCCAGAACGCGACGCTCACGACCCTGCTGCTCCCGGGCGTCGGCACGATCGACGATCTCGAGCACGCCTACGACCTCGGCGTCCGCTCGGTACGTATCGCGACCCACTGCACCGAGGCCGATGTGTCGGCCCAGCACATCGCCGCCGCCCGCGAACTCGGCATGGACGTGTCCGGCTTCCTGATGCTGTCGCACATGGCCGAACCGGAGAAACTCGCGCAGCAGGCCAAGCTGATGGAGTCCTACGGCGCTCAGTGCGTCTACGTCACCGATTCCGGTGGACGCTTGACCATGGACGGCGTCGCTGCACGCGTCAAGGCCTACCGTGACGTGCTCGACGCCGACACGCAGATCGGCATCCACGCCCACGAGAACCTCTCGCTGTCGGTCGCCAACTCGCTCGTCGCCGTCGAGCACGGCGTCTATCGCGTCGACGCGTCGCTGGCCGGGCACGGTGCCGGTGCCGGCAACTGCCCCATCGAGGCGTTCGTGGCTGCCGCGAACCTGTCGGGCATCGAGCACGGTAGCGACCTGTTCAAGCTGCAGGACGCCGCCGACGACATCGTGCGGCCACTGCAGGACCGACCGGTGCGGGTCGACCGTGAGACGTTGACCCTCGGCTACGCAGGCGTCTACTCGAGCTTCCTGCGGCACGCCGAGAACGCCGCCGCCCGCTACGACGTCGACGTGCGCGATCTGCTCATGGAGTGCGGTCGCCGCCGGCTCGTCGGCGGCCAAGAGGACATGATCGTCGACATCGCGCTCAACCTCGTCGCGCAGAAGCAGACCCAGTCGGCGTGATCCGTCCGCGGTCGTTCGCAGAGGCCGTCGAGCTTCGCGCGAGCCGCGACCCCGACGGCGAGCTGATACGTCGGGTCGGGGGGCCCTCCATGAGCGCCGGGAGCTTGCTCGACCGGGCGATCGACAGGGCTGCCCGGCTGTCGTCGATCGTCGGGCCTGGTGACGCCGTCGCCACGGCCGTGCCGGCGGGCCCGGAGGCAGCCGCGCTCACCACGGCGCTCTCGTGGCTGGGAGCCGTCGAGCTGCCGGTACCCGATGGGCTCGACCCCGTCGTCGCTCGGGCGCTGGCACGCTCGGCCGGGTGCGTGACCGCCGTCGCCACCCCCGACCGGCTCGGTGACGAACCGCACTTGGCCGCTCTGGGCGACCACCGCGTGCACCCGGTGATGACCCTCGAAGGCCGACGCCCCGGCGTCCCGATGCTGGACGACCTGGCTGCGCGGCCGACACCCGCACATCGGGCGGAACTCGGTGCGCCAGCGGCCGTCATGATCACCTCGGGCACCGGAGGGCGCCCTAAGGGGGCGCTTCTGCCGAACGGCGCCGGGCTCGGCCAAGCCGAGCGGGTCCACCGCGCGATGGCCTACGACGCCGACGACGTCTTGTTCAACGTCTTCCCATGGCAGCATGTCAACGCCCGCCATGCCGCATTCTTGCCCGCCGTCCTCTCGGGTGCACGCGTCGTCGTCGGCCCTTTCTCGGCCTCGCGGTTCTGGACGACGGCCGCCGACGAAGACGTCACCGCGTTCAACTTCATGGGAGCGCTGTGCGCGATGCTGTTGCGCCAACCGCTCTCGTCACACGACCGAGCGCACCGAGTGCGCCAGGCGTATGGCGGCCCGGCACCTGCCTGGCTCTATGAGCAGGTGCGTGATCGGTTCGGCGTGGAGCTGCGTCAGGCCTATGCGTGCACCGAACTCGGAGACGTCGCGACGACAGGTCGCGAGGTGCGCCCCGGAGCAGCGGGTCGTGTCGTGCCGGAGTACGACGTACGCGTCGTCGACGAGCTCGGTGTGCCTGTGGCCGATGGCGTCACCGGCACCGTGCACGTACGTCCGCAGCGGCCTGGCCTGACGTTCACCGAGTACGTCGGCGACCCTGCAGCCTCGGCGGCCGCGTGGCGCGATGGCTGGTTCGTCACCGGAGACCGCGGCCGACTCGACGACGGCTGGTTCAGCCACGAGGGGCGCGCCGCCGACGTCATCCGTCGACGCGGCGTGACGATCGACGCCGAACACGTCGAGCAGGTGGCTCTCTCCCACCCCGACCTGGAGCAGGCTGCGGCAGTCGGCGTCCCATCGGAGCTGACCGACGACGAGATGCTGCTCGTGGTCGTGGCCCGGCCCGGCACTGATCCCGACCCCGCCGCCGTGCGCCAACACTGTGCCGCTCGCCTGCCACGTCACTCCGTCCCCCGCTTCGTGAGCATCGAGTCCTCCCTCCCCCGCACCGGAAGCCTCAAGATCGTCCATCGCGCCCTGCGCGACCGTGGCCTGCCATCCACCGTCTGGGACGCCGAGGCGTCCGCGACCTCTCAGGAGAACCCATGACCAGCGCCCCCTTGCGTGTCCTCGACCTCACCGACCCGTTGGGCCACCAAGGCGCCCGACTGTTCGTGGGGCTCGGTGCTGACGTTGTGCGGATCGCGCTCGACAGCGAGCGATCCGACGGTCCCGACGCCCTGCACTGGCACGCGGGCAAGCGCATCGCGGCCGTGTCGGACGTCGACCAGCTCGATGCCACCGCCTCGGCCCTGGTCGGTCGCGCCGACGTCGTGCTGGAGTCGGGGCCCCATGCTCGGCTGCGTACGCTCGCGTTGCGCGAGGCTGATCCTGCGGCGTGGGCCCACGTGGCCCACGTCGTCATCACGCCGTTCGGTCTGACCGGCCCCCGTCGCGACTGGCTGGCCGACGACACCGTGCTCACAGCCGCGGGTGGCATGGCGTGGCTCGGCGGCGATCCCGGCCGGGCGCCGGAGCCGCCGCCCCGCGAGCAGGGCGTCCAGCTCGCGGGCACGCACGGGGCGATCGGCGCACTGCTGGCCCTGCACGCTCGACACCGGACCGGCGCCGGGCAGCTCGTCGAGGTCTCGGCGCAGGAGGCCGTCGCGGCCACCCTCGAGACCGGAGCCATCGCCTGGATCCACGGGCAGTCCGTGCCCGGACGTACGTCGGGCATCTACGGACACGTCGCGCACCGCGTGTTCCGCGCCTCCGACGGGTACCTGGCCGGTGGCTACTCCGGCAGCCCCCGCATGTGGGACGACCTGCTGGCGTGGATGGTCGAGGAGGGTGACGCCGAGGACCTCGCCGACGAGAAGTGGCAGGACGTCGACGTCCGGTGGGCCGGACGTCCCCACCTCGACGAGGTCGTGGCGCGCTTCGTGGCACGACGACCCGCTGGCCCCTTCGCCGAGGAGGCTCGACGCCGCGCACTGCCCTGGGCCGAGGTCGCCTCGGGTGCCGCGCTGCTGGACAACCCCCAGCTCCAAGCGCGCCGCTTCTTCGTCGACATCGAAGGACCCGAGGGTCTGCGCGATGTGGGTCTGGGCTGGGAACCCTCCTCCGCGCCCCGGCCCGTCACGCTGGCACCGCCGCGGCTCGTCGCTGCAGACGATGTCTGGACCGACCCGCCGGCCAAGACCGTCGCCCCGACCCGCCGACGTCCCTCGGTCGACCGTGGAGCGGCCCTCGACGGCGTCCGCGTGCTCGATCTGACATGGGTGCTGGCAGGTCCGTACGTCACCAAGACCCTCGCCGAGCACGGAGCCGAGATCGTCAAGGTCGAGTCGTTCCACCGCAAGGACCCGACCCGGTTCTCCCCCGGTATGCGGCTGCGTCCCGACGCCGGCTTCGAGGACGGCGGCTACTTCCTCAACTTCAACCGAAACAAGCGCAGCCTCGCCCTGAACCTGCGCACGGACGAGGGACAGGACCTGCTGCGCCGGTTGGTGCCACAGGTCGATGTGGTGGTCGAGAACTTCAGCCCCGGCGTACTGGCCAAATGGGGACTCGACTATCCGAAGCTGCGCGAACTCAACCCCGATGTCGTGCTGGTCTCGATGGCCGGCACCGGACAGAACGGCCCGTGGCGCGATGCCGTGACATTCGCCGACACCCTCGCGGCGATGTCGGGGCTCACCGCCGAGACCGGACGCGACGATCGCGCGCCACAGGGACTCACCTTCGGCCTGGGTGACATGGTGGCGGCCAACTCAGCCGTCGTCGCGACGCTGGACCTGTTGGGCCGTGGGGCGGGTGGCCACGTGGACCTCTCACAGCTCGAGGCGATGGCCTCGCACCTCGGCTCGGCGCTGCTGCAGAGCCAGCTGCCTGTCGAAGCGTCTCCACTCGCAGTAGCGAGAGTCGTGCAGACTGCCGGCGACGACCGGTGGCTCGCTGTGGGTGCCGTCGCGCCCGACACGCTGAGGCAGGCATTGGTCGAGCTCGGGATACCCGCCGGGACATCGGACCCCCTCGACGATCTCGAACGTCATGCAGCCGAAGTGAATGCCGAGCCGCTCGCCGAGTACCTCCAGGCCCACGGCATCCCCGCTCATCCCGTGCGCGACGGCCGCGATCTCGTCGAACACGACCCGCAGCTGGCTGCGCGCGACTTCTACCCGCTGCTTGAGCATCCCCTCGCCGGAACCGTGGCCCATGAGGGTCTCGTGGCACGCCTGTCTGCGACGCCCGGCGGTCTCTGGGAGCCGGCGCCGCTGCTCGGGCAACACACCGACGAGCTGCTCACCGAGCTGCTCGGACTGACTTCCGCCGAGCTCACCGACCTGCGCGACCAAGGAGCACTCTCATGACGACGTCCACACCCACCGGCTTCAGGATCGAGCGCGACGGCGCCGTCGCGACGGTGACGATCGACCATGGTCGAGTCAACATCGTCGATCCCGAGCTGATCGAGTCTTTGCTGGTGCACCTGCCGAGCGTGCTGGACGACCCTGCCGTGCGCTGCGTGGTGGTCCGCGGCAAGGACCGCATCTTCGTCGGCGGCGCCAATCTGTCGGTGATGCGCAGGCTCGACCCGGACACCTACCGGGCCATGCGTCGCTGGGTCGACGTGCAGCGGCTGCTCGAGCTGGCGCCCAAGCCTGTCGTAGCGGCCCTCAACGGACATGCGCTCGGCGGTGGGGCCGAGCTGGCGCTCGCGTGCGATCTGCGCATCCTGCATGCTCGTGCCACGTTCGGCTTCCCCGAGACCGACCTCGGCATTTTCCCGGGAGCCGGCGGATCGCAGCGCCTCCCCCGTCTGATCGGTCCGCATCGCGCCAAACGGCTCATCATCGACGCGACCCGCCTGACCGCCGATGAGGCGCTGGCCGAAGGACTCGTCGACCTCGTCGCAGGTGACGACTTCGATGAGATCGTGGCCCGGGAGGCACAGCGCCTGGCGTCACGTCCTACGGCCACCATCGGGTTGGTCAAGGCCGTGATCGACAAGGGCTGGGGGCTGCCGATCGACGAGGCGATGACCGTCGAGGAAGAGCACGTCATGCGCAACCTCGAGGTCGCCGACGCGGCCGAAGGCATTCAGGCCTTCCTCGACAAACGCGAGGCCCGGTTCGAGGGACTCTGAGCCCTCCCCCGGACGCCCGAGGCGGTGACTTGGTCGCCTATCCGCCACCCGGACAGACGATCAACCCACCGGGCGCGACCCCGATGGGCGACCAAGTCACCGCCCACCCAGGTGTCAGTTGATGGCGTGGCCGGCAGCGACCTTCTGGCTCACCGAGCGCAGCACAGCTGCATGGCGTGACAGGTCTGCGCGCACGACCGGAGTGGTCAGTGACAGTGCCGCGAGCAGCATGCCACTCGCGCCGAAGATCGGCACCGCGACCGAGCAGTAACCGGCCGTGGTCTCTTCGATCTCGGTCGCGTAGCCGTCGGTGCGGACCCGGCGCAATTGATCGAGCAGCATGCCGGGCAGGACGATCGTCGTCGGCGTCACTCGCTGAAGAGGCGAACCCCCCATGACCTCCTCGACGAGGGAGGCCTGGCCGAATGCCATGAGCACCTTGCCGCTGGCCGTGGAATGCAACGGCAGACGCCCGGCGATGCGCGACGGCCGTGCGGACTGCGGCGCACCTGCGACCTTCTCGAGGTACAGCACTTCGAGACCGTCGAGCACGGACAGGTGCACAGCCTCGCGCGTCTGATGGTGCAGGCTCTCCATGTAGGGACGCACAGCATCGCGCAGCACGCGAAACCGCGGAACCCGACTGCCCAGCTCGAAGGCACGCATGCCGAGCCGGTACTCCAGGCCTATCCGCTCGAGCATCCCCCACTCCAGCAGTTCCTGGTTGAGACGGTGCACGCTGGCCTTGGAGATGCGCGTCCTCGCGACGAGCTCGGTCAACGTGAGGCTGTCGTCGTCGAGTTCGAAGGCCTCCAGGATCAGCCGGGCCTTGCCGAGGACGCTGTTGGCGCCACCCTCGCCGCCCTCGTCGTCAGCCACCGTGGTCACCAGGCCCGCCGTGGCCCGCGGGAAGCAGTAGCACGGTGCGCACCAGCACCTCGGCCAACTCGCGCATCGCACGCAGGTCGACGAGGTTCATGCCGCGCGAGAAGTCGATCTCGCCACCGTCGGGCGTGGCGGCCACCTTGGGCATGCCCGTGCGAGCCGTCGGGACTCCGCGCATGCGCAGGATGTTGGCGTCGGTTGCCCCGCTGTTGCCCATCGTGACCTGGTGCGGGTGACCGGCGACCGTCTCGAACGCTTCGACGGCGGCCCGTACGACCGGCGAGTCGGTCGGCGTGTGCGTCGCCGGGATTGCGGCGACCTGTCGTACCTGCAGGTCGACGCCCAACTGCTCGGACAGTCGCCGCAACTCGTCGCGGACCTCGCGGACCACGCCCGGCGGCGTCTGCTGGGTCGTGAGGCGCAGATCGAGACGCAACCTGACGTGTGCGGGCGTCGAGGCAGCGAGCCGGTCGAAGCCGCCGTGCACCGACGACACGATGCCCTGGGGCTGCATCGTGGCGTACTCGTGACGGACGGCGTAGCCCTCGAGCCAGTCCTCCAGCGCGATCGCCACTCGTCCGGCTGTGGCGACGGCATTGCTGTAGGGCAAGCGGTGACGGCTGCCGGCGTACGTGTGCTGGCCCGGCACCACGACGTCGAGCCAGACCAGCCCGACCTCCTCGTGCAACACGTGCCACCCCGGCTTGGCAATGACCGCGTAGTCAGTGGTGAAGCCCCGCTCGAGCAGCAGCGCAGCGCCGACACCGTGCCCCGTGTTGGTGCGCTCCGGATCGCCGACTCCCGGCACGGCGAAGGACGGCATGCCACCCGCGCCGAAGGCGCCCACCAGGTCGCCAGGCGGCACGACACCGGCGGCGCGGAATGCCTGCAGCACAGCCATCACGACAGCAGCGTGACCTTTGGGGTTGCCCGCGCCGAGACCTTCGACGATGTCTCCGTCGACCACCGCGTGAGGCACCAGATCTGGTCGCCAGGACGCCGACGCACCGGGCACATCGAGCGATTCATCACCGGTCGTGAAGGTGTCGATCGGCGCGTAGAGCATCAGGGAAGGGCCATCACCGCCTGGCAAGGTCGCCACCGCGTTGGCCTGGAAGGCGTCGATGGGCTGCATGGACGCGTGGAGTCCCCGAGTGGCCAAGGTGTCGGCGATCCAGGTCGCGAGGGGACGCTCGCCTCCAGTCGGGCTGGCGATGTCGACCATCCCGCGCACTGAGTCCAGCAACAGGTCACGGGTGATGTGTTCGAGCACCGAGGCTACGGAGTCCTCGACGGGCCTCTCGCCAGTCACGACGCCTCCTCAGGCTGCGTCGATCGAGATGCGCCCAGTCTGATCGAGGCGACAACCCGACCATCGACCTCGGCAGCGTACCGGCCGTCACCGGCCAGCGGGGTCGCCGACCCGAACGAGTCGAGCAGCACGATCTCGCCGGCCCGGAGGGGACTGTCGTACTCCGCGACGACCGCCGCGAGCGCGACGAGCCGCTCGACGGTGTCGTCCCACGTAGCTTCGACGACGGGACCCGAGGCTTGGTCGTCGAGCAGCACTCGGGCCAGCCAGGGGCCTGTCGCCTCGCGCGGCGAACGCTCGGGGCCTAGCACCACCAACCCAGCGCCGGCGTTGTCGGCGACGACGTCGATCGCCGTGGCCTGATGAGCGAAGACTCTGAGGTCGGCGATCTCGAGCGCAGCGCCGATCGCACCGATCGCCTCGCGCGCCTCGACGGTACCGGCGCCGCCCGGGACATCGCGCATGAGCCGCACAGCCAGCCGCACCGCGACCCGCGGCTGCACCAGGTCGCGCCCGGTGATGTGCTCGTCGTCGCGAGCGACCATGGTGTCGACGAGCGTGCCCGCGACGACGGACGGCCCGCCGTGGGTCTGGGCAAGATCGAGCACCTTGCGTCCCCACGCGTGAGCACCGCCGATGACCTGCAGCTCGGTGACGAACTGCTGCACCGCGTAGGCGGCGGGCAGATCGTCACCGATCAGGTCACTGACCGGCTCACATGGCCGGTGCACCGAGTCGGCATGCCGCAGCCTCTCGGCCGCATGCTGCACGGCCAGGTGGCGGACAGTGTCCTGAGCGGTGTCCATGATGTGGCCTAGGCCGGCCGAACGACGGCGCGCCCTCGCACCCGACCGTCGCGGAGCAACTGCAGCGCACGACCTAGATCGTCCAATCCGAACGTCTCATAGTCCAGCGTCAGTTCGCCCGCAACGAGCATCGCAGCCAACTCGGACAGCAGCGCCCGGGCCTCGCGCTCGCGCCGGATCATGTTGACCGGCAGCAACGCGACGTCGTCGAGCAGCCAGTTGGACAGGCCGAGGCGCACGTCGTCGCCCGCGACGTAGCCGATCGACACGGCACGGCCGCCGGGACGGACCCAGCGTGCGCGCGCCGGCAGGTCGGAGCCCCCGAGCGTATCCACCAGCAACGTCGCCGGGCGGTCGGCGGCGAGCGCCACCACTGCCTCGTCATCGCCGGCCACGACGACCGTCGCACCGTCCGCGACGCGCTCGACCTGGGACTGATCGGCCACCAAGGCCGTGACCTGCGCACCGCTGCGGAGAGCGAGCTGGGTGACCATCGAGCCGACGGCACCGGCCGCACCGGCCACGACGACGTGCTCGTCGGCCGCGGACGGGACATCGGCGAGCCAGGTGCCGAGACGGCCGACTCCGTGGAGAGCCGTGTGGGCCGTCGTGGTCGGCTGGAAGAACGTCGCACCGACTTCGGGGGCAAGACCCTCGGGCAGCTCGGTGAGGGTCTTGTCCTTCGTGACCACGAACTCGGCCCACGTGCCGTCGCGCATCAGCCCGATGCCGCCACCGCGCAGGATGACCCGCGTGCCGGGCGCGAAGCGCTCGGACGTCACGACGACGCCGCAGCCCTCGACCCCGCCGACGTACGGCAGGGAGGGCTTGATGCCGAAGTCGCCGCCGGCCACGGTGACGTCGAGGTGCGACACCGCCGCGACCTCGACCCGCACGAGGGCCTCGCCCTCACCCGCGACGGGCGCGGCGACGTCCTCGACGACGGGCGCCTCGCCCCACCCGTGGATGCGGGCGGCGCGCATGGTGTCGCTCACGCGGGGTGCTTCTCGAGGAACGCCAGGCTGAGCTCGTTGTACTTCTCGGCCTGCTCGTGCTGGGGCCAGTGGCCGCAGTCGTCGAACAGCACCAGCTCGGAGCCGGGGATGTTCTGGTGCATCGCCTGGGCCTCGGGGACGTCGCCGAACGGGTTGTTACGTCCCCAGACGACGAGGGTCGGCACCGTGATCTGCGCCAGCTGGTCGGGCGTCAGGATGTTGCGCAGGCGCGTGTCCATGTCCTGCAGTGACAGCAGGTTGTCGATGTTGGCGACGAAGTCGGGCTGCTGGTAGATCGCGTGACGGATTGCGACGAGCTCTTCCGTCGCATTGGCCGGGTCGTGCATCAACAGGTGCATGCGCTTGCGGGTCAGCTCGACGTCATTCGACTCCACCGCGCGGCGCGTGCTGGTGCGGATGCGCTCCATGACTTCCGGGACCGCGACGGTGCCGCCGGCCGCGAGCAACTGCAGCGAGATGATGCGCTCCGGGTTGTCGATCGCGGTGCGTCCGCCGACCCACCCGCCGAGCGACTCGCCGCCGATATGAGCCTTCTCGATGCCCACGGCGTCGAGATAGTCGAGCAGGTGATCACGGTAGCGCGGGATCTCGTACGGGTAGTCGGGCTTGCCGGTGTATCCGTGGCCCAGCATGTCGATCGCGTGAACCGTGTAGCGCTCGGCATGCGGCTTGATGTTGCGCATGAACGCCTCGAGGTGACCGCTCGTGCCGTGCAAGAAGACGATCGTCTCCTCGCCGTGGCCGGCCTGCAGCGAACGGGTCGGCACACCTCCGGCGTCGACGGTCGAGAGGGAGAAGTCGAGACCGGCGAGCTCGGTCCAGATCGTGCGGGTCAGTTCTTGGGTCATGTCAGGTCTCTCCTCGTCCGCGGCGCGATGCCGCGGGTGGTCACTGGTTGATGCGGTGGACCTGCGTGTTGACGCGGGCCAGTGGATTGGGGACGATGCGCTGATGCGTCGCGAGCCGGTGGCTGACGATGCGTCCGCCACCGAGGATGGCGATCGCGGCCAGCGCGATGGTGATGAGCTTCATGGGTGCGTCTTCCTAGGTGGGCGGATCAGCGATGGTCGATGGCGTGAAGGAAGCCGTCGACGACGGCGTGGAACGCGCCGGGGCGCTCCTCCTGCAGGTGATGCGACACATGGTCCATGACGTGCAGATTGCCCCGCTGCACCATGCGAGCCAGCATCATCGGGTAGTCGGGCGTCAGGAAGGCGTCCTCGCGGCCCCACATGAACAAGGTGGGTGCCTCGATCTGGCCGAGCCGGTCGGTGAGGTCCTGCCAGTCGCCGCGCGGCGAGTCCGACATCGCGGCCAGGCCGCGCTCACCCTCGTCGAGGCTCTGCTCGTACCGCATGTCGAGGGTCTCCTCGGGCAGTCGGTCGGGATCGAACCACTCGAGCGACGTGATGAGCGTGCGCATCTTGTCGCGGGTAGGGCCCTCGCCGCCGTAGTAGACGTCACGCGCCTTGCGGCCACGGTGCCCCTTTTCGGGCAGCGGGGCCAACGGACCGTAGAACACCGGCATGCTGCCCGTCACGACGAGCGACCGCACGCGCTCGGGGTACAGCGCCGCGAGGTTGAGCGCAATGGTGCCGCCCCACGAATTGCAGATGAAGTCGGCCTTCTCGATGCCGAGCTCGTCCATCAAAGCAATGGTCTTGGCCGCGTGGAAGTCCCACATCGGACCCGTGATGAGGCACTTCTCGGACTGGCCGTACTGGAGGATGTCGACCAGCACGCAGTGCCGATCGGCGGTGAAATACGGCGCCACCGGGCCGAAATCGCTCCACGCCGTGCAACCCGGGCCACCGCCGTGCAGGAAGATCGTGTCGGGCCCAGAGCCGAGTTCGTAGTAGTGGTAGGTCACGCCGTCCGTGGTAGCGAACTTGCTCTCCGGTGCGGGGCCTGCCGCCGGGGACGTCAGCGAAGGCGTGGCGGTGTCGATCGTCATGGGGTTCCATCCTGGGTCGTTGCATCTGCGGGTTCGATCACTGCGACGCCCATGCCGGTGAGCCACTCGGGCATCTCGGAGTAGGCCAACGCCTTGCCCGGCGCGAAGCCGAGGGCGGCGATCATCACCATCCACGTGCGCAGCTCCTGGCCGCCGTTGCCGGCACGCTCAGCGATCTGCTCGGTGGTCAGCTCGGCGTACTGGCGCATGTCCCCCTTCTCGAGGTCGGCAAGCCACGTCTCGTCGAAGTCGGGGAAGATCGTGGGCTGGGCGGACACGATGATCTCGCGACGCCGGTCGTTGTAGCGCTCCCACTCGCCCCGGCCGTTCAGCCAGGCGTCGACCAGGAACTCCTCATCCTCGCCCTCGGGGGCGGTCCAATCGCTGGGCCACGGGAGCTGGTGCGAGAGGCCGCCCGACGCGATCACGACGACGCGCTTGTCGCTGCCGATCTCGGCGACCGCGCGGGTGATGTTGGCACCCAGCTCGGCCACTCGCGGCATCGTCGGCAGGGGCGCGGCGAACACGTTGACGACCAGCGGCACGACCGGCACGTCGATGCCGTCGAGCAGGTACTGGATAGCGTGGGCCTGGCCGTGGTCGATCTGCAAACGGGCCGAGATCGCGACCTCGGTGCCGCGGTCGACCAGCTGCTGGGCCAGGGCCTGCGCGAACTCTGGGTCGGTCTTCTGCGGTCCCTTGGGGGTGCCGCCGTCACCGGCGGCGATGACCTCGCCCACGCCCATCGTGAACGACGGGATCATGTCGAGCCAGAACCCGCGGAAGTGGTTCGAGCCCACCAGCACCACGACATCGGGTGCCGCCGCGGCGATGCGGTCGCGCGCGGCAGCCAGGCCGTCACGGAAGGCCTCGGCGCGGTCGGTGTGGACGACCTTGTCCCAGTGGGTGTTCATGAGGGTGGAGTGCGATGCCGCCACTCCCAGCACGATCGATGCCATGGTGCTCCTTGCTCGTCGGTGGGGAAGGGTCAGGCGGGCTCGGGCACGTCGATGCCCTGCTCGGCCAATGCGTCGACCCGGTCCTCGGTGGTGTCCTCGGCGAGCTTGCGCCACTGCAGCAGCGAGTCGTCGGGACGGTAGAGCTTCTCCGGCGGGGCGTCGGTGACCTCGACCATCCACTTGTCCTGGCCCGAGAACTGGCCGTGGAACAGCCAGCGGACGGCACCGAGGTACTTGAAGTAGAAGGGGATCGTCTTGAGCCCCTTCTTGAAGTCGGCCATGACACCCACGTAGAGGTGGTTGTCGGCGTCGACCGGCACGTAGAACTCGTAGTGGATGAACGTCGGGTAGGCGATGCGCAGCACGCCGGGCATCGACACCGAGGCGAAGCCCGGGAAGTCCTGCTCGGCGATGACGGGGTTGACCTCGCGGTGCGAGCCCGTGTTGCCGATGTTGGTCGTCGTCTTGGGCGGCTTCGACTTGTACCAGGCCTGCCCGGTCCACTTGCCCAGCCCGGGGAAGTCGGCGTCCCAGTACTGCTCCTGCTGCACGCGGTAGATCCAGCGGCCGCGCTTGACGATCTTGGTGGTGTTCCACACCGGCATGGCCTTGAACAGGCGCCACAGCGCGGTGCGGTGCAGGTACTTGGCGTGGCCCTCGTCGTAACCGTTCTCGCACGCGAAGCGCCAGTTACCCTCACGGGGCATGATGCGCGAACCGATGACGGCCGCGTTGCTGACGAGCTCCTCGGGCAGCTGCTCGTCGATAGGGTGCGGCTCCTCGCCGTCGCCGACGAAGATCCAGACCATGCCGAGGCGCTCCTCGACGTGGTACGTCGGCTGCGTGACCTTGCCGCAGATCGGCGACTCGGGGCCGTCGGTGATGGCGGCCTTGAGGTCGCCGGTCTCGAGATCGAACGTCCAGCCGTGGTAGACGCACGAGATCGTGCCGGGGAACTGCTTGTTGCCGTAGCTCAGCGGGACGCCGCGGTGCGGGCACCGGTTGGCCATGCCGCGCACGACACCCTTGTCACGGATGACGAAGATGTCCTCACCCAGCAGCTTGACCCGGACGGGCCGCTCACCGACTTGCGAGGAGTAGACGACGGGGTACCAGTAGCCGCGGAAGCCCGCGGCCGCCGCCTGGTAGTGCGGCCAGCTCGACCAGTCCTGACGTCCCGGCAGGTGTCCATCGTGCCGGCGTTTCGCCGACGTCTTGGGACGCTCCGAGGTCGGGGCTGCCTTCTTCGGGGCGCGCTCGGCCGCCGGTGCGGCTTGCGAATCCAGCGTCTCGCTCATCGTCTCTGCTCCAGGTCCTCGGGGTCGTAGGTGCATCAGCAGACCATTCGGGCGTCGGCACGACAAACGACTTGGTTCGCCCAGCGGACTTCGCCCGAAGACTGGTCCGGACGAGCCGCGAATTCCGCTCAGCGATCCCGATTCGATGTCGTACGGACTCGTCCGACCTAGAGTCCCTCGGACCCGACCACCACCCCTGGTCACCTACTGAGGAGCTGTCGTGAGCGCACCGTCCATCGTCATCGAGACCGACGTCGTCATCGTCGGTGCCGGGCCGACCGGTCTCTACGGCGCCTATTACGCGGGCTTCCGCGGCCTGTCGACCGTCGTGGTGGACGTCCTTCCCCAGGCAGGCGGCCAGGTCATGGCGCTCTACCCGGAGAAGCAGATCCGCGACGTCGCAGCGTTGCCGTCGATCCGCGGTCGGGACTTCGTGGCCAACCTGGTCGAGCAGGCCGACACGTACGAGCCCACCTACCTTTTAGGCCGCCAGGCCGTGACGCTCGAGCACGTCGACGGCTCCCCCGTGCTGACGCTCGACGACGGGACGGTGCTGCGGGCCGGCGCCGTCGTCATCACCGCCGGTATCGGCACGCCGACACCGCGGCCTCTCGGCACAGGCGATGAGTTTGTCGGCAACGGCCTCTCGTACTTCGTCGTCGATCCCTCCAAGCATGCCGGCCAAGATGTCGTGATCGTCGGCGGCGGCGACTCCGCCCTCGACTGGGCCGACGCACTCGCGACGATCGCCCGATCCGTCACGCTCGTGCACCGTCGTGCCGCCTTCCGCGGCCACGCTGCAACGCTCGACCGTGTGCGCACCGGCTCTGCGGTGATCCACACCGACACCGAGGTCGTGGCCCTGCACGGCGACTCGGCCACCGAGGCACTCCAGAAGGTGACGCTGCAGGCCAAGGACGGCACGGAGACCGTCGTCGCCTGCGACCACGTCATCGCCGCACTCGGGTTCATCAGCGATCTCGGCCCGCTGCGCGAGTGGGGCGTCGAGCTGCTCGGCCGATCCATCGCGGTCGACCGGTCCGGCCGAACCAACCTGCCCCGCGTCTACGCAGCCGGTGACGTCACCGACTACGACGGCAAGGTCAAGCTCATGTCGGTCGGCTTCGGCGAGGTAGCCACCGCCATGAACCACGTCGCGGTCGACCTCGATCCTGACCTCGTCCTCTTCCCCGGCCACTCGACCGACGGCGCCTGAGCCGACCCCCACCCGAAACCCACCTCGAACAAGGAGACATCTGATGGCCTACGTGATCGGATCCGACTGCATCGACGTCCTCGACCGCTCCTGCATCGAGGTCTGTCCGGTCGACTGCATCTACATCGGCGACCGCCGGAGCTACATCAACGCCAACGAGTGCATCGACTGCGGCGCCTGCGAGGTCGAGTGCCCCGTCAGCGCAGTGTTCGTCGATCGCAAGGCCCGTAAGGACCCCGAGCTCGGCGAGTTCCTGGCCGACTCGGTCGCATTCTTCGAGCTGCCTCTCCCTGGTCGCGATGAGGCGCTCGGTGACCCCGGCGGATCGCAGAAGCTCGGCCCCGTCGGCGTCGACACGCCGTTCACGGCCGACTACAGCGCGTGACCGATCAGGGTCCGGTCGTCGTCACGGGAGGCACCAGCGGCATCGGCCTTGGCGTGGCCCGGCGGCTCGTCGCCGACGGACGGCCGGTCGTGCTGCTCGGACGCGACCGCGGACGGGCTGACGACGCGCTGGACGAACTGGTCGACTTCGGAGCCGACCCGGAGACGATCGTCGCCGTGGCCGGCGACACGACCGACCCCCACCACCTGGCACGCGCCGTCGACCTCTGCGCCGAGCGATGGGGCCCGGTCACCGGTCTCGTGACGGCCGCCGGGCGCCTGGCGCGGGGCAGCGTCACTGACCTCCCGCTGGACGAGCTGCGAGCTGCGCTCGAGACCAATGTCGTCGGCACCTGGCTCGCGATCCGTGCTGTGCTCCCGACGATGGTCGAGCAGCAGCACGGCCGCATCGTGACGATCGGATCGGTACTCGGGTCAGTGGGTGCCGCCGACCGCGCGGCCTATGCGGCGACCAAGGGCGCCGTGGCCGCCATGACCCGGTCGATCGCGCTCGAGGTGGCCGCCGACGGCGTCACGGTCAACTGCGTCGCCCCCGGCCCGGTGCGCACCCCCATGAACGCCGATCAGCACGGCACGGCGGCCGACCGCGCGGCCGAAGCCGCCTTCACGGCATCCATCCCCGCCGGCCGCTGGGGCAGCCCCGACGATGTCGCCCACGCCGTCGCCGGCCTGCTGGCCCTTGAAGCCGGATGGACGACGGGATCGGTCGTGCACGTCGACGGAGGCTTCACGGCCCGATGAGGGCTGTCGCGGCGGCCGCGCTGTCGATGACGATGGTGGCCGCGCCGCCGTTCGTCGTCGGGACGATGGGAACCGGTATCTCAGCCGATCTCGGGCTGTCGGTGCCGGCTCTGGCCGGCACCGTGTCCTTCGGCTACCTCGTGGCTGCGGTAGTCAGCCCCCTTGGAGGGCTCGTCGTGCAACGCGTGGGACCCTCGCGCGCACTGCGGCTCTCAGCAGCAATGGCAAGCGTCGGTGTCGCCCTCGTCGCCGTCGCCCAGGGGCCGGCGACACTGGCGATGGCCTTCGTGGCGCTCGGGATGGCCAACGCGGTGATCCAGCCCGCCTCCAACGGGACGCTGGCGACCGCGGCCACCGGACGTCGACAGGGCGCGGTCTTCGGCATCGTCCAATCGGCCGTGCCGGCGGCCACCCTCCTGGCCGGGTTGCTGCTCGCCTCGTTCGACGACGTGAAGCCCTGGCGACAGGCCATGGTCATCCTGCTGGTCGCAACCCTGCTGCCGCAGCTCGTCGTGCCGCGGCGCCCTGGGGCCACGCCGCGCGCCCCGCGCCGTGCTCCCAGCACGTCGACCTTGACGCAGCGTGGCACGCTCCTCGCCCTGTGCGTCGGAGGATTCATGGGCTCGGCGGCGGCCACGACCGTGGCGGTCTTCGGCGTCGCCAGCGGGCTCTCGTCCGGCCTCTCCCCCGCCGTGGCTGCCGGCGGACTCGTGCTCGGCAGCCTGTGCTGCATCGCCGGCCGCATCCTCACCTCGTGGCGCTGGGGCGACCACACGTCCCGCCGTCTACTGCTCGACATCGCCGGCCTGCAGATCACCGGCGTCCTTGGCGTCGTGCTGGTCGGCACAGGCACCACGGTCGGCTACCTGGTCGGTATCGCGGTCGCCTTCGGCTGTGGCTGGGGATGGACCGGACTGCTCAACATCGCGATCACGCGGGTGTGGATCGGCCGCGTGGCATCCGTGACCGGTGTCATGCAAAGCGGGCTGTTCGGGGGAAGCGTGGCGGGGCCACTGATTTTCGGGGCGGTGGCCGACACGACCGGCTATCCCAACGCGTGGCTCGTGGCGGCTGCGGCTCTGGCCGTCGCCGGGTCGGCGAGCACCGTCGCCGCGCGGTGCGTGGGAACGACCCCGGCCCGCGCCGTGTTGTCTTGGTGAGCAGAACTGCCGGAGGGTCACGTGGGCGCGACAGGGTTAGCCTCGGCCCATGACCCTTCTCGACGCACCGATCACCCGCCTCGACGGCACCCAGACAACCCTCGGCGAGATCACCGGCGGGCGCGCGGCCCTGCTCGTCAACGTCGCCTCCAAGTGCGGCCTCACACCGCAGTACACGGCCCTTGAGCAACTGCACGAGAAGTACGCCGATCGTGGCTTCACCGTGATCGGCTTTCCGTGCAACCAGTTCGGTGGTCAGGAGCCGGGCACGTCCGGCGAGATCGCCGACTTCTGCTCGCTGACGTACGGCGTGACGTTCCCCATGACCCAGAAGCTCGACGTCAACGGCGATGGACGCCACCCCGTCTACACGATGCTGGTCACCACGCCGGACGAGGACGGCCAGGCCGGCGACGTGGAGTGGAACTTCGAGAAGTTCCTCGTCGGGGCCGACGGCGAGGTCGTGTCGCGCTTCCGCCCAGCCGTCACACCCGACGACGACCGCGTCATCGCTGCCGTCGAGGCCCTCACCTCTGGCTCCTGACGCGCCGCAGAGCTCGGCTCAGTCCGCGAGTCTGGTGAGGATGTCGCGGAGCGCGTCGAGCACGTGCTCGGTGCGCAGGTCCTCGCGGTAGATCAAGTGCTGCAGGGCGAGGCCGTCGAGCGCCGCGAACACCAGGGCCGCAACCCGACCGTCGGGATCGTCGATGCCCACGGCGGCGAACGTCTCGCGCACCTTCTCGATGTACCGCTCGTACTGCTGGCGGATGTTGTCCATCGGGAGCGCGCCCCGGATAGCGTGCGTCGTCTCATCGAACTGCAGTACCGATCGCTCCCACGAGACGTTGAACCACTCGACGAACGTCGAGGCGAACTCCTCGACGCTGCCTGCCCTCAGCCGTACGCCATCGGAGTCCTGCTCGGCGGCTCGGCGGAACGCCTCGTTGAGCAACTGCTCGCGCGTGCCGAAGTGGTGCCGCACCAGGCCGTGCGTGACGCCCGCCCGTGCGGCCACCGCTCGGTAGGTCACCGCGGACAGGCCCTCTCGGCCCGCGATCTGGATCGCGGCGTCGAGGAGCCTGTCCTTGCTGGAGAGTCGCTCGTCCTCACGAGCGAAGCTGGGGATGGAGTCCATGAGGACACCCAATCACGATCGGGTCACCGACCCGACAGCCCCCACAGCGGCGGCCGATCCGTGCTCAGGTCGATGTTGACCGACTTGACCGCCGTGTACTCGCGCAACGTCTCGAACGAGAGCTCACGCCCGAAGCCGCTGTCACCTCGACCACCCATCGGCATGCCCGGCGCCAGGTCGAACCAGCGGTTGACCCAGACGATGCCGGCATCGAGTTCATCGGCCATGCGGTGGGCGCGGCGCAGGTCGTTGGTCCAGACTCCGGCGGCGAGACCGTAACGATTGGCGTTGGCCCGCGCGATCGCCTCCTCGTCGGTACTGAAGCGCTCGGCGACCGTCACAGGCCCGAACACCTCGCTGCGCGTGATGGTGGCCCCACCTTCGGGATCCGCGAGAAGCACGGGCCGCTGGTAGAAGCCGCCGGCGAGCGAGGCGTCGAGGTCGAGCGGCTCGTCTCCGACCAGCACCGACACTCCTTCGGCACGAGCGCCGTCGAGGTGTCCACGGACGAGGTCCAGCTGCTGCCGTGACACCAGCGGGCCCATCTCGCTGGCCGGGTCGGTCGCGTCGCCGACCGTGATGCTGCGGGCGACCTCACTGAAGCGGGCCACGAACTCGTCGTGGATGTCGTCGTGCAGCAGGAGCCGGGACGAGGCGATACACGCCTCACCGTTGGCCAGGTAGATGCCCATCAACGCGTCCTGGACTGCGACGTCGAGGTCGGCATCGGCCGCGACGATCATGGGTCCCTTGCCACCCAGCTCCATCAAGCTGGGCGTCAGCGTGCGGGCCGCGGAGCCCAAGATCGCGGTCGCAGTGGCGGGTCCACCGGTGAACGTGATCTTGGCGATGTCCGGGTGCGACACGAGAGCAGCGCCGGTCTCGGGGCCGACCCCTGTGACGATGTTCAGCACACCGGGTGGAAGGGCATCGCCGATCACGGCGGCAAGCTCGAGGATGCTCGCCGAGGCGAACTCCGACGGCTTGACCACGATGGTGTTGCCTGCCGCGATCGCCGGCGCGACCTTGTTGGCGAACGTGATGATCGGCGAGTTCCACGACAGCACCGCCGCGACGACGCCCAGCGGCTCGCGCTTGGTGTACAGCAAGGTGTCGGGGTTCGCCAGCGGGATCTGCTCACCATTGAAGGCCCGGATCGCACCGGCGTAGAAGCGGAAGATGGCCTGCACCGTCGGGATGTCGGCGATGAACGCCTCGCGGATGGGACGCCCGTTCTCGGTCGCCAGCAGAGACGCGAACCGCTCGCTGTCAGCCTCGAAGCGGTCGGCGATCTCCAGCAGCACGGCCTGGCGTCGATCGACCGTCGTTCGCCGCCAATCGCGGAATGCGGCCTTCGCGGCTGCCACGGCCCGCTCGACGTCGGCGGCGGAGCCCTGGGCGAGCAGCGCCCACGGCGTGCCGACGCTGGGGTCGATGGCCTCGAACGTGCCGGAGCCGGCGACCCAGTCGCCGCCGATCAGCTGCAGGTAGTCCGCGGTCGGGGCGTACGCGTTGCGTCCGACCGCGCTCATGCGACGCTCCGCCGACGCGGACGCAGCGCTGTGCCGGTGGCCAACACGACCTGCACGGCCGCGAGGGCCAGGCCGGCGTTCATCAGGACATCGACGGCACCGGACGACATCAGGCCGTCCGACGACGAGGCCATCTGCATGCCGGCGTGGCCCATGGCAGCGTGGTCCATGCCTGCGTGGCCCCCGGCACCCGACGACATCATCAGCAGGTGTACGACGATCATCGTCAGGGCGACCGCCGCCGCGACCGAGTGGTGGCGGCGACCGTGTGTCGATCCGGCCCGCCGCGTACAGGCGACGCAGAGCCCCGACAGCACCAGCATCGTCACGCTCATGGTCAGCATCGACGTGCCGGTCGCCACGAGCAGCACGACATGCACTGCGAAGCAGGTGACGGCGACGACGGCGATCGCCGTCGTCGCGAGATCTCGCGCCGGCCGGGTCGACCGGGCGGTTGTGACGGTGGTGCTGGTTGTCATGGTGGTCCTTCCTGGTGCCGACACGTCAGTGGCAGTGCTGGTCGGTGGGACGGTCCCCGTGTCCGCTGCCGCCTGTGTGCGCAGACTGCGAGGCGGGGACGTCGAGGGCGGGGTTCTTGTCGAAGAAGTTGGCCGGCAGCAGGTGGAAGCCTGCGACCTCCGTCGGCATGACGGGCCAGTCCTCGGCCCGGGGCACGTGCGTCACGCCGAGGGTGTGCCACAGCACGATGTCGGTGTCCTCGGTCGGCCGGTCGGCCTCCGTCCAGCGGGGCAGGCCGTCGCCCGAGCGGCTCTGGTTCGGGAAGTCACCGCTCGGACGCATTTCGTCGGGTGAGTAAGGCGTGACCCACATGTTGCGGGTCGCGAAGCCCGCCCGCTTCGCGACCAGCGACGGCGCCTGCGCCAGCATCGTGGCCGACGACCATCCTGGGAGGAACTTGTAGCCGACGGGGTTGCCCCACGCATTGGTCTTCGACCGGTTGAGGATCGACCAGTTGCGCGACGACTGCGTGTTGGTGTGGTCGTCGCCCGCCAGTTCGTGATCGATGACGGTGCGGTGGACGCCGATCGCGTTGCCGTAGGGGTTCTCCGGCCCGACAGGCACACCATAGGCGTCGTTCTGCACGACGGTGTTCTCCCAGCCGTCGACCTCTGGGTCGAGCCGGAACGAGAACAGGTGCTGGTGGTAGGTCGCGACGAGGTTCTCGGCGATACGGGTGCCGTGTGCCGAGGTCTCGCCCTTTTCGACCGAGCGAGTCTGGACGATGCCCAGCAATTTGACCTCGACCTGGATCGACGCGTCCTGGTAGAAGTTCCAGTAGAAGCCGTAGTGGTAGTTACCGACCGTCGCGATGAAGCTCACGACGAGGCGCCGCGAACGGCGCACGTCGACCTCGCCGGTCACCCAATCGGTGTGCTTCCAGAGAATGCCGGCGTCCTCCTCGTGGATGCAGATCGCGTTCTCGACCGTGGTCGGCTCACCATCTTCGCCGGCGTTCACGGCGTCGAGGTAGACGATCTCGCCCAAGCAGTCGCAACCCAGACGTAGGGAGTTGGCCAGCTTGCCGAGGCCGAATTCGCCGGCGTCGAAGGCGCTGCGCCAGAAGTGCTCCTTCGACGGGTCGCCGTAAGGGACAACCATCTCGCCGAGCGAGGCGCGGTGCAGCACGGACCTGTACTCGCCGTCGTCCTGGTACTCCACGGCGTGCAGCACGAGGCCCTCGAGCGGGTGCCAGTTGATGCGGAAGCGCCACTTCTGCCACGTCAGCTCGGGACCGTCAATCGTGAAGCCGACGCCCTGGGGCTGGGTGATCTCCAGCGGCGCGATGTCGGTGCGCATCGGCTGGTTGGCGTCGGCCGTGTAGTTGGCCTGCTCCTTGTTCATGGGACGCACGCCGAAGTCGTGGACCTCGATCACCTCGAGCGTCACGAGGTCGACGACGGCGATGACGCCCTCGACGGGGTGGGCATAGCCGTTGTCGGACGGGAAGTCGCGGTAGTACGTGACCGAGCCTGCCAGGCGGCGTCCCTCGACGTCGTAGTCGAGCACGCCGGGAACCGCCATGTTGGCGACGCCCCACGGGTCGATCTGCACCTTGTCCATGTCGGTGATGCCGCGCTTGGCGAGTGCCTCGATGTAGCGCGGGTCCTTCTTGATGAGGTCCGGCACCAGGTCGAACTCGTCCAGCAAGACGGGCGCCGCACCGTCGTTGATCGGCACCGACGAGACGAGCGTGTCCGCATCGAGGTCGACGACGAGGTCATGCGTGGCACCTGTCGCGCGGTCGACCAGCAGCACGCGCGCTCGGCGGGCGATGTCGACGCCTTCACGCAGCAGCCGCTTGTCGGGCTCGTCGGTGTAGACCGCGGAGAAGCCGGGGCGCTCGGCGACGTTCTCGCGTCGGACGATGGCTGCGACACGACGCATCTCGTCGGCGGTCAGGGAGTCGAACAGGGGGTTGCGCACGGGGTGGGTCCTTTCGTCGTGCAAGGTCATCCACAGACAACCACCGGCTGGGCCTCCGTGGGGTATGGGCGTTTCGCTCAGCGGGCCTTCCGACTCCCTGACACGCAACGGTGGCGACACCCCGGGGGGGCCGCCACCGTTGTCACGCCGTCGTTCCCTCTACTGCGGTACGACCCAATCCAGGAACTCCACGACCGCGTCGGCGACACTCTCCGGCAGCTGTTCCGTCATCGGGATCATCCCGCCCTCGATGACCGCGACCTCGACCCGCGGGGCACCCGTGAGCTCGACCTGCATGCGGGCGACGTCAGGGAATGAGAACGGATCGGCGTCTGCACCCAGGATCAGGACCGGTGCCACGACCAGACCCACCCGATCCTCCATGACATACCGCGCACATGCGACGTGGCCCTCGAGGGGGTCGACTCCCGGCGCGAGCGCATCGCGGACGAAGCGGTTGAGCAAGTCTGGCCTGCCTGCCGGGTAGTGAGGCCGCCGCTGGTTCCACCACGTCACAAGGTGGCTGCCCTCCTCGTCCACCTCGGCATCATCGACGCCGCCGGGGCCGTCCGCCTGAGCGGCACGGAACTCCGGGCCGGTGTAGGCAGGTGACGACAGCACCACCGCCGAGATCCGCTCGGGTGCGGCTGCCGCCACCTCGACCGCGACGACGGCACCTGTGTGGTGACCCATCACGGCGAACCGGTCCAGACCGAGCGCGTCGGCGAGGTGCAACGCACCCGAGGCGTACTGCTCGATGGTCTGCGGTCCCTCGGGCTTGGCCGACTGGCCGAAACCGTACATGTCCATCGCGATGATGCGATGGTGCTCGCCGACCAAGGGCATCAGCTCGGTGAACTCGTCATACGACCGCGGGGTCTGGTGCAGGCAGATGATCGTCGTTTCACCCGATCCCGCCTCGGCATAGTGCAGTTGCCCCAGCGGGGTATCGGCGTATCCGAGGCGCACGAGCACACCGGCGCCGTCAGTCGACAAGGGTCCGGCCCATGTTCGCGTAGGTCTCCGGGCGAGCCTGACGTGCCCGCAAGGCCACGGCGATCGCGACGACAATCGTCAGCAGGTGCAGGTACGGCATGGCGTTGATGATCTTGGAGTCGGTGCCCGTGATCGCGGTGAAGTTCGACAGGGCGAAGTAGGTGATCGCGCCGAACCCGATCAGCGACAGGCCCGGTGCGACGGTCTGCGCCCAGCCGTAAATGCCCTGACGGGCGAAGTACACCAAGACCGCCAGCGACGTCGTGGTGATCAACAGCATCAGGCCGACCGCGCCAAAGCCCGTGAGACCCGACGTGAGAGTGGTCAGCGGGTCGAGCCCGGCGAGTGCAAAGCCGATGACGACAAGGATCTCGACGGCGTAGCCCGTCGAGCCGGCGACGACCGGCGACTGGTGCTTGGGATGCAGGGTGCGCAGCTGCCGCGGCAGGAAGCCGTCCCGGCTGAGGGCGAACATGTAGCGCGAGGCCGCGTTGTGGAACGCCAGCACGCCGGCGAAGCAGCTCGTCACGATGAGCACCTCGAAGATCGTCGTCCAGGCCGACCCGACGAACTCGTCGCTGAGATCGAACGCGAACGTGCCGGGGCTCTTGGCCGCCGCTGCGGTCGCGCCGTCCGAGCTCGCGAGGAACGCCCACGACGTCAACACGAAGAACACGCCGATGCAGGCCATCGAGATATAGGTCGCCCGCGGGACGGTGCGCTCGGGGTCCTTGGCCTCCTCGGCGTAGATCGCGGTGCCCTCGAAGCCCTGGTAGCACGAGAACGCGAAGATCATGCCGACGCCCACCACACCCGGGGCGAAGACGTTGTCGAGGCTGAACGAGCTGGCCGGCAGGCTGCTGAACCCGTTCTGCGCGATGATCGCGATGTCCAGCACCAGAACCACGATCAGCTCGAGGACCAGTGCCACCCCGAGCACGCCAGCTGCGAGGGTGATCTTGAGGTAGCCGAGCGTGAAGGCGATGGTCAGGCCGACCACGGTGTAGAACCACCACGGCAGGTCGATGCCCAGGAGCTTGTCGGCGCTGCCTGCTGCGAAGAAGCCCATCGCACCACCGGTCGCCGAGGCGAGCGCCAGGTACGCGGTCGTGGCCATGTAGGCGCCCGCGAGGCCGACGGGGCGACCAATCCCCTTGACGATGTAGGCGAAGAAGGCGCCTGCGTTGTGCACGTGAGGAACCATCTTGGTGAACCCGACGGCGAACAGCAGCATGATCGCCATGACGAACACGTACATGCCGGGCGTGCCGACTCCGACGCCCAGTCCGATGGCAAGCGGCAGGATCGCCACGGCGCCTCCGGCCGGCGCGACCGTGGCCATCACCATGAACACGATGTGCGAGACGTTGAGACTTCCTTGCGCCAGCTCGGTCGTACTGCCTGAGGGAGACCGACCGGTCTCCGTACGTTCTGCCATGGGAAAACTCCTCCTGCTGGGACGGCGTGGGGTCTGAGACCGTCGACTAGCGGACAGTGTGGAGAGCCGCCCTCCCCCTGACTATGGGCCCGGTCCGCTCAGCGACACGCACCGGCATCACGCCGTGGGACTAATCTTTCTGCGTTCGTGTTGCTCGCACGTCACGAACGTCGAAAGATCTGTCCCTCGGCGGATCGAGTCAGGCGAAGCCGAGCAGGGCGACGCCGGCGAAGGCGATGAGCGCGCCGAGTTGTTGCACCGCCAGCATCCGCTCGCGCAGCACCCATCGAGCCAGCAGCACCGTGAAGACGGGATAGAGCGACGCCACGACACCGACGAGGCTCACCAGTCCCAGCGTTGTCGCGTGGGCAAGCAGCAGCGTGCCCGCCACGTCGATGACACCGATGGAGAGAACGACCATCGCGAGCCACCGTCGAGGCACCTCAGCCAGCGAGCGCCGACGCCGCACCAGCACAGGCAGCGACAGCGCCACGACCGTGGCCTTGAGGATCAGCACGGTCCACACGATGCCGCCGTCGGCAGCCTCGCCGATGAAGGCCGTTGCTGAGCCAAACCCGATGCCTGAGAACGCCGCCAGCACGACCGGCCGGCCGGCGAGACGGTCCGTGAGCTCGGGGCCCGAGGCCAATACGACCCCCGCGATGCCTAGCACCGCGCCGCCGATCGCGATCAGTGACGGCACCTCCCCCAGGTAGAGGACGCCCCACAGCACCGGCACCAGCACGCCGAGAGCACTGACCGGCGCGACCACACCCATCGTCCCCACCGACAACGCCGAGTAGAACGATACAAGGCCGAGGACCATCCCGACACCAGCGGCGAGGGCCCACACCAATTGACCGGGATGATCGCTGACTGGTTGCGTCACGAGCGCAACGATGAGGATCACCACGAAACCCGCGGACTGCGAGACGGCCACGACGACGACCGACGGCAGGCGTCGGCTGGCGACTCCTCCCAGGAAGTCGGCCGTGCCGCCGCACGCCGAAGCGAGCAGCGCGAACAGCACCGCCATGTGGACCTCCTGAGACGGTGATCCTCTCCCATGGTGGGCACCGAGAGGCTCCAGCGGTTCGGTCAGTGAAACGCGGCGCGATGTCACGACCGGTCGCCACTACCTCGCCCCGATCAAGAGGTTTCGAGGCTCGCTCGTAGAACTCGCTCACACCTCAACCCACGACCGGTCACCACCAGCTCGCCGGTTGAGGCGCGAGGCCGTCCACGGCCGAGCCTCGAAACCACCCAGGGTTTCGAGGCACCCCCTACTCGCTGCACGTCGGTGCCCTTCGTGTCGTCAATCAAGGAGACGTTCCGTTCAGCGGCCCGCTGCAGTGGCCAACACATCGGCCGAGAACTCAGATTCAGACAATGCACCTGAGCGAGGGACGCCCCCTATCGATGCTCGATCGTGCGGTGCAGTTGCTCAAGGCGTTCCGCCCCGACGGCGCGCCCTTGACGTTCAGCGAGCTCGTGCACGCGGGCGGTCTCAGTCGCACAACGACGCACCGACTGGCCCACGACCTGGTACGCATCGGGCTACTGCGCTTCGAGGACAATCGCTACTCGGTGGGCCTGATGCTCTTCGAACTCGGCCGGCTCGTGCCCGTGAGCCGGACGATCCGCGATGCTGCTGTGCCCTTCCTGCAGGATTTGTTCGAAGCCACCCACGAGACCGTCCACCTGGGCCTGCGTGACGGCTTCGACGTCGTCTACGCCGAGAAGATCCACGGCCATGGCAGTATCGATCTTCCCTCACGCGTGGGCGGACGGCTGCCGCTCAGCTGTACTGCGGTGGGTAAGGCACTTCTGGCGGCTGATTCGGTTGCCGAGGCCCAGGTGCTGAAACACCCCCTGCCCCGTCTCACCAGCAAGTCGATCACCGATGCCTCGACCCTTGCCGCCCAACTGGTCGACGCACGACAGACGGGCGTGACACTGGAGCGCGAGGAGTCCAATCTCGGAGTCGCCTGCGTAGCATCCGCAATCATCGTCGACGGCAGAGCCACGGCGGCGGTCTCGGTATCCGTGCCGATCGACCGCTACGAGCCATGGCGACTCGCGGCAGCCGTCCGCACGACGGCCCTCGGAATCTCCCGACAGCTCAGTCTCCCGGGCTCCCGCCGCAGAACGGGGAAGCCAGCCGGACGTGGCAACGGTCGATGACCCACGCGCTCCTTCACGCTGCGGCAAATCCGGCTCTGCGCCGAATATCGGCCAACGCCTTGACATACGCAGGGAAGTCAGCGCGGAACGACGGCGCCGTCACGGAGATGGCTGCGACGACCAAGCCAGATTCGCCGTAGACCGGGACTGCCACGCTCGCGAAGCCCGGCGTCGTCTCCTCCCTCTCCAACGCAAAGCCGGACTCCCGGGCCCTGGCGATCTGTTCCTGCAGCACTCGAGGCAGGACGATGGTAGACCGGGTCAGCCTCGGAAGCCCCCGGCGCAGGATCTCGTCGAGCAGTTCGGGGTCGGCGTGCGCGAGCAGGACCTTGCCGGTGGCGGTGCAGTGCAGTGGCATGCGGCCCGCGATACGGGACGGGCGGGTCTTTTGCGCATGGCTGTTGACCTTCTCGAGATACAGGACCTCGGTACCGTCGAGCACCGCGAGATGCACTGTTTCCTTGGTGAGGAAGTGCAGTGTCTCCATATGCGGCCGCAATGTCTCGCGCAGGCGACGCAATCGTGACACGCGCGAGCCGAGTTCGAAGGCACGGACGCCGAGCAGGTACTCGACATCGTCGCGCTCGAGCATGCCCCAAGCGAGCAGTTCATGGCAGAGCCGGTGGACAGACGCCTTCGGGATGCCGGTGCGTCGGGCGAGCTCGGACAAGGTGAGACCGTCGTCGTCGACGTCGAAGGCCTCCAGGATCAACCGCACCTTGCCGAGGACGCTGTTCGCTCCGTCACCCAACCCATCGCCCAGTGGTGTCCTCGTCAGCGGACGACGCGTGCGGCTCACCTGGCGAGTAGATGAGTGTCGCGCTTGATCGGTCGACGTATCCATCGACATAGTGAACGTCATCGATGTCCTCTCACCCAAAATCAGTTCCGTCAGACGGAACACGCCATGGACGGGTGGCCGCATCCGAGTTGTCGCTCGTGCTCCGACGCACGAGGACCCCCGATCCTGGAGAGGATCGGGGGCCTGCACGAGGCGGTGCGCCGTGGCTACTTGACCAGCGGGATGGTGTCGAGCGTGTAACCCCGCGATCCGGGCTTCTTGTACGTGTCGATGTTCTCCGCCGACCAGAAGACCGACTCCACGACGAGCTGCTTCTCGGCCTTTCCGGCCTTGGCATCCTGCACCGCCTTGACGACGGCGAGCCCCGTCGCATTGGCCTGCGGGTCCCAGGTGCCGGTCAGGCGGCCCTGCCGGACGGCCTCGACGGCGTCGGTGTCACCGTTGGCGCCGGTGATGATGACTCCGTCGCTCGTGCCGTCCGAGACCTTCTTACCTGCCTGGGTCACGGCCGCCGAGATGCCGAGGGCCGAGGCGTCGTTGTACGCCCAGAACGCGTCGACGTCGTCGTACTTCGACAGCAGGTCGGACGTGAGGGCAGACGCGGACGACGAGCCGTCTTTGACGTTGTCGGTCTCCGACAGGACGGTCAGACCTGCGGCCTTCGCCGCATCGGTGAAGCATTTGACATTGGCCTGGATCGACGGCACGGGCGGCCCGCCCATCACGATGATCTTGCCGCCGGGACGCCACGTCGCAAACTGCTGCGCGGCGACCTTGAAGGGTGCGTCGTCGGCCTCGCACAGGTTGAGCTGCCACCATACGGTCGTGTCGATCTGGTCGCTCGTGGAGTTGACGCCGATGAGCGGCGTCTTGGTCGACGCCGCCTGCGCGAATGTGCCCTGCATCGCGCCTGCGTCAAGGGTCCAGATCGAGATGGCGTCGACCTTCTTCTGGAGCATCGTCTGCACATTCGACACCTGCGCATCAGGCGACAGGTTCGCGTCGATCACATCAGTCTTCCAACCGAGGCTCTTCGCACCGGCTTTGAAGCCGGCGATCAGCTCCTGCTGGCTGGGCTGAGACTCGACCGGGCTGGAATAGCCGATGGTCAACGAGTCGCCGGACGCCCCCCCGGCGTCGGACGACGAGCCGCAAGCGGATGCGACGAGTGCGATGCCCGCGACAGCGCTGAGTAGCGGCTTACGGAACTTCATGAGGGACCTCCTGGAGTGGGTCGCATCGACGATGCGACCGGTGGGATTGGAACAGTGCGCGATGCGCGCACGGAAGGTGGTGTCGTCCTTGCGGGCGACCGGATCTCCCGAGAATTGAGGAGCGCTTGGGCCGTTCGTTCGGCCAGCGCCATGATCGTGATCATCGGATTGACGCCCGGGGCCGCCGGAAGCGCCGAGGCATCCCCGATCCAGACGCCGGAGACGTCGTGCAACTGGCCCCAGCCGTCCGCGACCGACGTCTCAGGATCGCTGCCCAGGCGACACGAGCCCATCTGGTGCGCCGAGTACGCCGTGTAGTCGTCGGGATCGATGTAGCCGAGATCTTCGACGAAGGCATCGAAATCCTCACCCTTACGCCAGCGGACGTCTTTCCAGTGGAATGTGAACACCTCGGCGGCTCCAGCAGCCCGGTGCATGGCCGCGAGTTCGCTGTGCGCCCGCAAGCCGATACGACGATCGGCGTCGTCGAGCTCCCACCGGACCGCGGCACGCCTCTCGTCATCGAGGTACACCTCGCCGCTGCCGTGGTCGTGCGAGACGCCGTGCCAGGTCGCGAAGCGCCGCAGGTCGAGCAGTCGCTCGCGGGTCGTGCGCCCGTCGACGAACGGCATCTGCCCAGCCCACGTGCCGGGGTTCAGTCCCAGGCTCTCGACCAGGAAGCCGCCGCCGTCGACGACCTTCGTCAGATCGAAGCTGACCGCCGACTGGATCTGCCCGTGCCAAGCCTCGATGGGCTCCTCGTAGACCCCGGTGACGATCCACGCGGGGTGCAGGCGCAGATTCCGCCCGACCGCCGGACCTCCGATGCCCGACCGCAGCAGGACGGCGGGTGACTCGATGCCACCCGCAGCCACCACGACCGACGACGCGTCGACGATAAGCTGCCGGTCGCCATCGGCACGGCGGAGCGTCGCCCGTACCCCCGTGGCCACCCCGTTCTCGGTCAGTACCTCATCGACCTCGCACCCGACGACGATCGAGCAGCCTGCGGCGACGGCGTCCTGGAGGTACGTGTGCACCACCGTCCGCTTCGATCCCCGCTGGCAGCCGGCGTTGCAGTATCCGCAGAGCGACGAGTCGTCGTCGCGCGCGGCATTGCGCGGCAGGCGTTCATGCCCGTACCCGAGCGACGCCAAGCCGGTGATCATCGCGCGCGTGTTGCCGTTGTAAACCGTGGCATCAGTCGTGACGCCCAGACGGTCCCATACCTGGTCGAGGTGCTTGTCGAACTCGGGACCGTCGAGACCGGTCAGTCCCTGCGCCGCCCAATCGGCCCGCACATCGTCAGGTGTCCTCAGGCAGACCATCGAATTGATGAGCGTGCCGCCCCCGAGGACCGCCCCCGCCAAGACACCCATCTGCCCGTTCTCCGACCACATGATCCCGCCACGTAGGAACATGCCCGCGCCATCGGAGTCGAGCTCCTTCAAGGAGTCCTCGGCCCGTTGCTCACCTGCTTCGAGCACCAGCACTGACAAGCCGGCCGCCGCACACCGCGCCGCGATGACGGCGCCACCCGCGCCGGATCCGATGATGACGACGTCCGCCGAGATCCGTGATGTGTCGGGATCAAGGACCGGAAGACGACCGGGGGCTTCGCTCGGCGTCACCGGTGCCGACACCGGTCCGGGATAGCCGAGCACCGGCCAGGTCGGGTTCAGTCCGTCGGGGCCCACCCCGTTGACGAACATCCCGAGGACGAGCGTCTTCAGATGGCGCACGCCGAGACGCACGTGCTGGTCGACAGCCGCGCGGTTCAGGGCTGCCGAGCGCTCCTCGAGCCCGAGGTCGGCAAAACCCTCCGCCTGCAGTTGGGCGACTAGTGCCATCACCGCAGCGCGCACCGGGGCATCGAGCCGTGGGATGATCGCCGCCACCGTGATGTCGATGCCGCGTTCGGCCGCACCGTCGCGAAAGTACGCCGCGAGGTCCGGCTCCGCACTGTCGGGCGGGTCGAGCGGTGGCAGAAGAGTCGCGGCGACGGCCACAACCGTCTCCAGCTCGGACTCACTCAGGACGTCAGCCACGGCGACGGCCCTTCGGAAGACGGAACCAACCACGGTCGCGACCGACACCGAGCGCGACGGCCACGATCAGGACGAGACCGTTCACGGTGCCACGCCAGAACGAAGAGACGTCGCTGAGGGTCAGACCGTTCTGAATGACCCCGAGGAACAGGACGCCCAGCACGGTGCCGCCAATCCCTCCCTCGCCACCGGTGTAGGCGGTGCCGCCGATCAGGACCGCAGCGATGACGGTGAGCAGCAGCGTGGAGTCGATGTTGGGCGACGCGCCGGTCAGCCGTCCGACCTGCACGAGGGCGGCGAGCCCCGCGCACAGACCGGCAATGACGTAGACCATCAGCGTCGTGCGGGCAACGTTGATGCCATTGAGCCGTGCGGCCTCACTGTTCGACCCGATTGCGTAGACGCCCCGGCCGAACGAGGTGTAACGCAGCACCAGCGCTGCGAGGACGACCACGACGACGTCGAAGATCAACAGGTACGGGATACCGGCCAGTTTGTCGAGCGTGAAGCGGTAGACCGGCTGGAACCCGTCCAACGTGAACGTGTTGATGGTCTTGCCGCTGTGGAGGACGAGCGCAAAGCTCTCGAAGATCGAAAGTGTGCCGAGAGTGACCACGAGGAACGGGATCTTCAGGTAACTGATCAACACGCCGTTGACCGCACCGAGGAACAGGCCGAAGGCCAGCGTCCCGGCCACCGCAACAAACGCACCCAAACCCGCCGAGAGGAGCTCACCGAAGATCATTGCGGTCGCAGCCCCGGCCGCCGCGGTCGACAGGTCGATGCCGCCCGACAAGATGACGAAGGTGGCCCCGATCGCGAGCAGGAGGATCACGCTGTTGCCCGCGACGAGGTTGGTTGTGTTACCCCAGGTCGCGAAGACGGGCTGGGTCACCGCCAGGTAGACGCACAGGATCACTAAACCGGCGATGACACCGGTGCTGCGTCCCGAGACGCGCTGGACCTCCGACCACACAGACGCGAACCGGGAGGGTATCGCCTCACTAGGCGTGCTGCCGTGGCCAGTGTCAGGCCTGTTCTCGGCAACGAGCGAGTCAGATGACATACGGGGGTTTCCTTTCGTGGTCATGAGGTGACGTCTTGGTTCGTGTGCACGCGGCCGCTGACGGCCAGGTCACCGATGGTTTGCTCCGAGATCTCGTTGCCCTGGAGCTCGCCGCACACCGCTCCACGGAAGAACACGAGGATCCGGTCGCTCAGGCCGATCAGCTCAGGCAGCTCCGACGACACGACGATGACGGCCGCGCCGGACGCGGCCAGCTCGTGGAGCATCGCGTAGATCGCGCTCTTCGAGCCCACATCGACGCCGCGGGTCGGCTCACTCAGAACGTAGACGTCGCAGCCGAGGGCAAACGTGCGCCCGAGGATGACCTTCTGTTGGTTGCCACCCGACAGGAGCGTGATCCGCTTGCTGGGCGATGACGTCTTGACGCCGTAGCGTTCGATCGCGGCCTTGACGCGTCGGCGCTCGACCGACGTACGGACGATGCCGCCGCGCCCCATCAATCGCAACCATGAGACGGAGAAGTTGTCGGAAACGCTGCGGACCGGCAGGAGTGCCGACTTGCGACGGTCGTCGGGGACGTAGCCGATACCTGCGGCGATGACGCGCCGCGGATCCCCGAGGGCTACGTTCTTGCCGTGCACACGGACTGACCCGCTGGCAGCGATCGCCCCGCCGAGCGACATGGCCAGCTGGGCCTTGCCCGATCCCACCAGTCCGGCAATGCCGAGCACCTCGCCCGCGCTGACGGTGAACGATGTAGGGCTCATCTCACCATCGGCGGAAACCAGGTCCTCGACCTCGAGCACCGTCTCGCCGATCCTGACGTCGCGTGACCCGTAGTAGTCGCCGAGGTCGCGGCCGACCATCATGCGCACCAGTTGCGGCTCGGGTGTCGAGGGCAGCGGGACCGAACCGACGAGCATCCCGTCGCGCAGGACCGTCGCCCGTTGCGCCGTCGAGTAGAGCTCGGGCATCCGGTGCGAGATCATCAGCACCGCCACGCCTCGTCCGGCCTGGATCCGCACCAGCTCCAGAAGCCGATCGGTGGCGGACTCAGACAGCGAGCTGGTCGCCTCATCGAGGATCAGCAGCCTAGCCTGGGACGAGATCGCGCGGGCGATCTCCACCTCTTGCTGAAGCTCCACGCTGAGCTCGCGCACCGGCGCGTCGACCGAGATGTGAACGTCGAGCTGATCCAGGACCTCCCGAGCCTGCCTGCGGGCCGACGACCAGTCGACGTGACCCCGCCGCAGCGGCAGGCGTCCCATCATGATGTTCTCGGCGACGGTCAGCGACGGCGCAAGCGTCAGCTCTTGGCTGATCATGACGATCCCGAGGTCCCGAGCCGCGGACGGATCGGCGATAACCGTCTGCTTGCCGTCCACCAGGAGGTGGCCTTCATCGGGCTGCTCGACTCCACCGATGATCTTGGCGAGCGTCGACTTTCCCGAACCGTTCTCCCCGGTCAGCGACAGCACCTCCCCGGCATGGATGGTGAGGTCGACCCCGCTGAGCGCTACGACTCCTGGGTAGCGGCGCACGACTCCCACCACTTCCACCAAGGGTGGTGTGGCCCGCTCCACGTCGTTGTGCATCCTCATCGACCGTCCTCTTCCTCATCGCCGCGAGACTTCGAAGGCTCGAAGTGGCATCACAGTGACAGTGGTCACCGACGTGGTGTGCACGACATGGTCCACTGAGCGGACTCGAAACACCGCGGAAATCTGTACGTCCTGTCTCATCGAGCACAACGCCCGGGTGGACCACTCAGCGAACCGGCCAGACTTGTCCGATCACCCCGTCCCGCCGATACTCCACTGATCCATAGCCAGCAACGGAGACCCCCCATGAGCAGCAACACACCACGGCGCGCCTATGCCGACACTGACCTCGGGCAGGTCCACTACGTCGAGCAGGGCGAGGGTCCCGCGATCGTCCTGCTGCACCAGACGCCACGGTCCTTCGACGAGTTCCGCGAGGTCCTCCCCTTGCTTTCGGCGTCCCGACGGGTCCTGGCGATCGACATGCCAGGCTTCGGCCTCAGCTACGAGATTCCGGCACCGCAATCCATCGATGCCATCGCTGACGGCGTCTTGGCGTTCCTCGACACCCTCGACATCCAGAGCGCTGATCTACTCGGACACCACACCGGCGGTGCCGTGGCCGTCGAGATCGCCGCCCGAACCCCGCACCGCGTCCAGTCACTATTGCTGTCGTCGGCTCCCTGGGCGGACGCCGCGTACCGCGAGGCCCACGCCGATGGTCCGGGCGTCGACGAGGCGGCCATCACCGACGACGGTTCCCACCTGACGACGTTGTGGGCGCTGCGGCAGCCGTACTACCCGGCCGGTCGCCCCGATCTCCTCGACCGGTTCGTGCGCGACGCGCTGGCACCGGGCGTCACCCCCGCCGAGGGCCACATGGCCTGCGGCCGCTACGTCATGGAGGACCGGATCGGTCACGTCGTGGCCCCGACGCTCCTCATCGGGGCGAGCGACGACCCGTTCGCCCTGCCGTCCGTGGCCAAGCTCGCCGAGCACCTGGTCAACGCAGAGCGCCTCGAGCAGGCGATCATCCCCGGCGGAACCATCCCGCTGATGGAGACCAAGAGCCGCGAGGTCGTCGACGCCGTGGAGTCCTTCCTGCGGTCGTAGAGCTGGTCGAAGGCCTCGACGCTCGAGCCGATCGCGTCGGCGGTCCGCTCATCGGAGAAGGAGCCCCCGTGACCGTCGACACGACGCCCACCACCGACATCCGCCTGCTGAGCGCGCTGTGCGACACGATCGTGCCGGCGATCGACGTCCCGGCCGAGGACGCCGCCGAGCGCACCCTGTGGACGACGAGCGCGACGGACCTGGCCGTCGACCAGATCCTGGCGTCGGTGCTGCCGCTGTGGGCACCTCACGTGCAGGCCCTCGTCACGACGACTCTCTCCGCCCTCGGTGACGACTTCGCCACCGCCGATGCCGATCGCCGCGTCGCGGTGTGGCGGGACGCGCTCGAGTCCCATGCCACCCGTCCCGGAGCCCTCATCCTGCAGAGCACCGTGCTGGCCATGTTCTACACGGTCCCCGACGAGCAGATGTCCAACCCGACGTGGTCGGCGCTGGGCTTCGCGGGGCCGCTGCTGGCTCCCCCCTCGGAGGACGCCTTCCCCAAGACCCTGCGCCGCGAGGACCTGCCGGCCGACGTCGAGCAGACGCTGCAGGCCGATGTCGTGGTCGTCGGCTCCGGTGCCGGCGGCGGCGTCGCGGCGGCCCGTCTGGCCCATGCCGGTCTCGACGTGCTGGTGCTCGAGAAGGGGTCGTACCGCAACGAGCCCGACCTCCCGCAGCTCGAGGCCCTGTCGTTCCCCAACCTCTACCTCGGCGGCGGCTTCATCTGGTCGACCGACGCCAGCGTCGGCATGCTCGCCGGCTCGACGGTCGGCGGTGGCACGACCGTCAACTCGATGGCCTGTCTCCCGACGCCCGACTACGTCCTCGACGAGTGGACTGCGGCCGGCATGGTGGGTGCCACCCACGCCGAGTTCGGACCTCACATCGAGTCGGTCATGCGGCGCATCAACGCCGTACCGTCCAACACCGTGCACAACCGCGTCAACCAGATCCTCAACCGGGGCTTCGACGCGATCGGGATGAAGCACGAGACCCTCGCCCGCAACGCCCGCGACGACGACGCTCGCTTCTGCGGCGAGTGCAACGCGGGCTGCCTGGTGGGCTGCAAGCAGTCGACGATGAAGACCTTCCTGCAGGACGCCAGCGACTCCGGCGGACGGCTGCTGGCCGACTGCGACGTCCGTGAGGTGCTGCACGCCGACGGTCACGCGACCGGGGTGCGGGCCGTCGTCCGCACCCCCGACGGCGAGCGTGAGGTCGTGATCGAGGCAACCGTCGTCGTCGTGGCGGCCGGTGCACTCGCGTCACCGACGCTGCTGCAGGGCTCGGGCATCGGCGGTCCGTCGGTGGGCCAGAACCTGCACGTACACCCGTCGTACTTCATGAGCGGCGTCTACGACGAGGTCGTCGAGGGCTGGGCAGGCCAGATCCTGACGAGCGTCTGCCACGACTTCAACCAGGTCGAGGAGGGCCACGGCTTCGTCGTCGAGGCCGCACCCATGGGACTCGGCTTCTGGACCGGACTGACGCCGTGGCACGACGGCGAGCAGCACAAGCGCGAGCAGCTGCGCCTCAAGCACGTGTCGGGCGTCTGGGGCTTCGCCCGCGACCACGGTGCCGGTCACATCGAGCGCGACGCCGACGGGATGCCGGTCGCGACGTGGGGCCTCGACGACCCCGTCGACCTCGCGATCGTGCGCCGCACGCACCAGGAGCTCGCCCGCATCATCAAGGCGTCCGGCGCCAAGGAGATCTTCACGTTCCTGCCCGGTGATCCGCGCTGGCGCGAAGGTGAAGACTTCGACGCCTTCCTCGATGTCCTCGGATCGCTCGAGAAGGACGACGTGCTGACGCTGTCGGCGCACCAGAGCGGCACCTGCCCGACAGGCACCGATCCGGCGACGTCAGTCGTCGACGGACGCGGCCAGCTGCACGACTGCGCGGGCGTCTACATCGTCGACGCCTCGGCGCTGCCCACGGCGCCCGGCGTCAACCCGATGGTCTCGATCGAGGCCTTCGCCAGCAAAACCGCCCAGCACGTCATCGACGACTGGCGAGCCGGCCGCTGACCCCCCGCGATGTGTGACGCTCTGCCCCGGTCCTCGGTGAGGACTGGCGCAGAGCGTCACGAATTTCGAAGGGCTACCTACTTGACGAGCACCGCGACATCGTCCGGGCAACCGGCGTCGGCGCACGTCATGCTGCCGTCGGCGATCTTGCCCGCAGCGTCGTTCCAGTCGACACGCTCGACGAGGTTGTCCTTCGAGTACAGGACCGAGGTCGTCTCGACGTAGGTCGGCACCTTCTTGCCCTCGAGGAGAGCCTTCGAGACCGTCTCGAGGATCAGGCCCGTGCGCCACGGCACCAGGTCGACCGTCGCATCGATGCGACCATCCTTGACCGCCGCGATGCCGTCGTCGTCGCCATTGGTACCGATGATAACGAGCTCGTCGAGACCGGCGGCCTTGGCGGCTACCGCGGCGCCGATGGCGGACGAATCGTTGTAGGCCATGATCCCCTGCACGTCATTCTGGTACTTCGTCAGCGCCGTGGCGACGACCTTCTGGCCGCCTGCTATGTCATCGGTCGCGTTGTCGACGCGACCCAGCCACGAGATCTCCGAGCCCTCGGTGGCGGTCTTCTGGTACTGCTTCATCAAAAGATCCAGCGCTGGCACCGGGGCGCCCAGTCCTACGCCGAGCACCTTGCCCTTGCCGCCCAACTGCGTCTTGACGAAGTCGCCGACCTGCTGCGAGCCGCGCAGACCGCCAGTCTCGACGTTGGAGGAGAGCAACCCCAGATCGGACCCCCGCGACGTGAGCGCTGCCCACCCGACGATCTTGATCCCGGCGTCGCTGGCCCGCTTCAGGGCGGGTTTGAGGGAGTTCCTGTCGAGCGGGTAGACGATGATCAGGTCCACCTTCTGCGCCACGAGCTGGTCGACGTCGGTGACCTGCTTGGCCGGGTCGAGCTGTGCGTCGAGCGCCTTGATCTCGATGCCGTCCCGTTTGGCGGCAGAGGTCAGCGTGTCCTGGGTGAGCTTGAGGATGGGCTGGGCACCCTGCGGGTTCGAGATGCCGATCGTGAACTTCTTGTCAGAGCCGGAGCCGGAGTCCGAGCTGGATGCGCAGGCCGACAGCACCAGCGAGGTGCCGAGCACCAGGGCGAGAGCCGCGGGGAGGCGGCGGGGGGCGAACAAGGACATGTGATTCCTCCAAGGGGGACGTGCCGAATCCCGGCACGGGACGATTCGGCCGGCACCGAGAGGAGTACGCCGGTCGAGAAGGTGCCCGATTAGAGCACGCCCGGTCTACTGCCCTCATGACGAAGTTTCGCTGAACGAACCGATCGGTACGCATAGTTTGGCTTCTCGCACGAGAGCATTCGTTAGGATCAGCGCATGGTCACCGAAGCAACCGCCGTGGTCGACGGACGAACCCTGCGACACCAGCATCGACGCCCCGAGCTACTGGCCGCGGCGGTCGAGTACGTCCTGGATCACGGCTTCGCAGACTTGTCGCTGCGTCCGCTCGCCAGCGAGCTGGGTGTCACCCATGCGACACTCATCCGCCATTTCATCTCGAAGGACCAGCTCGTGGCCGAGGTCGTGGACCAGGTACGGGAAGACTTCTTGGCGACACTTCGAGTCGATGAAGCGGTGGGCGGTTCCGTCGAGTTCGTCTCCGCGTCGTGGGAGAAGATGCGTCAGCCCCAGGAGCGGCGCCAGTTCAGAGTGCTCTTCGAGCTGGCCGCACGGGCCCCGCAGTATCGCGACATGACGTCCGACGTGGCCGAACGGATGACGGATGAGTGGCTGCTCCCCCTCGAGCGACGACTCGTCGCCGAGGGTCGCACGACGACCGAGGCCACGGCGCATGCGACCTTGGTGGCGGCGCAGATCCGCGGGCTACAGCTCGACCTACTTCTCAGCGGTGACCGCGACCGGGTCGACGCGGCGTTCCAGGTCGCTCTCGACCAGCTCGACCAGCTCCGGTCCCGCGGCGGCCCGTCGCCATCCTGACAGCGACGGGCCGCTCGGGGTCAGACTCGAGCGAGCGCTCTGACGAACTCAACACTCTCCTCGTTGCGATTGGTAGCCTCGTCCGACGTCGTGCCGTACGCCCGGTTCGCCGACAGCTTGACGACCACGCGGCGACGTGTCGGGTCGACGTAGACGAGCTGGTTGTAGACGCCCATGGCGCTGAACTCGCCATCGTCTCCGCCCGGCAGCCACCACTGGTAGCCGTAACCCAGGTCGACCCGGTCGCTGCCGACAATCGGCATGCCGGGTGCGCGCATCGGGTCGTCCCAGGTGGTGGCGGCCTTGACCCACTGCTCCGAGACGATCTGGCGTCCGTCGATCGCACCGCGGTTGAGGAAGAGGTCGCCGAGCCTCGCGAAGTCGCGCGCCGTGGCGTTGAGGCATGCGAACGCCTGCTCGACGCCGGCGGCATCGATCATCCAATAGCTGGGCGCCTCGAAGCCGAGTGGCTCGACCAGCTTCTCGTGCATGTAGTCCGACAGCGTTCGGCCGGTCGCCTTGATGACAAGCAGGCCTAGGGCCTGGGTCTCTCCGGAGTTGTATCGGCAGACCGTGCCGGGCTCAGACTCCCGGACCATGGCGGCGACCAAGTCCTCCAACGCGCCGATGCCCGCCATCGCTGCATTCAGGCCGAAGACCTCGGAGTCTGGATCTGCGTAGTCCTCGTTCCATCGAGCTCCCGACGACATCCTCAGCACATCCTTGATCGAGACGCCGTCGTAGGCCGACCCTGGCTGGACCGTGATGTAGTCGCTGATGGGCTGGTCGAGGCTGGTGACGTACCCCTCCTCCAGTGCGATGCCGACCAGGGTGGAGACGAAGCTCTTCGCCACGGACATCGAGATCCACGGCACGTCGATGCCGCCTGTCAGGGCATAGCGCTCGTAGCGGATCTCGCCATCTTCGATCATGAGCAGCGCGGCCGTGTCCGTCTCGGCGAAGAAGTCCTCGAACGACTTCGTCGTGCCCGCCCCCTCGAACGTCTCCGGCGCGGAGACCGGCGAACCGACCCTCCACGGGCGCGGCGAGCTCGACGGGGGCATCTGCGTCGACGGAAGAAGTTGAGCCATGCGGTTGAAGTTCTCGTGCTGCGGGGCTCCGGTGAACAGGCCCATGGCCTGCAGGGTGCTCAGTTGCTCGGTGGTCATGTGGTCTCCCAGCGTCAGGGTCCCGAAGGACAGTCTCGATCGCCGCCACTGTATGCGTACCGACTGGTTCGCACAATGGATTCGACGGAATGACTGATCCGCTAGATCCTCTTGTACGAACCAATCGGTACGGATATATTGATCTCATGCCCGACCTCGAAGAGACGACTTTGACCAACCCGGCCCACGTGCTCGAGGCGTCTGTCGAGTTGCTCGGCGCCGGCCGCTGACTCTGCGCGATGTGTGGCGCTGTGCCGCCGGTCCTCGGTGAGGACTGGGGCACAGCGTCACACTTTGTCGCAGGACTACCGCGGGTGCAGCACAGCTTTGCCGCGCACCTGGCCTGTGGTCAGACGGTCGAGCGCCACGGCGACATCGTCCATCGCGAAGGTCTCGAGGGCCACGGTCAGCTCGCCGTCGACGAGCAGGCGGGTCAGCTCGTCGACCACCGCGTCGCCTTCACCGGCGCGGCGCAGCAGGTTGACGGGCAGCACGGACACGTCGCCCAGCAGCCAGTTGGGCAGGTCGAGGGTCGTGCTCACGCCGGCCGTGTAGCCGACGACGGCCACACGCCCTCCCGGCCGCACCCAGGTCATGCGCTCGGCCAGACCCTCGCCGCCGACGGTGTCGACCACCAGCGTGACGGCAGGGTCACCGGCGAGCTCGGCGAGGCGTGCAGCATCCTGCATCAACACGACCTCGGCCCCCTGCGGCACCAACGGGGCACGCTGCGGCGACGACACCAGCGCGACGACCCTCGCCCCGGCCCTCACCACCAGCTGCACGACCATCGAGCCCACGCCGCCAGCCGCGCCCGTCACCAGGACGACCTCGTCGGCAACGGCGCGGACGCCCGCGTCGGGCCAGTCGCCTAGGCGTGCGACTCCGTGCAGGCTGACGTGCGCCGTCGTGAGGGGGTCGTAGGCCACGGCCGCGAGATCGAGGTCGAGGCCGTCGGGCACCTCGGTGAGCGCCTCGTGCGGGACCACGACGAGCTCGGCCCATGTGCCGGGAGTCGCTATGCCGACCCCTCCCCCGCGGATCGAGACCCGCGCGCCAGGCGCGAACACGTCGGACTCGACCACCGTGCCGGCGCCCTCGACGCCCGGGACGTAGGGCAGCTCGGGCCGGATGCCGAACTCACCGCTCGCCACCGTGAGGTCGAAATGGGACAGGCTGGCCGATGCCACCTCGACCAGCGTCTCCCCCGGGCCGGGCCGGGGCGACTCGATCTCGTCGAGCCGGGGCGCCTCGCCCCAGGCGTGGATCCTCAGGGCCTTCATGCCGACCGCGACTGGAGCTTGTCGAGCAGGACGGCGACGATGAGGACGATACCGGTGACGACGCCCTGCCAGAAGGCGGAGACGCCCATCAGGCCGAGGCCGTTCTGCAGCACGGCGATGAGCAGGACGCCGATGACGGTTCCGCCGACGCCGCCCATGCCGCCGTAGAAGCTGGTGCCGCCCAGCAGGACTGCGGCGCCGGCGGTCAGGGCGAGGCTTGCGCCTGCGGTGGGCGAGGCCGAGGCCAGGCGGCTGGCGTCGACCATGCCGGCGGTGGCGGCCAGGAGCCCGCCGATGCCGTAGACGCAGACGTAGACCCAGGAGACGTTGATGCCGGCCAGGCGCGCGGCTTCGGGGTTGCCGCCGACGGCGTAGATCGCGCGGCCGAACGACGTGAAGCGCAGAACGTAGAGGCTGATCAGCAGCACCGCGAGGCTCAGCACGACGGGGATCGGGATCGTCGCGATGCTGCCGTTGCCGAGCCAGTAGAACAGGCTCCCCTCCGGCTCGGGGATCGTGTTGGTCTTGCCGTTCGTGACAACATTGAGTGCACCGGTGAACAGCGACGACGTGCCGAGGGTGACGACGAAGAAGTTGAGTCGGACGCGGCCGATCAGGATGCCGTTGACGGCGCCGCCGAGCAACATGCCCATGAGGGCACCGCAGGCCAGGGCGACGATGGGGGGCAGGCCGGCGTCCAAGGTGCGGAACGCGACGTAGCCGGCGGCGGCGTAGATCGCGCCGACCGAGAGGTCGAAGCCGGCTGACAGGACGATGAACGTCAGGCCGATCGCGGTGATCATCATGGCACTGTTGCCTGACAGGACGTTCAGGATGTTGGCCTTGGTCGCGAAGAACTCTTGGGTGATCGAGAGGTAGACGACCATCACGAGCAGCGCGGCCAGGGCGCCGCCGAAGCCGCGCAGGCGGTGCAGCACGTTGCCGACGACGCTGGTGCGGGGCAGCGCCGGCGGCTTCCCAGGCGGCGTCCCAGGGTTGGACGCCTCGGGCGGCGTCTCGGGTGTGGTGGCGAGGGTGGGTTCAGACATGGTGGACTCCTGCGACATGTTCGGCGATGGTCAGCTCGTCGAGCTGGTGGGCTGGCTGGTCGGCCACGACGCGTCCGCGGAACATCATCAGCACCCGGTCGCACACGCCGAGCAGCTCGATGTTCTCCGAGGAACTGATGACGACCGCAACGCCTTGGGAGGCCAGCTGACGGATGAGGCGGTAGATCTCTGACTTGGCGCCGACGTCGACGCCGCGGGTCGGTTCGTCCATCAGCAGCACGGTGGGGTTGGCAGCGAGCCATCGTGCGATGACGACTTTCTGCTGGTTGCCGCCCGACAGGCTGCCGGCCGGCAGGGACGGGTCGTCGGGGCGTACGTGCAGCTCGCGCATCGCTGCCACGGCGTCGCGACGCTGCCCGGCGGCCTTGATCGGCATCAGCGACAGGCGGCTGTTGGGGATCATGGTCAGGTTGTGCATGACGCTGGCGGCCGGCACCAGGCCTTCGCCCTTGCGGTCACCGGTCACCAGGGCCAGGCCCCGCTTGATCGAGCCACGCGGGCTGCGCCGCCCGTAGGAGTTGCCGGCGAAGGTGACGTCTCCGGTCGCGGTGTCGGCGCCGAAGATCGACCGCACGACCTCCACGCGTCCGCACCCGACCAGACCGGCCAGGCCGACGACCTCACCGGGTCGCACGTCGAAGCTGACCCCCTCGACCCGGTCGGGCACAGCCAGGTCACGCACCGACAGCACCGGTTCGGCCGCCGACGAGTCACCGGTGGAGATCTCACGGTGGAAGTAGTCCGTCAACGAACGACCCACCATGAGGCGGGTGATCGTGGCCTCGTCGACATCCGCGATGTCCAAGGTGTCGACCAGCGCACCGTCACGCAGCACCGTGACCCGATCGGCGACCGGTTCGATGTCCTGCAACCGCTGGGAGATGAACGCGATCGCGATCCCACGTGCCTTCATCCGGCGAATGATGTCGAACAGCGACTCGGTCAGCTCGGCGGTCAACGAGCTGGTCGGCTCGTCGAAGATCACCACCGACGACTTAGCAGCCACCGCCCGCGCGATCGCCACGACCTGCCGGTCACCCGGACCCAGCGACCCTACCAGCTGATCGGCACGAATACCCGACCCCAGCTCGTCCAGGGCCTCCGCAGCCGCCCGGCGGGCGCCGCGCCAGTCGACCCGCAAGCCCCGGCCCGGCAGGCGCCCCAACGCAATGTTCTCGGCGACCGTCAGGCTAGCCACGACCGGCACCTCCTGGGCGACCATCGTGATGCCCGCCCGCGACGCCTGCAGCGGGTTCGCGAAGCTCACCGGCTCCCCCCGCAGCAGCATCTGCCCATCCGACGGTGTCACCTCCCCGTAAACGACCTTCATCAACGTCGACTTCCCGGACCCGTTCTCACCCAGCAGGGCATGCGCCTCACCAGGCCGCAGCTCGAAGTCGACCCCCTTCAACGCGTGCGTGCGACCGAAGTGCTTGTGCATGCCCCGCATCTGCAGAACAGGTGACTCCATGCTGAACTCCTTGGACGGCTGGGAACGGGCGAACGGGTCCGGGACAGTCATCTACTTGACGAGCGCAGCCACGTCGTCCGGGCAGCCGCCACCGTCGGCGCAGGTCATGGCGCCCGAGGCGATCTTGGACTTCGCCTCGTCCCACGGGACGCGGTCGGCCAGGTTCTCCTTCGTGAACAGCTCGGTCGGGCTCTCGATGTAGGCGGGAACCTTCTTGCCGTCGAGGATCGCCTTCGAGACCGTCTCGAGGATCAGGCCCGTGCGCCACGGCACCAGGTCGACTGTCGCGCTGAGACGGCCGTCCGCGACCGCCTTGGCGCCGTCCTCGTCACCGTTCTGGCCAACGATCACGACATCCTTCAGACCCGCTGCCTTCGCGGCGACGGCCGCACCGATGGCCGACGAGTCGTTGTAGGTCATGATCGCCTGCACGTCGTTCTGGTACTTCGTCAACGCCGTCGCGACGACCTTCTGGCCACCCGCGATGTCATCGGTCGGGTTGTCGACGCGGCCGGTCCACGTGATGTCGGTGCCGTCGGTGACGTTCTTCTCGTATTGGGACACCATCGTCTCGAGCGCCGGCACCGGGATGCCCAGTCCGACGCCGAGCACCTTGCCCTTGCCGCCGAGCTTCTCCTTGACGTAGTCGCCCAGCAGCTTCGAGCCGCGGTAGCTGCCGCCGGTGTCGACGTTCGAGGACAGCACGCCCGGGTCGGCGTCGGGCGAAGCCATGCCGGCCCAGCCGACGACCTTGATACCGGCGTCATCGGCTCGCTTGAGTGCCGGCTTGAGCGAGTTCGCGTCGAGCGGGTAGACCACGATCAGGTCGACATGCTGGGCGACGAGCTGGTCGACATCTGTGACCTGCTTGGCCGGATCGAGCTGCGCGTCGAGCGCCTTGACCTTGATACCGTCCCGCTTTGCGGCGGCGGTGAACGAGTCCTGCGTCAGCTTGAGGATGGGCTGAGCACCCTGGGCGTTCGAGATGCCGATCGTGAAGTCGTCCTTGCCGCCACCGCCTCCCGAGGAGCCCGAGTCCGAGCCCGAACCGCAGGCCGCCAGTGTCAGTGATGCGCCGATGGCCAGCGCGAGCGCCGTGGTGCGGCGACGGGATCGATTCAACATGTCATTCCTCCGTGTGGGTCGCACCGAACATCGGCACTGGACGATCCGGTCGGGACGATGGTGGTTCTCCTCGGCCGAAAGGGTGCCCGATTACAGCACGCGCGGTTTCACCGCCAGATGACGAAGTTTCGCTGACCGAACCAGGGTCTCGACGGTTCGCTCAGCGGATCACGATGGCCACCTGGCCTGTCGTTCCACGGTGCAATGCCTCGATCTGCAGCCGAGTCGAGGAGTCGCCATGGAACCCACCGTCACCGAGTGGCGCGGCCGCCTGGATGCAGGCGAACTCTCCTCCCGGGAGCTCTGCGGGCACTACCTGGAACGCCTCGATGCGACGGTCCAGCTCAACGCCGTGTCAGCCCGGGACGACCTGGGCGTGCTCCACGAGGCGGACCAGGCCGATGCTCGCCTGCGCGCAGGCGAGCGGACGCCGCTGCTGGGCATCCCGGTCACGGTCAAGGACATGATCGATGTCGCCGGCCTGCCGTGCCGCGCCGGCTCGCTGGCCCGGACCGACGTGCCGACCGATGATGCGGTCGTCGTTCAACGCATCCGCGCAGCCGGCGGGATCGTGCTCGCCAAGACGACGATGCCCGAGGTCGGCCTGTCGTACGAGACCGACAGCCCTGCCACGGGCAGGACCGTCCACCCGCTCGACCCGGCCCGGACGCCAGGCGGCTCGAGTGGTGGCGAGGGTGCCCTGCTGGGCGCCGACGCATCGGCGATCGGCGTGGGCACCGACGGCGGCGGTTCGATCCGCGTGCCGTCGGCCTACTGCGGACTGTTCGGGCTACGGCCCACACCAGGTCGCGTCCCACTGACCGGCGTCTGGCCGCCCGGCCGTGCCAGCAGCATGTTCGACATGATCAATGCCGGCCCGATGGGACGCAGCGCCGCGGACATCGCCGCGCTGCTCGACGTCATGGCCGGCGCCGACCACGGGGACGCGTTCTCGCACCCTGTCCCCCTGCACGACTGGCGGACCGTCAACCTCAGCGGTCTGAGGATCGGCTGGTACGTCGAGGACGGCACCGCAACGGCCGACCCGGTCATCGCCGCGGGGGTGCGGTCCGCCGCCTCGGCGCTGAGTCAGGCCGGCGCCACGGTGGAACAGACAGCGCCGCCGGCCATCGCGGCCGCTGCGACGGAGCTGTTCTTCCGGGCCACGGCGGCCGACGGAGGCAGCGGGCTCCGCGGGCTGCTCGGGGATGATCCGGCCGATCACACTGGGCAGTTCCTCGAGCTGCTGAACCATCCGCCGTACGGATCGTCGAGGAGCGCCGCTGACTACTTCGCGGTGCAGCGGTCGATGCTGGATCTGCGCACCGCCGTCCGCCGGTGGGTCGACAGCTATGACATCGTGATCGCGCCGGTCTGCGCGGGTCAGGCTCCATTGCACGAGACCCCGCCGGGAGGCATCCCCCAGGACCGGTATCTGCGCTACGAGGCATTCAACTTCACGCACACCTACAGCGTCTCAGGGCTGCCGGCCGGCTCCGCTCCGGTCGCGCTCGTCGACGGCCTGCCCGTCGGGGTGCAGGTCATCGCGTCTGCCTGGCGCGAGGACGTGGTCCTGGCCGCGATGAGCGTCCTGGAGGAGGCCTTCGGCGGGTTCGGGCTGGTAGCTGGTTGAGAGCAGGTGGTCTCAGGCGAAGTCGACCGTGACCGTGCCGAGACCGCTCAGCGTCGCAGTGACCGTCTGGCCCGCGACGACCGGGCGCATCGGCCCGAGCGCACCCGACAAGATCACCTGACCCGCCCGCAGCGGCTCGCCGAGGTCACGCGCTGTACGGGCCAGCCAGACGACGGCTTCCACCGGATCGCCCAGGCACGCGGCGCCATTGCCGCTCGATGCCTGCTCTCCGTCGATCGACATCGTCATCTCGACCTCGGCCGGCACGATCTCGTCGAGGGTCTTGCGGTCGGTGCCCAGCACGAAGGCCGCGCCGGAAGCGTTGTCGGCGACGGTGTCGCCGAAGCTGATGTCCCAGTCGCGAATGCGGCTGCCGCACACCTCGAGCGCAGCGAGCACATGGTCGGTGGCGCCGCGCACCTGCTCGGCGTCGAGCGGTCCGTCGACCAGGTCGTCACCGAGCACGAAAGCGATCTCCGCCTCGACCCTGGGCTGCATCAGGTTCGCCGTGACGATCGTGTCGCCGTCGACATGGGCCATCGACGCGAACAGCACGCCGAAATCGGGGCGGTCGACGCCCAGCTGCTTTTGCACCGCGAGCGACGTCAGGCCGATCTTGCGGCCCACGACCTGCTCGCCACCCGCCACCCGGCGCGCGGTCAGCACGTCCTGCACGGCATACGCGCTGTCGAGGTCGTCGCGACCGATCAGGTCACGGACCGGCTCGCACGGCTGCCCCGTGTCGGCGGCCTGTGCGAGACGCTGGGCGGCGGCGGTGACGTTGTCCTGGTTCACGGTCATGTGCCCACGATGGCTGTCACGGCGGTGGGAGTAAACGGACCTGTCTCGCTCAGCAGTCCCCCGCACCGATCACATCAGGTCGTGCACCGTCCGCCCGCCGACCACGGTCCGCAGCACGACGGTGCCGCCGATCTCGTCGCTCGGGATCTCGAACAGGTTGCGGTCGAGCACGATGAGGTCGGCCGCCTTGCCCGGCACGAGCGTGCCCCGCTGATCGTCGTGACCAACGACGCGCGCACCGTTGACCGTCATGGCGGCGAGTCCCGTCGCGAGGTCGATCGAATGGTCGCCGTGCTGGATCGCGCCCTGCAGGGCCGGGAACAGGTTGGGCGTCTCGGCGACGCTCCAGTCGGTGCCGAAGGTCATCTCCGCCCCTGACGCGACGACGGTGTCGAACTCGTAGAGGTGGCTCACGTCGTGCTCGGCGAGGTGCCAGACCGCCGGCGACATCTCGGCACCCACGCGCAGCGGCGCGAAGCGGCCGAAGTCGGCGGCGTCCACGAGGCAGCAGTGCGCGAGCTCGTGGCGGGGCCCGTCGGGGCCGTTGACCGTCCGTGCGTGCTCGACCGCGTCGAGCGCGCGGCGCACCGCTCCCTCGCCTCCGCAGTGCACCTTGACCGTCAGCCCGGCGGCGTCGAAGCGCACCATCGCGGCGTTCATCTCCTCCTGTGGGATCAGCAGGTGCTCCTCGTCGACGGTCCCGTCGTCGTGGATGCACGAGTGCGTCCAGTACGGCGGGATGGGCGAGCCGTCGAGCCAGAACTTCACGAACCGGGTGTCGACGTGCGCCGAGGCGTAGTCGTCGTGGTGGTCGATCATCCGGTCGAGCTCGTCGAGGCCCGCCATGCCGAACGACTCCTCGCGCCACACGAGGTGTGCGGCGACGTGCAGGCCGAGCTCGTCGGACTCGTCGAGCGACCGCAGCACCCGCAGCAGCTGGGCGGTCGAGGAGGCGTCCTGCACCGAGGTCACGCCGTACGTGTGGTTGAGGTCGCGGGCGTGACGCACCGCGAGACCCATGACGTCGTCGTCGTGCACGCCCATGACCCGGAAGACGGGCCACCGGGCCTGCTCGTACAGCTCGCCCGTGACCCGCCCGTCGGCGTCGCGGACGACCTTGCCGTTCTTGGTGTCGGGGGTCGACGCGTCGATGCCCGCGAGCTCAAGGGCCGTTGAGTTGACCAGCACGTTGTGCGCCGAGCGGTCGTGCAGCATGACCGGCTCGTCGGGGAACGCCGCGTCGAGAAAGGCCCGGTCCGGCCCATTCGCACCGAGCGACTCCGGCCAGTACCGCCCGCCCACGAGCCAGCGGTTGCCGCGCGCGTCGACGGGCCGCGGGCCGTCCCAGGCTCGCAGCGCCGCGACGATATCCGCCTCGCCGGCATCGGTCGCGAACGACACCTCCCACCGGTTGAGACCGCTGACCAGGTGGGTGTGGGCGTCGTGCACGCCGGGCATGATCATGCGGCCGCCGACGTCGACGACCTCGTCGGCCGCGGCGACCTCAGCGGCCGTCTCGGCGTCGTCACCCACGGCGACGACGACGCCGTCGCGCTCGACGAGGCTCGAGGCCCAGGGGCGCTCGGGGTCGCCGGTGTAGACGGCTGCGTTGACATAGGCAGTGGACATGGGCGCGCCTTTCAGTGCGAGCAGGTGCACTGCCCGGGCGGGCAGTGGCTGCACCCCGCCGCGGGCACGTCGAGCGCGGGGCTGCGGTCGAAGAAGTTGGCGGGCAGCAGCATGAAGCTTGCGACCTCGTTGGGCATGACGGGCCAGTCCTCGGAGCGGGGTATGTGGGTCACGCCGAGCGTGTGCCAGAGCACGACGTCGGTGTCCTCGACCGGCCGGTTCGCGGCCGACCAACGGGCCAGACCGTTGCCCGACTTGTCCATGTTGGGGTGGTCACCCGCGGCATGGATCTCGTCGGGCGAGTACGGCGTGACCCACACGTTCTTGGTGGCGAAGCCCGCGCGCTTGACCATCAGCGAGGGCTCCTGGGCGATGAGGGTGTCCGACGCCCAGCCGGGCAGCAGCTTGTAGCCAACGGGGACGCCCCACTGGTTGGTCTTGTGCGGGTTGACCACGGTCCAGGTGCGGGCCGTCTGCGGGTTGGTCAGCCCGTCGCCGTCCAGCTCGTTCCTGATCGGGGTCTTGGTCACCCGGATCGCGTTACCGTAGGGGTTGGTCGGTCCGACCGGCTCGCCGTCGACGTCGGTCTGGTAGACCGTGTTCTGCCAACCGTCGACCTCCATGTCGAGGCGGAAGTTGAACAGGTGCTGGTGCCACGTCGCGGCGAGGTTCTCGGCGACGGGGCTAGCCTGGCCGGGCAGGTCGCCCTCGTAGGCGATGGTCTGCACGATGCCCATGAGCTTGGTGTCGACCTCGATGTGGCCGTCCTGGAAGAAGTTCCAGTAGAAGCCGTAGTGGTAGTTGCCGACCGTGGCGATGAAGCTGACGACGAGCTTGCGCGAGCGGCGCACGTCGACCTTGCCCGTCACCCAGTCGGTGTGCTTCCAGAGGATGCCGGCGTCCTCCTCGTGGATGCAGATCGCGTTCTCGATCGTGGTCGGGTTGCCGTCGTCGTCGGCCATGACAGCGTTCATGTAGGTGATGTCACCGAGGCAGTCGCAGCCCAGCACGAGCGAGTTGGCCATCCGGCCGAGCCCGTACTCGCCGGCGTCGAAGGCGCTGCGGAAGTAGTGGCTCTCCTGGGGGATGCCGTAGGGCACGATCATCTCACCGACCGCGGCGCGGTGGATGATCGAGCGGTACTCCTCGCCGTCGCGGTACTCGATGCCGGTCAGCACGAGGCCGTCGATGGGGTGCATGCCGATGCGGAAGCGCCACTTCTGCCACGTCATCTGCGGGCCGTCCAGCACGAAGCCCGGGCCGTTCGGCTGCGTGATCTCCAGGGGCGCGACGTCGGTGCGCATCGGCTGGTTGGCGTCGGCGGTGTAGTTGCCGCACGTCATCGGCATCGGGCGCACTCCGGCGTCCTCGACCGAGACGACCTCGCGTGCGACCGTGTCGACCAGCACGATGACGCCCTCGACGATGTGCGCGTAGGCGTTGTCGTCCTCGAAGTGCCGGAAGTAGGTGACGCCGGCCCAGAGGCGCCGGCCGGCGAGGTCGAGGTCGGCGCGGTTGCCGACGCCGAACGGGTCGAGCTGCACGAGCGTCAGGTCGTCGATGCCGCGCTTGGCGAGTGCCTCGACGAACCGCGGGTCGGCCTTGGCGAGGGTATCGACGATCTCGACCTCCTCGGCGAGCATCTGCGCGCTCCCCTCGGTGAGCTGCTCGGCCGACACGATCGTCTCCTCGTCGAGGTCGACGAGGACGTTCCACGACGCGGCCGACGTGCGGTCGAGCACGATCGCACGAGCCCGGCGGGTGACGGCCTCTCCGGCACGGACCTTCGCCTTGTCGGGCTCGTCGAGGAACAGCGAGCCGAAGCCCGGCCGGTCACCGGCGATGCCGTGCTTCTTGATGAGCGCCGACGCGAGAGAGATCTCGCTGGCCGTGAGGGAGTCGAAGAGGGCGGAGTGCATGCACAGAAGGTGCCACGCGGACGGCCCGTCCCCTACGGAGGGGGTTCGTTGACCGAACCATCGCCCTGTCCGTGTCGGCAGCCTCGGAGCATCGTGACGTCATGAGCTCATCCGACGTCCTGACCGCCGACACCGTGCTGCGTGGCGGCCCTGTCCTCGACCTGTCCGACTGGCAGCCCGGTGACGAGGTCACCGCCGACTGGATCGCGTCCCGCCCTCGCGCCCTGGCCGTCCGCGACGGAGAGATCGTCGCCCTCGGACCCGACGCCGAGCAGCTGATCGGTCCCAATACCCGGATCGTCGAGCTCGACGGCGACACCGTGATCCCCGGCATCAACGACGGTCACCTGCACTTCACGGGCTACTCCGTCACGACGCACACCTACGTGAAGATGGGCACCGACATCTTCACCGACCTGACGGAGCTGCCGTCGTACCTCACCGCGGACCGCATCGACACGAGCGGATGGATCCGCGGCCACGGCTGGGACGAGCTGGTGCTGGGTCGCAAGATCACGGCGCGCGACATCGACGACACCCTTGAGGCCAACGGCATCGCCGGCACGCCTGTCGTACTGTTCGACTGGAGCGGGCACTCGCTGTCGGCGAACTCCGTGGCCCTCGAGCTCGCGGGCATCACCGCGGCGACACCCGATCCGGCCGGTGGTGTCATCTACCGCGACGCCGACGGAGATCCCGAGGGATTCCTGACCGATGCCGCGATCTCGTTGATGATCGCGGTGGTCCCTCCCGTCCCCACGGAGCAGCTGCTCGACGCCTACCGCAAGGGGCAGGCCGATCTGCACGCGCTCGGCATCACGGCCCTGACCGAGCCCGGTCTCGGGCCCGGCTACCTGGCCCTGCTCGACGGCTCCGGCTCGGTCGAGGCGCTCGACGCCCTCGGCGACCTGGCCGAGACCGGCGACCTGACGATGCGCGTGTCGGTACTCGTGCTGCCGAACGGCACAGGAGGCGCCAACGCCGCTGACGTCAAGAAGCACCTCGCCGCGGGCCTGGCCCGGCGCTACGACGACCGTGACCTCGATCCCCGCCGGCTGACGATCGCCGGGGTCAAGGTGTTCGCCGACGGCACGCCCCAGAACGGGACGACGTGGCACAAGGAGCCCGTGCACGAAGACAACCCGCCCGGGCACCGCTGCGGTCACATGGTCGTCGCCGGCGACTCGGACGTCGACAAGGTCGAGGAGCTGCGTGAGATCATCCGGACGGTGGACGCCGCGGGTCTCCAGGTCGCGATCCACGCCATCGGCGACCAGACGGTGGAGACCGTCATCGACACGATTGCCGAGATCGCGCCGAACAGCCCGCTGCGGCACTACTTGATTCACACGACCGAGCTGTACCCGCATGGCTGGGAGACGCTGGCCGCCAACGGCATCGGCGCGTGCTTCAACCCCGTCATCATGAGCACGTTCGCCAGGTTCCTACCGGCCGATCGGGTACTTCGCACTGAGCCGATCCGGTCGACGCTGCACGCCGGCGTGCGTCCGGGCATCACCTCCGACGCGCCCGTCGTGCCGCCGGACTGGCGTCCCGCGGTGGTCCACGCCGTCACCCGTACGCACTGCTGGGAGGGTCAGGTGCCGGCCAAGGACACCGAGGGCATCACGACCCTCGACGCCCTCGCGTTGCTGACGAGCGGCGCGGCGTTCCGCGACCGGGCCGAGGCCTGGCGCGGCACGCTGGCCGTCGGTCAGCGTGCCGACCTCGCAGTCCTGCAGGACTCGTGGCCCGGCGACGGCGACGTCGAGTCGCTGCTCGGGCGTCCGATCCGTCTCACGATGGTTGATGGAGTTATCGTGCACTCGCTCTGAGATCCGGACATGCTTCGCCTAGAACCACGTGAAAGCACTACATCGTGGCCGCGCCGGGATGTTCCAACCTTTTGGAGGAATCGGAGGTGGGCAGGAGAAGGGCCAGACGTTTCCTCGACAGCACTGCGGGTCACGGGATACATGTAGATTCCATGCAACTTTGTTGCAGTTGCTTGAGTCAGAAACAGCAAAACCCCCGCCGGAGCGGGGGTCTTGCCGGGTGCTGCTCCCCAACTTGGACTCGAACCAAGAACCCTCCGTTAGTTCCGGGCCCTAGAGCCGATGCGGCGAGCAGGCCGAAAACGCCAGAAAACACAGAAATTGGAGCGCTTTGATGAACTCTCAGAACATGTTTCATCACTGATGATCACAGAGTTTCCGTGTAATTTCCGTGTAACTCCATAGCAGCAATTGGTGACCCCGGACTTGTCATCTGGGTAGCGCTCACTGATGCGTCACAGAGTCGCAGATCGTGACTCGGCGCGCACAGTTGGTCAGTGCCACAACGGCGGACAAGGCAATCCACCAACGTCGTATGTCCTGCCTGCCTGCCCGCCAGGCGGCAACTCAGGTGCATCCCGTCTGCCGCGCTTTGCTGCATGGCCTCTTGACCACGACAATCCGTGCGAGTTAGAGACCTGCCAATATCTTCACGTACTTTGCGAGCCATCGAAACGGATTGCTAATAGCTGGATCCAGCTTCTCCATCGCCTCCTCCACACGGTGCAACTGCCCACCGAACAGGCCGGCCTGGAGCGGCCTCCACCGTTCACCTTGCGCTTCAAGGTCCGACATGAATTCCTCAAGCGCGTTTCTGCGGCGACGGGAAGCACGCCAAGCGGCCCGCCCGACCCAGTGCGACCGAACCCACACTTCCCCCGACTCGGTACTGTCAGCGCGCACGCTCGTCGCGTCTTGCGCTAGAAGAGACAAGAAGATCTCCGCACGGTCAAACTCGTCATTGAAAGTGTCGGCGTCCGGCAACTGATCTTGAAACATCGGCTTAATAATCTCGTAGATCCACTCCGACGCGGGCGTGTAGAGTCTGCTGACCTGATTGGCCGACACCTTCTTGACCATCTCCTCAGCTGACCTGTCCCGGGTTTCCCGGACACCAATGTTGGAGCGAGAAATGAACAGCATTGCTACACCTATGGACTCGCACAGGTCACGGAGCAATTCGAGAACGACTGCCTGTGCGGACACGTTCAGTGCCGAGGTGCTCTCGTCAAATGGCAGCACGCCCGGCCGGGTTGCCAATGCTCGTGCCAGCGAAACGCGCTGCTTCTCGTCACCCGATAACTCGCCTGGCTACAGACGGCAGCACTAGCCGGGAGCCTCGCGGACCTTAACAACCTATCGACCTCGGCCCTCGCCTGAGTTGCCCTCATGCGTTGCAGCAGCCTGCGGACCACAACCACGTCCGCGCCCCGACAGGCCTCGCTCAGCGGGCCGCGCTTCACGCCGTTCTAGCGTTCTCGTGAGCGTCGCGCGGCCGCGTCCTGTCGATAGAGACTGCAGGGAACCGCAGAAACGACGGAAGAAGACGATGAGTCCCACCTCTGACACGACTTTGGCAGCCGCCGACCGGCTTGAGCGTGCACTACAGACCCACACTCCCGCTCCCTTAGATTCCAGCAGTCGTCGCAACCCGTGCGGCTATGAGACGTCCCGACAGCTCGCCAGGTTCTCCGCCGCATCTGCGAGTCGAGGGGCTGTTCGCCTACGCCCTCGACCATCCTGACAATTCGGTCGACAGAGTCCACACACGACTGTCGGCTGCTGGTTGGCGATCTCTGACAAGGTCAGCCCCCGCTTCTTTCCGACATACGCACTGTGACGGTCGTCCCCTCCCCCACGACGGAGGCGATCGTCACACTGCCACCATGTGCGTCGACGATCTGCTTGACGATCGCCAGACCGAGGCCCGTGCCGCCCGTCGCGCGGGTGCGCGACGGATCGACCCGTCGGAACCGGTCGAAGACGTGCGGCAGGTCGTCGGCAGGGATGCCCTCCCCCGTGTCGGTCACCGTGATCGTGCCGGGCCCGCCGGACAGCACGACCGAGCCGTCGCCCGGCGTATGACGCAGCGCGTTGGCCAGCAGGTTGAGCACGACCTGGCGCAACCGAACAGGATCGGCCACGATCGTCACGTCGGGCGCGCAGACCACCGATAGTCGAGGTGACGCGAACGAGGCGGCGACCTGTGCCAGCAGCTCGGCGAGGTCGATGAGTACCGGCGACAGCCTCAGCTCGCCTGCCTCGGCGAGCGCGAGATCGTGCAGGTCATCAGTGAGCCGCTGCAGGTGCAGCGTCTCCTCGTGGAGGGAGTCGACGAGCTGACGGTCGAGCGTCGCGAGCCCGTCCTGGGCCGCCTCCAGCCATCCGCGGACGTTGGCGATGGGCGTGCGCAGCTCGTGGGAGACGTCGGAGACCAGCCGGCGCCGCGCATTTTCGGACTGCTCACGACGAGCGGCCATGGTGTTAAAGGCACGCGCGAGCTCGCCGACCTCGTCAGTTCGGCGATCAGCGGGCACCCGCGCGCTCAGGTCACCGTCGCCGGCACGGCGCGCGGCTGTCGCCATGCCACGCAGCGGCCGGACGACGTGACCAGCGAGCAGGGCCGACAGTGCCAGCGTCACCACCAGCACGAGCGCGGCCAGCAGCGCGATGCGCAGTCGAGCGTCGCCCGACAGGTCCCACAGCACCGATGGCGCGGTGTTGGCCGTTCCGGTCATGAGCAGGGCCGGGGGTGCCACCGACGTCGACAGCACTTCGCGCAGAGACGAGTCGACGCAGCGCGAGGCCGTGTCGTGGGACGTGCGGTAGGGCACCAGCGCCGTGAAGTCGTCGGTGAGTGCCAGCAACGGTTCGAGGCCGGCTGCGGCCAGGCACCTGTCAGCGCCGTCCACGACGGCCATCCACTCGGTTCGACTGTCCTGGAGCTGGCGCGCCGCGCGAGGGTCGACCGCGCTGCGGGCAGCGACCTCGTAGCGCGCGCACTCGCCCTCCACGTCGGGGTCGGTGCACCGGCTGTCACCCCGGGCGGGGACGCTGCGCGGCTCAGACGTGGCGGTCGGCGCAGAGCTCGCGTTCGACAACAGGGCCACGTCGACGTCCAAGGGGTCGATCACCGCTCGCGCCGACGACGGCGGGAGCGCACGGGCCGGGGCTCCCGCCGACCGCACCCGCACGCGGCCGGACCGGTCGGTCACGGTCACTGGCTGGCCGGACTTGGCGGCCAGGCGGTCGACGAGCCTCTGCGCCCCGTCCCACGACGCGTGGGTGGCCGCATAGCCCATCAGCGCATCGTAGGTCGCGGCCTCGGCCTCGAGCGATTGCTGCTGCTGCTCCTGAACGGCGACGGTCGTCGAGCGAGCCGTCGCCCAGGTCGCCGCCACGACGGCGACCAGTGCCGTGATCGCACCGAGCAGGAACAGCCGCACGAACAGCGAGCGGTGCAGCGGGACCTTCACAGGACCGACATCGAGTAGCCCACGCCGTACGCAGTACGGATCAGCTCTGGGTCGAGCTTCTTGCGCAGGTTGGCGACGTGCACGTCGACTGTCCGTCTCGACACGTAGGCGTCGAGCCCGTGGACGGCCCGCAACAGCTGGTCGCGGGTGAACACGCGCTCGGCCTCGCCGGCCAGTGTCTCGAGCATCGCGAACTCGCCAGGGGTGCACTCGACGTCCACCCCACGGAAGACGATCGACCGCGTGGCCGGTGTGATGGTCAGGGCCCCCACCGTGAGCGGACGCGACGCCGTGGTCGGCGACACCCGCGAACGCCGAAGGAGCGCCCTGGACCGGGCCATCAGCTCGCGTGGCGAGTACGGCTTGGTGAGGTAGTCGTCCGCGCCGAGGTCGAGCCCCGTCAACAGGTCGTCCTCGCCGCGACGCGCCGTGAGCACGAGGATCGGTAGGTCCGCGAAGGCCGGAGACCCACGCAGGATCCGGCAGACGTCCAGGCCGTCGAGCCGCGGCATCATGACGTCGAGCACCAGCAGGTCGGGCGTGTGCCTGCGCACCTCGTCGACGGCGGCACGTCCGTCGCCGACGACCGTGACGACGTGCCCCTCGGCGACCGCGTACCGCCGGATCAGCTCGGCCTGCTTGGGATCGTCTTCGGCAACCAGGATCCTCGACACTCACCCAGTCTAGGTTCGCTGACCAGCATCGAACACTGTCCTGACAGGTTCCTGACAGTTGCCAGGCAGCCTCGTGTCCATGAAACCTCTCCACCTGTGTGCGGCCCTCGCCGCGACCGCCCTGCTGACCGCGTGCTCATCGGGATCCGACGGCCCCCGAGTCGCCGAAGTCCCTGACCCGACCGCCTCCTCGCAGGCCCCGAACCGGCCTGCCGCATCCGGCGGCGTGGCCGACGAGTCCGGCCCGACAGCGGGACGCCCCCGGTTCCGGCTCGACGACACCGACGAGCGCCGCACGACGATCCAGGTTGCCTACAATCAGTGCCTGATCGACAACGGGGCCCCCGAGATCAAGCCAGGCGAAGGCGGGGGCGGCGCCGGAAGCGGTGCCGTGGCAGCCTCTGGCGAGGGCACGGACGGCGAACCCGTCGGCCCACTCGTCGGCGACCCCGTGCCCGCCGCGGCGAGCGCAGCCTGCCTGTCGAAGCTGCCCGTCATGCCCGTCGAGCTGGAGGCCCGCAGCAACCCCCGCTTCCACGACCAGTCGCTGGCCTACGTCGACTGCCTCGAGGAGGGCGGCCTGCACGTCACGCTGCTCAACGACGAGAACCTCGACTGGACGTACAAGAGTGGTCACTCCGTCCCCGAGGACAGCGTCCGACTCGAGAAGGACTGCCTTCTCACTGCGTTCCAGCGATGAACAGACGCGTGTGGCTCGCCACCCTGGTCGCCGCGGTGACCATCGTCGGCGGGACGGCCTGGGCGGTCGCCGATCGGGGACCCGAGGGTGCGAAGAAGCGCACCGCCGCGCGCCCCACCGTCACGGTCGAGAGGGGGACGATCCGCCAGGAGCAACGGCTGACAGGCCAAGTCGGCCACAGCGTCCCGCGCACCATCACCGGATCGGGCGACGGCATCATCACGTGGCTGCCATCGCCTGGTGACACCGTCGCGCGCGGTGAGCAGCTGTACCGGGTGGACGATCAGCCCGTCGCGTTGTTCCACGGGAGCCTGCCGCTCTACCGTGAGCTGGCTCCCCCGCAGGCACCGCCGAAGTCGTCCGACAAGAAGGGCCAGGACGGCCAAGGAGACGGGGGCGACCAACCCCCGGTGGGCCCGCTGCGCGGCAACGACGTCGATCTGGTGGCCGCCAACCTGGCCGCCCTGGGCTACTACAACGGCCCGACGGACGGTGCCGTCTACGCGGGCGCGCTGGTCACTGCCGTCCAGCGCTGGCAGGCCGATCACGACGGCGTGCGCACCGGCGTGCTCGGACCGGACACCGTCGCGGTCAGCCGCGGCACGCTGCGGATCGCAGGCGTGACGGCGACAGTCGGCAGCCCTGCGGCTGCAGACGTGCTGAGCGTGACGAGCACACGCAGCGTCGTGACGCTCGACGTGCCCCAAGGCGTCGAGGTCGCCGTGGGACGACGCGTCGAGGTGACACTGGCCGACGGCACGACGGTGCAGACACGCGTGACGGCCGTGGGATTGCCGGTCCAGGATCCTCAGTCGGGGGCACCGGCCGCCGTGCCGATCACGGTGCGGGCCGCCCGGAAAGCCGACCTGGGCCCTGCGGCCCCCGTCACCGGCGTGCTCGTGATCGCCGCCCGCCGCGACGTCCTACACGTCCCGGTCGGGGCATTGTTGGCGCTCGCCGGCGGCGGATACGGCCTCGAACGCCCCGACGGGGAGCTGGTCCGAGTGACCCTGGGTCTCGTCGCAGACGGCGACGTCGAGGTGACCGGCATCGAGCAGGGCGCCAAGGTCGTGGTCGCGCGATGAGCGTGCTGCTGCTCGAGGGCGTGGGCAAGGAGTACCCCGGCGGTGTCCACGCCCTGCGCGACGTCGACCTGCGCATCGAGGCCGGCGACGACCTGGCCATCGTAGGACCGTCCGGCTCCGGCAAGTCGACGCTGCTGCACCTGATGGGCACGCTCGATCGCCCGACCACCGGCACGGTTCACGTCGCGGGCCACGAGACGACATCGATGGCCGACGCCGACGTCAGCCGGCTGCGCGCCCACGACCTCGGATTCGTCTTCCAGCAGGCGCATCTCGATGACCGCCTGACCGCCCTCGAGAACGTCGCGACAGGCCTGGTCTACACCGGCACGCCCCGGCGAGAACGGCGTCCAGTGGCCGCAGAGGCTCTGGCCCGCGTGGGCCTCGCAGCACGGGCCGGCCACCGTCCCCAGGAGCTCTCCGGCGGGGAGCGGCAGCGCGTCGGCATCGCCCGCGCGGTCGTGAACCGGCCATCGCTACTGTTGGCCGACGAGCCGACGGGAGCGCTCGACCAGCAGACCGGCCGCTCCGTGCTCGAGCTGTTCAGCGAGCTGAACGCCGGCGGCACCACGATCGCGCTGATCACCCACGATCCCGCGATCGCCGCGATCTTCTCACGGTGCATCGAGATCCGCGACGGGCGGCTGAGCGCATGAGCCGCCTCATCGACACCGTCGCCCTGGGCTGGCTCGGGGTCACCCGGCGACCCGGCCGCACGGTGATGAGCGCGACCGGTATCGCGCTCGGTATCGCGACGCTCGCGCTCGTGACCGGCATCCCAGCCAGCGGACAAGCCGACCTCGACCGCCGGCTGACGGCGCTCGGCACCGACGTGCTGGTCGCCCAGGCCTCATCGGCCACCGACGACCCTCCCGAGCTGCCGGTCGACGCGGCCGCCATGGTGCGGCGGATCGGACCGGTCAAGACCGCCTCGGCGGTCGCAAACCTGGGCGCACGGGTGTTGCGCACTGACCTGGCCGAGCCCAACCAGACCGTAGGGATCGTGGCCCTGGCCGCCACCCCCGACCTCGTCGACGTCGTGCGCGGCAAGGTCAGCTCGGGGACGTTCCTGTCACCCGCGGGGCTCCCGACGGTGGTGCTGGGCCGAAGCGCCGCCGACTGGCTCGGTATCAAGCGCGTCGACCCCACACGTCCCGTGCGAGTCCTGGCGGGCTCCACCTGGCTCACTGTCGTCGGTGTTCTCGCCCCCGTGCCGCTGGCACCCGAGCTCGACCAGGCGGCGCTCGTCGACTGGTCAACGGCGAAGGCGGCCCTCGGCCTCGACGGGCACCCGACCGTCGTCTACCTGCGCGCGGAGGAGTCGCAGGTCGAAGCCGTCGCCCGCGTGCTGCCGGCGACCCTCGAGCCCGAGCTGGCCGGCATGATCAGCGTCTCGCGCCCCTCGGACGTGCTGGCGGCCAAGCGAGCCACGCAAGGGACGTTTTCGGCGCTGTTCCTCGGCCTGGCCGTCGTCGCTCTGGTGGTCGGTGGCATCGGCGTCGCCAACACGATGATCGTCAGCGTCCTGGAGCGTCGCCGCGAGATCGGCATGCGGCAGGCGCTGGGTGCCACCCGACTCGACATCCGGCTCCAGTTCGTCACCGAGGCGATCGCCCTGTCCACCCTCGGCGGAGCAGTCGGCCTGCTGCTGGGGTGTCTCGGTACGGCCGGGTTCGCCGTCCTGCACGGCTGGCCCCCGATCATCCCCCTGCCCGCAATGGCCGGAGGCTTCACGGGGGCGATGGCGATCGGCACCCTAGCGGGCCTCTACCCAGCCATGCTGGCCGCCCGGATGTCTCCTACCGAGGCGCTGCGGACGTGAGCCCCGCTCGCCAGCAGCTAACCTGCGGAAGCTTCCGATCCCGACAAGTCGAGCGCGATGTCAACGATCATGTCCTCCTGGCCGCCCACGAGCTTGCGGCGTCCCGCCTCCATCAGGATGGAGCGGACGTCGATGTCATAGCGCGCGCTGGCGGCCTCCGCGTGCCGCAGGAAGCTGGAGTAGACGCCCGCATATCCCAGGGTCAGCGTCTCGCGGTCGACCCGGACTGGCCGGTCCTGCAGCGGCCGGACAATGTCGTCGGCGGCGTCCTGCAGCGCGAAGATGTCACAGCCGTGATCCCAGCCCGTGATGTCGGCGACGGCGATGAACGCCTCGATGGGGCAGTTGCCCGCCCCTGCGCCGTGACCGGCCAGCGACGCGTCAACGCGTACGGCACCGTTCTCGACCGCCACGACCGAGTTGGCCACCGACAACGACAGGTTCTCGTGGGCATGGATGCCGATCTCGGTCCCCTCGTCGAGCACGTCCCGGTACGCGCGCACGCGGTCCCGCACGCCGTCCATCGTCAGCCGACCGCCCGAGTCCGTGACGTAGACGCAGTGCGCCCCGTAGCTCTCCATCATTTTCGCCTGCTCGGCCAGCTGCGCCGGCTCGGCCATGTGGCTCATCATCAGGAAGCCCGAGACGTCCATGCCGATCTCGCGGGCGGTCGAGATGTGTTGCGCCGACACGTCGGCCTCGGTGCAGTGGGTCGCTACGCGAACGGAGCGCACCCCCAGCGCATAGGCGCGCTTGAGCTCGTCGATCGTTCCGACACCCGGCAGCAGCAGGGTCGTCAGGCGGGCGTTGGTGATGTTGGCAGCGGCGGCCTCGATCCACTCCCAGTCGCTGTGGGACCCAGGCCCGTAGTTGACCGAGCCGCCGGTGAGCCCGTCGCCGTGAGCGACCTCGATCGCGTCGACGCCCGCACGGTCGAGGGCCGCGACGATCGTGCCAACCCGCTCGGGCGTGATCCGGTGACGGATCGCGTGCATGCCGTCGCGCAGCGTCACGTCCTGGATGAAGAGGCGGGTCATGAGAGGTTCTCCTTGTGCTGGGCCATGCGCTCGGCGACCTGGAGGCCAGCCGACGTCATGATGTCGAGGTTGCCGGCGTAGGCGGGTAGGTAGTGGGCGGCGCCCTCGACCTCCAGGAACACCGTGACGCGGTGGGTCGGCCGGCTCGACGAACCCTCCGCGAGGAGGGTGTGCACAGGTTGGTCGCCGTCGAGCGCGTCGATCTGCACGTTCTGCTTGAGGCGATAGCCCGGTACGTACGAAGCCACGTCGCCGATCATCTTGACGATCGACTCGCGGATCTGATCATGCACCGATGGGTCGCTGGCGTCGATGAGGCAGAACACTGTGTCGCGCATGATCAGCGGGGGCTCGGCCGGGTTGAGGATGATGATGGCCTTGCCCCGCTCGGCTCCGCCGACCTGCTCGATCGCGTGCGACGTCGTCTCGGTGAACTCGTCGATGTTTGCGCGGGTGCCGGGGCCGGCCGAGCGTGATGAGATCGAGGCGACGATCTCGGCGTAGGCGACGTTCGTGATCCGGGAGACCGCCGCGACGATCGGGATCGTCGCCTGACCGCCGCAGGTCACCATGTTGACGTTCTGGGCCGCGAGGTTCTCCTCGAGGTTGACCGCGGGCACGACGAACGGGCCGATGGCCGCCGGGGTCAGGTCGATCAGCCGCTTGCCGAGGGGTGCGAGCTTCGCGGCGTTGGCGACGTGCGCCTTGGCGGAGGTCGCATCGAACACGATCTCGATGTCGTCGAACCCGGGCAGGGCCATCAGGCCCTCGACGCCCTCGTGCGTGACCGCGACACCCAGGCCAGCCGCACGGGCCAGCCCGTCGGAGTCCGGATCGATGCCGACCATCGCCGCCATCTCGAGGTGTTTGGCGTTCTGCAGCACTTTGATCATCAGGTCTGTGCCGATGTTGCCCGATCCGATGATCGCGACTTTCGTTGTGTGACTCATGCTCATGTCCCTCTCGGTGGACCTGGTGATGTGATCTGTTGGCGTCACGCGGAGAACTGCGCCGTGACGGCGCCGATCTCGGTGAACTCTGCACGTACCGACTCCCCTGCCTTGACCGGCAGGGATGCATGCAGTGCACCGGCAAGGACGAGGTCTCCCGGGCGAAGGGATCCGCCCAGCTCACCGAGCTTGTTCGCGAGCCATACGACGCCGCGGATCGGGTTGCCGAGCACCGCCGAGCCGACTCCAGTCGCGACGGGCTCGCCGTCGACCGAAAGGACCAGCTCGATCTGTGCTAGGTCGAGGCCCTCGAGCGGCGTCACATCTGCACCGCGAACGACGCGTGCGCAGGAGGCGTTGTCCGCGACCGTGTCGGGCAGCTTGATCCTCCAGTCGGTGATCCGGCTGTCGATCACCTCGATCACCGGCAGAGCACCCGACACCGCCGAGAGTGCTTGCGCCTCGGTCACCCCTGGGCCGCGGAGCTCGTGCTTCATCACGAAGGCGATCTCGGCCTCGACGCGGGGCTGGATCATCACAGAGACCGACATCGGTTCCTGGTTCCCGACGATCATGTCGGCGAACAGCACGCCGTAGTCCGGTTCGTCGACACCGAGCTGCTCCTGCATGACGACGGCCGTCAGTCCGACCTTCTGGCCCACGACCTCTGCGCCATCGCTGATCTTCCGCGCCACGTTGATCTGTTGGATGCGGTAGGCGTCACCGGCGCTCAGCCCCGGCTCCTGCTCCGTCAGCGGGTCAATGGGCACCCGGCTTCGCTCGGCGTCTCGCAGCATCTCGGCGAAGCGCTCGAGATCGTGTCCCTCGTGATCGGGAACGCTCATCGTCTTGAGGTCCCCTAACACTGCCATGGCCTGGTGGCGAAGCGCCCGATGCCGCTCGTCGACGAAGAACTCGTCGCGCCCCTCCCTGTCGTCGAAGCTCAGGATCGCCGTGTGGGTGAACGGTGCCGACGTCTCGGGAAACTCCCGATTCTCGCTGACCACGACACGGCGGACCGACGGGATGTCGCAGAAGTGTCGAATCCCGTCGAGAACGTCATCGCGTTCTGCTGGCTCGGTGGCGGGCGTGAACCAGAACATCATCACGTGGTTGATCACTGCTCGATCCCTTCGATGGTCGTTGGGCCGCTCGAGGCATTCACGTCGGGGATGATCGGCACCAGGAGCCTGGATGGGTGCTGCGGTCCGGTCAGCACGGTGATCTGCGCCTGCGCGAGCCGGTCCGAGGGCCGGTCGACCGGGTCGGCGTGGGTGAACGGACCCACACCGGTCGACTCGAAGGGCATCATCCCCTCCGGCGCGTCGCGTCGGCCGTGGTCGAAGTCGCGGCCGAGGATCGTGAGCCCCAGCTGGTAACCCTCGGGCACCACGATCGATGTCGGCCACACCTCGATGGTCAGCTCGACCGCTTCGCCCGGAGTCAAGGGGAGCTCACGGTCATGCGGGTGATAAGGCCTGTAGGGCAGCGACCTGCGTGGGTCGAGCTCACGGTGCGACGCGCGCAACCAACCCTGCGTCAGAGCCATCAGCGGATCCACGGACCCTTCGAACAGCACCTCACTGCCTTCGGGGTCGAAGAGTCTCAGGGAGACGAACACATCCGCGTCTGTCTGGTTCGACGAGACCCAGAGGTGGCACGCCAGAGGGCCCGTGATCTCCGTCGCCTCGGCGAACGGAGCTGTCCGCAGGTCAAGCCCCGCGCCCAACGCCTCGAACGTGGCAGTCGTCTCGACAGCGGGTGCCTCGGTGCTGAGACTCAGACCGCCGGCTGCAAGGTGCAGGGAGGTCCACTCGGTGCGAGCGAGTGGCCACTCGGTCTCCTTCCGGGTGACGAACACCTCACCCGGATGCCTGATCTGCAGGTGAACGGGCGGTTCGTCCCCCCAGTCGCCCTCCCCCTTCAGGAAGAAGTCGTAAAACCGCCGCTGCAGCTCGACGCCTTCGTCGCTGTAGAACCGGGTCCAGTGATTGCCGCCGTGAATCTCAAGCCACTTGTGCGGGGACGCCGCGTTGACGAAACCTTCGACGTTTCCGCGCAGGTGCATGCCACCGCCGCCCCAGTTGCCGGCCGAGAGCAGAGGAACCTCGATGTCCTCGAACCTTGCTGAACGAGCGCGGTAGTACTGACCGACGAGCTCGTGCTCTCGCATCCCTTCCGAGAGGTCCCGACGATTGCGCTCGAGCTCGTCGTCGGTCAGCTCCTCAGCTCCAGATGCAGGCTCTCCGGTGAACTGATTGATCCAGCCTCGTGACCCCCGGCCATGCTGGATCTTGAGAGGCTGGCCCTGGTACCAGGTATGAGCGAACTCGCTGAGAATTCCGCCGTGCCGTGCCACGTCGCGATACCAGTCCGACGCGCCCTCCCATGGGCAGATGGCCGCCAGGTGAGGCGGATTGCGAGACGCCGCGGTCCACTGCACGATCGCCATGTACGAAATGCCCGTCAGCCCGATCTTGCCCGTGCTCCACGGCTGCTGAGCAGCCCACTCGACGGCGTCGTAGATGTCATCGGCCTCCGTGGCCGACATGTTGTCCATGACTCCCGGCGATCGGCCCGTACCACGTGCATCGACCCGAACGAGCGTGTAACCGAGCGGCACCCACCGTTCGGGGTCGGGCAGCTCCCAGGACATCAGCTGGCCTGACGTCCCGATCATCACTTCGGGCTGTTGCTCGAGAAGAATGCGCCATGCGGCCGGGTAGGCGAGCTGCATGGGAAGGTTCTTGCCGTACCCGCCGTAGCTGAGGAGCACGGGCGACGGGGCGTCACCGAGAGGTCTGAACACGTCGGCACGCAGGACAGCTCCATCGCGCATCGTGATCTCGACGTCCTGCTCGTGCACGAGATCGGCCACGAGATCGAGCCCACCGTGGCTTGTCGATCCCTCTTGCCTGTATTGCTCCATCACCGGTTTCTCCTCGATCAGCGAAGCATCGACACGCGCCCTTGGCGGCGCATATTAATGCGAAAGTTTTCGCCTTATCTGAAAAGAATATGGCCCAGACCACGCTCATGCAAGAGTATTCGCATTAGTATTTGGCACGCAGCCATGGCATCCGCCAGGCCGACGCGAGACACCGGACGCGACTCCAGACCGAGGGGATCAACACATGCAAGAGCTGGAAACGGATCGACGACCGCGAGGCACCGACCTCGCGAGCCGACTGGCTGTCAATCAGATGACTCTGGTGGACACACCGTTCGAGGACGACGTGGCGGTCACCCGCGCAGTAGACCTTCGCGGGCTGGGCGTCGAGGAGCAGAAGCTCGGTGAAGGCCGGGACGAGGAGCTCGCCGAAATGCTCAGCGCTGCGAACCTGCAAGCCACCTTGTGTGTGCCCGGTACGCCGAGCATCCTTCCCGTCGAGCTGTTCGGAGGCAGCACCGACCCGCAGCTGCGCATCGAGGAGATGCTCACGTCCATCGCCCGGTTCGAACGGTTCCGACCAGCACAGTTCATCACGCTCACCGGCGTGGAGAAGTCGCTTCGAGCCTCTGAGCAGCGGCAGATCGTGGTGGACGGATACCGCCGCGTCAGCGCAGCGGCAGCCGACATCGGAGCCCTGATCGGGATCGAGCCCATCCGCGCAAGCCTCGCCGCCGAGGCCTCCATCGTCTCTTCCCTGGCAGAGACTGCACTCCTCATCGAGGAGATCGACGCGCCGAACGTAGGGATCATCTTCGACGTCTGGCATCACCACGACTCGCCAACCCTCTTGGCCGACATCGAGTCCTATGCCTCCCTGTTCAGCATCGTCCAATTCGGCGACGCCCCTCGTGGCAACGACACGGGAATGAACCGAGCCATTCCCGGGGAGGGCGCGATCCGGTTCGATCGGATCCTCGGAGCACTCGACCACGCCGGCTACCTCGGGTGGTTCGACATCGAGCTGCTCACCGACCCTTCGGCTGCCGGCGCCCTACCGAGCGATCTCTCCGCTCACGAGATCCTGACTCGGGCGACACGCGGAATCAAGGACGCCTGGGAGACTCGCCCGCGACGATAGCTCCGTCGAGTCAGGAATTGCCGATACGCAGCGCGTCGTCGACCAGCTGCTCGAGATCATCGTCCGCGGGGCGGTAGGCGAAGACCGCACGAGCGTAGATCGGTGCCAGCAGCCGATCGAGGAGCGTCCTCACGTCCGGCACCGTCTCACCGCGCTCGCGCGCGCGGTCGATGGCCATCTGCAACTGTGCGGAGCGCTCAGCAATGTAGGCCCTCGCCTGACCACGCCGTCGGACCGTATCAGCGTCGCCACCGCTGCCACTCACGTCGGCTCGGATCAGAGCTTCGAACAGGGCGAATCCGCCTGGTTGAGCCAGGCCGGTGGCTGCCGCAGCAACCCAACCGTGAAGATCACCGCTGATCGTTCCCGTGTCGGGAATGGGCAACTCTTCCACTATCTGCGACGTTGCCGCATCCAGAACGACAGTATCGACGTCCCTCCACCGACGATAGAGCGTCGCTTCGTGGATGCCGGAGGCCGTGGCGATCTCCTTCATCGTGAGACCTTCGCGACCTCGCTCTGCAATCAGCCCCAGGACGGCTCGATGCACGGCCTGTGCCGTGCGAGCGGTGCGGCCACCCGGGCGGGCCGCACCGGGTCGGGAGTTCGGTACAGCCATGACCGACACCCTATCTAACGCGACGTTGCTCGCGAATAGCGAGCCTGCCGATTCCATCCCGCTGGCTCCCCCGCTGACTAGCACCCCTCGCCGAGGGCGATCCGCCGTCTCTGGGAGCCGGTCACCGGCGGATCAACGGCGTGCCCCGGAGGTGTCCCAGTGATCGGCGACCGACAACTCCTCGCGCTTGGACTGATAGGCATCGATGTCGACCTGCGCCGGCCGCCCCACCGAACCGGATGCGATGTATCCGCCGTCGACGACCAGGTTGTGGCCGGTGACGAACGACGCGTCGTCCGAGCTCAGGTAGACGGCCGCGCTGGCGATGTCGTCAGGAGTGGCGAGCCGACTGATCAGCGACGAGCCCTCCGTCACCCGACGCTCCTCGGAGCCTTCGTCGCCGTAGAAGGCCAGCCCGTTGGGCGTGGACACGCAGCCCGGCGAGATGGTGTTGACCCGGATGTGGTCGATCGCCAGCTCGTTCGCCAACATGGTGGCAAGACGGATGACTCCGGCCTTGGCCACCGCATAGGGGCCCAGGATGGAGATATTTCCCACGTAGCCGGCACCGATGTTCATGCCACTGACGGAGCCCATGAGGATCATGCTTCCTCCGCCTCGCGCTCGCAGATGGGGAATAGCGTGCTTGGCCGTCAGGAATGGCACAGTCATCGTCTGCTCGATCGTGAAGCTCCAGTCGGCCAGGCTCAGGTCCTCCACGGCTCCGATCCGCAGCTGCATCGCATTGCAGTCGACGATGTCGACACCTCCGAACTTCTCCACCGCGAACTCGAAAAGCCGGTGCACATCTTCCTCGACCGTCAGATCGACGGGATGAAGGGACTCCATCTCGCCGCCGCCGGCCCTGACGAGGCGCACCGTCTCCTCGGCTGAGACCGGATCGATGTCGCACCCGACGATCTTCGCGCCCTCGGCCGCGAACCGAAGTGCCACTTGCCGAGCGATGCCCGGTCCTGTGCCGGTGATGACAGCGACCTTGCCTTCAAGCCTTCGGACTTCCATGACTTCTCCTTGTTCTTGTCGTGACGCCTGGCGCTCCGCCTGGTCACACGACGGGTGCGAGCGGTGCGGGGATGGGGCGGGGAGCCCGGCGCCGGCATTCAGCGCCGGGCTCCCCGGTCGAGCGTGGATGGGACGACTACTTGCTACTTCCCCAGGCCTGTCGATACGCGGCCTTGAAGTCGACCCCTGCGACGTAGCTGCCACCCGCGGGCACTTCACCCTTCTCGACGACTCTCGACCCGAATCCCTGGGGCGCCTGCGGCGCTCCGTTGAGGTATCGGTTGGCCGCATCGGCGAGGGCCCACCCGACCCACTCGCTGCTGTACCCAATAAGGGCGGTGGGCAGAGGGCCTCGGTTCAGGGCTTCGACGCTTGCGGGACTGCTTCCTTCACCACCGGTGACGACGAGCTTCTTGCCCGTCGGGCTGTTCTGCAATGACTGCAGCAGACCGGTGACCATCAGCTGCGTGTCAAACGGGACCAGCAGCGCGTTCGCGTCCGGGTGCTTCAGCAACGCTGACTTGACTCCCGGGACGATGGGACCCTGAGGCGACGCGGAATCAGCCGTGCCGACCGCGACGTCCGCGACGATCTTGCAGTCCGAGCACGTGGCGATCGCGCTGCGCACGCCCTTGTCGAGCGACGGAAGCACGTCGTTGAAGTGGACGTCGATGAGCCGCACGTGTCCGTTGAGCCTGGCCTCGAGATACTGGACCTTCTGCTGCCCGTATGCCTCGTACCAGTCGGCCGCAGACGTCACGCCCTCGCGATAGATGATGTCTGCCGCGAACAGCTTCTCTCCTCCGTCGGCGTCACAGTCTGATCCGAGCATGTCGAACACAGGGATCTTGGCCGCTTTCGCGTCGACCAGCGACTGCTTGACCTGCGCACAGTCGATTCCCCCCGTGGCGATCGCGTCGGGCTTGAGGGCGATGGCCTGACGGAAAGCCGTCGAGTACCCGCCCCCGACATTGAACTTGCCGTCGACGATCTTGACGGTCCAGCCCAGAACATTCGCAGCCCCCTCGAGGCCGGTACCGGGATCCTTGCACCCGGGCGCGACCTGTCCGCACGAGACGTAGACGATCGTGACCCCCTTTTTTGGGGCCGGCCCCGTTGTCGGAGGCGTCTGCTCGGTGCCCTTCTTCACTGACTTCAAGGCATCGGACGAGGCTGCTGCCGACGCAGTCTTGCCGCCGCCGGGGTCTGACTCGCCCGATGAGGTACTTCCACCGCAGGCCGCGACGACAGCGAGCAGGGCGCAGGCGGCGACAGCGGTCAGTCGGCGTCGAGCGCGACCTCGGTGGACTTCTGGCATGGATGACATGGCGGAGCACTCCTTCAAGTGGTGATTCATCTCAGGGCGCCTTGATCCCTGAGTTGAGGCGTCTCCCGGACGGAAGACGCGGCATTTCCCGAGCTGATGGTCGAACGTGACTCGCGACGCTGTCTGACGCGTGCGAGGTAGGTCGACAACGCGACGGCGAGGATCAGCGCGCCCCCGTTGAACGTCGGCTGGACCCAGGTCTCGGCTCCGAGCAGCGAGAGGCCGCTGACCGCGGTGCCGACGAAGTAGACCCCGACCACCGTTCCCACGACGTTGTAGCGGCCGGGGCGCACCGTGGTGGCCCCCAGGAAGACCGCGGCAAAGGCGGGGAACAGGTACGAGAGAGCGGCCGTGGGATCACCTGCGCCCAGCGTCGAGGTGAGCAGAGCTCCGGCGATTCCCGCCAGGCCGCCGGACACGATGAACGCCACCCAGACGGTCAGGTCGACGTTGATTCCCACCAGGCGTGCCGCACCCTCGTTGGAGCCGATCGCCTCCAGATGCCGGCCCCACCGCACGTGCAGGAGCGCGTACCACAGCAGCAGAGCCACGACGACGACCACGGCGAACGGACGCGGGACGCCGAGGACATTCCTGCCGCTCCAGCCTCCCAGCGAGGGCGGGATCCCGGCGACGATCTGCGCCCCGTGCGTGTACAGCGTGGTGAGCCCGTTCAGCAGGATGTAGACACCGAACGAGACGACGAACGCGTTCAGCTTCATCTTCGCGACAAGGAATCCGGTGGCTGCACCGATCAGCCCACCGACCAAGATCCCAAGGAGAACTCCGATGATGATCGGGGCGCCGTGGTTTCCGATCGCTGACGCCACGGTGATGTTGCTGACGCACGCGACCGCCGCGACGGAAAGATCGAAATGGCCCGCGACCAAAGGTGGCAGCATGGCCAACGCCACAATGCCAACCACTGCGCCGCCGATCAGGATGTTGTCGATGTTGGCTCTGCTGACGAACAGCGAACCGATGCTGCTCAAGCTGAACGCCACGATCATGACGGCCAGCGCGAGGATCAGGCCGGCCCGCTCCAGCAGAAGGATCGGATTGCTGCCGAGATAGGACCGCGTGCGCGCGACCCAGGTGTACTGGCTGCGCCGATTGGTCTCGATGTGGTGGCTCATGTGTGCCTGTTCGGTCATGCGGCGGCGTTTCGCCCGCGGTGGATTTCAGTGGTCAGTCGGGCTGCCGAGACGTCGTCGCCCTCGAACTCGACGGCGATCTGGCCCGCACGGAGGACGACAGCACGGTCGACGACCTGAGCGAGCTCCTCAGGGTCCGAGGCGACCATCAGGACCGCCATCCCCTCGTCAGCGGCTCGACGGATGAGCTCATGTATCTCGGCGCGCGCGCCGACGTCGACCCCCTGGGTCGGCTCGTCCAGCAGCAGCAGCTTAGGCCTCATGCCCATCCAGCGGGCGAGAATCACCTTCTGCTGGTTTCCGCCGGACAGCGTCATGAGCGAGGCATCAGCAGAGCTCGCCTTGACCAGGAAGGAACCCATCATCCGGCGAGCCGTCTCCACGATGGCGTGGTCCCGCATGCCGACGACCGAGCGGTAGTCGTGCAGTGCGGGCATCAGGATGTTGGCAGCGATGCTCAGGTCAGCGAAAGCCGCGTCGTCGGCGCGATTCTCCGGCACGTACGCGACGCCCGCTGCCATCGCCTCCCGGCACGTCGTGAAGCGTCGCTCCACACCAAGCAGCCTCAACGTCCCACTCCGCGGTTGGTGCACGCCGAACACACCGCGCAGCAAAGAGCTGCGCCCCGAGCCCACGAGGCCTGCTATCCCCACGATCTCGCCCGCGCCGACCGTCAGCTCAATGCCCTCGAGCGGTCCGATGGCGAGGCCCTGCAGCTCCAGCACCGGTTCTTCGCCCCGCGCGATGGGCGGCCTCGGTGCCGGACGTTCGATGTCGCGGCCCACAATGAGCTGGACGAGTGACGACTCGTCCAGGTCCTGTACGGCGTACGTCCCGGCGTTGTGGCCGTCCCGAAGCACGGTGACCCGGTCTGCGATGCGGAGGATCTCGTCGATCCGATGGCTGACGTACAGAATGGACTGGCCGGCGGCCGCGAATCCCTTGAGCGTGCTCAGGAGGAGGTCCGACTCCTCGACAGGCAGCGACGCCGTAGGTTCGTCGAGAATCAGTAGACCGCGGTCGTGAGCACCGTCCTGCACGGCCCGCGCGATGGCCACAAGCGTCCGGTTCGCCTGGTTGAGGCTGCGCATTGGTGTCTGCGGCGTCGCGTCGATCCTGAAGCGCTCGATCAGCGCGGCCGCGCGGCCGTACACGTCGGGCCACGAGACGGCGCCGACCCTGTTGGCTGCGAAGCCCTCACCGATCGCGAGGTTCTCGCCGACGTTCAGGTCGAGGAACACGCCCAGGTCCTGGTGGACCGCATGCACACCGGCGGCTCGAGCATCAGCGGCGCTCCACGACTCCGATGCGGCCAACGCGCCGTCGACCTCGATCGAGCCTCCCAGCTCCGTCGTGACCACACCGCAGAGGATCTTGATCAGCGTCGACTTCCCCGAGCCGTTCCCGCCAACCAGTGCGTGGATGTCGCCGGGACGGACCTCGAGGCTGACCTCGTCGAGCGCGACGGTGCCCGGATAGCGCTTCGAAATGTTCCTGAGTCGCACCCGGGTGGGGCCCGAGTCCACCGCGCTCACCGGATCGCGATCGGGTTGAGCGGTCCGCCGACTCCTCCGGTGAACGGCAGCGGCGGCGCGACGAACAGGAACTCGTACACCCCGTCAGCAGCACAGGCGTCCGCCAGGCGCTCGAGGTCGAACATCTCACCGAACACGACGCCGGCGCTCACGAGCAGGACCACGTGCAGCGGTTGCATCACCTCGTCCGTCTCGTTGGGAAGGACCTCGACACCCCACGTGTCGGAGGCCACGGCAGCAACCTCCCGATCGACGATGACCGAGGCACAGTCAAGGCTGAGGCCGGGTGAGGCCCCGCCGGCGTAGTCGCCCCAGCCCTGCGCGCGACACATGCTCATGTGCCCCGTCCGAACGAGCAGGATGTCGCCACGTCCGATCGTCACGCCCTGCGCCTCAGCGCAGGCAAGCACGTCGTCACCGTGGATCGCTTCGCCCGGGTCGAGCCAGTCGACTCCCTTGAACCGCGGAAGGTCCAGGAGGACGCCGCGCCCGGTCAGCCGTTCACGCATCGTCTCAAGAGCACCCTTGCGAGCGCCTGCGCTCGTCACGTGCTCGAGACCGAAGCCGTTGTACATCTGATCGTTGTAGAAGATGTGGCTGAAGGCGTCCCAGTGTGTGCCCGACTGCAGGGGCATCGAGATGACGTCGTCGGCGAACCGCAGACCGGGCAAGTGATCCTGCGCTCCGAGCTCGATGTCACCACCGTCCTGCGTCATGTAGTGCATCGGGTTGAATCGCCCGAGATACCCGGTCTGCGGACCTGTCATGTCGTAATTCATTGCGCATGAGACGACCTCCCCCGTACGGACGAGGGACACCGCGTGCTTGACGGCGTCGGCATCGATGAAGTTCATTGCTCCGAGCTCGTCATCATCGCCCCACTGGCCCCAGCGGTTGTGCTTGGCGGCGAGCGCGTCCACGTCGTCGCGGCTCAGCTTCGCGCCGGTCTCGATGCGTTCTGGTGAAGTCATACGAGCAACCTATGAGAATGAATGTGATCCAGGCTTCGTGGAAATCCCCAACGTCTGCACCTTTGTCCTAGGGATAGCCCCATGTGGCAGTGCGATGTCGCGCGCCGGTGACGACCCCTAGGGGGCCGTCACCGTCAGCCGCGGTCCGGAGCTCGCGGACCGTACCCGCGCGGCTGGGACGCTCACTCGGTCCCTGGGCCGCCGCTCGACTGGACGAAGTCCTTCTCCCGGATCAGCACGAAGCAGCAGGCCGCAACGACGAACGACAGCGCCATCGCGATGGTGGTGATGTGGTTGAGGGCATCAACGAAGCTCGACGTGGCCACCTGTGCGAGCTGGTCTCGCATGCCGGCCGGTGCGGCCTGGATGGCCGCGTCGGTCTGGCCGCCGGTGACCGCGCCGGCGATCTGGTCGGTCCGGTCCGCGGCCGGCGTACCGGCCAGGCCCGAGCGGATGTTGTCGGCGACCTGGTGACTGAACAGCGTCCCGAGCACCGCGATGCCGGTGGCGGTGCCGAGCTGGCGGAACGTCGAGTTGATGCCCGAAGCCATGCCGGAGCGGTCCGCCGCGACCACACCGACCGCGGTGGAGGCAAGCGGCGTGGTGATCATGCCGATCGCCACGCCGCAGACCAGCAGCCCTGGGATGAGGTACGTCCAGGAGGAGTCGACCTGGATGCCGCTGAGCAGGAACAGCCCGATGCCCAGGAGCACGAAGCCCGGCGCGATCAGCCACTTGGCCGGCACCTTCTCGGTGAGTCGGCCGGCGATCGTCGCGACCACGAAGGCCGCGCCGGACAGGAACAGGAGCCGGACGCCGGCACCCACTGCGGAGTAGCCGAGCACGTTCTGGACGTAGATCACCAGGTAGGTCAGCAGCGAGAAGATCGAGGCCGAGACACCGAACGCCGCGATCAGGCCGCCGGTGAATGTCGGCTTGCGGAGCAGCCCGAGGTCGAACATCGGGTCGCTGCCGCGTAGCTGTGTCACCACGAAGGCCGCGAGCAGCACGACTGCGGCGGTCAAGCACATGATCACCCGAGGGTTGGCCCACTCGGTCTGACCGGCGTGGATCAGGCCGTAGACCAGCGCCCCCAGCCCGAGGCTGAACGTGACGAAACCGGACCAGTCCGGCCGGCCCGCTCGCGGATCGTGGGACTCCTTCACACGCCACGCCGTGATCGCGATGGTGGCCAGGCAGATCGGAATGTTGACGAAGAAGATCCAGCGCCATGAAATGCCACTGGTCAGCACCCCGCCGACGACCGGCCCCAGCGCCACGGCCACTCCGGTGGTCGCCCCGAACGCCCCGAACGCGACGCCGCGGTCGCGACCATGGAACGCCGAGGCGATCAGCGCGAGGGCCGTGGCGAACATCGCTGCGCCGCCAATACCCTGAACGCCTCGGGAAAGCTGGAGGACAAGCATGTCCTGAGCGGCCCCGCAGGCGATCGAGCCGACCATGAACAGCGCCGTACCGATGACGAAGACCTTGCGCCGGCCGTAGAGGTCGGCCAGTGACCCGGCGGTCAGAACCAGCGCCGCCAGGCTCAGCGCGTAGGCGTCGATCACCCATTGCAGGTCGGACAGGCTCGCGTGCAGATCGTCCTGTATGTCGGCCAGCGCGACGGTCACGATCGTGACATCGAGGAGCAGGATGAACACACCCAGGCAGACCGCGACCAGCGTCCACCACTTGGGGTCACGCCCGGGTGGCTCAGCGGCTCTGTCCTCGTGGCCGTCGTCGTCCCCCACGGATTCCTCGGGCCGCGCGTCAAGCAGCGACTCGGGGGACCCACCCCCGCGGGGCGGTGCGGACTTCTTGTTGTTGGTCATGATCGTGCTCCTGTGCGTAAGATTGGCTTGATCGTCAGGATGTTAATCATCAACTACCTAACAATTACTCTAGGTACAGTACTCATGCTGATAGAATCGTCAAGTGGTTAACGATGAAGAAGGGCACGGATGAGCCGCGAAGAGGCCGCCGACAGCCGCGAGCTGATGCCCGGGCTGGAGGAACAGCCCGGCTACCTGATGTGGCGCGCCGCGGCGCGGGTCTCGGCCAACCTGGCGCGGGTACTTCCTCGAGGCGTCGACATCCACGCGTACGCCGCCCTCCTGGCCCTGGCGGGCGACGCGACCCGTTCCCAGCAATCGGTGGCCGACACCGTCGACATCAGCCGGACCACCATGGCCAAGGTCGCAGCAGGCCTGGTCGAGCAGGGGCTGATCGACCGGGTCCGCAACCCCGACGACCGGCGGTCGTACCTGCTGACCCGCACTCCCGAGGGTGCGGTCGCGGCCCGACAGTGGCGCGGGCACGCCGCGAACGTCGAGGACGCGCTGACCGAGGGCCTGAGCCTTGCCGAGCGTGAGGAGCTGCACCGGCTGTTGCTGGGCATCCTGGACGGCCAGCTGGCATCGGACACCCCGGCGCCGCTGCTCGACAGCGTGGGCTTCCTCATCACCCGCGCTCACCTGCGACTTCACCGGTCACTGTCGGAAGTCCTGGCGCCGCTGGGGATCGCGCCGGCGCAATTCTGTCTACTCATCACCGTCACCACGCTCGGCCCGGCACCCCAGACCGAGGTCAGCCACCGGTTGGGCGTGAGCGGGGCCAGCGTGGTCCAACTGGCGGACGACCTCGAGGCGCGTGGACTGCTCGAACGACGCCGGCTCGAGGGAGACCGGCGCACCCAAGTTTTGCACCTCAGGCCGGGTGCACCCGAAGTCCTGGCGCGGGCCGGCCAACTGGTCGATGCGGCCTTGACCATCCGAGTCGGCACCCTCACACCCACCCAGACGAAGGCGCTGGTCAAGCTGCTGCAGCGATTCATCACCGGCGGCTGAAAGCGTCCACAGCAGCTCAGCGACGGACAGATCAGGACAGGCGCGTGAGGCGGTCGATGGCAAGGGCAAAGCTGATGTCCAGCAGGCCCTGGCTGCTCCGTAGTGCGACTCCGGTCAATGCCTCGATTCGACGCAACCGATACGTCAGCGTGTTGGGGTGCACGTGCAGCGCCGTGGCCGTTCTGCCGGGCTGGAGGTCGTTCTCGATGAACGACTCGAGCGTCTGGACCAGATCGGCATTGCGGGTGTCCTGCTGCTGGCGCAGCGGACCTAGGGTCTTCTCGGCGAACTCGCTCAGCATCGACGCCTCGTGGGTCGACAGCATCAACCGATAGATTCCGAGCTCTTCCACGTTCACGATACGGGCGCTCGCTCCGGCGTCCTGCGTCAGGCGGAGTGCCATCGACGCCACATGCGTCGCTGATCGATAGTCCAGCGGAGACATGCATGAGTCACCGATCGAGACGGACGCAGTGATCGATCCGTCTGAACGCGAAGCCACCAACGAGACGATTGCCTTGGCGGTCTTCGACGGTAGCTCCGTGCCCTCGTGGCTCTGGGGCATCAACATGACGACCGCTCCCTCGTGGGCCGCCACCAGCCATGAACCGGGCCGACCTGCGGCAATCGATCGGGTGCACGAGATGACGTGCTGAAGCGCCGCCTCCGAGGTCGGCCCGTTCGCACCCGTCGCGACCAGAGGCACGTCCGGGCGTACGACGAGGACAACGTGCGTACATGTCAGGTCGTGGCCGTAGCTACGAGCGCGCTCGACAATGCGAGACGCCCCTGCTGGATCGATGTTGATGAGGTCACGGAACAGGTCACCCCGCATCCGCCACTCCACCTCCTGCACGTGACGCTGCTTGAGCAACTCGAGGGCACCCACCATGGCCCCCCGCTCGAAGATGCGGCGCTGGGTGGGAGCCATCGGGCGCTGCTGGCCCGAGCCCCACAGCGTGGCCACGACTTCGCCGTCAAGCACGATGGGCGCCACGTACACCGTCCGGTCCCCGGTAGGTGACCAGCTGTCCATCTCCAAATGTTCACGAGCCCGATCACGCATCGTCTTGCGCTGGACAGCCGGCAGCTCCGGGCCGCGATGACCCAGTGGCCACGCCGCGAGGGCCTTCTCGCCGGCAGCATCCTCGACGTACATGTCGTAGCCGGTCATCTCCGACAGCGAGTGCAGGATGTGGTCGAGCCCCCTCCCTGCGAGCGCAACCCGATTGAGGCGCTGGTGCATCGTGTCGACCTCCTCAAGCTCGGCCATCATGGCCAGCTCGCGTCCACGGAGGCGGACGATCTCGATGGCGGCAGCGGCGCCCTTGGCCAGGGCTGACAGCAGATCGATCTGGGTCTGCTGGAACCCGCCGGGTGACTCCGCGTAAACCGTGAGTGCTCCCAGTTCCCCCGGCCCTCCCAAAGGAATGCTCACCATCGACCTATAGCCCTGTCTGGCCGCAGCTTGCCGCCAGTCCACGAGGTCGTCATCGGCGAACATGTCCAGCACTGTCACAGGTTCCCCCGTCCTGAACGCGCGAGCGGACGGGGTCTCGGAGCGACCCACCCCATCGCCAACCATCAGCGGGTTCAGCTCGTTGGTGATGGCGAGGTACTCCGGTGGCAGGCCGGCCGCCCCTTGCACGATCAGACGTTCGGCCCGCTCGTCGGCGAGCGCCACCATGGCGCACATGTGGCCGGTCATGTCGCGCGCGACCTGCGCGATCACGTCCAGGGTGTTGGTGAGCGGCAGATCGTCGACCAACGAGCGAGACACCTTCAGCCAGGACTCAAGTGCGGCTTGCGCGTCCACGTCGCTCCGTCGCGGGCCTGCTGGCTCCAGTTCGTCCATGGCGCCCTCCGTAGTCCAGCCGGTTCACCATCGAAGCGCCATCTCCACGAACCCGTCCAGGGCGGCCGGGTTGGCAAGACTTTCCCGGCTTGCCGCACGCTCAGGCGACTCTCCCATCAGGATACGCTTCACCGGCACCTCCAAGATCTTCCCGCTCAGCGTCCGCGGAACCTCAGCGATCTGCAGCACCGCGTCAGGAACGTGACGCGGAGAGCAGTCACTCCGAATCCTGCGTCGGATGCGAGCGACGAGGTCCTCGTCCAGGCTGACGCTCTCGCGGAGCACGACGAAGACCGGCATGAAGTTCTCGGCGCCTTCTCGTGGAATGTCGACGACTAGGGCATCGACGACGTCATCCTCGGCCAGCACGGCGCGGTAGATCTCACTGGTGCCCATGCGCACCCCACCGCGGTTGATGGTCGAGTCACTACGTCCAGAGATGATGGCCGTGCCTCGATCGGTGATCTCGATCCAGTCGCCGTGACGCCACACACCGGGAAAGTGTTCGAAGTAGGTCGAACGGAGTCTCGACCCGTCAGGGTCGTTCCACAACGCGACCGGCATCGACGGCATGGGAGCCGTGACCACCAGCTCTCCCACGCCACCGACGACAGGCCGCCCCTCCTCGTCGTAGGCCTCCACCTTCACACCCAGGCCCCGCGCCTGAAGCTCACCGAGGTGTACGGGGAGGGTGGGCACCCCGACAAGCAGGGCTGTGACGACGTCCGTCCCGCCACTGGAGGGCGCGAGCCACACATCGGCGCCGACATGGTCGCGCACCCATGTGAATGCCTCGGGTGCGAGGGGTGATCCGGTGGCCCCGATCGATCGAATCGCAGACAGATCCCGTCCGCGCGCCGGCTCCAGCCCGCCCTTCTGGCATGAGGCGAGATAGGCGGGGCTGGTCCCGAAGATGGTCGTGCCCGTCTCCTCGGCCAGGTCCCACAGACGCTCCAGGTCAGGTGAGGCGGGGCTGCCGTCGTACAGCACGATCGACGCCTCCGTCAGCAAGCAGCTGACCAGGAAGTTCCACATCATCCATCCCGTGGTGGTGAACCAGAACACGCGGTCGCTCGGGCGGGCATCAAGGTGCAGGTGATGATGCTTGACCAGTTCGATGAGAACACCCCCTTGGCTGTGGACGATGGCCTTGGGCAGACCGGTCGTGCCGGAGCTGTAAAGAACCCACAGGGGGTGATCGAAGGGGACGGCGACGAACTCGAGCCGACTGTCCTCCGGTCCGAGGAAGTCAGACTGCCATCCTGTGCCGTCCAGGTAGCCGAGCCTCACGACCGGAACCCCCACCTCGCGGGCGATGTGGGCCACCTGCTCCTCGCGGTCGAAGTCACGCCCGCCGTAGCGGTATCCATCGATCGCGAGGAGGACCGTCGGTTCGATCTGGGCAAAACGATCGATCACCGCTCTCGCGCCGAACTCCGGAGCGGCGCTCGACCAGATGGCCCCCAGGGAGGCCGTCGCGAGGAAGGCAGCGGCGGTCTCCGGGATATTGGGAAGATAGGCGGCCACGACATCGCCGACACCGACACCGTGCGCCTGCAGCCCACTCCTGATCCGTGCCGTCTCCCGTCGTAGGTCGCCCCAGGTCCACGCTCCGAGCGGGCGCAGCTCCGACGCGTGCTGGATCGCGACCGCATCGTCATTCTTGGCTGTGAAGATATGTTCGGCGTAGTTGAGCGTGGCGCCGGGAAACCAGCTGGCTCCGGGCATGGAGCGATCAGCCAGGATCCGCGTCGGCTGCTCGTGGAACCGGATGCCGAACTGATCCACCACCGCCCCCCAGAACCCCTCCAGGTCTTCGGTCGACCACCGCCACAGTTCGTCATAGGACCCACTGACACCCACAGCCCGAGCGAATCGGGTGATGTTGGCCATCTCGACGTCTGCTCCGGCAGGTCGCCACACTACTTCGCTCATGGTTCTCCTTAGGTCTCACAAGAGTGTCCTAGAACCGTTTTAATTTGTCCAAGACATGAATCAGATATCTGTCATACGATTTAGGCATGAATGTTCGACAGCTCTCGCACCTGGTACTGCTCTCCGAGGAGCGCAGCTTCACGCGCGCCGCTGCACGGGCCGGCGTCGCTCAGCCGGCGCTGTCCCGACAGATCCAGAAGCTGGAGGCCGAGCTCCGAGTCAGCCTGGTGGACCGCACCACTCGACGCGTAGCGCTGACTGAGGACGGCCTCACCCTCGTCGCGCACGCCCGACGGATACTGACCGAGATGGACACGATCCGCGACTCGATGAACAGGTCGACCGCGCTGCTCCGTGGACGCGTCACTCTCGGGGTGACACCCACCACCGGTCCGATCGAGGTCCCCATGCTGCTCGCCGACTTCCACCAGCGCCATCCCGACGTCGAGCTTGCGGTCCGCGAGGATGTCAGCGTTCGGTTGACCGAACAGCTGCGGTCCGACGCGATCGACCTCGCTGTCATCTCGAGTGTGCCACCCACCCATCAAGCCGGGCTGGAGCTGACCCGAATTGCTGCAGATCCGCTGCGGCTCGTGGTGAGCCCGACGCATCGTCTGGCGAAGCGGGAAGGTGTTCGCATGGCTGAGCTCCGCGATGAACCCTTCATAGCCTTCCGCCGTCCGTCGACCATCCGCCAGACCGTGGCCGAAGCGTGCGCACGCGCCGGGTTCACCCCGCGTAAACAGTTCGAGACCGGTGACCCCTGGCAGGCCATGCGACTCGCCGAGGCCGGCCTCGGGGTGGCCTTCCTGCCACAGCATGACGTCGAGCATCGCGGCGAAGGTGTCGCCTCCGTGCGGGTGATCGACGACCCGATGCGATACGAGCTCTTTCTCGCACACCGCAAAGCGCGGCAGCTCCCACCTCCGGCAGCTCAGCTGCTGCGGAATGCACCGACATTCTTCGCCGAGCGCGTCAGCGATCGCGCGTGAGTCGTGGCTGGCCCACCGCCGACTCAGTCACTCGCTCTGCCGGCTCACGAGCCAGCTTCGCGCCAGGTAGCCAAAGCCAGGCCGCAGCCTCATCGCGTTCGCATCGACCTGTCGCCCGCCAGGACAGACCCGGAGGGCCTGGAGGAAGGGTTCGAGCTGCCTCGAAGACCGTCCGTGTCCGGCTCCCACTCTCCCTCCGCAGGCGGTTCCCGACGACGCGGCCCGAGGGGTGCTCGCGTCACCGACGAGACTGTGTAGGTCGTGGTGACCCACGGCCTACCTCTCAAGTGCATCGAGAATCCGCTGCGTCTTGACGTAGAGCATCGTGAAGTCCCGCCGCTGAAGTTCCAATTCGCCGAAGCCATCGTCTTCGCGCTGGAAGCGCGTGACCAGTGGCTCCTCGAGTTCAGATTGCAACCTCACCATGTGGTCAACCTGCTGGGCTTGCAGCTCGTAGATCGGCCATTGCGCGCCCATCGGGGCAATCAACCCCACGAAGTAGAGATTCGCGAGACCGTGAGGAAGAATCCCCGACGCCCATCGCCGCGGCATGTCATTTTCTCGAGGGACGAGACCCGAGGAGAGGAAGGGCGCGCTGTATCGAAATCCCGTCGCCAACAAGATGGTGTCGAATGTCGAGGATGTTCCATCGTCGAATGTCACCTCGCAGCCATCGATCGACTGGATTCCGGGCCGGACGCGGATACGTCCATGCATGATCCAGTACGGGAGCAAGTCGTTGACGATGGCGCGCTGCTTCGTGAAGTCGCGCGAGAGCGGCATCGGAAGACCATACTGTTCCGGGCGCCCGACGCTGACTCGTATCAGCAAACGAAGGATTCGCGCGTAGATCCAAGGGGGCAACTTGCTGATTGGCAGCTCGAGCCTCGGCATGCCGAATAGGGACTTGGGCATGAAGATGAACCCGTGCCGAACTGAGATGTCGACTTCCCGGCGAGCCTGCGCCGCGTCGACGGCCAGGTCACATCCAGAATTGCCAGCGCCGATCACCAGCACACGCTCGCCGTCGATGTCGCCGACATTCCTGTAGTCGGACGAGTGCAGCACCCTCCCGGCGAATTCGCCCGGAAGATCCGGCACGTACGGATGGTGAAGGTGTCCATTCGCGACCACGACAGCGTCGAAATGCTCCGTCTTACCGTCGTCGAGCTGAACGTCCCAGCCGTCGAGTCCGACTCCGGCACGAGGTGCGACGTCCAGAACCTCGACACCGAACCGAATGTGCGGCAACAGTCCTTCGCTACGCGCGAAGCCGTGCAAGTAGTGCACGACCTGCTCTCTGCTCGCATAGTTCGGGTACGTCGATGGTTGCGGGTGGTCTCGAAACGTTGAGACGGACCTCGGAGTGATGAGGTGCAGCGCGTCGTAGTCGGTGTTCCAATGCCCGCCTGGCACATCCGTACGTTCAAAGGCGATCGCGTCGTGGCCCGCATGCCGAAGCTCGCGCAGGCTCGCCAGTCCTGCGGCACCTGCGCCGATCACTGCAATTCGCTTGCGAGTCGCCATGACCAATTGACTGCCCTCTTCCCGTGTGATCCACCGCTGATGGTTGCGGACGAAGCCGATCTCGCGCTCCGGCCCTGCATATCGTCCGACTCAGTGCTCGACGGTGTTCCCCGCGGCGGCTCGTCGGCATGGCTTCGCTCCGGCGTCCGACGCGATCTCCCCCGACCGCACCAGCGACCTCGATCTCTGCACTTCAGATGGCCATGGGACCGACGTCGGCGATCTGGACTGGGATGTCGTGTTGACGCATGAACGAGACATCGTTGAAGTAGTCGCGGATACTCGTGATCGAACCGTCTGAGACCGAGATGCAGCGTGCAAAATGCATGCTCACCTCTCGCCCAGTGGCAGCGAACGGATGGCCGTGCCACACGAGCGGACCACTGTGCGTAGCCGTGATCTCCAGCTCGATACAAGCGCTGGTGTCATCTCCCAGCAGCACGAGTTGACGCGTACGCACGTTCGACCAGGCGCGCATCATGGTCTGCTCCACCTCGATGAACCCGTCGATGTCGGAGCGCACGCCTGGACCAACGTCGATGAACTCCATGTCTGAAGCACAGAGTCCACGCACCCGCGTGACCCAATCCTTATAATTGAAGGCGTCCTCGAGTTCGAGAAGTCGTTCGATCGCAGTCATGAGAGCCTTCCTAGTCCGAGCTCGCACGGATGAGTTTGCGGTTGGCGAACTCATCGAGCCCCAGTGATCCCAGCTCGCGGCCAAAGCCCGACCTCTTCACACCCCCGAATGGGAGCTCGGCTCCTTCCAGCCCGACCCCGTTGATGAACACCATCCCTGCCTCAATCGCATCGCTGACTCGTGAGGCCTGATCGGGGTCAGTCGTGAACACGTAGGAACCCAGGCCGTACTGCGTGTCGTTGGCCAGTGCGACGGCATGCGCCTCGTCGCTAGCCGGCAAGACCATCGCCACTGGGCCGAAAAGTTCCTGGTAGTAGATGTCGTGGTCCGGCGAGACTCCGGTCAGGACACCGGGCGGGAAGAAGCATCCATCCCGCACCCCCGTCGTGCTGAAGGTTGCTCCTTGCGTGACGGCACGATCCACCTGATCCTGCAGCGACTCAGCGGCACCCAGTGATGACATCGGCGCACCGGACCATGACGCACCGAGAGCGTCGGTGAACTGCTGCACGAACTCCTCAAAGAGCTCGTCGATGATGATGAACCGCTTGGCGCCATTGCACGCCTGGCCTGTGTTCTCCAACCGAGCACCAACCGCCGCCGCGACAGTCCTGGCCATGTCGTTCGTGCTGAGGACGACGAACGGGTCGGAGCCCCCCAGCTCGAGGACCACTTTCTTGAGATGCCGACCGGCTAGCTCGGCCACTGAGGCACCCGCCTCCTCCGAGCCCGTCAACGACACACCCTGCACGCGCGGGTCCGCGATGATATCGCCCACCTGCTCGCGTGATGCGTAGAGATTGCGATAGACGCCACGCGGGACGCCTGCCTCCACGAGGATGTCTTCGATTGCCTCTGCCGTCTGCGGGCACTGTGAGGCGTGCTTGAGAAGAATTGTGTTTCCCAACAGGAAGTTTGGAGCCACAAAACGAGCAACCTGATAGTACGGATAGTTCCACGGCATGATTCCCAAGAGCGGTCCCAACGCGGCCCTTCGCAGCATTGCTGACCCGCCGCCTTCCAGGACCACTAGTGGCGTGTCAGTCATAAAGGTCTCTGCGTTATCCGCGTAGTACCGATATATCGAACCAGCGAACTCAATCTCGCCGCGAGCGTCGTCGACGGGTTTACCCATTTCGCGGGTCACGGTATGCGCAAGAGCTTCGGCACGTTCCAGGTGCAACTCGCCGATACGGTGAAGAATCGCAGCGCGATCGGAAACAGCCAAGGTGGCCCACGGCTTCACGGCCGACGACGCAGCATCAATAGCTGAAGCAATCGATGCGTCATCTGCCGTTGGATAGGTCCTGACTAGTTCGCCAGTTCTAGGATCACGAACAGCGTAGTTAGACACAACACTCCTCTGTTTAAAGCGCCTGCTGTGTGTAGGCGCCGGCTACCGCCGCTCGTGAGTCGTCACGCGGCCCGGTCGAGCCACCAACTTAGCCACGCAGCCGTCAGCAGTAACTTGTTGTCCGCGATGACGATCGCGCGACGTCTTGGACAAGAGCGCACTGCCGCTCCGCCGACGCGCACAGATAACGTCGGCCGCGATCATTGTTCAGTGTCGATACCGTTCCCATTTTTCCGTTGCCTTTCTACAGGGCGTATATCGACACTCATCACCACTCATTGAGATCCCACAGTGCGATTTTTTCGCGAATCGAGGCCAATCACGTGAACACGGAAGAATCGAAGCTGAGGGTGCAGTTCACTGACACCTCCCTGGGCCCAATTCGCACCCTTGAGCAGGGCTCCCCCGACTCAGAGAACGTGGTGTTGATTCACGGCTTCGGCGGCGATGCTGAGAACTGGCGTTTCAACGTGAGCGCACTCGCACGTCGTTACCGAGTGCTGGCCCTCGACCTGCCCGGGCACGGTGATTCCACGAAAGCGGTAGGCACCGGTTCAATCTCGGTCCTGGTCGATACGGTCGAAGAAGTTCTCGAGGCGCGCCGCATTCGTACGGCTCACCTCGTGGGCCATTCCTTGGGTGGCCTAGTGGCAGCGAGTCTGGCATTGCGTAAACCCGAGAAGTGCACGTCGCTCGCACTTATTGCACCCGCCGGGTTCGGTCAGGCCGCCGATGCTCGATACGTAGAGGGTTTCGTCCAGGCCGAGACGACCGATGAGATGCACGTGGTCTTGGAAATGCTCTTCGCGAATCCAGCTCTCGTCACGGTGGACTTTGCCCAGCAAGTGCTGTCGAACAAGCTGAGAGCAGAAAGCCAGTCGGCGCTAGAGCGCCTCGCGACACACGTTCTTGCGCTCGGTAACCAGGTCGTGGTCGGTGCCGACGCGCTTCAACGCAGTGATATCCGCACCATGATCATGTGGGGTGCTGACGATCGAGTCATCGAGAGCCCCGCAACGTCGGTGCTTCACGACTCCATCGCAGTGAGGCTCCTCGACGGCGTCGGCCATTCGCCGCATGTGGAAGCCGCCCGGGTTGTCAACCGAACGATGACTGACTTCTTCGCAGACAGACGTGATCCTGTCTCCGGGGAGAAGTAACGCACCCGCGACGGCGATCGATCACAGTTCTGCGTCCTGCCGCACGCCGATGGCCTGTCGGTAGAGCGATCCGGCGCGGTAGGACGAGCGGACGAGGGGTCCGGACATGACACCGGCGAAGCCGATCTCGTCTGCCTCGGTCTTGAGCTCGACGAACTCTTCGGGCTTGACCCACCGCTCGACGGGGTGGTGGCGCTTGGAGGGGCGCAGGTACTGGGTGATCGTGATGAGGTCGCAACCGGCCTCATGCAAATCCCGCAGTGCTTGCGAGACCTCTTCGCGGGTCTCGCCCATGCCGAGGATCAAGTTGGACTTGGTGACCAGGCCGAAGTCGCGGGCCTGGGTGATGACGTCGAGCGACCGCTCGTACCGGAACGCCGGACGGATGCGCTTGAAGATCCGCGGGACGGTCTCGACGTTGTGGGCCAGCACCTCGGGACGCGACTCGAACACCTCGGTCAGCAGCTCGGGCACCCCGTTGAAGTCGGGGATGAGGTTCTCGACGCCCGTGTGGGGGTTGAGCTCGTGGATCTTGCGGACCGTCTCGGCGTACAGCCAGGCACCGCCGTCGGGCTGGTCGTCGCGGGCGACACCGGTGATGGTGGCGTATCGCAGCTCCATCTTCTGTACCGACTCGGCCACCCGGCGGGGCTCGTCACGGTCGATCGGATCGGGCTTGCCGGTGTCGATCTGGCAGAAGTCGCACCGACGGGTGCACTGCTCGCCACCGATCAAGAACGTGGCCTCGCGGTCTTCCCAGCACTCGAAGATATTGGGGCAGCCCGCTTCCTGACAGACCGTGTGAAGGCCCTCGCCCTTGACGAGCTTCATCAGCTCGTTGTACTCCGGACCCATCTTCACCCTCGTCCTGATCCACTCCGGCTTCTTCTCGACCGGAGTCTCGGCGTTGCGGACTTCAAGCCGAAGCATCTTGCGTCCATCTGCGGTGGGCATAACGCTCTCCAAAATCTCAAGGGGCGGTCTGGAAGGGGTGTGCAGGGCGGTCGGCATGACCATGTGACCTCGGGACGCCGAGCCTGGGCTTCAGACGACCCGAGGTCACTGCGGGCGCGGAAGAGTCCTTACCCCTGATGAGGCCCCTGTCGGTCGCGGTGGCCGAGAAGGCCCCGCGGCTGGAGTCAATCCGGGCGTGGGCCTCCCCCGAGCTATTGGCGTCTGCCGACAGGTCGGCCGGCGGCTCGAAGCGCCGGTCCTCGTGCATCAGGTGGGGAAACGACGCGCTGATTGCTTTCATCGCTGCTCCTTGACGTGCTTCAACACTGACGAATGGAGTGGTGTGCGGCGACATGGGAGACCGGCGGTCTACTGACATCACACGACTTCGTTGCGAAGTGTGCCGAGGCCCTCAACTGAGACCGAGACCACGTCACCGGGCTGAAGATAGAGCGGAGGAGTTCGTCGCGAACCGATGCCGGCGGGTGTACCGGTGGCGATGATGTCACCTGGTTCGAGGGTGATCGACTGCGAGACTATCGAGACCAACTCGGCCACGCTCCAGATCATCGACGCCGTATTGGCGGCTTGAACCACCTTGCCGTTGACCGTGGTCGTCAACTCGAGCCGTTGAAGGTCTGGTATCTCATCCAGGCTGACCAACGCAGGACCGCACGGCGTCAGGGCATCAATCGCCTTGCCCAAGGTCCATTGAGTTGTGGCGTACTGCAGCCGCCTCGACGTCACGTCGTTCAGCACCATTGCTCCGAAGACGTGACCGAGCGCCTCGGCCGTATCGACGCGACGCGCCGTGGTCCCTATGACGATGGCAAGCTCGCCTTCGTAGTCGAGCTGCGGATCGACCACCGAAGGCATGACAACGGGAGCCCGCGGTCCGGTCAGCGACGTGGCGAACTTCGCGAAGAGCGTCGGGAGCGAAGGCACCTCTTTGAGGACCTCGTCGGCGTGCGCCTTGTAGTTCAGCCCCACGCAGATGACCTTGCTGGGGGCAATGAGCGGCGCACCGAGCACGACGTCCTCGAGACCGCCAACGGCACTGTCGACCCTGGCGCCAGGTAGCGCCGAGCGGAGTGCTTCAACTAGTTCTGGATTGCGCAGGTAGCCGTCGACGTTCGGCGCTGATCCTGGCACTGCGACGCCCACCAGCCGGGCGGCGTCGTGCACCGTGTCTCCCAGGAGCACGCCCGCTCGCCATAGGCCGTCGACCAAATAGTTCACCAGCTTCACAGGGCACCTCCTCCTATGGACGTCGCCTCGATGGCTTCCACCAGACGTGTCGCGACGTCGTCGATCACACTGTCATCCATCGGCGTTGAGAGCGCCCCCATCCCACTTTGGGTGAGGAGAACACCTCGGTCGTAGGCCCGCCACCACAGCTGATCGGCGACCTCCTTCTTGTACCCACCGGACTCGTCGACCGGGTAGACCCGTACGAGTGACCCAGATCCGCGAACTTGCCAGCCGCGGGCTTCCACCGACGGCCTCAGCGACTGCCGAAGCCGCTCACCTAACGTGTTCAAACGGTCGACCTCCTGAGTTGTGAACAGATCGAGCGACCGCACACCAGCAGCCATCGACACTGGATTGCCGCTGAACGTTCCGCCGTGTTCAAGCCCAGCGGTGGAGAGCGGGTCGAGCTCCTGCATGACGGACGCCGATCCCGCGACAGCGCCAATAGGAAGGCCTCCGCCGATCAGCTTTCCCATGACGATCAGATCTGGCGTGATTCCGGCCGCCGCGGCAGCCCCCCCGAAGGCCTGGCGCAGGGAGATCACCTCGTCGGAGACGAAGAGCGTTCCGTGCGATGCGGCCAGCTCTTGAGCAGCATTCATGTATGCGGAGTCGACCGGCACGAGCCCGGCACGGTTGGGGCACGGATCGACGATGACGGCAGCCAGTTGCTGGCCATGACTCGCAAAGACCTCTTCGAGTGAGGCAACGTCGTTGATCGGCACCTCCAAGCTGTCAGCGCGTACACCCTCAGGTACGCCGCGCTGCGAACGCGGTCCCCCCGCGGTCAATGCCAGGTCTGAGTGACCGTGGTAGGCGTTTCGGACAAAGACGACCTTGGCTCGCCCTGTGGCGGCACGAGCGATTCTGACAGCCAGCATGACGGCCTCAGTTCCGGAGTTCGTGTACCTGACCTGATCGGCTGCGTCAATGCGTGAGAGCAGTACCCGAGCATGGGTCATCTCCGTTTCGTTGGGTAGTCCGAAGCTCGCCCCACGCCGCAGCGCCTCCACAGCAGCCTCGGTGATGGCTGGATGCGCATTGCCGTGAATCAGCGACGTGAAATTGTTGTTGAGGTCGATAAGACGACGATCGTCGCTGTCCCAGATGTGATAGCCGACGCCTCGAACTGCCATCGGCGTGCTCGGGCCCATCGCGAAGGTGGAGCGCCCGTACCCGCCCGGGAAGAGGCTGAATCCCCCAGGCCCGACATACTGCGCGGCGAAGCCAGGCGCACTCGCGTAGCGGGCCTGCAGTCCTACCTCGTCGTCAAGCACCTTGTCAGTGTTCATCGAATTTCACGCGACCCGCGGAACCATGTCGGTCGCACCCGCGATCGACCGTGGCTCGCCGTAGGTGATCCACTCGGCTAGCAGCGCACCCATGGCCGGCCCAAGCGAGAGACCCGCGCCCTGCAGGCCGGCGCCCACGAGAACCTCCGGCTCGTCAGGATGAGGGCCGGCGATCGGCCGGTAGTCGGCTGAGAAGGGATACATGCCCGACCAACCCGAACGATAACCAATGTTCAAGTCGCCAAAAAGCTCGGTCAAGGCTTCGAAGACCGGCTCGAGTCCTTCGTCACTGGCCTTCTCCGGACACGTATCCGGATCGGTTACCACCGAACCCTGAACCGTTGTGGTGTGAAGTCCCGCAAGCAGTTGATCAGCGCCCTCCTGGCGGACAAACAGTCCCGGCTTCCCGCCCGGGATGAAGTCCATGATCGCCGGGATCGTGTACCCGAGGTTTGGAGGCAGCTGGAACACGTACATCTCGTGCCGCTCGGACACGGTCGGCACCGGCGCGTCGAGCAGTTTCCCAACCTGCTCGGCCCAAGCGCCGGCGCAGTTGACGACCGTGTCGGCTTCAATCTCGAGACCTCCCGTGGTCGTCAGGACGAACCGTGACGTCGAGCCGCGGCGTGCTCCAGCCAAACCGTGGCGAGTCAAGATCTTGGCTCCCCGGCTCTTGGCCTTGATTGCCAGCGCTTGGCACAGCTCTGCGCCGTCCGTATAACCCTCGGCCGAAGAGTAGAGGGCGCTGTCCACATCGTCCACGCGCAGGTCAGGGACCAAACCCGACAACTCATCCGGCCCGATCACCCGGCCTGGGTCCACGACACCGAGCTCTCGCTGAAGGTCAACGGCACGCTCGAAGCGGTGCCGGTCAGCAGGCGCTCGCCCAAGTCTGACGTAGCCGATGCGCCGCAGGTTGATAGCTCCTGCGCGCTCGAGGTCGAACAACTTCTCGACGCTCCTCGCACGCAGTTCGATGTCGCGCAGGTCGAGATACTGGCGCGTGTAGGTTCCGGCTGAGCGGCTGGTCGACCCGTCGCCCGGGTAGCCACGCTCAAGGACGGTCACCTCATGGCCAGCAGCTTGAGCGATCTCGACAGCGGCGCTGAGTCCCATGACCCCCGCCCCCACAATGACAACTCGCCTGGTGCCTGTCCTGCTCACACTGTTCCCTTTCGCCATGTTTCAGCCAGCCACCAGACTCAGAGTCCGGCGACCCACGCCAGCAGTTGCCGGTTCGACCCAGTCTGCGAGCCTGATCAGGGGACGACAATTGTGGCTCGGGCCAAGACCAGCCGTGCTGTGTAGCCAGCGCAATAGTCCGGCTCGCCGTCAGGTGGCCGAGCTCGGAGACTGTCAGCCGCCGATAGGCGGCGTGGGGGTGATCACCTCAAGCATCACGCCACGAAGTTGCGCTGTCCCCCGCGCGGGCTGCCCTCACTACATCGCCCTTATACCGCAGTATGAACGCTCTCGCGCAAACTGAACGACGAGTCACTGCGGCTCAAACTTGTAGCGGTCCTACTGTGTCTTCATGTAGTCCGACCCTGCCGACAACTGCCTGTGCTCGCAGATCGATGTCGAGATGGAAGGCAGCAGACGGTCAGTCCAATGCGATGGAGTGGAAGAAGTCATGAGCGATCATATGTTCGACGTTGCTGTCATTGGCGGAGGTTTCGCTGGGGTTGCGGCCGCCCGCGACCTCACGGATCAAGGTCATACGGTCATCCTCTTGGAAGCCCGAGACCGTCTGGGCGGTCGCACCTGGGCCCAAAAGTTTGAAGGCACCGCCGCAACGATCGAGTACGGCGGACAGTGGTTCACCCCGAAGTACAACACGATGGCGCGCACGGAGATCGAGCGGTACGGCGTACCGACCGATGAGAGCCCGGAGCAGAAAACCGTCGTGACGCTGACCCGCACCAAGCGCTTCGATGCTCCGATCCCGACGGACCCCGAGAGCATCATCGGACTCGAACGTGCCTGGAATCTCTTCATCAATTCCGCCAAGCGAATCGATTCCGACGTTCCCTACGATCTCCAGCCGATTGCTGATCTGGATGTGACATGGCATGAGTTTTTGGCGCCGCTGAACCTCACACCTGCCATGCAAGATTATCTCGACGCATGGTTCTCGCTGCTGACGGGACGACGCCCGGATGAGGGGAGTGCGTTGAACGTCATCGTCGAGTTCGCGGAGATGGATGGAAGCGTGTACGAATACTCCACGATCTTGACGACGCGCTACAAGAGCACCGGTACCCTGATCGAAGCAATGGCAGCTGACTCATCAGCGGAGATCCGCTTGTCGAGTCCCGTCAAGAGTGTCACCCAGTCCGACGACGGGGTTCAGGTCATCACTGCAGATGGCGCCGAGATCCACGCTCGCTTTGCGATTGTGGCGATGCCGTTGAACTGCTGGAATGACGTTCAGTTTGAGCCGAATCTCAGCGATGTGAAGCGCACCGCCAGTGAGGACCGACACGCCTCTCCGACCGTCAAGGTGTGGGCACTGGTCGAAGACGGGCCGGAGCTGTTCGCCGCGATGGGGAGTCCAGCCGTTGGTGGAGGAATCAACACGGTACAGACCGAGCATGTGGTGGACGAGGGCCAGATCATGGCGACGTTCAGTCATGATCCTGACCTGAGCAACCGCGACTCACACGATATCGAGCAAGCCCTTCAGGCCTACATGCCCGGTTGCAAGGTGGCGCGCATCCAGTCCCACGACTGGTGGTCCGATCCGTATGCGAAGGGCGGTGTCATCAGCTGGAAGCCGGGCGCACTGACGCAGCACTTCTCGGAGATCCGCCGCCCGGAGGGACGGATCTACTTCGCGGGCGCTGACATCGCCATCCCGTTCAACGGATGGATCGACGGAGCCATCAGGAGCGGTCGCCAGAACGCGGCCCGGGTCGCCCAGCTTCTTGCTGAGGCGGACGACGCCTGAGGCATACTCGGTCGACGTAATGTCACAGTGCGTCTCGGCCGCGCACACCTGGTCCGCAAGCTTCCGTGACCTGTCCCGGATGCTTGCGGACTTGACGTGTTGATCATGCCGCTCTAGCGGCGATGTGACGGGTCTCGAACTCGAACGGGCTGACGCAGCCGATCGATGAACGTCACCTGGTCGGATTGCAGAACGCTTCGATCCACTCGAAGATCCCGTTGGCCAGCTCGGCTCTGGTCGACCAGTCCCGGCACTCCTACAGGTCGATCTGCATCGAGCCGAAGAACAGTGCCGTAGGCGCAGGCGGACTTGCCCATCGCGCAGACGCACCAACTCGGCCCACTCGCCCTTCGTCAGACCAGACCGCTCGCCGTCCTCGGCATCGGCTTGGGGCATCCACCGGCGCAGACCGGACTCGCTGATCTCAGATCCCTCACGATCTCAGCGTCCGGCCAAAAACCCGGGACAGGTCATCCGTTCTCGGGTCCAACTGCACGCGAGACGCCCGGTCAGTGACACTCCGCCGACGGACCGCGATCGCGACAAAGCGGCGTGAGCCATCGCATGCAGATAGAGACCAACGCTGCTCGACGTGACGCAGGCCCGCCGCGCAATTGAGTCGGCGTGTACTACTTTGCGTCGACGAGTTGCCGACCAAGAAAGACACGCATCGTATGACGATGCCGCTCTTGCGTCCGGGCCTGCGCGACCCACCCACGTTGTCCGCCATCGTTGGGGACAGAGGGCGACTCGGTGTGGCCGACGGACTTGCTCCGGCACCATTCGCGAGCCACTGCTACCCGTCGTAGACACTTCACGTTTGTCATGAGGGACAAGTGGCGCCTGCACCTTTGGGGCCGTCTCTCATTGAGCGAGGAGAACCGGCGCTCGATGATTGCAGCGAGCCCGACAACGAGATTGGTGGACGAACATGCCTCAGAACCTAGCCACGGCGACCGACCGGAACGAGGAGTTCGAAGCGCGACTAAGAGCGATGCGCATCGCAGGCCCGGTAGACGCCCCGCACATCATCGACGGACTGACCTCATTCGAGGGGCCCGATCTGCATCGCGAGGATCCGACCAACCCGTCCCGGTACGTGAGCCTTTGCCACGATGCGCCTGCGCACGTGGTGACACGTGCAGTTTCCGCGGCCCGCCGCGCCAGTACGGCCTGGGGTCGAAAGTCGCCGTCAGAGCGCGCATCGGTCCTACGACGAGTCGACGAGCTGCTGACTCCTCAGCGCCGCGTAGACATAGCGGCGATCATCTCGCTCGAGGTGGCAAAGTCGAGGCTTGAGGCCTTCGTCGAGGTCGACGAGCTCAGCACACTCATCGACCGCTACTGCTCGATTGTTGAACGTCCCGGTGCGCTTGAAACGCTTCTGACCCAGAACCGGGACGACCTCGTGTCCCGCAGTCAGATCCGCCCCTTCGGAGTTTTTGCGGTGATCGCACCCTTCAACTATCCGATGGTTCAGGGAGCTGGGCCGGCGATTGCGGCACTGCTGGCCGGCAACACGGTTGTCATGAAGCCTTCGCACCTCGGACCAAGGTCGGCACAGGCTTTCGTCGACCTGCTGCATGAAGCCGGACTGCCTGCCGGCGTCATCAACCTCGTCCATGGCGCGGACGAGCCCGGCAAGGCGCTAGTCGGCGAAGACATCGACGGCGTCGCATTCACCGGCTCGGTCGAAGCAGGCCGCTCCATCCACGACGTCATGTCGTCAGGTCCCTACCGGCGCCCCGTTATCGCCGAGCTGGGTGGGAAGAACGTCGCCATCGTCACGGACAGCGCGGACGTAGATCTGGCCGCGCGTAGCATCGCTACCTCCGCGTTCGGCCTTTCTGGCCAACGTTGCAGCGCACTGTCCCGCGTCATCGCGACCCCCGGGGTCTACGACGAACTGGTGGCGCGACTCGGCGACCTGACGTCTGCACTGGTGGTCGGAGACCCGGCGGACAGTGCGACGTTCGCGGGCCCAGTGGTGGAGCGTGCCAGTGTCGAGCGCTTCGCAGAATCGGTCAAGGTTGCACGAGCCGACGGTAGGGTCGTGACAGGCGGCGAGACCCGGCCCGTGGAAGAAGGCTATTTCGTCGATCTGACGATCGTGGCCGACCTTCCACTGGGCCACCCCCTGACTCGAGAAGAGCTGTTCGTCCCGCTGGTCACCGTCACAGTGGCACCGAGCTTCGAGGACGCCCTGGCCGAGGCCAACGTCGTTCCGTACGGCTTGACAGCAGGTATTTACACACGCGACGTCGAGGAGGCGCGAGTCTTCGTCGAGAGAATCGAGGCCGGCGGCGTCAATGTGAACAGCCCCGTCGGGGCAACCACCGGATTCTGGCCAGGAAATCAGACATTCGGTGGCTGGAAAGCAAGTGGCACCACGGGAAAGCTCGCGTTTGGCGACTTCTATGTTCAGCAGTTCGGCCGCGAACAGTGCACGAACGTAGCCTCGGATCTCCAGCTGTGAGAAGAGCAAGCAGTAACCACCCGATCCGCCTGCGGAGGCAGAGGCCGAAGTGGCGAGATATTGCCCCGCTTCTTGACCTGTCGATTCGACGGCCCTCGAGAGAAGCAGCTCTAGCCAGGTGCGGCGACGTGTGGGACGTGCGCGCACTGGCCCGGCGGCGCGTTCCACGCATGGTGTTCGACTTCGTCGACGGCGCCGCCGACACCGAGGCGAGCCTGACCAGGGCTCGCGCGACTTTCGCGCGGCTCGAGTTCTCGCCCCGCGCTCTCCGGGACGTCAGCCAGGTGAATCTCGGCGTCGACCTGCTCGGCAAGCCCAGCGCTTTACCCTTCTTCTTTGCACCCACAGGGGCAACTCGGCTGATGCATGCCAGCGGTGAGAGCGGTGTTGCCGCAGTTGCTGCCGAATTGGGCATCCCGTACTGTCTCTCTACACTTGGGACGACGTCGGTCGAGGACCTTGCCTCGGCCGTACCCGGAGCACGTCGGTGGTTCCAGCTCTATCTGATGGCTGACCGAACACAGACGCTGGACACACTTGCTCGCGCACGTGCGTGCGGGTTCGACACGCTCGTACTTGCTATCGACACGCCTGTACCAGGACGGCGTAACCGCGACGTGCGCAATGGGTTGGTCGTACCACCGCGTTTGACGTGGCGTTCTGTCATGGACATCGCGGGTCATCCCGCGTGGTGGGTGGACAAGTTGACGACGCCGCCCGTCGAGTTCGCGATGATCGAGGCGAAATCCGAGCAACCTGCGCAACGCATGGCACGAGTGTTCGATCCCACCATCACTGTCACCGACGTGGAGTGGCTGCGAGCTCAATGGTCCGGACCGATGGTCGTCAAGGGCATTCAGTCGGTGGAAGACGCACGCATCGTGGCGGCGGCTGGTGCTGATGCAGTCCACTTGTCGACGCACGGCGGTCGTCAACTCGACCGCGCTCCGCTGCCCTTCGAGCTCCTACCTCGGGTTCGCGCGATCCTCGACCCGAAGGTTCAGGTCTTCGTGGACGGCGGCGTGCTGTCCGGGTCGGACATCGCAGCTTGCTTGGCAGAGGGTGCTGACGCCGTCGCGATCGGGCGCGCGTACCTGTACGGGATGATGGCTGGCGGCCCCGTCGGAGTTCGCCGGGTCGCGGAGCTGCTGCGCAATGAGCTGAGCACCACGATGGCCCTTCTCGGGTGCTCATCAGTGGCCGAGCTGCGCAACGTGCCGGTCCGGCTCCGTGAGGGATGAACCCGCTTGCCCGTGGGCCCCGGCGCCCATGACCGCGGCGCACCGTAGCTAGGCGCCCAGAAACCCTGGACAAGCGTTTCACGCTCGTCCAGGGTTTCTTCAGGTCACAGACATCGTTGGATACCGAGACGGGTTCACGACCGCGCCCACGGGTTTGGTGACCAGAAAGCCGTTCAGCGCCGTAGATGATCGAAAAGGGCAGCGATGTCCTTGTCGCCGTCTCCGGCGTCAATCGCTTGCTGCATCAGGTCTTTCAGCAGTGGTGCGAAACCTGTGTCCACACCTGCCTCCGTCATGAACGGCAGGTCGAGAACGTGGTCGTACGACGCCATGTGAGTGAGGATCGGGGCCTCGTCTCCGGAGTAGTCGCGATCCTGGATCCGCACACTCTCATCCCGCACAGCCTCGTCGATGAAGCGGGACAGCGCACCGTCCCCAGAAGATGTCACGCGCGACATCTCGATACCTTGGGCCTCCGCGTACGCGGTCGCAAACAACAAACCGTAGAGGGAGGAGTAGTACATCCAGATCGCGCAGGTGGCGTAGATAGCCGGGTGGCTGACGTCTTCTCCTACGTACTGCACAGCCCCGACGACATCGAGCGCTTCGCGATGTCGAGTCATGACCTCGCTCGGTCCGGCGCAAAAGATCAAACCGAAATCAGTCCCGATGCCGCGGGGGTAACTCAGCGTGTATCCCTTCAGGTACTCGATCCCCTGCTTCTGCGCCCACTCCGCCTCAGCGAGGCTGTCTTTCACGCTCGCCGACGTGAGTTGAGCGAGCGTGCGCCCGCGCAACGCCTCGGACGTCCGACTGTCGCCCAGAACCGCAGAACTCACCTCCATGCTGGACAACGTCACGATCACGAGATCGCTGGCCTCGACGGCTTCGGCTGCCGAAGAAGCTACCGTCGCGCCGAGAGCCTCGAGCTCAGCAGTCTTGGCGCGTGTCCTGTTCCAGACCGTCACGCGATAGCCCGCTCGAAGTAGGCTCCGCGCGACAGCGGACCCGATGGGGCCGACCCCCACGACCGAAACCGACAGATTGTCCATCATCCAGACTCCTCAGCTCTGTACCCGCCCCCGCGCTCGACGCGGAACGATGAATCCATACTCCTCACACGCGTCATCGGTGAGGAGTGCCCCCGTGTACAACATGCGACACGGCCCTTGTGTCGCGGTACAGTCGCGCGCTGTGTTCGCGTTCAGGCGCATACTTCACTGTCCCCCGCGATCAACCCGGTTCTACACTCGTCTGGTCGCCTGTTCGCAACACGTTCAGGGTTTGCACAGCTAGCCAGAAGGCACTGATATCAGAGGTCACACTCAGCGATCGCCCCGTCAACGCCTGAATCCTCTGGAGCCGGTAGTGAACCGTCTGGGTATGCACGAAGAGTTCCTCAGCGGTTCGTTTGGGCGACCGTTCGCAGTCCAGATAGGTCGAGAGCGTATGGACCATGTTGCTTCCGGATTCCTCGTCGTAACGCAGCAGAGGGCCGAGAACAAGATCCACGATTTGCTCCGACTCGAGTAGCGTGCGAGGAAGCAGAGTCGGTCCCGCCGCTGAATAGGTCGAGACGCCCGACTCATCCAGAGCGACAGTCTCAAGCGCCCACCGCGCCTGACGACTCGCGTCGGGGAGCGCGCTCAACCGTACGAACGGATCACTGATCCCGGCGCGCAGCGTCGTCATCGCGCTCAGCGCCTCCAGATCGCCCCTTCGCCTGTCGTCCGCGTGGATTAGCACCATCACAGAGCTCATGCGAGTCACCAGATGGGGAATGTTCCTCACTCGCCAGTATCTGGAGACCCTGTCCGCAGAGTGACTGGACGTCTCGATAGCGATGCACATGTATGGCGGTTCGATGCCACGCCGATTCAGCGCGATTCCGAGAGCGGCGGGATCCAATTCGCTCTGGAGAGCCTGAGACAACAGGGACCAACCCATTCGCCACTCCTCGACGAAGCGGGCATCGACAAGGGCGAGCTCCATCGCACAGGCGGCCGCCACGTGCTCGAGCAAGGTCAACCTCGGGGCCTCGCCACGCCAGTTCTCAGCGAGCAAGTAGATCGGCCGTTCGACCGGAACCGGGACAGCCAAGCTCGTGCGGGCTCCTGCCTTCAACGATGCGAATCGTGAGGCCGTGCCCTGCCGATCGAGCAGGTGCTGTGAGAGCTCGTCGCGCCACACATCATCAGGGGCCGTCGTATCAGTGAAGACTGGTTCCCAAAAATCGCTCTCGAACAACCACAATCGACAACCCACGACGTCACCTAGTGCCTCGAGGAACTGCGCGCTCGACCTGGCGCTCTGGAGCCCCGACCGGACTGCATCGTGTATGCGCATGATCGTGCTGACCGTGCGCCCCTCCGGACCATGGTTCGCTCGAATGACCAGACGGGACAATTCCACCCACGACGTCTGCGGATGCACCGACAGCACTGGCAAGTTCAGTCGCTCCGCCGCAGCGAGAAACGCGTCCGTGAACTGGGTGTAGTCGTCACCAACCACGAGGCCGCTGAGTCCCGCGTCGACCATCCTCTCGACGAAGTCGACCTGAGCGTCAGCGCTCTCGGGAATGATGGCCCCCGTCGTGAGGACAAGGTCCGCAGGTTCTAGCCAGTCCCACGGGGCAGTGTGGTCGACGACGTGGGCCCACGAGATGGGCCGGTCGACTCCGCCGTGGCCCACTAGGAGACGCATACGCAGCTGAGGCATCGCGGACAACTCCCGCACCGTTATGCCCGTGAACAATTCGCTCGTCATAAGAGTACAGAATCTCCTGCTGCAGTGAGTGATGGACATCATAGCGATGGATGAACTCCGGCGTCACCACTGGCGAGCCCGACACCTGACGCCGGGTTCATCGGCTGGGCGCTCGGTCGCGATCAGCTCCACCACGGGCTCCTCACAACTGTCCCTGGTCGCCCTCAAAGCGCCTGGATCACTACCCCACCCCTATCACCCGGCACAGCGTGGAGACGAGAAGCTCTAGGAAGCGCTAGTCGACCGCAGTGATCCACACGATGTTTGATGAAGCCGACGGCGTGATTTCACCAACCGTCACCGCGCTCCCTGCAGCGGTTGGACCGAAAGGTGTTTCGTCATGGCGCAGCTCGTCGTTGTCACTGGTAGTACACAAGGCCTCGGCCATGCGGTTGCACGCCGCTATCTCGAAAGCGGCTCGACCGTTGTCGGACTCGACATTCAGGTGCCCGAGGCAGCACCGTTCGAGACCATCGCTACAGACATCACTGACCAAGATGATGTGGCCCGTGCATTCGGACAGATCCGTCACGATCACGGGCCTATTTCTATCTGCGTCAACGCGGCCGGGGTGTATCCCAGGTCCACCATCGCTGACTTCACGTCAGAGACCTATCGGCGTCTGTTTGACATCAATGTCTGGGGTACGTGGCTGGTCGCAGCGAACTTCGCCAATGCGGCCGCGAGCGGTGGCGTCTTGCTCAACGTCGCGTCGGTCGACGGGATCATTCCAGAGCCCAAGTCACTGTTGTACAGCGCCTCGAAAGCGGCAGTGATCAACTTGACCAGCGGCATCGCTGAAGAACTGGCCCAACGTGGCCTGAGAGTTATCGGTATCGCCCCCGGCTACATCGCCACCGACACGGTGCGCGCCCTGGCCGGCTCCCTCCCTGAAGGCACTTCAGAGCCGGCGGACGTCGCTGACGCGATCTTCCGGCTGACCGCTGACGGTGGAGTACCGCTCGTTTCCGGAGAGACGGTCGTCGTACGTACGCGGCAAAACCTGGACGTATGACAGCTCGAGCTTCCGCTGAACAAGGCACCGACGCGCCTCGTCCATGTCCTCCCCAGACTTTCGGACTCATGCCTGGTGAGCCCTTCCCCGACGGGCGAGCTGCACTGATGCGGCGAGTTGCATACGCCGATTCCCCAAACTGCGTTTGGACCGTCCGACATTCCGATCTGGCGCCCTCCGTACCGGGAAGTCGGACGCCACGCGGCGCCAGCGCAGACATCCGCCCCCAATAGCCATGGCTGCCGCCGCGGCAAGGCCAGTCGGAACGCTGAGCGCGAAGCGGCGTAGCCCGGGAACCGACACAGGTCTCGGCACGCTCGGCGGCGTCGATCTCCTCACAAGCGAGTCGTCGCGGACCACCCCACCACCTGGACGTTGATATAAGCCCGCCAGCCGCTGACGTCCGTAGCAACGAGAGCGCTTCCCAGACGTGGGCTTCCACCCGCGATCGGTCCGTAGAAGTCCGTGATGCTGCGGTTCTAGTTCTCAGTCGCGAGCGGTGCGATCCACCGCGTCAGCAATGGCCGTGTCGCCGGAACTGAGCTCGAGGATCTGACGGCTGATGCGCGACTCGTGCAGGAGCCCTACAAGCGACGCAGCGAGGTCTTCGCGGGCGACCTGGCCCTGCAGCTCGGCAGCGCCCAACGAGACAGCACCGCGCCCCGAACCATCGACGAGCAGCGTCGGACGCACGATCACCCAGTCGAGGACGCTGCGCGTCACCGAGACCTCCGCAGTCTTCTTGACCAGGTAGTAGTACTCGAACTCCTCCCCCAGATTGAGCGCACGCCCCGCCTCAGGAAAGACCGAGATCAGGATGAAGCGTTTGACGCCGGCGAGTGTGGCGCCTTCTATGGCGGTGATGACTCCATCTCCATCAACACTTTTCGTCACACGTAGCGCGCCACCATCGGACCCTGCCGCATAGACGATGGCGTCGGCTCCGCTCACAGCCTTGGCAAACTCACGAGGCTCCATCGTCTCGAGATCGCCGACGGTGGACGCGACGCCCATCGCTGCCAAGCTCTCTTGAAGCGCTGGCCGGCGAACCAGGCCTTCGACTGAGTCTCCGCGCAGTTGCAACTTCTCAACGAGTAGGCCACCTGTGGCCCCGCTGATCCCGATGATGAAGACCTTCATCAGTATTCCCCTCGTCTCGCGCGATGTATAGGACCCCGCCCCCGCCATCTGCGCTACGACGACGCATGGACGGTGTCGTAGCAACCGGCCACGCCCATGGGACAGGCATTCACAGCAGTTCTGCTCTTCGCGGCTCCACAACCACTCGGGTACTTGGAGCCCGATAGAGGGACAGGACCTCTTAACCACGACGGTCACCGTCGTGCGGCGCACATCGGGCCTGGGCTCAGAACGAATCTTCTTGATGCCCAGACCCGATATCACGATGGGTGACGTGCTGCCTCCGCTGGGCTGCACCTCCGTCGTTCGCTCAATCCATCGCCGTGCACTTCGGGAACTGGAAATCGCCCGCGCTCTCAGTCCTGGGAAACTTGCGTCCCTTCAACCGACCGACCACTGCTGCGAGCGATCTCAATGCAGCCGATTCACGCCGGGTGGTCAGACCGAACATTCGCCTGGACCGCATCGCGGATGGGTGTCTCCCCGCGATCCAGCTCAAGGATCTGTCGGCTGATACGAGGCTCGGCCAAAAGTTCGACTAGGGTCAAAGCGACGTCTTCACGGGTGATGTCGTTGTGAATCTCGGCGGGCCCCATCGAGACGGTGCCCTTGGCGGGATCATCAAGCAGCAGAGAAGGTCGCAGGATGACCCAGTCGAGCGAGCTGCGAACGACAGCCACGTCCGCCTGCTTCTTGATCATGAAGTAGTGCTCGAGCTCTTCGCCCAGATTCCGCTCTCGCCACGACTCCGGCAGGACAGACACAAGAATGAATCGACTGACACCCGCAATCGAGGCGGCCTCGATAGTTTTGACAACGCCCTCACCATCGATGGCTTCGGTAACTGACATGGGCTCGCCGTTGGAACCCGCGGTGTACACGATGGCGTCCGAGTCGGCGATCGCCTTAGCCAACTCATCGGACGTCATCGTCTCGAGCTCGCCAACGATCGCGTCCACACCGCTCTCGCTCAGACGATCACGCTGCTCGACACGCCGCACGAGCCCAGAAACCGTGGTGCCATTCGCAACCAGTCGGTCAGCAAGCATGCCGCCGATGGCTCCGCTGACTCCGAAAATAAAAACCTTCATCTTCACTCCTTGGAATTTTGTCATGTAGTTCGGCCAGGTGGCCACCGTCACGCGACGGGGTTTTCGACCTTCAGCACGCCCGAATGAGCCAGCTCGTTCAGCCGCGCCTCAGTCAGCTCGTCGCCATCGCAGCTCGCAATGATCACGCCGTCGCGAAGCACGACGACGCGGTCACAAGCAGTTACCAACTCCCCGAAATCGGAAGACACCACGACCACCGCCGTAGAATCAAGAGAATCTCGAATCAGGCTCCAAATTTCGTGTCGGGCGCCGATATCTACGCCCTGCGTGGGCTCGTCTAGGAGTAGGACGCCAGGCGCGCGGCGAAGCCATCTCGCGAGCACCACCTTCTGCTGATTTCCGCCCGAAAGCGTGCCGAAGATGGCCTTCTCGGAAGACGCCTTGACGAGGTATGACGACATGAGACCGCGAGCTGTTCGACGCTCGTCACTCGCATCGAATCTCCCGCGGCGCCAGAACCCCCTCAGGTGTCCGGCAAACAGATTCTCACTGACGCTCAAGCTGTCGAAGGCTGCTTCGGCGCGTCGATCCTCAGGAATCAGCGCGATGCCAGCCTTCACAGCATCGCTTGGGCGCCGGAGACGAAGCGGCGCCCCTCCAAGCTCGATCGACCCGGACTCGACCCGGCCGAGCCCGAAAAGTGACTTGAGCAGGGTTGAGCGCCCTGAGCCCAAGGTCCCTGCTATCCCCAGAACCTCGCCTTGGTAGGCGGTGAAGCTCACGCCCTTGATGGGCCCCACCTCAAGCTCCCGAACTTCGAGTCGGGGAACACCGCCAGCACGGATCGGTCGAGGTGCCATCGTGGATTCCATCGCGCGACCGGCGATCAGAGTTGCCAAGGCGTTCTGGTCGAACTCGTCCAGCGTCGCCGAGACGCGTCCGTCTCGCAGGATCGTGACTCGGTCCGCAACCGCCTCCACCTCGTCCAGGCGATGAGTGACCAGCAAGATCGACTGTCCCGCTGCGGCGAACCGCTCGAGCGAATTGAGCAGGAGCGTCACTTCTGTCTTGGGAAGAGCAGCCGTCGGTTCATCCAGGACGAGGATGCCCGAGTCAGCGCTGTCCTGATCTTGGAGTGCTCGTGCAATGGCAACAACCATTCGTGCAGCCGGGCTGAGTGTCGACATCGGCTGATCGGGGTCACAGTCAACACCGAAGCGTGCCAGCACATGAGAGGCTCGCGCACGGAGGGAACGATAGCTGATCGTCCCCAGTCGACTTGTATCGAAACCGCGCCCGATCGCCAAGTTCTCGGCAACTGAGAGCGTCGAGAACGTCGAGTCCTGCTGATGCACGAAGCTGATGTTCGATTCTGCGGCTTTTCGTGGTGAGAGCTCACTCACATCAAATGAAGCGCCCGACACCGACACTGAACCTGAGTCCGCCTTGACGACGCCAGCCAGAACCTTGATGAGGGTCGACTTACCGCAGCCATTGCCGCCGAGCAGGGCGTGGATTGACATGGGCTGGACATCGAATGAAACGTCATCGAGCGCCTGAGTACCACCGAAAGCCTTACTCAGGCCCGCGATACGAAGCCGGGGCTCCAGCTTCGCCAAGACCTCCGCGCTCATGAAGTCACTCGTCGACGCCCGAGGAGGACCGACAGGCCCACGCCGGCGACGAGTGCTATGCCGTTCGCGAAGTTGTAGACGTAGTTGCTGGCACCGGCAAGGTTGAGCCCACTGTTGAGGACCGCCAAGAACACGATCGCCACTACGGCACCCCAGACGTTGTAGCGGCCAGGCTTGATCGCCGCGACACTGAGGAACGCCGCTGCCAGAGCGGGCAGAGTGAAGCTCTCACCCACGCGAGGGTTGGCTGTCCCCGACACGGCGACCTGGAGAGCGCCTGCGAGTCCGCACAAGAGGCCAGACAGGACAAACGTTGACAGGACGATCCGATCGACCGACAAGCCCACGAGCTCCGCTGCCTTTCGGTTTGCCCCAATCGCGTACAAGTACCGGCCGAACGGGGTCTGTCGCAGCAGGTAGTACACCGCAGCAGCAACTCCCACTGCGAGAAGTACAGCGTTCGGCACGGACAGAGTCTTGCCTGTCCCGAGCGCAATCACACTGTCTGGGATTCCCGCGACAATGCTCGACCCGCCGGACTTCCACTGCACGACTCCGGCAAGAATCGCGGCTGTCGCAAGTGTCGTCACGAATGAGTTCACTCGCACCACAGTGATCAAGAAGCCGTTCACGAGCCCGACTAGGCCGCCAAGCAGGACGGCCAGGGCGAGCGCCGCCACCGGTGACCATCCCGCGGCCAGCGAGGATCCGAAGAATATCGACGTCATGCCGGCATTGGCCCCGACGGAGAGGTCGAATTCTTCGCACACCAACGGTATGAGCGCTGCCATGCACACCACCACGACGACAGCCTGCGCCGTGAGGGTCACCTGCACGTTTCCAGGGCTGAGGAACACATCACGGGTCTGCGGCAACAAGCCGAACAAACAGATGAAGACGACCGTGAAGGCTACTAGAGCATAGGCCTCGAACCAGTGCGAGATCTTGCGTCCGGGACGGACGCCCCCGGCGCGCTTGCCGGCGGACGTTGCTCCTGTAACATCCTCGCCCACGCCCTTGTCACCTGATAACAGCTTGGTGTCACTCACTTCACACCCCACGCCTTCTTGTAGAGGGCCCGGTAGTCGATCGGCGGCTCATACCCACCGGAACTCGGCGTGTTGTGGTCGGCGTCCCAGACCTGGATTCCGATACCACTGGACACAGGAGGCTGATCGGCAAAGATCCTGACGAGTGAGTCGATCGCGGCCCAGCCCTCCCAGGTGGTGGCCGTACCGACTCCACCGACGATCTGGGTATTGCCCTTGCGGAAGACATCCAACAGGGCTTCCTGGCCCTCGCCGGAGATGATCTTGGCGTTTGGTGCGCTGATCTTGGCCGCCGTCAAGACGCCACCCGTCAGGGTGCCGTCGGCATCGACTCGGATGAGGTTCGTTTCCGGGTGCTTCAACAACGCCTGCTGCGCCTTCTCTTGATAGCCCGCTGTTGCTTGGGCCAATGTGTAGTTGACCACTCGGTCGTCACACTTTGCGCACTTTTCTTCCAGGTACTTCTGGTAGGCATCGGAGATGACCACCGAAGCGCCCAATTCACTGATGTAGAAGCTCATCGAGTGAGTGTTGTCGCCAGACTTTGCGAGTGCGAGTTTCGCCTGCGCGGTACCGTACGCTTTGAACCAGTCGAGGAGGGAGCCCTCGACATAACTCACGACAGACGTGAACAGCTGAGGTCCACCATTGTCTTGGAATCGGATGTCCTGATTGCAGTCTCGCGCTTCTGCCGTGACCACCGGGATACCTGCGTCTTTGGCCTCCTGCAACGGCTGCTTGAAGTATTCGCAGTCCAATGCATAGACAAAGATCCCGTCGGCCTCCGCAGCGATTGCCTGGCGGATCGCTTGCCCGGCATTGTTGAAGTCGCCCTTGCTGTCGATCAGCGTTGTTTTCCACCCCAGGGACTTAGCAGCGTCCCGAGCACCGGTGATGGATGTGACACAGAAGGGGATCGACTGCCCACACGAGATGAGGTAGATCGACTTGTCGGAATCGTGTGCCGGGGCCGAGGATGGTGGACTCTCGAACGTTCCTTTGAAAAGGCTGTCGAGAGCGCCCACGTCGACAGCCTTGCCGTCGTCTGACGTGGTCGTTGCACCGTTCGCGCAGCCGCTCAAGATGAGGGCTAGCGTGGCGGCAAGGATTCCAAACTGGTGAGCGTATCGCGGGTGACTCATGATGCTTCTCCTCCTGTGAGAGCTGCTCATCGCTTTGATGCGAGGATTGACGTTGTCGGCCATGACTCAGCCGCTAGCTGGTGGTCTCCTCGATGGTCGCCACCACGGTGCCTACCGGCACTCGGTCTCCTTCGTTGACGAGGAGGGCGGTGATGACGCCGTCGACCGGCGCTTCAATCTCGGCGTTGGCCTTGTCGGTCTCCACCACGAGAATGGGATCGTCCTCGGAGACGACTGCACCCACCTCCACCAGCCACTCGGCGATCAGGCCCTCCTGCATGGAGACGCCCCACTTCGGCAGTTCGATGTCCATTACTTCCCCGCCACCTTCAGGACGGCGTCGCGAACCTTCGCTGCGGAGGTCAGGACCTCGGCCTCGAGCGGCGGGCTGTACGGGACCGGGACATCGGGCCACGTCACCCGGCTCGGAGCGGTCCGCAGGCTCGCATAGCAGTTCTCGACGACCTTTGTCACGACCTCCGCAGCAACGCCGCAGGTCTGACGACCGGGCTCCACAACTACGAGGCGTCCTGTCTTCTCGACCGACGCGTAGACCGCGTCCCAGTCGAACGGAACCAAAGTTCGAGGATCGATGACCTCGACCGACACCTGTCCGTCGAGCTCCTCCGCTGCGGCGAGCGCCTGATCTACGGCCGACGCAAACGCGACGACTGTGACGTCCTCCCCCGATCGGCGCGTCGTGGCCTTTCCGAATGGGATGGGCACCAGTGGATCAGCTACTTCACCCCTGTTTCCCATCAACGAGACGTCGATGAGGAACGCCACCGGATTGGGGTCTTGGATCGAGGTGAGAAGTAGCCCCGCAGCATCTGCGGCAGTACTCGGCATGACCACCTTGATGCCAGCTGCCTGCATCAGCATGGCGTGAGGATTCTCGGAGTGCTGGGCAGCGGCAGATCCGCCCGGGCCCGTCACCGCGATCATGACCATCGGCACCTGGACCTGCCCACCCGACATGAATCGCAACCGTGCAGCCTGATTCGCGACTTGATCGAAGGCGACGTAGAAGAAGCTGGAGAACATCAGGTCAAAGACGGGCTTGGCTCCACAGGCCGCGGCTCCGACTGACGTACCGAGAACCGTGGCTTCGGAGATAGGAGTGTTTCGGACCCTTCTCGGCCCAAACATCTCGTGCAGCCCCGTTTCGATCCCGAATGCCCCGCGCTCAACGTCTTCTCCCAAGACGATGACTGCAGGATCTTCCTTCATCGCGAGCTCGATGGCACTACGCATCGCGTCTGTGACGAACATTTCCATTTCACTTCACCTCTGCGTAGAGATTGTCGAGGGCACTGGACGGGTCAGGGAATTCGCTGTTCTCAGCGAACTTAACTGCGGCTTTCATCTCGGCGAGAGCCGTGGACTCCATTGCGGCAACCGCCTCGGCGTCGATGAGGCCCTCCTCGATCAGACGCGCCGTGTACAGAGGGATGGGATCGCGCTGCATCCAGCTCTCCATCTCCTCGACGGGTCGGTAGTCGCCGGCGAAGGCTTCTTCTCCTTGGTTGTGTCCGTGGTGCCGGTACGTCTTGGCTTGGATGAAGGACGGGCCTTTGCCAGCGCGTGCACGTTCGGCGGCCGCCGAGGCGGCTTCGCGGACGGCCATCACGTCGTTGCCATCGACGGTGACACTGGGCATGCCGAAGCTGGCGGCCCGGTCGGCGATGTCAGTGGCGCTGATCGTGTCCGTGGGCATCCACTCGGCGTAGCCGTTGTTCTCGCACATGTAGATGATGGGCAGGTTCCACAGTGCGCTCAGGTTCATCGACTCGAACAGAACCCCCTGGCCGGTGGCTCCGTCTCCGAAGAACGCCACCGTCACGTGAGGACGGTCGAAGGTCACGTCAGCGAGTGCCGCCCCTGTTGCCAGGGGGATGCCTCCGGCGACGATTCCGTTGGCGCCGAGAATGCCCAGCTCGAAATCGAAGATGTGCATCGATCCGCCGCGTCCACGGCAGTAACCGTCGACCCGGCCGAAGATCTCAGCCATCATCCGACTTGGTTCGGCACCCTTGGCCAGGATGTGGCCGTGCCCACGGTGCGTGCTCGTGATCCGATCCTCGGGGCCAAGAACCGAGCATGCGCCCACCGCTACCGCCTCCTGCCCCGAGTACAGGTGGACAAAACCAGGAAGCTTGCCGCGCTTGAAGAGCTTGGAAAGCATGTTCTCGAAGGCGCGAATGCGCACCATCGACTCCAGCAATTGAAGTCTTTCGTCCATCAGGTCAGTCCTGTCCTTGATCGTTGTAGCCCGCTTGCCGCGGGTGCTGCGCCCACCTGAGCCTCGGGCTCGAGCCTGCCTACGCCAGCTCCTCACTGAACCTTCGCTGGCTTTCAATGATCATGACCTCGTCCGCCGACAGGGTCGATTGGATGACGCGAGCAAAGCGCAGCCGGGGACTGTGGCCACGCATAGTCGCGTCCCGCTCGACCACCAAAGGACAGGGTCACCCGGACTACGGTCAGCGAGGCTGAAGGCTTCGTCACCCAGAAGACTGCCGACGGCCCGCGCTTCGACCCACCGATCGGTTCGATCGCGACGTCTTGACACGGGGCCGTTCAACTCGTCGACGAGGCTCTCACCCCCCGCGTCGGCGAGACGCGGCTTCTCGCAACCCAGCAGACGAAGACCCTGGGGACACTCCTGCAGCGATTCATCACGGCGACTGAGCCCGTCATGACGAGCGCTCTGCCGAGGCCGGCGCGGCACCTTCTCCGCGGCGGAGGTCGCCGACCTCGTCACAACAACACGACGGTTCGGTTTCCTTGCAGCAGCACGCGGCCCTCGCAGTGCCAGGTGACCGCCTTCTGTAGCGCGCTCACCTCGGCGTCGCGGCCGACGGCAACGAGATCATCTGCTCGGTGGCGGTGGTCGACAGGGATGACCTGCTGGCTGATGATCGGGCCTTCGTCCAGCTCTGCGGTCACGTAGTGCGCCGTGGCTCCTACGACCTTGACTCCGCGGGCGTGAGCCTGGTGATACGGCTTGGCGCCCTTGAAGCTCGGCAGGAACGAGTGGTGGATGTTGATGATCCGCCCCTCGAGCCGGGTGCACAGCTGGTCGGACAGGACCTGCATGTAGCGAGCCAGCACGATGAGCTCGACATCCTGTTCGGAGACCAAGCCGAGGAGGGCCTGTTCCGACCGGGCCTTCGACTCAGGGGTGATCGGCAGGTGATGGAACGGGATGCCGTGCCACTCGACCAGAGCTTGGTGGTCACGGTGGTTGGACACGACGCAGACGATCTCGTACGGGACGGCGCCCGTGCGGGCACGGTAGAGCAGGTCGGCGAGGCAGTGGTCGAACTTCGACACCATGATCATCACTCGTGTCCGGCGCTCCGCCCGCTCGAGCCGCCACGTCATGGCGAACTGGTCGGCGACGTCGGCGAAGTCCGCGCGAAGCGCCGCGGTGAGGTCGGCGCCTTGCCCTCCAGCCGCGCACACGACGCGGACCCGCATGAAGAAGTGGTTCTCGTCCCGGTCACCGAACTGGATGTTGTCGACGATGTCGCAGCCGTGCTGCAGCAGGAACCTGCTGACGGCGTGGACGATGCCTGGGGACTCAGGACAGTCCAAGGTCAGGATGTGCTCGACGGTCGGATCACTCATGGCATCAGGCTGACGTGTCAGCGGTGGTGTACTCGTCCATCGCGTCGAGCAGCCACCTCGCCACGTAGTCGGCGAAGGACGCGCGTGGAAGCAGGCGGTAGGAGTCGTCGTCGATTTGCCACAGCAGCACCGGGACACGGGCCAGGGTGGTGGTGACCGCTCGACCGGCGACGAAGGCACGCGGGTGCAGGTCGACGGGGCACCCCTTGTCGAGCACACTGCGAGCCCATGGGCCCGACAGCTCGATGACGGTCCTGCTCGCCGACAGGTCGTTCACCAGGCCCGGCTCGGAACCCAAGGCTGCCGAGAGCCTTGCGGTTAGGCCGACTGGGTCATCGGCGGTGACCACGAGCCACTCGTCGGGCCCGAGCCACAGGCAGGCGTGACCGCCGGCAGCTGTCGTCTCTCCGCTGGTCGATGGCAGACCTGTACCGAGGACGGCCTCCATGCGGTCTGCTGCCGGCGAGCCCAGCTCCACGCGAACGCCGACCATCCCGAAGAACGCTTCTTCGCGTAGTGAGACCACATTGGGATGTGAGGCTTTGCTCATGGGTTCTGCCAGGTGTGCCAGGGGGCTGCGGCGCAGCGTCTCGAGATCAGCCATCACGCTTGGTCCCTTCGGGGTCGTAGAGAACTGGTGAGGTCACTTCGACCTCCACCATCTGGTCGCCTACCGGGGCGAGGAGCGTCTCGCCGAACCGGTCGCGGCCACCAGAGATGAGGGCCAGTCCGAAGGGCCGTCCGAGCGCCTGGCTGTGGTAGCTGGACGTGACGTGTCCGAGCATCGGGACCGGCCCGTCGGCCGCCGTCGCCGGAGATCCGACCGCGACGAGCTGCGACCCCTCGGGGAGTCGGGTCACCCGGTCGACGGGCAGCACGCCGACGAGGTGCTTCCGGCCCGCTCGTGCGGTGTCCTGGCGGCTGTGGGAACGTCGGCCGACGAAGTCCTTGACCTTGGAGACGACCCATTCCATGCCGGCGTCCTGTGGCGTGACTGTCCCGTCGGTGTCCTGACCGACGATGGGGTATCCCTTCTCTGCGCGCAGCACGTGCATGGTCTCGGTGCCGTACGGCGTGATGCCCAGATCGCTACCGGCCGCGTGCAGCTCTTCCCAGACGGCACGGCCGTACCAACCTGACACGTTGACCTCGAACGCCAGCTCGCCGGAGAACGAGATCCGGCAGATGCGCGCCGAGACGCCCGAGGCCAGTGTCGTCTCGTGGAACGTCATGAACCCGAAGGCGTCGTTGGAGACGTCCAGGTCCGGCGCCACCCGCGCCAGCACCTCCCGAGAGCGGGGCCCGACGACAGCGACGGTCGTCCACTGCTCGGTAACGGACGTGCAGGTCACATCCAGGTCAGGCCACTCGGTCTGAAGCCACTCCTCGAGCCAGTCGAGGACACCGGCGGCGCCGCCGGTGGTCGTGGTCAGGAAGTAGCGGTCTTCGTCCAGGCGGAGGTTGACCCCGTCGTCGAACATCATTCCGTCCGGCGTGCACATCACGCCGTAGCGGGCTGAGCCGACAGGCAGCTTCTTGAACGCGTTGGTGTAGATCCGGTTGAGGAACTCACCCGCATCGGCACCACGGACCTCGATCTTGCCGAGCGTCGACGCATCCATCATGGCGACGCCCTCGCGCGCGGCCCGACATTCGCGGGCGACCGCAGCGTCCATGTCCTCGCCTGGTGCAGGGTAGTACCGCGGACGCAGCCACTGCCCGACGATCTCCATCTCGGCGCCCGCTTCGACGTGCCACGAGTGGACCGGTGTCGTCCGTGCGGGGTCGAACAGCTCCCCACGCTCACGGCCGGCCAGCGCCCCAAAGGGAACCGGCGTGTAGGGCGCGCGGGAGGTTGCGGTTCCGATGTCTGCGACGCCCGGTCTGCCGAGTGCGGCAGCGATGACGCCCGTGGCGACGACGGCGGACGTCTTGCCCTGGTCGGCGCCGGTGCCGATCGACGTGTAGCGCTTGACGTGCTCGACGTTGCGCATGCCCGCGCCCGTGGCACGCCACACGTCCGCGACGGTCTGGTCGCGGTGCAGGTCGACGAAGTGCCCGGTCCAGTCCCCCGGCTCGCCGGTGACGCCCGGCACGAGCCAGACAGGCCGTACCGGGCCTCTCCAGCCTCCGTCACCTCGCACATGCGCCTCTGGAGCGGCGTAGCCCTGTCGATTCGCGGCCTCTGCTCCCGCACGCGTGCCCGCCGACAGGCAGTCGTCCAGGTCGAACTGCGCGGCCGCCGATCCCACGACGTACTGGTGGGGAACCGTCCCTGAAGGGACGAACGCGGCGATCGCATCGTCCCAGCCGAACTGGCCTTGGCGCTGGCTGTGCAGGTGAGCGACGGGGCTCCAACCGCCGGAGACCGCGACGACGTCGCACTCGTACGTGGTTCGGTCCCCCACGAGCCGAGCGTCGGAGCCGAGCCTGCTGATCTCGACCGAGGACACCCGGTGATCACCATGCGCGGCGACGACGACGGTTCCCGGCTCGACGCGCACCCCGCTTCGGGCGGACCAGGCCGCGGCGCGATCGGACACCGTGGCGCGGGCATCCACCACGACGGGGACGTCGATGCCTGCGTCGACGAGGTCGGCCGCCAGGTCGTAGGCGCTGTCGTTGGTGGTCGCGACCACGACGCGCTGCCCTGCCGCGACGGCATACCGATTCAGGTAGGTGCGAACTGCTCCGGCGAGCATCACCCCGGGGAGGTCATTGCCGCCGAACACCATGGGACGTTCGTGCGCTCCCGTGGCGATGACGACCTGGCCCGCGCGGACGTGCCAGATGCGCTGCCTGGACAGGTGCCCGGGAGCGTCGTCGAGGTGATCGGTGCGGTGCTCGAGGGCCAGGACGTAGTTGTCGTCGTAGGACCCGAAGGCTGCCGTGCGCGGCAGCAACGTGACGTCGCGCATCGCCTCGAGTTCGCCGATGACTTCGGCAGCCCAGTCGACGGCTGCCCCGTCGCCGATGCGCTCGTGGCTTCCTGACAGGAGGGAGCCACCGAGCTCGCACTGCTCGTCCAGGACCATGACGCGGGCGCCGCTGCGGCCCGCCGCCAGAGCGGCGGCCAAGCCTGCCGGGCCGGATCCGAGGACCAGCACGTCGGTGTGGACGAACATCTTGTCGTAGACGGCCAGGTCGGCCGTAGGGTCGAGGCGCCCGTGGCCGGACAGGGTGCTCGCCGAGAGGCCTTCGACCACTGGGCGCGTCGTCGCCGCCACCATGGGCTCGGACAGGTGACCTCCGATCTGGAGCAGCGCGTTCGGCTCCTCGACGCCGGCAGAGACGATCCCGCGGGGGCGGCCGCGGTAGATCGACAAACCTACGTCGATGCGTCCGTTCGCCAAGAGAGCCGACGCGATGGTGTCACCCGGGTGCCCGACGTAGTCGGTGCCGTCGACGGTGAAGCCGACGGTGCGGCTGCGGTCGATGCGGCCTCCTTCGGGCAGTCTCCAGTCCTGTCCCGTCGGGGCGTTGGAGGTGCTCATCGGGCGCTGTCCTCTCTGGTCGGCGCAGGAGGCATGGAGCCGGTATAGACGCTCAGCACCTCGTAGGTTGCGGTGTCTCGCACGACGTTGAACCAACGCCGGCAACCACCGCTGTGTGACCAGCGTTCGGCGAAAGGCCCCTGAGGGTTGTCGCGGAAGAACAGGTACTGCGACCACTCGGCGTCGGTCAGTTCGTCCGGGTCCTTGGGGTAGTCGACGTGGGCCTGCCCGCCGTAGTGGTACTCGGTCTCGTCTCGTGGTCCGCACCAGGGACAGCTCAACAGCAGCATGGGGATCTTCCTTCGAGGGCGCGACGTCAGTGAGCCACGGCTGCGGCGCCGTGCTCGTCGATGAGGGCGCCCGAGGTGAAGCGGTCGAGCGCGAACGGGCGGTTCAACTCGTGCGCCTGCCCGGTGGCCATGGTGTGTGCCATCGTCCAGCCGGCAGCAGGGGTGGCCTTGAACCCTCCCGTGCCCCAGCCCGCCGTAACGAACAGGTTCTCGACCGGGGTAGGGCCGACGATCGGAGAGGCGTCGGGCGATACGTCGACGATACCGCCCCACGTGCGCAGCAGGCGGGCGCGCGCGAAGATCGGGAAGAGCTCGACCGCTGCCGCCATCTGGTGCTCGATGACGTGGAAGGAGCCGCGCTGCCCGTATCCGTTGTAGGCGTCGACTCCGGCGCCCATGACCAGCTCGCCCTTGTGGGCCTGCGAGACGTAGACGTGCACGTGGTTGGACATCACGACGGTCGGGTGCACCGGCTCGTAGAGCTCGGAGACGAGCGCCTGCAGGGGGTGGGACTGGACGGGAAGACGGAAGCCTGCCTTCTCGGCCATCACGCTGCTGTGCCCGGATGTGGCCAGACCGACCATGCCGGTGGTGATCCGCCCGCGGGTCGTCTCCACCCCCACGACGCGCTCACCGTCCTTGACGAACCCGGTGACCTCGCAGTTCTGGATGAGGTCGACGCCGAGCTGATCGCACGCTCGGGCGAACGCCCACGCGACGTGATCGTGCTTGGCGATACCGCCGCGCGGTTGAAAGGTGCCGCCCAGCACGGGGTAACGGACGTCTTGCGAGACGTTCACGATGGGACAGACCTCAGCGACCTCGTCGGTGGTCAGCCACTCCGCGTCCACGCCGTTGAGCTTGTTGGCCTCCACCCGACGGGTACTCTCGCGGACGTCCTGCAGCGTGTGCGCGAGGTTCAGAACGCCGCGCTGGCTGAACAGGAAGTCGTAGTCCAGCTCTTCGGGGAGCTGCTCCCACAGAGTGAGGGCGAACTCGTACATCGCAGCGCTCTCGTCCCACAAGTAGTTCGAACGGATGATCGTCGTGTTGCGGCCCATGTTGCCGCCGGCCAGCCATCCCTTCTCCACGATGGCGACGTTGGTGATGCCGTGGTTCTTGGCCAGGTAGTAGGCCGTCGCGAGACCGTGACCGCCGCCTCCGACGATGACGGCGTCGTACGACGTCTTCGGCTCGGGGTCGCGCCACAGCCAGTCGGGATGTTCAGGCAGGGGCCTCATCGTCGACGCGCGCGTCATGACTCGACCGCTGCGCCGGACTCGAGGAGCGCGTCGACGTCCGAGATCCCCCAGGCGGTCAGCGCTTCGCGGGTGTGTGCGCCGGGGAGAGCCGGTGGCCGCCCCACGCTCGCCTGGGTCCGGGAGAAACGCGGTGCGGGCGCGGGCTGGGTGAGGCCGTCACGGGACACATAGGTGCCGCGCGCAGCGAGATGCGGGTGCTGGGGGGCCTCCGCGAGCGGCACGACGGGCGCGACGCAGGCATCGGTGCCTGCGAACACGTCAGCCCACTCGGCCTGTGTCCTCGACATGAACCTGCGAGTCAGTGCTTCGCGGATCGCGGCGTGGTTGGCGGGGTCGTCCCGGTCCGGCAGCTCGACGCCGATGCGGTCGACCAGAGCGCGCCAGAACTGGGGCTCGAGCGCTCCGACGCTCATGTGCTGCCCGTCGGACGTCTCGTAGACGTCGTACCAGGGCACGCCGCCGTCGAGCTGCCCGGTTCCGCGCGAGCCATCGTCGAGCCCGAGGGCGAGGAAGGTCGACCGCATCGCGCTGAGGTGTGCCGTGCCGTCGACGATCGCTGCGTCGACGACCTGTCCCTGCCCGCTGACGCGTGCCTCGAGAAGCGCGGCGAGGATGCCGATCACCAGGTAGGTCGATCCGCCCCCGAAATCGCCGAGGAGGTTGCCCGGGAAGTGCGGACGACTGGGGTCCTGTCCGAGGCCGTGGAGGGCCCCGGTGATGGCGATGTAGTTCATGTCGTGGCCGGCAGCCTGGCTCCACGGCCCGTCCTGGCCCCATCCGGTCATGCGTCCGAACACGAGCTGCCGGTTGCGCGCAAGGCACGCGTCCGGGCCGAGCCCGAGCCGTTCGATCGCCCCAGGACGCATCCCCTCGACCAGGACGTCGGCCTGCTCGACGAGGTCGAGCACCGTGGCGACGGCCGCCGGCTGCTTCAGATCGAGCGCAACGTTCGACCGACCGCGGTTGAGCACGTCCTTGCTGCCGAACGAGAACATACCTCCGGCTCCTGGGCGTTCGATCCGAATGACGTCGGCACCCAGGTCGGCCAGGATCATGCAGGCGTGCGGGCCGGGCCCGATGCCGGCGATCTCAACGACCTTCACACCGCGCAACGGCCCGGCACCCTGCCCTAGCTCGTGACCCATCTGCCTGCCCTTCTCAGTTGTCGGCTGCCGGCGGGCTCATCGGTGAACCCACCGGCGGGGATACTTCCCGTGCCTGTGGCGCGGGGCTCGTGACCTGCCTTTGTCAGTCGGCCGACTCGATGATGGTGGCCGTCGCGATACCGCCACCACCGCACATCGTCGAGAGGCCCATCCCGCCTCCGGCAGCACGGAGCGCGTGGGCGAGGTGCAGCAGCTGCCGACCTCCGGTCGCGCCGAACGGGTGGCCGATGCTGATGGCACCGCCGTCGAGATTGATGCGGTCCCGGCCCACGCCGAAGTACTGCTCGAAGATCAAGACCGGGATCGCGTAGGCCTCGTGGACATCGATGAGCTTCATCTGGTCCAGGGTGAGCCCGGTCTTCGCGAGGATCTTGGCGGTCGCGTCGTTCGGTCCGTCGAAGATGATGTCGGGGTCGTTGCCCGTCCAGGTCGTCGAGCGGATCCAGGCGAGCGGGCTGAGCCCGTAGCGGTTGACTGCCTCCTCGGAGGCCAAGATCATCGCCGAGCTGCCATCGGACAGCTGGCTGGAGTTGGCTGCATTGTTCACGCCGTCCGGCCGATACACGCCCGGCAACTTCCCGGCCTTCTCGAAGCTCGAGTCCGGCCTGATGCCCTCGTCGCGCCTCAGCAGGACGTTGCCGTCGACCGTGACGTGCACGGCCTCGTCGTCGAACGCACCGCGGTCCCACGCAGCGTCAGCGGCGAGGTGCGATCGGACGCCGTACTCGTCACACGCGCCACGGGTAATGCCGTACTTGTCGGCAGCACGCTCGGCGGCTTCGCCTTGGTGCGGCATGTCCCAGTGCTCGCGCAGGCTCTGCGAGATCGGGCCGTCTTCGCCGACCGTGCCGGCGATGCCGGTCGGCACTCGGGTCAGCGACTCCACGCCGCCGGTGATGACGACCGATGCGTCCCCGGCCACGATCGACGCGGCGCCGAGGTGCGCGGCCAGCTGGCTCGAAGGGCACTGCGCGTCGAGCGTCGAGATAGGAACGTTGATCGGCAGGCCCAAGGACAGCCAGGCGTTGCGGCCGACGTTCTGCGCCTGTCCACCGACCTGGCCGGTGGCACCGGCCAGGCCCATGTCGACGTGTGCAGGATCGAGTCCGGCGGCCGCGAGGGCACCGTTGAAGGACGTGGCGAGCAGATCGACGGGGTGGACGTCGCGGTAGGCCTTGCCCTTTTTCGCGATGGGGGTGCGGACACCGGAGACGATGGCGACACGGGTCATGAAGGTTCCAATCTGTTGATGTGGCTGCCCGGAGGCAGCGGTTGTCCGGGCGCTCACCCGTCGGGGGCGTCGCCGTTGCTGGAGGGGTGCCGTGCGCACCGGGTGCTGCCCGGTGCGCACGGTCAGCTCACGACCAGACCTGGCCGTAGACCCGAAGCCAGTTCTCGCCGAGGACGCCGCGGACCTCCTCGCCGGTGTAGCCGCGCTCAAGCATCCGCTCGGCGAGCCTCGGGAAGCCGCTCGGCCCTCCTTGACCGAGGCCCTCGGGGAAGTAGAACGGCGGCGGCGCGTAGGTCTCCCGGCGCCAGATCTGGGCCTTGATGAGGCCCTCGTACTGCTCCATCGACAGCATCGCGTCGTCGTCGACCTGGCTGCCGCGGCAGTAGTCGATGCCGAGGCCCACGTGACCGGGGCCGACCAGGCTGTCCACATGGACCATGTGGTCGATGAACTGGTCGAGGGTGGGAGCGGTGTCGGCTGCCACGAAGAACGGCAGGCCGTTCATGCCGATGACTCCCCCGCTCCCAGCGATGGCCTTGATGACCTCGTCCGGGATGTTGCGGGTACTGGGGTGCACGGCGTACGCGTTCGAGTGCGAAGCGATGACTGGTGCGGTCGACGCCTCGATGACCTCCAACGCAGAGCGCCAACCGGTGTGGCTGACGTCGACCAGGATGCCGAGCCGGTTCAGCTCGGCGAGCATCTGCTCGCCCAGCTTGCTCAGCCCGGCATCGTTCGGCTCCTCGCACCCGTCGCACATGATGCCGCGACGGTTGTAGGAGACCTGCACGATCCGCAGACCCATCCGGTAGTAGGCCTCGATGAGCGAGGGCTCGTACTCGAAGGGCCGCGTGCCCTGGAAGTGGAACACCACGGCCATCTCGCCGGCAGCCTTGGCCGCACGGATCTCGTCGACTGTTGTCGCCAGTCGCATTCCAGGGGTGTTGCGGATGAACTCGAAACACCTGCCGAAGGCGAACAGCGCCTCCCGGGCAGCGCCGAGCGCCGAGACCGTGAGCACGCACACCGTCGTGCCGCCCTTGAGCCACTCGTCCAGGTGGGTGCGCCAGTAGTCGAACTCGCAGGCCGAGTCGATGACGACTGCGTCCTCGAAGACGAACGGTGTGGTTTCAGTCATTTTTGCGCCTTTCTGGTCGTGCGATTGTCAGCTCGTGCGGGAGATGTCGAGCGGCCACGGTCCGTTCCACCACGGGGAGGAGTAACCCGACCACTCGAAGCCTGGTGCGATGCCGAGGCTGGCCTTGAGCGCCATGATCGGAAGGTACGGGACGTCCGCGCCCAGCTGGGTCAGGAGATCGGTGTAGGCGGCGAACTGCGCCTCCGGGGTGTTTGCTTCCGACGCCTGCTTGATGATGCTGTCGACCTTCTCGGGTGCGTAGGCGGCGAGGTTGCTGCCTCCGTCGGCCAGGCCCTCAGAACCGAGCCAGTACGACGGCATGTAGCCCGGGGTCGGCGTGCAACCCTGACCCGCCGTATACACCGTCGGTCGGGTCTTGGCCGCTGCGCTGACGCCGGAGACCCACTTCGCGATCGTCTGGCTCTTGACGGTCAGCTTGATGCCGATCTTGGACATCTGGTCGGCGAAGATCTGCGAACCGGTCACGTTGTTCGAGAAGTCGGTGGTCGGCAGCTCGGCCGAGAAGCCGTCGGGGTAACCCGACTTGGCGAGCTCGGCCTTCGCCTTGTCGAGGTCGTAGGGATACTGTGGCAGCGCCTTCACCATCGAGTCGACCTCGTCCTTCGACGCAATCGTCTCCAGCGAGGCCGGCGGGATGAACGTCGTGATGGCCTCAGCGCGACCGTCGACATCGTCCACGAACGCTGAACGGTCCAGCGCGTAGGCGACGGCACGACGTACGTTCAGGTCCGCCCATGGCCCCGACTGGGTGTTCATCCCGATGAAGCCCATCGAGCAGCTGGAACCGCTGACGATCTTGGCCTTCGACGTCGACTTGAACGACGCGGCGTTGGCGAGGTTGGGGACCATGTCGACCGACTTGCCGCGCAGCGCGATCGCTGCGTTGGTCTCGTTGTCGAAGAACCTGACGTCCATCGTCTTGAACTTGACCTTGCCGTCCCAGTAGTTGGGGTTGGCCTTGAACTGTGCGCCGGTGGTCGGGTCGAGCTTGACGGTCTCGTAGGGGCCGGTGCCCATCAACAGGGTGCCGGGGTTGCCGAAGTTCTTCTCGTTGGCCTCGTAGAACTTCTTCTGGAAGATCTGCGAGGAGAACATCGATGCCTGGGTCGGCCAGTTGGAGTCCGGCGACTTCAGGGTCACGGTGACGGTGTATTTGTCGGTGGCCTTGATCGTGTCGACCGTGCGGTACTTGGCGGCCGTGTAGGACGCAGGGTCGCGGTAGCGCTCCAGCGAGAAGGCCACGTCGTCGGCCGTCAGCTCCTGGCCGTCCCAGAACTTCACGCCCTTGCGGATCTTGTACACATACTCGGTCGGACTGGGGTTCTCGACGCTCTCGGCCAGGCGGGGCTCGAGGCTTCCGTCCGGCTTGAGCCGCACGAGGCTTTCCAGGCTGGCGCCCGTCAGGAGCGGCGCGATCTGGGAGTCGACGATGTCGAGCGTGCTGGTGCTGCCCACCAGACCGACGCGAAGGGCACCGCCCTTGCCGCCTGCGGACGTGGAAGAACCCGAACCTGAGCTACAGGCGCTCAGCCCCGTCATCGCCATGATCACTGCGACCGCGATCGCACCGTGTTGTCTACGCATGAGCATCCTCACCTAGTGTGTCGATTGTCTGCTGGGTGGAACCGCGTCGATGTCGCGGGCCACTTCGTGCCGTCCCCGAGTTCTTGGGTGTTTCTGGTCGTGCGCCGTGGGCGCCGTCGTCCCGCGGCGGCCTCACGAGGCCCAGCCGTCGGATCGAGGCACGGAGTCGATGAGCTTGCGGGTGTACGGCGCGGTCGGCCGGTCCAGCACGTCGCTGGTGAGCCCATGCTCGACGACGCGACCGCGGTGCATCACGTAGATGTAGTCGGCGACCTGGCGGACGATGGCGAGATCGTGCGTGATGAAGAGGTAGCCGATCCCTCGTTCCTCGCGCAACTTCCCGAAGAGGTTGAGGATCTGAGCCTGCACCGACATGTCCAGTGCCGACACTGATTCGTCGCAGATCAGGAGCTGTGGTCGGGCTGCGAGCGCTCGTCCGATGGCGACGCGCTGCCGCTCGCCTCCCGACAAGGCCACGGGCTTGCGCTGGGCATAGCTTGCGGGCAGACCGACCGTCTCGAGCAGGTCGCCGACCCGTGCCGAGATGTCGGCCGCCTTCGGGTCGTGGGTCCGGATCGCCTCCTGCAAGGTCCACCCGATGGTGCGCATCGGGTTCAGGCTCGAGTAGGGATCCTGGAAGACCATCTGCACGGTGCCGCGCAGCCGACGCGCGTCGCGCCGGTTCAGCGCCGACCAGTCTGAGGCGTCGACGCCGTCGATCTCGATCAGGCCGCCCGTCGGTGTCTCCAACCCGATCAGCATCCGTGCCAGTGTGGTCTTGCCGCTGCCGGACTCCCCCACGATGCCGACGCTCTGCCCTGCGGCGAGGTCGATCGACACGCCGTCGACAGCGCGGACGCCTCCCTTGCCATTGCCGAACTGCTTGACGACGTCGCGAACCTGCACCAACTGGTCGCGGGTTCCGTGCGGTGGGGCAACCTCGTCGACACCGGCCTCGACACGCGAACGGATCTCGGCCATCTCGTCCCGGATGTCGTCGATACGCACGCACCGCGACCAACGATCGCCACCCACGTTCACGATCTCCGGCGCCGACTCCTTGCAGACGTCAGTTGCCCAGCGGCAGCGAGGCGCGAAGGCGCACCCGCCAGCCACGTCGTCGGGCGACGGCACCGATCCGGGGATCGAGAGCATCTCGCGGAGCTTGCGATCGGCCGGAGGCTCGGATAGAAGCAGCCCATGGCTGTAGGGGTGAAGCGGTTCGAGCTCGAGGTCAGCCGAGGGAGCGACCTCGAGCAGCGATCCCGCGTAGAACACGTGGACCCGATCGCAGGTTCCAAAGGCCAACCTGAGGTCGTGCGTGATCAGCAGTACGCCCATTCCGCGGGAGCGTTGGAGGTCCTTGATCAGCGACAGGATCTCGTGCTGTGTGGTGACGTCGAGCGCGGTGGACGGCTCGTCAGCGATCAGCATGTCAGGGTCACACGCAAGCGCGGCGGCGATGGCCACCCGCTGACGCATTCCGCCCGAGAGCTGGAAGGGGTACCGGTCGACCACCGATGGGTCGTCGATGCCGACCTCGGCCAGTCGCCGGACGGCTTCTTGCCGCTTCTCCGTGCGGGGACGTCTCGCGAGCTCCGGCGGGAGCGACTCGACCAGGATGCGCCCGACCCGCATCACCGGGTTCAGCATCGTGAAGGGGTCCTGCAGGATCATCCCGATGGCGTTGCCGCGCATGGCCCGACGCTGGCGGGGCCCCAGGGTCATGAGATCCTTGCCCTCGAACGCGATCGTGCCAGCGGCGTGGAGTCCTTGCGGCAGCAGCCCCATGATCGCCTTCGCCGTCACAGACTTGCCGCTGCCGCTCTCACCGACCACCGCGATCATCTCGCCGTGCCCGACCGTGAAGTCGACTTCCGACACCACGGTGGAGGTGTCATCGGGCGTCTTGTGCACGACCGTCAAGCCAGCCACGTCCAGGAGCGGAAAGGGGGCAGCCCCTGCTGACAGGTCGGTTCCCATGGCAGTCTCCGCGATCTGTGGGTCTGGTGTCGTCGTCGTGGCTTCGGCCGTGGCGCTGGCGCCGTCTGTCCGCGTCATCGCGCAGCTCCTCGCTCGGAGAGGCGCTCGTAGATCCAGTCGCCGAAGACGTTCATCGACGCTGCGGTGAGGACGATCATCACCCCGGGTGCCAGGGCCGCGACGGGGCTGACGAACAGCAAACTGAGGTTCTCGGCGAGCATCAGCCCCCAGTCGGGTGTTCCGGGGTTCACGCCGAGGCCGAGGAACGAGAGCCCTGACAGCGACACCAGCGCGGTCGCGAAGATGAGGAACGCATTGGCGACTGCCACCGGGGCGACGTTGGGCCAGATGTGCGACACGAGGATCCGGAGGTTCGACACACCGAGGGTCTTGGCGGACTCGACGTACGGGCGAGGTGCCTGCTCCAGCGCAGCGCCCCTCACGACGCGGACGTCCATCGGGATGACCAGGACGACCAGCAGGCCGATAGCGAGCCAGTAGCCTCCGCCGAAGGCACCGGCCACCACGATGATGACCAGCAGGGACGGGATGGACCACATCAGGTCGACCCAGCGCATGATGAGCGAGTCAACCCATACTCCGTAGTAGCCGGCGACGAGTCCCAGCAGGTCTCCGATGACCAATGAGCACGCGGCGATGATCAAGGGGCCGATGAAGGCCGTCCGGGCGCCGACGATGAGCCTGGAGAAAATGTCGCGACCGAGCTGGTCAGTACCCAGCCAGTGGTCAGCGCTCGGGCCCGACATGCCCAACGACGTCATCTGCGCCTGGGGGTCTTGCGGCGCGATGAGGTGGCCCAGCAGCGCCAACAGCGCGACGACGAGGATGACGGTTACGCACAGAATGACGGACAACGAGACGTGCGGGCGGCGGCGCAGGCGGCTCTTGCCGGTGTCCAGGGGGAGGCTCATGCCGCGTTCCTTCCGAGTCGGATGCGGGGGTCGACTGCCATGTAGAGCAGGTCCGCGAGCAGGTTGGCGAGCATGATGACCACGGCGATGACGATGGCGACGCCTTGGATCATGGGTAGGTCCTTGTTGATGGCGGCATCGACGAGCAGGGTCCCGATGCCTGGCAGCGAGAACGTCACCTCGACGAGGAACGCGCTGGTGATGAGGGCCCCGAGCACCAGCCCACTGATGGTGACAATGGGGATGAGGGCATTGCGCAGGACGTAGGTGAGCATGATCCGCGTCGAGCTCAGCCCCCGAGCGCGGGCGAAGGTCACGTAGTCCTGGTCGATGACGCTGATCAGAGCCGCCCGCGTGTGCTTGAGCACGAACGCCGACACCGTCAGCGCGAGTGCTACCGCAGGCAGGGTCAAGTGCCAGACCTGGTCGGTGAACCCCGCACCAGCGCCGGTGGTGGGGAAGATCGGGATCAAGATGGCGAACAGGAACAGCAGCAACACCCCGCTGACGAAGGCTGGCGTGCTCAGCGCGACGACGGTGGCGCCGACGATCCCGCGGTCGACCGCGGTCTTGCGCCGCAGCGCCGCGACCATCCCGAGCCCGACACCGATGATCATCGTGAGTGCGAAGGCGAAGACGCCGAGGAAGAGCGAGACAGAAAGCCGTGAGCTGATCTCGTCCTTGACCGGAAGCGTCGTCTGGATCGAGGTGCCGAAGTCGAAGTGCAGAGCCCCCTTCGCCCAGATCCAGTACTGCGTCAGGAACGGCTCGTCGAGGTGGTAGCGCTCGTTGAGTAGCTGCACGGTCTCGGGCGTGCGCGGCTGGGAACCCAGGAGGATGTCGACCGGGCTGCCGGGCGCGATGTAGAGCAGAGAGTAGATGACGAAAGACAGGATCGTCACCATCACGAGCAACGCACCGAGGCGTCGCGCGAGGAACAGCGTCAGGCGCTGAGCAGTCATGTGCGCTCCCTGTGAGGGCGGAAAGAGCTGTGCTGGATGCCATGAGCTCATCGCTCTGGCGTGTGCCTAAAATTACATGCACTACCAATTATCCGCAAGCCATTTGTTGGTAGAGCATTGTTTTTTACACAGCGGCAACATGGCGCGCACGTCGAAGCGTGGCGTTGCCCGGGCATGCCGGGCCCACCGGGGCACGCTTACGCAACCACGGAATCAGGGCCGTGATCGGCGCGCCTTCCGACCCCACGGGTCACCCGGCGTCCGCCGAGCGCACCTAGCGGGCGAGCGACTGGCCCATGGCCTGTCTGATCAGGTGGGAGTACGTCGCGATCGCGTCATCCTCCGTGGTCGCGCCCTCGAGAACCGAGGTCGACAGAGATTCGCCCGCGCCGACCAGCGCAATGCACAGACGCTGCAGTTCGAGATCAGGTAGCCGGACATGTGGCCGCAGGACAGCCTCAAACATCCGGACGCCTGTGTCGACCAGCTCTCGATAGATGCGCGCTCGTTCTTCGCTGCCGGTCATGGCTGCCCCGATAGCGAAGAACTCACCGCTCGCATCGGTCGCGCACCTGATGTACGTCGATGAAAGAGCGTCGACGGTGGACTCGTAGGCGATGTCGCCCCGCGCCATTCCCTCTTGGAACGCCTGTTTGCGTTCGGCATCGATCCATCGGTACAAAGCGGTCAACAACACTGAACGCGTTTCGAAGTGATCGTAGACAACAGGCTTTGACACGCCCGCTTGCTGCGCCAGGACGCCGAGCGTCAGCGCATCCACCCCCTCTTCCCGCACGATATTCAGCCCCTTCTCCAGCAGATCCTGGTGGCGATCGGGCCACGAAAGGCGGCGCTTGGGTGGTTCCTGAGTTGACGGCGCGGGATGGGTGGTCATTAAGTTACCTTTAGTAGGTTATGGTTACTACCATTAGTAGGTTACCAGCTACGAAGACGTCACCGGGTGGCAACCCGCGCGGAGACGCGTTCATAACCGCGAGAGAGATGGAGAAGCACAGTTGAGCGAATCAACGAGAAATTCACCGCCGTTGCGCCGAGGGGAGGTCAATGCAAATGGGCACCCGTTCCATGTGCTTGATCAAGGAGACGGTCCTGCTGTCCTGTTCGCCCACGGGTTCCCAGATGTGGGCGAGACCTGGCTCAGCCAGATGGCCGGCGTCGCGGAGGCGGGATACAGAGCAGTGGCTCTGGACATGCGGGGGTTCGGTGCGAGCTACTCCCCCAGCAGTGTCGAGCTCTACAGTGCTCTGCACACCGTCGGAGACCTCGTCGCGGTTCTGGACGCGTTGGAAATCCCTGAGGCTGTACTCGTAGGCCACGACTGGGGCGCCGATGTAGCGCAGCGCGCGATGGTGCTTCGTCCAGATCTGTTCCGTGGACTGGTCAGCCTGAGCATCCCCTTCCTGCCGCGCGGAGAAGTGAGTACCTGGGGTCAGCTGAAGAACGATGGGTTGGGAGACCTCTACTACGCGTTCGACATGATGGAGCCTGATGGGCACCTTGCCTTCGAACCCGCGACGGCCTCCATCCCCAGCGCGCTGCACTGGATGTCGGGAAGCCCTGCGGCGGGCGAAGGATGGGATCCTGTCGACGCGTCCCGAGGGATGCTGCGACCGGCACCGGTCAGCGTCCCATCCTGGGCCGATCCCTCGTACGTGTCGAGCTCCATCGCCGCATTCCAGAAGAGCGGCTTCGCCAGCGGCCTGAACTACTACCGAGCGTCCGACGTCACCTTCGAGCAGATGTCAGCGTTCAAGGGAGTACCGATCCGGCAGCCGTCGCTCTACATCTGGGGAGCTGAAGACGGCCTCTGCCAGCTGTTCCACCCCGACCCGCCCACGGTGGAACAGCTGCGTCCACATGCACCTGGGCTCGTGGACGTGATCCGCCTCGAGGGCGTCGGCCACTGGCCGCAGCACGAAGCGGCCGAAAGAGTGACGGCTGAGATCATCACGTTCCTGGCCGATATCGAATGGCAATGCACCCCCCACTATCGCACCGAAGAGAAGGACGAACGATGACGAACCTTGACCAGGCTGTTCGACGGGAAGACCTCTCCGACGTTGTCGAGCTTCTCCGCTCCGGGGCCGACGTCAACCAGGCCCTGGCCGACGGACTGACCGCCCTGATGGTCGCCTCTGCCCGGGGAAACGCACAGCTCGTCGCGATCCTCCTGACGGCCGGCGCCGACCCCCTGAGGGTGGAACGACAGATGGGCGCCACAGCCCTTCACAAAGCCGCCCAGGGTGGCAATGGCGATGTGGTGTCGCTGCTGCTCGATCATGGCGCCTTCATCGATCAGCAGTCTCCGTCCCTAGGCAACACTGCGCTCATGGACGCTGTTTTGCAGAAGCAGCCGGAAGCCGTCCGGGTGCTCCTGCGCCGCGGAGCTCGAACCGACGTGATGAACCACTGGCACCAGACAGCAGCTGAACTCGCTCATGAGGATGGCCGGGAGGCCATCGCGGGTCTCATCCGGGACCACGACGCCACCAACGCCCGAACGGTGGCCTCCCTCTCTCTGTTTGCGGCCGCGAAGGCGGGCGACCTTGCCACAGTCGAGCAGCTCATCGCAGGTGGCGCAGTGCTGAACGAGCGCCACCCGATCGTGGGTGGCTTCGATGACGACTACACACCTCTGGGCGTCGCCACCCGCGAAGGTCATGTGGACGTCGTGGAGCTCCTCCTCGCCGCTGGCGCGGACCCGCGTCGCACCATCGGACTCATGAGAGGCACAGCTGTTCACGACGCCGCCTACTTCGGGCTCGATGATGTCCTTCGCTGCCTGCTGTCGCCGCGACCGAGTGCACCCACGGCAGACATCGACGCGCAGGGGCCCTACAACGGACTCACCGCGCTCCACGATGCGGTGTGGCACGGCCACACCGCATCGGCTCAGGTACTCCTCGAGGCAGGGGCCTCGTTGTCGTTACGGACACACGCAGGACTCACGCCCAAGGATCTCGCCAGTCTCTACGGGTACGAAGAGCTCGTAGACCTGCTCGCGGCAGAGGAGCTCCGCCGGGGCGGTTCAGCATGACGTCTCACTCTGTCCACTCGATCCCCCAGGCGTCTCCCTGGGGCAAGCCGAGGAACATGGCGAGTTCCCCCGCGAGGATGTGGGCGCCGTCCACGCATACAGAGGCAGAGCGCGGAGGGACCACGAATAGTCGTCGTGCGGAGCCCGGACGCACCGGCTGCCCCATGGGCTCAGTCGGTGCTGGCGATGCGCTCCTCCACGAGCACACGAACCTCACGCAGCTTTGCTGCGAGGTCAGTGAGCAGCTCCGGAGGGACACCGCCGATGCCCCATTCATTGGCGTCCAGTGCGGTCGCCATGGACTGCTGGGCGTCTTCGCCCGCGGGAAGAAGAGTCACGACCGTGACCCTCCGATCGCTGCCCTGAGATCGCCGGACCAGCTTGTCGCGCTCGAGACGATCGACAGTCCGGGTGATCGTGGTCGGATGGGCAGCGACGCGCACGGCCAGCTTGGCCGTGGGCATCTGCTTGGCCGGGTGGAAGCTGAGCGCCGTCAGAGCCTGCCAGCCGGCGAACGTCAGGTTCACGGCGGTGAGCGCCGGCTGCGCAGCTGCCTGGACGAGACGATTGATGCGCTCGACCTCGAGGGTCACAGCAAGCTCGTGATGCGCGCGGATGCCACGACGCTCGAATTCTCGTTGCGTGGCCTCAATGAGGTCGCGATCCAAGTCCACCACGTCAGCCTATCCGTTCTGCTGTGTCGTCATGGGCAGAAGGGGATCAGGTCGTCCATGTAGACGAGGTCGATCGGATTGCCGTAAGCCACCGACACGTGTTCAGGGAACGCGCCGAGCAGATTGGTGAGCACGATGATCGTCAGCCCGTCGGGATAGCGGGCGATCTGCGCTTTCCCCCCACCGCCGGGGGCTGGCACGAGCCCCTGGGGTCGCTCGAAGACGAGCCAGCCGATGCCCCACATGCCAGGCCCCCCGTCGTGGCTGGGGTTCGGGGACCACAGGATGTCGAGACTTGCTCCCGAGAGCAGCGCACCTCCCTCGAGAGCAGACATCCAGGCGGCCAGGTCCTCAGCGGTGCTGTGGAGTCCAGCCGCGGTGCGCAGGACGTGCGGCCAGTCCAGACGGCTTTTGTCCATCCTGCCCGTGGGCTCACCGGCGGCGTCCAGGCTCATGTAGGTGTCGGCGCGATGCGAGATGAGGTCCAGGTCGTTGGCGTACCGCGTGTGCGTCATGCCTGCCACGTCGAACTGTCGCTCGATGATGAAGTCAACGAACGGCTTGCCGGCAAGGCGGTCGATGACCTTGCCGAGCAGGGCGTAGTTGGTCTGCACGTAGTTGTAGCCGTGGCCGGGCTCGAACTCCATGGGCGCGTCGTAGGCGACAGCCCAGGCTGCCTCCTCGTCCGCCGCGATCAGTCCGACGGAGTTGTCCGCGCCGTAGGCCATGATCTCCGGCACTCCCGACGTGAGGGTAGCGAGCTGTCGGATCGTGATCGGCTGCCAGGCTTCGGGCAGAGAATCGAGGTAGCGCGACACCGGCGCGTCAAGGTCGAGGTCGCCCGACTCGACCAGCTGCATCAACGCGACCCCGGTGAACGCCTTGGCCATCGAGTTGATGGAGAACACCGACTCGGGCGTCACCGCGACGTCGTGCTCGAGGTTGGCGGTTCCAAGCACCTCCGACGCCACGACCTTGCCATCGCGCAGCACCACCGCCTGGAGGCCGGGTACGTGACGCTCTTCCATCAACCGGGTGAGCTGCTCGCGCAGCCCGTTCGTGGCGCTCATCATATTCCTTCGTTCATCGTGGCCTGTTGCTGCTCGAGAAAGGCGCCGCGCAGCGCCTTCTTGTCACGCTTGCCGACCTGCGTCAGCGGGATGCGTTCGACGATGTCTATGCGCTTCGGCGTCTGCACCGACCCCTTCAGCGCGCGAACGTGCGCCTTGAGCTGGTCGGTCGTGACGCTGGAGTCGCGCAGCTCGACCACGGCAACGAGGATTTCGCCCCAGTAGTCGTCTGGGACACCGAAGGCCGATGCGCCGGCCACCGCGGGATGTTCTTCGAGCGCGTCCTCTACGTTGCGGGGGTAGACGTTGAACCCCCCGGTGATGACGAGGTCCTTCGCACGGTCCACGATGCGCAAGAAGCCGTCGGGGTCACGCACGGCTACATCACCGGTGCGCACCCAACCACCCCGCATCGCCTCAGCCGTCTCCTCGGGGCGGTTCAGGTAGCCGCTCATCAGGAGGGGGCCCCGGACGCAGAGCTCCCCGGGCTGCCCGTCGGGCACGTCGACGTCCTGGTCGTCCACCAATCGCACCTCGACGTCTGCGACTGGCCGCCCGCACGACGCCATGCGGGCGTCGGACGTCACGTCGTGCTCTTCGCGCCTCATGACGCAGACAGTGGTCGGCGCTTCGGCCTGGCCGTAGAACTGGAAGAATATCTGCCCAAACCGGGCGATGGCTTCCCTGAGCCGCTGCGGCGAGATCGGCGAGGCACCATAGAAGATCGTGGAAAGGCTGGAGGTGTCGTGCTCGTCCAGCTTCGGGTGGTCGAGGATCGCGGCGATCATCGTCGGGACGAGCAGGGCGCACGTGATCCGATACCGCTCGACGAGGGCGAGGAATTCGCCCGCCTCGAACGACTGCTCGACGTAGAGGGTGCCACCCCGTGCGATCGTCGGCACGAAGTTGATGCCGCCGGCATGGCTGAGCGGGGCGACCAGCAGGTTGCGGACTTCCTCGGGCCACTGCCACTCCTCGAGCAGGATGCCGTACATCGCCGACATGCTCCGGTAGCTGATCTGGGCCGCCTTGGGCACACCCGTGGTGCCGCCGGTGTAGACGATCCGGCAGATGTCCTCGAGATCGGTGGGACGAGGCTCGAGCACCGTTGCGCTCTGAGCCGCCATGAGCACCCGCAGGTCGTCGGACTCGCCGCCACCGATGCGGAGCACCCGAGCGTTGCTGCCAGCGATCTCGACGGCCTTGGCAATCTCGTCCATCCGCCGAGCGTCGACGACCACATGGGTAGCTGCGGCGTCGAGGAGGATGTGCGCGAAATCGACCGGGCTGCCGAGCGGATGCAGGGGCACGAAGACACCGCCCAGCGCGGCGACGGCCTGCTGGACGAAGAGCACCTCGATACGGTTGCCGGACAACAGCGCGACCCGGTCGCCGGCCCGAAGCCCCAGTTCCTCCAGCACCGCGGCGCATCGGGCCATCGCGACCTCGAGCTGTGCCCCGGTCCAACTCGCGCCGTCGGACTCGACGACGAGCGTCCTGTCCGCGTGCGTCCGCAGCGCGTCGACGAGGAGGTCGTTCATGTGCTCGAAGCGTCGTTCTGTCACCACCGAGTCGGTCACCACTCGGCCAGTCCCTTCAGCACGCGTGTCTGGGCGTCGAGCCCGTTGGTCATGGCTGCCTCGCGCCAGGTCGGCGATTCCGGGTTGAGACCCTCCATCATCAGGTCCAACATCGCCTCGCGCGAGGTATAGGTACTCCCGGTAGCGTACTTCAGCCATCGGTCGAGGCGCACGGTGTTGAGCACCGTCAAATTGTCATAGGTGCCGACCTCAATCAGGAGACCAGCCCATTCCGCCCAAGGGGCGGTGCTCGGCAGCCACGCCGAGAAGAATCCCGTGTACGACGGGGTGTGTCCCTCCGACATCGCGGCGGACGACGAGAAGCTGGTCCGGGCCGACTCCCCCAGCCAGTCGACAACCCGCTCGTACCCGTCCGAGTCAACCGGCAGGCTGCAGATATGGGCGAGCTCGCCCCACGCGCCGATGCCGGTGTGCCACTCGATGAAGGCCACCTTCTCGGCACGGGCCAGCACGCGAGGGAGTAGCTCGGCGACGACCGTGTGCGACCAGGCGGGACGGTCGCCGACATAGGTGATGCCGGTCGGCTCGACAGCCTGACCGCCCGACAAGGCGGTGATCATCTGCTGCGGACCGTGCGCCTGCACCATCTCGTCCAGTACCGGGCCCCAGTCGCTCGCCTCCTCGGTCCAGTCCTCGGGGCAGAGCGACGGGAACAGCTCGCGGTAGAGGTCGTTGCGCGCAAAAGCGGTCCCGTGGTCAACGAAGTTCCGGTTGAGGTCGATGTTGGCCTCGTCAGTGCGTGAGTGGTGCGAGTAGCCCCAGGGGTTCAGGGCATGCAGCGCCACCACGTTGACGCCATCTGGAATCTCGAGATCGTTGAGCCACGCGAGCTGCAGCGCCGAGCCGAGAAAGCCCTCCTGGCCGTGGGTGCCCGAGACGATCAACAGCGTCCTGGTGGCCTCGGGATCGCCGAACGTGGCCACGTCGATCGCCAGTTCTTCGCCCTCGGCCCCTCGCTCGGTCGGGTGCACCACAGACTTGAGGCGAGCGCCCCGCTCGGTCACCAGGTCCAGGAACCGGCGACGCGCCTCGGCGTACGTCTCACTGAAGGCTTCGACCACAGGCACCTCCGGTTGTGTCACGACGTCGTCCGCACTCTTCGAGTCCATGTGTACAAAATTACATGCACTACCATCTATTGGCAACGGTTCTTTCTCATCCGTTGAATCACTCCCGTTCACACCCACACACCTAGGAGAACTACATGGACATCCACAGCACCTCCGCGATCGTCACCGGCGCAGCGTCCGGGCTCGGCGCGGCGACCGCACGAGCCCTCGCCGAGGCCGGGGCACACGTCGTCGCAATGGACCTCTCCTTCGACGGCGTCGACCCGGTCGAGGGCGTGGTCTACGTCCCGACCGACGTCACCGACGGCACCCAGGTGCGCCACGCGGTCGCCGTGGCCGCAGAAGCGGCCCCGCTGCGTATCGCCGTGAACTGCGCCGGCATCGGTCCCTCGGCGCGCGTCGTCGGACGAGCCGGTGTCCACGACCTCCACCTGTTCGCGAAAGTGGTGACGGTGAACCTGGTCGGCACCTTCACGGTGATGGCGCTGGCAGCAGAGGAGATCGCGCGCAACGCCGAGCTCAATCATGGCCAGCGCGGCGTCATCATCAACACGGCCTCGATCGCCGCCTACGACGGTCAGATCGGACAGACCGCTTACGCCTCCTCGAAGGGCGGCGTGGTGTCGATGACCCTCCCGGCGGCCCGAGACCTCGCCCAGCACGGCATCCGCGTCAACACCATCGCGCCCGGCATTGTCGAGACCCCGATGCTCGCCACTGTCGGCGAGGAGGTTCGCGCCGGTCTCGCAGCAGGTGTCCCGTTCCCGCAACGCCTCGGACGGCCCGACGAGTTCGCCCTCCTGGTCACCCAACTCATCGCGCACGACTACATCAACGGCGAGGTCGTCAGGATGGACGGCGCGCTGCGCATGGCACCCCGCTGACTGACGGCCCGTCGCTCGACGTCAGTCAGCACCGGGGCGCCTGTAGTCCCTCGGCGTGCTTCCCGTCCACCGCCGAAAGGCGCGGTGGAAGGCGCTCGGCTCGGAGAAGCCGAGACGCGACGAGAGGTCGGCAACCGTCTCGTCGCCAGTGACGAGACTGGTGATCGCGGCATCCCTCAGGACGTCCTGCTTGATGTCGGTGATCGACGTGCCTTCGTCCCGCAGCTGCCTTCGCAGGTTCTGCGGGCTCGTCGTGAGGCGGGCCGCGATCTCGTCGGGCGACGGCCAGTCACCCCGCAGACCGTGCTCCAGGATCCGTCGCACCCGGTCGCCCGTCGTGCTGCCGTAGTCACGCACGCGGACGATGTCGTCGGGGGCTCGATCCATGTAGTCGATCATCTCGGCCTCGCTCCGAATCACGGGAGCCGAGAGCAGCGCACTGCTGAAGGTCAGTGCAGCTCCGTGCGAGGACGTGAGCACCGGGGCCCCGAAGACGACATCGTGGCTCCGCGCTGATCCGGACAGACGGTAGGGAACTTCGACATGCACCAACGGGATGCGCTGGCCCACCATCCAGCCGAGGAATCGATGGACGGTCGTGAGCAGAAAGTCGACGAGGAACTCCGGATCGTCGTCGATCGGCTCCACCTCCACCGCCACACGGCACGTGTCGCCGTCGAGCCGCACGCGCACCCCAGGGTGCCCCGGCAGGAACTCCCCGAACTCGGCCATCCGCGCGAGCACCGAGCCGAGGTCGACGGCGTTGACGAGGGTGAAGGCCACCATCCGGAAGCTGCCCCGCGGCATCGGCTCACGCCCGAGGCCGAACAGCTCGTCGTCGGTCAGGTCCCACATGCGGCGCAGCACGGCACTCGCCTGGTCGCTCGTCACCCGTGACAGCGCAGAGCCCAGCACCGACGCGCTGATGCCGGCGGCACGCAGCAGCTCGTCGACGTCGATGCCGCGGCGGCGGGCCGCGTCCAGGGCCGCGTTCGCGACGTCGGCAGGCACCGTCGCGGTCGTGCACTCGTCCACGTGGAGTTCTCCGGGCATGGCCCCATCATGGGGCATCCATGGTGGACGTGGCGGTCAAGGATCCTGCGAGCCGGGGTCACTGGCACAGCTTGGAGACGGCCTTAGCGTCGTTCTACGACGTCATCGGGACGACAGGGCCGGTGCGGAAAGGAACCTCCATGAGCTCGGAATCTGTGCCGACGACCCTCGTCGCTCACTTGCAGACCGCCACACAGACGTACCCGCACCACGTGGCGATCCGCTTCAAGCGGAACGGCGAGTGGCATGAACGAACGTATGCCGACCTCGAGGCCGAGACGACCGCGACAACGCGCGGTCTGATCGCCAACGGGCTGCAGCCAGGCGATCGCGTGTGCGTCCTATCCCAGACCCGTCCGGAGTGGACGATCGTCGACCACGCGATCCTTCGCGCCGGCGGTGTCGTCGTCCCGGTCTATCCCACGAGCAGCCCCGACGAGATCCGGTGGATCGTCGCCGACTCCGGTGCCACATGGATCGTGTGCGAAAACGCCGAGATGATGGCCAAGGTCGACGCCGTCGCCGGCGAGTTGCCGGACCTCGAGCACCGCTACCTGATCGACGACGATCCCCGAGCACCTCTGGCACCGACCCTCGAGGGGCTGCGGACCACCGGGACGACGACGAGTGACGACCAGCTCGCCGAGCGGGCCGCCGCCGTCGAACCAGGGTCCGTGTCGACGGTGATGTACACGTCCGGGACGACGGGCCGGCCGAAGGGCTGCCTGTTGACCCACCAGAACCTGACGTCGACGATCGACGCGGTGGCCGCGGCAGACCTCATCGACGCCAGCGACACGGTCTACCTGTTCCTACCACTCGCCCACGTGTTCGCACGCATGGTCCAGATGACCGCGGTGCAGACAGGTGCCACCGTGGCCTACTTCGGCGGGGACATCAGCAACGTCATCGAAGAGCTGTCCGAGGTCCGCCCGACCTTTCTGCCGTCAGTCCCACGCATCTTCGAGAAGATCCACGCCACGGCGACGGCCGGCGCTGCTGACGCCTCGCGGCCGAAGCGGGCCGTGTTCGACTGGTCGCTGACGGTCGGACGACGCAGGGCCGCGGCCCTCCAGGCCGGCCGGCCGATCACCGGGCTGCTTGCGCTGCAGGTGCGGCTGGCCGACGCGCTCGTTTTCCGCCGGGTGCGAGCCGTCCTGGGCGGGGAGATCCGCGCGTGCCTGACCGGGGCGGCCCCGATCTCCCACGACGTCCTCGAGTTCTTCCACGGGGCCGGCATCCCGATCGTCGAGGGCTTCGGGATGACCGAGGCCACCGCCGCCCTGTCGTTCACCCCGAAGCACCTGCCCCGATTTGGCACCGTCGGCACGGCGATGGCCGGGGTCGAGCTGCGGATCGCGGATGACGGCGAGATCTGCGCACGCGGGGCCAATGTGTTCGCGGGGTACCTGAACAATCCCGAGGCGACACAGGAGACCCTGCGTGACGGCTGGCTCCACACCGGCGACCTGGGCCGGCTGGACGACGACGGCTACTTGACGATCACCGGCCGCAAGAAGGACATCATCATCACCGCTGGTGGGAAGAACCTCAGCCCCGCCAATCTCGAGAACGATCTGCGCCAGTCGCGGTGGATCTCGCACGCTGTCATGCATGGCGACCGCCGACCCTACCCGGTTGCCCTGGTCACCCTCGATCCTGACGAGCTAGGACACCTGGGGCAGGCCGTGGGGCTGGATGGCGCTGCCGACGACCTCGCGAGCCACCCCGACGTGCGAGCCCTCATCCAGGCCGACCTGGACCGGGTCAACGCCGGGTACAGCAAGGCTAGCCAGATCAAGAAGTTCGTCATCCTGCCGAACGACTTCTCGATGCTGGGCGGCGAGCTCACGCCGACCATGAAGCTGCGTCGTGCCGAGATCAACCGCAAGTACGCCGACGTCCTCGACGACCTCTACGCGGACGCAATGCGCCCGTCGTGACGCGCATTCCTGTCTCAGTTCCACACCAGCCCCGCCTGAAAGGCCCCTGATGACCACCTTTGCATCCGCCCCAGCCGGCACCACCGGCTCTGCCCCCGAACCTCACGCCTCCGCGAATCGCTTACGGCTGCTCTGGCTCGGTGTGGGCACAGTTCTGTCGTTGTTCGCCGTGCACGGTCGTCTCGACATCAGTCTGGCGGCGTGGCTGTACATGATCTTCCTGCTCCGGTTCAGCCGGACGACCAGGCCGATCGTCGCCATCATCCTCGTCTGGCTGGTGTCGATCGCAGGAATCTTCTTCTGGGTGTACACCGTCGCCGTGCCGATGAATCCCACGACCGCCGTCGGCGCGGTCGCACTGGGGTCGCTGGTCGCGGTGCCGTTCGCGGTGGACCGGGTGCTGTTCGCGCACCTGGGCTCCCGGACCGCACTGCTCCTCTTCCCGCTCCTGGTGGTCGGTGTGCAGTTCCTCATCGGGTCGATCAGCCCGTTCGGGACGTCGATCGGCCTGCTGGCCTCGACCCAGCACGCCAACTTGCCCCTCCTGCAGCTGATCTCCGTGACGGGGCCGTACGTCATCGGATTCCTATTCGCCTGGATCGCCACCGTCGTCAACCGCGTGTGGGCTGACCCGTCTGCCGGTCGCGCCCACGCGTCAAGTACCGGCGTCCTCGGTGCCGTGCTCCTGGTGACACTGCTGGGCGGAGGGCTGCGCCTCGCATGGTTCCCACCCGACTCCCCCACGGTGCGAATCGTGGGGCTCAGCCCGAGCCAAGAGGCCACCGGCATGACCTTTGGTGCCCTGGGCGGCGAGCCACAGGAGCAGTCTCTCTCCCGCACCGACCCAGCCGCTGCGGCCATCGCCTTCGAGCCGGTGAACCGCGACCTGCTGGACCGTACCCGCCAGGCCGCCCAGGGCGGCGCGAAGATCGTGTTCTGGTCGGAGCAGGCGGCGAACGTGACCGCCGCGGGTGAGGATGCCTTCCTCGCCGAAGCCGCCGAGCTAGCCCGGGAGGAGCAGATCTATCTCCAGGTGGCCGAGTACGTGCACCTCCCCAAGGCGCCGTACTCCCGCAACGTCACCCGCCTGTTCGACCCCACTGGCGAGCTGGTGAGGTCGTACGACAAGGCCCACCCCATTCCCGGCCTCGAGCACTATCCGGCGGGTCCGGGCACGGTGGAGGTGGTCGACACCCCGTACGGCCGCCTCGCGACGGTAACCTGCTTCGACGCCGACTTCGTGTCCTTGGCGCGCGTGGACGCCGACATCATGCTCGTACCCGCCCGCGACTGGGCCGAGGTCGGCGTGGCGCACAGCCAGAAGGCAGCCCTGCGCGCCGTCGAGAACGGCTACTCAGTCGTCCGCCAAGGCGAGTTCGGCCAGGCGGCCGCCTGGGACTACCAGGGACGCGTGCTCTCCGACCAGGCCTACGCCACGACACCCGCTCTCACGATGGTGGTCGACGTACCGACCGAGGGCTCCCGCGCGGTGTACAACCGCATCGGCGACATCTTCGCGTGGATCTGTGTCGCCGCCGGCGCGTGGATCGTCGGTCTGGGCGTTGCCGCCCGTCGCCGCGGAAAGGCGTGACCCCATGAGCAACGACGATCAGAGCGCCACTCAAGTCGGGTCGGTGTTCGCGGTCACGGGTGCCACAGCGGGCATCGGCTACTTCCTCGCCGAGAAGCTCGCAGCGACCGGGTCTGAGGTCATCCTGATGGGCCGCAGCGCCACCCGGATCGAGACGGCTAAGCGCGAGATACGCCGGCGCGTGCCGACAGCACAGCTGACCGACATGGCCGTCGACCTGTCCGACCTGGATTCGGTGCGAGACGCAGCAGCCGCGCTCGCCGGACGCCCACGCCTGGATGGCTTGATCGCGAATGCGGGAGTCATCTCTGTCGGCAAGCAGCGGATGACGACGGTGCAGGGGCACGAGCTCGCGGTGGGTACCAACCACCTCGGCCACTTCGCGCTGATCGGTGCCGCACTACCCCTGCTGGAGGCCACGCCTGGCAGCAGGGTCGTCTCAACGGGGAGCTACATCACAGGCATGATCCCGTTCGATCCAGACGATCTCCTCAGCGAGTCGGACTTCCACCCCCGACGCGCGTACGCGCAGTCCAAGCACGCCACCGAGATCTTCGGCTTCGAGCTTGATCGACGGCTTCGGCTGTCGGGCAGCGGCACGTCGTCGATCATCGCCCACCCCGGTGGGGCCCTCGAACAGATGACTCCCCGCCGACCCGGCATCGGCGGCGCATCGGTCCCTGTGCGAGCCGTCTTCTCGATCGGTGCCGGTTTCGCCCAGGGCAAGCACCGCGGCGCGCTGCCCTTGGTCATGGCCGCACTCGACCCCACCGTGACCGGCGGGACCTACCTCGGTCCTCATCGCAGAACCCATGGACGGCCCATCGTCACCACGCCGCCACCGACCAGCACCGATCCGGTGCTCGGCGCGGCCCTGTGGCGACGGTCCGAGGAGCTCACCGGCGTCACGTTCGGCACGCGCTGAGGACCGCCGATCCGTGTCTGGCAGGTCGATCTCGAACGTGGCCAAGGTCCGAACGCTGCGTCGCCGCCCATCCCCTACATCGCCCCTCACGGCGAAGCAGCGACGGTCGAACGGCGTCGAGGAGACGCCGGTGATTCACGTCGTGCTGGATATGTCGAGCTCCAGGGCCAGCTCCATGCACCGCAGGCGTGCAGGCGAGAAGTCGTAGGGCATCATCCGGACAGCCTCGGCGAGGCTCGTTGACCCGCATGCTGAACCGGCGGCGGCCCCGTCGTCGGAGGGATCGGGGTGCAGCTCGTCCCAGGCTTCGAACCGCTCGTCGTCGGCCTGCGCCAGGCCAGAGCTCTCGATCACCGCGCGGAGTGCGGTCTCGAAGGCGTGCCGTTCGGCGGCCACCTCCGCTACGCGGGGGTCGTCGACGGCAACCGTGTCGTCGAGCGCCTCTTCGGCGGCGTCGACCCGGTCAGAGTCCTCCCGCAGGTCCGGGTGGGTGGCCAGTGCGATGAAGCGCGACGCCTGGACGGACGCGCCGAGCCCGCCGAAGATCCGCTCGGTCACGAGCAGGGTGTCCAGGTCGTCCTGCCGCAGGGCGCCCTCTGGCAGGCCTACGAGGCGGTCGCTCACGACATCGGAGAGCAGACCCAACCTGCTGCCCTGCGCACGCATACGCTGCACGGCGGTCCGCTGCTGCTCGAGCTCGGCCTGCCGGGCAACGAGGGCCCCCTCCAGCCGGTCCAGGATGCGCGCGACGTCGCTGACGGCGCTGTCGGCGGCGCCGGCCGCGTCCGCGAAGGCATCGCGGATGTCGTCGAGGGCAATGCCGGCGTCGGCCATCCGTCGGATCCACAGCAGCCGGATCATCTCGTCGTAGCCGTACCGGCGTCGATCATCGCTCCCCCGCTCGGGCTCCGGGAGCAGGCCTATCTGGTGGTAGTGACGGATCGCCCGCGGCGTGGTGCCGACGAAGGCGGCGGCACCCCCGATCGCGACTTGGCGCGGAGGGACGAAGGACGAGAACATGTGCGGGGCCTTCCTCGGTGGACGGGTTACATCCACTTCACCACATGACGTTACGGAAGGTGCAATTCCGCTGATTGAACGCGAGTGCGCAGCTGGGCACCGCTTGGTCAGCCGTCTTCAGGCGCCTGTAGTCCCTCGGCGTGCTTCCGGTCCACCACCGAGGCGCGTAGACAGGTCGGCGACCGTTTCGTCACCGGCGACGAGGCTGGTGATCGCGACGTCTCTCAGGACGTCCTGCTTGATGTCGGTGATCGACGTGCCCTCCTCTAAACCCGAGTTCGACGGCGTTGACGAGCGTGAAGGCCACCATCCGAAAGCTGCCCCGCGGCATCGGCTCGCGCCCGAGGCCGAACAGCTCGTCGCCGGTCAGGTCCCACGTGTGTCGCAGTACGGCGCTCGCCTGGTCGCTCGTCACGCGCGACAGTGGAGAGCCCAGCGAAGACGCGTTGATGCCGGCAGCACGTAACAGCTCGTCGACGTCGATGCCTTGGCGGCGGGCCGCGTCCAGGGCCATGTTCGCGACGTCGGCAGACACGGTGGCGTTCGCGCACTCGTCGGCAAGGGGTTGTCCGGGCCCGTCAGATCATCGATCGGCCCGCGGGATAGGTTTCCGACCTCTTGGAGGAAATCGGAGGCATCCGTAGGCGGGCCAAAGAAGGGGCAGGAGGTCACCCGACAGCACTACCGGTCACGGAATAAACGTGTAATTTCCGTGTAACTTTGTTCCAGTCAGCTCAGGTGGAAACAGCAAAACCCCCGCCGGAGCGGGGGTTTTGCCGGGTGCTGCTCCCCAACTTGGACTCGAACCAAGAACCCTCCGATTAACAGTCGAATGCTCTGCCAATTGAGCTATTGGGGATGGGTTCCACCCTGCGGAGGAACACAGTAGAGAACTCTAGCAAGCCTCTGACGGACTTGTCTCACCGCCTGCTCCTCAATCGTCCGGACCCGACTCGCACTGATTCCGAGCCGGGCCGCGATAGCAGGCCGCGACATCTCAAAACCGTTGAAATCACCGATTCCGTATCGCATCCGGAGCACTTCGGCCCCTTCCTCGGACAGTCCGTCGAGGAGATCGGCTGCGCTCACCTCGAATCCCTCGACAATCGGTTCGAGGGAGCCGAGAGGCACTTCGGGACGTTCGATGCGACGCATCTCGGCACCGATCCACCGCCAGGCGTACGTCGCGAGACGGGCCCCACGATCCGGATCGAAACGGTCGACCGCACGGATCAGCCCGACAGCCCCCGACTGAACGGCATCGCGCAGTTCCTCACCCCGCAGACCCAGCAGAATCGCGCGCATGACCACGGCCCTCATTCCGGCAATGATGAGCTCTCCACGGGCCTCCAGGTCCCCCTCGCGGGCCCGGCGCGCCAGGGTGCGCTCTTCATGGGCCGGTAGCGGCCGCATTGCCATCAGGTCACGAAGGAATCGATCCATTCCTCCAGGTTCGATCACCCGACGTGTCGCAGTATCCGGCCTGGTCGGTTCTGTGGATCACCGTCGGCGGATCGTCAGCTGGGGACTTCGGCGCTGAGTGACCTATCGCGCAACTCACGGAACTGCTGCTCCAGCGCCATGAGCTCACCGAACATGCCGTTGTAGGTCTCGGCCTCATCGATCGGATTGGTGCGCTGCAACTTCGACTTCACGTCGGCGATGCGCCGCCCGAGGGTGAGCAGCTGCAATCGCATCAAGATCGACCCCACGACGGCTGCGGTGTTGGCTTCCCGCGCACGCATCGGTTCGACCGCGGCGATCGACAGGATCCGTTTGGAATCCTCGTCGGTCACGGAGTCTGCGAGTCTGGGCAACCAGGTCGGATCGGTCTTCTCGGGCCACGACGCCGCCTCGATGTGCGCCCAGATCCCTTTGGAGATCGGGTGCATGAAATCCTCGTCGCTGAGGTTCTCGGCGAAACGTGCCGCGATATGAGGATGCTGCACGATGGCCTTGAGCGCCTCCCGCTCGTCCGCGAACTGCGGGAGACCGAAGTTGACCGCGGGTGACGGCATCGCCGGCGCCTCCGGCTCAGCAGGCGCGGACAGCCCTCCGCGGGGTGCGGTGACCTTGGGCGGATTCGCGACTCGGCGACGGTGCGCCGCACGGACCTGGTCGACGTCGACGCCGATGCGTCCGGAGATCTCCCGCAGTAGCTCGTCGACTTTGGACTTGTCGCGGATCGCCGAGGCGAGCCCGACTGCTTCACGGACGGCATCGACCCGCTGATCGCCGCGGTCGAGATCGTACTTGCCCAGCATGTTGTCGAGCACGAACCGGTACAGCGGGATGCGTGAGGAGACGAGATCGCGAACGGCTGCATCGCCATCGGCCAGTCGCAGATCGCACGGGTCCATGCCTCGAGGTTCCACCGCGACATACGTCTGTGCGACGAACTGTTGATCGCCGCTGAACGTCTTGAGCGCCGCGCGTTGGCCGGCCTCGTCGCCGTCGAATGTGAAGATGACCTCGCCGTGAAACGCCTGGTCGTCGAGCATCAGCCGGCGCATGACGCGGGCGTGATCCTCACCGAATGCCGTGCCGCAGGTCGCGACCGCCGTCGTGACACCGGCCTCGTGGCATGCCATGACGTCGGTGTAGCCCTCGACGATGACGGCCTGGCTCGACGACGAGATGGAGCGTCGGGCCAGATCGAGTCCGTACAGCACCTGTGACTTCTTGTAGATCGGCGTCTCTGACGTGTTGAGGTATTTGGCCTCGACCCGGTCGTCGTCGAACATGCGGCGAGCACCGAAGCCGATGATCTCGCCGGTCATCTCGCGGATGGGCCACAGCAGCCGTCCGCGAAATCGGTCGTACAGTCCGCGGGTACCGCGCGATGCGAGCCCGCCGACCAGCAATTCGTCCTCGGTGAATCCCTTGCCACGTAGGTGGGCGACCAACTGCTCTCCCCCGCGCGGTGCGAATCCCATACCGAACTTCTCGGCCGCGGCCTGGTCGAAGCCCCGGTCCTTGACGAACTGGCGACCGACTTGGGCGTCCTGACCCGACAGCAGTACCTGAGCGTAGAACTCCCCCGCCTCGCGGTGCGCTGCCAGCAGTCTCGGACGCTGGTTGGGATCGCGACGCGGCCCGGGCGCCCCGCCCTCTTCGTAACGCAGGGTGATACCGGCCTTGGCGGCAAGACGTTCGATCGTCTCGACGAAGCTGAGCCCTTCGATCTCCATGACGAACTTGAAGACATCGCCGCCGGCACCGCAGCCGAAGCAGTGATAGGAACCGACCGAGGGGCGGACATTGAACGACGGCGACTTCTCGTCGTGGAACGGACACAAACCCTTGCGGGAACCGCCACCGGCGTTCTTGAGCGTCACGTACTGCTCGATGACCTCATCGATGCGTGTGCGCTCACGGACGAGTTGGATGTCCTCGTCCTTGATGCGCCCGGCCATGTGGTGAATCGTAGTCGGCCCCTCCACCACCTCCGCTAGTGGAGCAAGCGCTGTCCCCAGGCACGTGCCGAGACGTCGGTCAGGCTCGCGACCTGGTCGATGACGACCCTGCGCCGTGCGGCGTCATCGGGCGCTTGGGCGAAATCCTGACCGAACTCCGCTTCCAATTCCGTGCCATCTGACTCGTCCAGCACTTCGACCAATGCCAGCAGCAGCTCACGCTGGTCGGCCAGCGGCTCGGCCCGGTCATCTGAGCGCATGACGTAGTGCGCCGCGATCGACTTCAGCACCGTGATCTCGTCGCGGGTGTCGCCAGGCACTTCCAGGTCCGCACCGAAGCGGGTCAACGGTCCTTGACCCCACACCTCGACCGTCGCTTGCTCGGCGGCACTCGCGAAGCGTCCGATGAGCCCGCTGGTCAGGCTCTTCAGGACGGCCCGCGCGGCCCGGCTGCCGTCGAATGAGGTCGTGGGCCACTCAGGCAGCGTCTGTAGACGGTCGAGTGCGGCATCGAGTCTCGCGTCGGTCGCCTCAGGGTCGTACCAGTCACGGGCGACGGCGTGGATCGCAGCGATATCGAGCTCCCCGGTTCGTAAGCCGAACCAACCGCCGACCACACCGTCCTCCACATCGTGAACCGAGTAGGCGATGTCATCGGCCAGATCCATGACTTGGGCCTCGATCGGCCGACGCCGGTCAGGGGCGCCCTCGCGAAGCCAGTCGAACATCGGCAGATCGTCGACATACACGCCGAACTTGCCGCTGCCGAGCGCCCCTTCATCGCGTGCCCACGGATATTTGACGCACGCCGACAACGTCGCCCGGGTCAGGTTGAGTCCGACGCTTCGCCCGTCGGGCGCGAAGGTTTTCGACTCCAGTCGGCTCAGGATCCGCAAGGTTTGGGCGTTGCCCTCGAATCCGCCGCATGACTGTGCGGCCTGATCGAGGGCCGTCTCGCCGTTGTGGCCGAATGGCGGATGGCCGAGATCGTGGGCCAGCGCCGCCGAATCGACGATGTCGGGATCGCAGCCCAGCGATTTGCCGAGTTCGCGGGCCACTTGCGCGACCTCCAGCGAATGGGTGAGCCGGTTGCGGACGAAGTCGTCGAAGCTCGCGCCCATGACCTGGGTCTTGGCAGAGAGCCGCCGCAGTGCCGCCGAATGGACGACGCGAGCCCGATCGCGTTCGAATGCGGTGCGTCCTGAGCGCTTCGGGGCTTCATCGACGAAACGCTCGTATGCCTCGGGACCGTACGATCCAGCCGTCATCGGATCTGCTTGGCCATTCTGATATTGGTCGTCTCGAAGCCGGCCGACTCGTACAGGCCGATCGCGACCTTGTTGAATCCGAAGACATGCAAACGCAGCACGCCGATGCTGTGATCGGCACACCAGCCTTCGGCCGCTTCCAGCAGCTCACGACCGAACCCTCTCCCGCGCTCACCCGGCTCGACCTCGATGTCGTAGATGAAGGTCTCAGGGGGCGACAGGGCCGGATCGGTGAACAACCACAACGTGCCCACCTCGCGACCGTCGACCATCGCGGCGAACAGATCGTGTCCTGGCGTTTCGAGGCCCTTCGGCAGCAACTCGGCATTCTCCTTGGCGGAGCGTTCGATCGCGCCCTCTTCGGGCCAGTTGCCGGCGTCGATCTTGTCTTGCGCGAAAGCAGTGATCTGGTGCTCGTTCCACGACACGAACCGGTCCGGAGTCATGGGTTCCAGGGTCAACGACATGGCCTCAGCCTAGTCACGCTCTTTCATGGCCGAAAACTAGCCGCTCAACGGGTTCTTGACCGTCCGCTGGTCCGCGGGCTATCGAATCGAGCAGAGCCTCAAAGCTTGGGGCAACCGCCGTGGCGTCCTCGAACTCAGGCTCTGCTCCGTGAACGATCACGCCATCCCTGCGTACTGCCAGATACGAATACGCACCTCGCACGCTGAGCAGGATTGGGCAATGCGCATTCCAGAAGTCGGCGACTTCATTGGCTTCCTGATCGGTTTCGGCGGCTTCCGAACTGATCCGCTCGAAGGCATTCCAGGCAAACCCTTCTCCCGACCGGGCAACGTAGTCACCTCGACCCAAGAACCACACCGCATCGTCGGGGCTGGAGAGTTCAGAGAATGACGACATCCACGCCACTAGCGTCTCCGATGCGTCCCCCAGTGCGCGAGGTAGTGCGATGTCGGGCGGCGTCGTGGGATCGAACGACCAGCCGGCGCTCACGAGGTTCGCTAGTGCGGCGGTCGCGCCATGTGCCATGTTCCTCAGGATAGAACAGTTCGCCGCGTCACTACGGAGGGTCAGATGCTCTCAGCGCGGTCGCTGATCTGAGTCGACCAGCGTGGTGATCGCGAGCGCGCCAACTCGTCGTTCGTTGATCCGTTGCCTCGCTCGCGGCTGAGCAAGGGGTTCGGGGACCACGACCTCGAGGAACTCTTTGCAGTGACAGGGCTTCGGTCTGTACTGCTGCGCGACGTGCCCATCGCCAGAGGTTCTCTGCGGGTGGCCGCCGCTGTCGTTCGACCCTGATGACGAGGACTGGTACTCCCGACCTAAGCGTCCTCTCCGGGAATTTCGACGAGCGATTTGGCGACGGACTCAAGGTCTTCATGCGGGAGCGGTCTTAGGTCCTGACCCGAGCCAAGCTCCCAGATCGAGTAGCCCTCCTTGCTGTCGGCCGTCCCGTCAGTTTTCCACGTCCCTTGGGTCACAAACTTCACGACGACTTGGGTCGGGACATCCTTGTGCGGCTGGATGGAGAGCAGCTTGCGTCGGGCGTCACCTTCGACGATGTGGCTCCCCTTGGTGTCGACGCAAATGACCGTGTCATCGACCCAGATGAGAAAGTCAGGGAAGAACCAGACCGTCTGGCCCTGGGTTACCAGGGGGATCTTGTACCCGGTCTGCGACCGGTTACGAGCCCATGGCAGCCCGGTCTCGTCGATGGCGCGCGCGAAGCGGCGTTCGAGGTCGTTCAGTCCGTCGTAGCCCTCGTGGAGGGCGTTCTTGAACGTCTCCATCCCTCCACGGCGGACCAGCGTGCTGCCCACCGCATAGGGCTTCGGCTTGTGCTGCTTGATGACCGCGTACCTCAGATACTCTCCGACTGCATCGGCGGCGCAGTCAGCCAGGCTTGAGTACGCACTGCTGCCCACGCCGATCTTGGCGTCGAACTTCTCCGTGTCGGTGTTCATCACCATCAGAGCCGGCTTGTATCTGCGTGCCACCTCTCGGCGGAACACCCAGCGCGCGCTGACGCGGTTCGACTGCTCGAAGTCGGCCCACTCAGAGTCGACAGCTACCGATGAACCGATGGCTTGCTGGACGGTTCGCCGCCGACCGACCCCGTGCGTGTTAATCGTGTCCTGTGAGTAGTCATGAACCTTGGCGATGACCTTCTCGACTGGATCGACGGTGGGTACGGTGTTAATGAAGGTACGCGGCACCGTCAATGCCTTCTTCGACGGCAGGCTCTGCGGCTCTTCGGTTCCGGGAGGGGAGGTCAGGATACGCACCTCTGGCGCATCTCCACCCAAGCCCCTCTTCACTTCATCAACGACCTGCGCGAAGGATTCGTTCCGGTCGACCCGAACGTAGAAGTGCGCCGTGTTCAGCCGGTCAGCCGCATAATGCGTCGCACCCGGTTGTCTGAGCACACGTCCGACGATCTGGGTGATGTTGACCGTGGACTCCATCGTCTTGTCGATGTACGCGAAGTACACACTGGGGTCGTCCCATCCCTCCTGAAGGGTCTTGTTGAAGATGATGTGGCGGTAGTCCCCGGCCACGAAATCTTCGTAGTCACTCTCACCCCCGTTGAAGAGCGTGAAATCAGCCGGAAGGGGGAAGTCTTTGTGGGTCTTGAGGTCCGCGTACACGGCGATCTCGTCAGCTGACACGCCACACTGGTCGGTCAGGTATCGCCAAATCGTGATCGGTGGTGCCTGCCGCTGGTCGAACTGCTGCTGAGGATCGTCCGTTTGACTGGCGTCATCGGCCAGGATGTTCGTGTTGCAGACATACATCGCCTTCGGCGAGAAATTCAGGTTCTCGGCCCGCGCGTCATCCTCAGCCTCGCGCAGGGCAGAGAGCATCTCGGCGATGGTCTCCTCCATCGGGGCATTCAGTCCGTCCAAGGAGATCATGCCTTTCACGAGACCCGACCCGACGACCGTTGCGGACTTCACCGAGGTGATGAGATCTTCGTCCTTGTAACCACCGGAGGTACGCAAGGGTTGGATGACTTCAGTGTCGAACTGCGCGGGAAAACGTAGCGTCGCACTAGCGAGCAGGAATGCCGACGGTTGCTGCTCGAGAAGCAGAATCGTCTGCTGGTCGCTGAGGTTCTGCGCCTCGTCGTAGACCACTACAAGGGGGCGTCGCTGACCCTCAATTGTCTCTCGACCCTTAAGTGCCTCCCACCGGGTGGACTCGATGTTGTCCGTGTCAGCGGCGAAGATCTTCAGGTTGCTCTTCTCGCGGTCCTTCTGGTTAAAGGTCCCCACCGTCGCGAAGTAGAGCAGGGCTTCCTTTGAGTTGGCGACGTCCTCCGGGTCGTACTCGCTGAGGAGCCGCACTGTGATGTCAGCGAGCAGGTGGTTGTACTTCCCGCCGTCGGCTAGGTTCGCGTAGCTCTGCTGGACGACTACCTTGCCCTTGGATAGCCACAGGATGACCGGCGGCAGCTCAGACAGTGCGGCGATCTCGCTAACTGCCTGCGCCAGGATCGCGGTCTTCCCCGACCCAGTAATGGAGGACAGAGACTGATAGAACGGCACATCCCGACGAGTAGAGGCACGGCCAAATACGATGGGCTCGGACACGTACTCGACGTAACGGTCAGCGATTTGCGACGCTGCGATCTGCTGGAACTGAAAGAGGTCAAGTGCCATAGTCAGCTCTCCTCGGTGAAGGACTCAGTGCGGACGTCTAGGCCGAAGTCGGACAGGATCCTGTCGGGGATCTGGTACCAGATCACGTCATCGGTCACGAGGAGGTTGCGCCGGCTGTACACGTGGTAAAGATCAGCCAGCCCCGCTGCCTCGGCTTCCTCCGTGATCGCCTCGTAGACATCCTCGGTCAGATCGGTGTTGGAGTCCGCTCCGGACCAGACGAGGTAGATACCTTCGTTACTCAAGTTCTTCGCAACGAGAAACGTGTGCGGCTCATCCTCACGATCCATCGGTATCAGCACGGCTGAACGACGGCTACCGGTGCTCGAGTGCGACGCGATGACCGTGTCGATCATTTCGTCACGTTCCATGAGTAGGAGAGTCTTGGCATCAACTTTCTTCTCCAAGGTCTTGAACGTGAATCCTCCGGCCAAGACATGCCCTTTGCCATTGGCCCAGTCTCCAGTGACGACGCGCTTGAGCCGGTCGGCGGTCAAGGTCTTCGCGTATGAATCGCCGCTCCCGGGCCGACCTTGCTCGATGAGGATGAAACGACGGTCCGAACCTTGCTCATGATTGAGGCTCAACACCGCATGCCCGGTGGTCCCGGATCCGGCGAATGGGTCCAAGACGGTTCCATTCGGCGGGCACCAGATCTGGATGAGTTTGGTCATGAGCTTCAACGGCTTAACTGTTTCGAACCCATGACCGGTACCAACGACAGCCGTCAGCTCTTTGACACCCGTCTGGCTGAGGCCGGACTGTTCCCAATCCCAAGAAGTCGAACCAAGTTCAAGTGGTTCGCCATATTCATCGGACGACCAATACGTCGTCGGGACAAACCCCTTACGTACGGCTTCCCTATACTTTTTGGGTCGTGGCCCCCCGGTCCCCTTCAACCCCCACCAGACAAATGGCCACTGACCCCGCTCTAGGACAGCGAGAGCAGCCACTTGCGCGGATTCAGGAACGCTTCCCGGGCGCGTTCGCGGACGATCTTCAGCCGTTGTGGCAGGTAGCGCTCGGCCACCTACCACCATCAAAGCTGCCGGTCGGCCGTCTCCGATATTGACCGTCGAATATGCGACATCCCATTCTTCAAGCCAGCTCTTGATGTTTCTCTTAGGGTGGGCCCAGGACCTGTGACCAGACGGATAGTGGATTGTTCCGTCGAACGGTGACTGAATCCCATACTGGTCCTTGGTACTCGGTGTTCGCGCAGTCAAGTCATGCTCCCGCCACAGGCCGCGCGGATCATCGTCAGGGTTTTTGTATCGGTCGTAACTTGCCTCATCTCGCGGCAATGCCCCCGTCGTCGCGCGTACCTCGTTTCTGGCGTAGACCAAGATGTACTCAGTTGTGCTCGCGACGTGATTCTTGTCGTTCTTAGGGGCTGATGCCTTCTCCCAGTTGATGATCGCGAGGCGGTTCTCCTCGCCGAACAGCTCATCGAGCATCTGACCGAGGTGGAACAGCTCGCGGCTGTCGATGCAGATCGCCAGCACGCCGGACGGCTTGAGCATCGCCCGCATCATCTGAAGACGCGGGTACATGAACTTCATCCACTTGGTGTGCTTGGCGGGGTCGTCGCTGCCCACGAACTCGCCCATGTCGGGATCGTTGGGGTCCTTGTCCCACTTATCGTTGTATCTGAAGTCCTCGCCCGTGTTGTAAGGCGGATCGGTCAAGATCATGTCTATCTGGCCGCGTTCCCGATACAGCGCTGCCAAGGCCTGGAGGTTGTCGCCCTCGATGATCAAGTTGCGCGAGCGTCCGTGCTCGTCGCCGGCGCTCAGGGTCTTGACCGTCCGCTGGTTACGTGGACGCACCCGGCGTCCGATCTGACGCGCGAGAACCTTGCCAGGGAAGGAGAGGTTGACCCCAGCGCCGGTCTTCTCTCGGATCATCTCGATCAACTGCTCAACTGGCAACGACTCGAGCTCTGTTAGATCATCCACTGCATGCCCCTCTGTTGATACGCGAAAACCGCGGGCGCGCAGATCCCAAGAATTGAACTTCCACACACCCGCGAAAGTGCGACACAAGTAGAGCACGTGCCACCGACAGACAGGATCGCAACTCGTCGCATCGTCGTTCGCACCTCCGTCCACCTGGCTTCTTCGCACCACCAGGCGTGGGCGCTGTGTACATCAGCCATCGTATCGATGACCGTCGACTTCGACTCGACGATGAGAAGAGTCGCGCATCGCGGCGAGTAAATTGAGTCCCGGGATCTCTTCTGCTCCGAGGAGCGGTTGTGCAGATCGTGAGGGAGCGTTGATCCAGATCTCCTCAATCTTGGGACCTCAATCACCTCCGGAGCGGCCCCTATCCCACCGAAAGCTGCAACTCGCTACACACATGCGTCGACGTCGATGGGGCAGCCACCCGGAGACGAGTAGATTGGTGCTGCGACGATGCACGTGAGCCGACGGACTACGGCTCATCCGTGGATTCTTTAGCAGCACTCACGACGGATAAACGGATAACTAGTGCTCTGTACAGAGACGTGCGGCAGGTTGAGATCCCCCCAATCAACGGTCGACTCGAACGCCCCTGCAACTCAGTTGGCCACTGATGTTCAACTACCGTCGCCGCTGGCACTTCGGGCAGAAGTGCGAGCCGCGGTTCATGAAGCTCTCGCGCACGACTTCTGCGCCGCACCGTGGGCAGGGCTTGCCCTGTTGGCCGTAGACCTTGAGCGATCGGTCGAAGTAGCCGCTGTTGCCATTGACATTGACGTAGAGCGAGTCGAAGGATGTACCGCCCTGTTCGAGTGCCTCGCGCATGACGTCGCCGACATGGCCGAGCAGCGACTCGATCTCGCGGACGCGCAGCTGACGGGTGCTGCGGGCGTAGTGCAGCGGTGTGCGCCACAGCGATTCATCGGCATAGATATTGCCGACACCGGAGATCAGGGTCTGGTCGAGGATCGCACGTTTGACGCCGGTCTGACGCTTGCGGATACGAGCGGTGAACTCGTCCGGGTCGAACAGCGGGTCCAACGGGTCACGGGCGATGTGCGCTATCTGGGCCGGCAACTCGGCGCCGTCTTCACTGAACGACATACCGCCGAAGATGCGCTGGTCGACGAATCGCAGCTCGCGGCCATCGCTGAGGTCCAAGGTGATGCGCAAGTGCCGGGGCGCAGGCGCATCGGCGTCGGCGATCAGGAACTGCCCGCTCATGCCGAGATGGCACAGCACCGCATCGTCCGCCCCACCATCGGGATCAGTGAGCTGCATCCACAGGTACTTGCCTCTGCGCTGGGCGCCGACGACCGTGCGACCGGCCAGACGGTCGGCGAAATCGGTCGGTCCTGCCAGATGACGCCGCAACGATCGGGCGTCATGCACGGTGACGCCAGTGATGGTCCTTCCGACGACATGGTCGAGCATGCCCAGACGGACGACCTCGACCTCAGGCAACTCCGGCACGCGGGTGCCTACGAGGTCTCGAGGGAGGCGCTGATGGCCCGCCAGGCGATCTCGGCGACCATCTGTTCGGCTTCCTTCTTGGAACGCCCGTGGCCACCGCCGTACGTGGTGTCGCCGATGATGACCTCGGCGGTGAAGTACTTGTCGTGATCGGGACCGGTACCCACCAGGACGTACTGCGGAACGCCTTTGCCGCTATTGGCCGAAATCTCCTGGAGCGAGGTCTTCCAGTCGAGACCCGCGCCGAGCTCGGCCGCCACGGCGATCACCGGATCGAACACCCGATGAATGACCTCAGACGCCCGTTCGATGCCGAATTGGACGTAGATCGCTCCGAGGAGCGCCTCGACAGTGTCGGACAGGATCGAGGCCTTGTCGCGTCCGCCCGTGGCTTCTTCACCACGGCCGAGGCGTACGTGATCGCCGACGCCGAGCGTTCGCGCGACCTCGGCCAGAGCCTTGGCGCTGACGACCGCGGCCCGGAGCTTGGCCAATTGGCCTTCCGGGAGGTTGGGATGGCCCGTAAAGAGCGTGTCGGTGACGACGAGTCCCAATACCGAGTCGCCCAGGAACTCGAGCCGTTCGTTATTGGGTATGCCACCGTTCTCGTACGCGTACGAACGGTGGGTCAGAGCATGCTGAAGCAGCTCCGGATCGAGGTCCTGGACTCCCAGTACCTCCCGAAGCTGCTCAGCATCATCTGCTGCGGAGATCAGACGATCCTGATCAGAGGACCTGGCGACGCTCGCCGCGAGCTCCGTACTGTCCGCACTTGGTGCATGCGTGGTGCGGCTGCACCTTGGAGTCACACGCGGGGTTCGCGCAGTCCACGATCACGGTTGCAGTGGTCTTCCACTGCGAACGACGGTGACGCGTGTTGCTGCGCGACATCTTCCTCTTTGGGACTGCCACGATCTACTCCTTGCTGTCGTCGGACGAGGTGTCCGACTCTGACTGGACTGCTGACGGGACCGGTTGCTCCGCCAGCTGGATCAGCGATGCCCACCGGGGGTCGATCGCCTCTCCGTGTGTGTGATCGGGATCATCCGCAATCCGTGCCCCACATTCAGGGCACAGTCCCGGACAGTCCGGACCACACAACGGGTTGTGCGGGAGCGCCAGCACGACCGCGTCCCGCAGAACGGGTTCGAGATCGATCGACTCTCCTTCGAGGACATGATCCTCCTCGCCACCTTCCTCCGGGTTGGAGGGGGCCTCGAAGAGGTACATCTCCTGGAATCCGGCGACGACTCGCTTGTCGATGGGTTCCAGACACCTCACACACTCGCCAACGGCCCGCGCCGAGAAGGTCCCTGTCACCAAGATCCCCTCCATGATGACCTCGAGTCGGAACTCGAGTTCGATCGTGGAGCCCTCGGGTACGGCGTTGACGTCGTAACCCATCTCCGCCGGCGCCTCGATGGTGAAGTTGTAAGTACGCTCGGAACCAGGCTTGCGACCCAACTCGTGGGTATCGATCACCAGGGGTCCGGACAGCACGTTCAACCATCCATCCAAAGAGCACGACAAAGACCAGCCCGAAAACGGGCCAGATGAATCTTAACCCGGCGGCAGTCGACGAAGCCAATCGGCCACACGCGGACTGTCGGTGGCAGATGTCACAGTGAAGCCATGACCGAAGGCTTGCCCACCCATGGCTGAAGGCTGGTCCACCTATGGCTGAAGGCTCCGTGCTGCACGCCGACCTCGACGCGTTCTACGCATCGGTGGAACAGCGCGACGACCCGGCCCTGCAAGGCCGCCCGGTCATCGTCGGCGGCGGGGTCGTCCTGGCTGCCAGCTACGAGGCCAAGGCGCGCGGGGTGCGTACCGCGATGGGCGGGCGGCAAGCTCTGCGGGCATGTCCCGATGCGATCGTCGTCCCGCCCCGCTTCTCGGCCTACACCGCGGCCAGCCGAGCCGTTTTCGATGTCTTCGCCGACACCACTCCGCTCGTCGAGGGGCTGTCGATCGACGAGGCATTCCTCGAAGTCGGCGGACTGCGCCGTATCCGCGGCCTGCCGTCGACGATCGCCGCACAGTTGCGCATCGATATCCGCGAGAAGGTCGGGCTGCCCATCTCGGTCGGCGTCGCTCGCACCAAGTATCTCGCGAAGGTCGCCTCGGCGGTGTCCAAGCCCGAAGGTCTCCTGGTCGTGCCGATCGAGGACGAACTGACGTTCCTGCACGCTCTGCCCGTCGAACGGCTGTGGGGCGTCGGCAAGGTCACCGCCGCGAAACTACGGGCCGCCCATATCGACACTGTCGGCGATGTCGCCGAGATGTTCGAGAGCGAGCTCACCCAACTGCTCGGATCGGGCGCGGGCCACCATCTGTATGCACTGGCCCACAACCACGATCCGCGGCCCGTCCAGGTCGGTCGGCGCAACAGCTCGATGGGAGCCCAGCACGCCATCGGACGCGGTGATCACTCCCCCGCAGAACTCGATCTCGCATTGCTGACGCTCGTCGACCGGCTGACCAGGCGAATGCGAACTGCCGGACGTACCGGTCGCACCGTCACCTTGCGGTTGAGATTCGGCGACTTCACCCGATCGACGTCCTCGCACACCTTGGATCGTCCGACCGCGCACACCCAGACGGTGCTCGACGTGACCCGTCAGTTGCTGGCATCCCGTGCCGGTGCAGTCAAAGAGCGTGGCATCACGCTGATCGGAGTCAGTGTCGGCTCCTTGGACGACCAGCCGGCTCAGTTGGCGTTGCCGTTCGACGTCACCAGCGGCGCCGAGCTCGACACCGCGATCGACGCCGTGCGCGACAAGTTCGGTTCCGCGTCACTGCGCCGAGCCACCCAAATCGGCCCGCATCCCGCCGGTTGAGGTGCGAGGAGCGCAGCGACGAGCTTCGAAACCTGGTGGGGTGAAAGGCTTCGGCGAGCTGTGATTTCGAGGCTCGGCCGCACGCGGCCTCACACCTCAATCAACGAAGTTGGTTTAGAGAAATTTCTTCTTGAGTTCGGTGTTGACGAACTCAGGGATCAGGCCCGTCACATCGCCGCCGTGCTTGGCAACCTCTTTGACCAGGCTCGACGCCAGGAACGAGTACTCCGGCGAGGTCGGGATGAAGATCGTGTCGACTTCGGTGAGGCTGCCGTTCATCTGCGCCATCTGCAGCTCGTAGTCGAAATCGGTCACCGCCCGCAGACCCTTGACGATCGCATCGACGCCGTTGCTGGTGCAGAAGTCGACCAACAGCCCGCCGAACGACGCCGTCGAGACATTGGGCAGATGCTTGGTCGCCTCGGCCAGCAACTCGAGCCGTTCGGCGATCGTGAACAGACCCTGCTTGTTCTCGTTGACCAGCACCGCGACGACAACCTCGTCGAAAAGGTGGGCCGACCGCTCGATGATGTCGAGGTGACCGTTGGTCACGGGGTCGAAAGAACCGGGACATACGACCTTCGTCATGTCAGCGACCGTACCAAAGGGTTGTCTCGCCATATTTCTTGCTCCGGATGCCTTCGACACTCGCGGGCCAGACGAACGGATCGCGGGTCGACCGCTCCACGACGAACAGGACGTCGGCATCGGGGTGTGCCTCCCTGAGCCGCGACACGAGTGCCGCCACCTTCTCGGTCGACATCGCATATGGCGGATCGATGAAGATCAGGTCGAACGGTCCGGGCTGACCCGTTTCGACGAATCGCTCGGCAGTCGTACGCTGCACCGTCGCAGCGGCACTCAGCTCCTTGACATTGCCCTTCACGACGGCAGCGGCGCGGCTGTCGGATTCGACGAACACCGCGTGCTCGGCCCCGCGTGACAACGACTCCAGCCCGAGTGCCCCTGAGCCTGCGAACAGGTCGAGCACCCGCACCCCGGCGAAGCCGCCCAGCTCCGACTCAAGCGAGGAGAACAGTGCCTCCCGCACCCGATCGGAGGTAGGCCGGGTGCCATCGCCCTTGGGCGTCTGGATCCGGCGTCCGCCGTAGGTTCCGGCGATGATGCGGGTCATGTGCGCTCCAGGTAGTCGGCCTGCTCGGAGTGTTCGAGATCGTGAACGGCCGCAGCCAAGGCAGGATGCGCCGCCAATGACGGATCAGCGTCGACGATCTCGACGGCTGCAGTGCGGGCGTCCTCGATGACGTCTTCGTCCTTGACGACCGACAGCAATCGCAGACTCGACCGGATGCCCGACTGACGCGCTCCGAGCACGTCACCCTCGCGGCGCAACTCGACGTCGAGCCGCGAGAGTTCGAAGCCATCGGTCGTCGAGGCCACGGCATCGAGTCGCTCGCGGGCCGGGGAGTCGACTTCGGACCCCGTGACGAGCAGGCACAAGCCCGCATGGGCGCCACGCCCTACCCGTCCACGCAGCTGATGCAGCTGGGACATACCGAACCGGTCGGCGTCCATGATGACCATGACGGTCGCATTGGGAACGTCGACGCCGACCTCGACGACCGTCGTAGCGACCAGCACGTCGATATCACCGGCTGCGAAGGCGTTCATCGCGGCATCTTTGTCGTCGGGGGCCATGCGACCGTGCAATGAACCGATCCGTAGACCGTGAAGAGCACCGCCGACGAGTTCCTCCTGCAGCTCCACCAGCGAGCTGGTTTCACTTTCTGATGCTTCGTCGCCGATGCGCGACACCACGACATAGGCCTGCCGCCCGTTGCCGACCTCCTCGCGGACTCGCTCCCAGCCGCGCTCCAGCCAGCCGGGACGCTCGGCGACCGGGACGACCGTCGTCTGGATGGGTTGCCGCCCGGCGGGCAGCTCACGCAGCGTCGAGGTCTCTAGGTCGCCGAACACCGTCATGGCGATGGTGCGAGGGATGGGCGTCGCGGTCATGACCAGCACATGCGGGGTGACATCGGACCGGTCGACCAACGCGGCCCGTTGTTCGACCCCGAACCGGTGCTGCTCGTCGACGACGAGCAGTCCGAGCTCGGCGAACTGCACGTGATCCTGGATCAGCGCATGGGTGCCGATCACGATGCCGGCCTCCCCCGACGCCGCATCGAGAAGCGACTCCTTGCGCGCCTTCGCGCCCATCGACCCGGTCAGCAGTCGCACGCGGGTCGCGCCGTCGGCACCGCCGAGCATCCCGCCCTTGGCAAGATCGCCCAGCATCGCGGTGATGCCCCGATAGTGCTGGGATGCCAACACCTCGGTAGGGGCCAGAAGCGCGGCCTGTCCCCCGGCGTCGACAACCTGCAGCATCGCCATCAACGCGACGACGGTCTTGCCCGAACCCACTTCGCCCTGCAGAAGACGGTGCATCGGATGGGTTCTCGACAGATCCGACGAGATCTCCTCGACGACAGCGGACTGTCCATCGGTCAGGGTGAATGGCAACTGCTGTTCGAATCGCGTGCGGAGACCACCGTCGACGGCGGGACGGGCCGCGGCGCGGTCGGTCTCCATGACGTGACGCCGCTGCGCGAAGACCGTCTGCACCACGAAAGCTTCCTCGAACCGGAATCGGTCTCGGGCCTTCATCGCCTCGCCCATCCCGTGCGGGCGATGGATCTTCTCCAGGGCGGCTCTCACGTCGGCGAAGCCGCGACTGGTGCGCACCGGCGTCGGCAGAACGTCGTCGAGGGGATCGAGGCTGTCGAGACACAGGCCGATGAAGCTCTCGATCTTCCAGGTCGGCACCTTGGCGCTGGCGCGGTAGATCGGCAGGACGCCGCGCGACAGTCGAGATTCTGCGGTGTCGCCTTCCTCGTCGAACAGATCGTAGTCGGGATGGGTCAATTGCAGACGTCCATTGAACTGACCGACCTCGCCGGAGAACAGGCACATCTTGCCCGGCTTCATGCGCTCGGCCAGCCACCGCTGTTGGAAGAAGGTCAACGACAACCGGGCGCCGGTGTCATCTGTCACGATGACCTCGGTCCGGGTACGTCGTCCTCCCGGTCCGAATGAGTAGTTCTTGGCTTCGACGACCGTGGCGAGCACCGTTGCGTGCTGGCCGACCCGCAACTCGGCCAGATTGCTGGCCTTGCCGAGTTCGACGTAGCGACGTGGATAGTGCCGCAGCAGATCGCCGACGACATGCATGTCGAAGGCCTTCGCCAAAGGTTTGGCCGTCTTGTCGCCCAAGACGTTGACGAGCTTCGTCGTGAGATCGACCATCACTCCACCGCGATGAACAGCGGGTAGTTCTCCTGGCCGCCGTCGTACACGACCAGGTCGACGTCGGGGCGTGCTGTGCGCAGATACTCCGAAATCGGTTCCTCGATCAATCCCTGCGCCCCTTCGCCCACGACTACCGTCACCATTTCAGCTGCCGGGGACAAAATGCGTTCGATGACCTCGAACGCGACCGCGAGGATGTCATCGCCGATCACCGCGAAGTCGCCTGTGACGACGCCGAGCACATCGCCGGCGTCTACCGGGCCCACCATCGTCATGCCCGGATCGGACGCGATCGTGACCGCACCGTGCTGCGTGTGGGCCGCGGCGCTCGACATCGCGACCACGACCTCGTCGAAGCCGAGCCCTGGATCGTGCACCGCGAGAGCGGCGATGCCTTGCACCTGCGCATGGGTCGGTATGACCGCAACCCGGATACCGTCCTGACGGGCTGCCTGCGCGGCAGCTTCGAACTGACGGATATAGCGATTGTTGTTGGGCAAGACGATGATCTCGCCGGCGCCGACATCACGCAGCGAGGCACTCATCACCGCCACGGTCAGCGGCTGCTCGCGGGTGAATTCCAACGTCGTGGCACCCGCCTCCTGGCACAGCGCCGTCAGACCAGCGCCCGTCGTCGCGGCGATCACGACTCGCCCCTTCTTGGGACCCTTCGCGATCTGGTCGGCGAAGTGCGTCACGGCGATGCGATAGGGACGTCCGGCAGCCATGCCCACCTCGATCGCGGCACCGACATCGTCGACGTGGACGTGCACGTTCCAGAGGCGATCACCGCCCACGACGACGAGCGAGTCGCCGAGCGGCAGCAGCGCGGCCCGGAGCTCCGGGATGCGGTCGTCATCGGCCTCCAGCAGGTACATCACTTCATAGGAGGGACCGTCGGCACTCAGATCGTCACCCGCCGACAGCACAGGCTGCGGGATATGGGCCGTGACCAGTGCCGGCACCCGTCCGGTCAGCGCCTGCTCCGTCGCGTCGAGCACGACGACCAGCGCACGACCCCCGGCATCGACGACGCCGGCGCGGGCCAGGAGCTCCATCTGCTCAGGCGTACGGGCCAGCCCCTCACGGGCCGCATTGGCTGCTTCACCGAACACCGTCCGACCGTCGACACCGGCCGCTGCGGCATCCGTGGCGCCGATCGCCGCCGCCTTGGCCACCGACAAGATCGTGCCCTCGACCGGAGCACCGACCGCGGCCCATGCCGCCTCGGCCGCGGCCACGAATGAGTGGGCGACGTCTGCGGCAGTGACCTCACGGTCGAGCGCGAGGTCCTTGAAACATGCTCTGACAAGCTGCGAGAGGATCACGCCGGTATTTCCCTTGGCGCCGGTCAGCAGACCGTCGACATAGGCCCGCACGAGCTGTTCGAGCGTTGCCTCGCCGTCCAGCGCCGAGACAGCATCAGCACCCGACACGAACGTCAGATAAGCGTTGGTACCGGTGTCGCTGTCGGGCACCGGGAACACATTCAGGGCGTCGATCTCTGCCCGCGCAGCCGAGAGAGCCCCCGCGCACAGCTGCGTCCAGGCCCGGAAGGCCGCGGCGTTGAGGGTCAGACTCATGGCCCGAGGCTATCGCTCAGTACACACGTGATGAGGGACCCATGGTGCTGATTCGCGTCGGCCCAAGGTCATCGGCTATTCTTGAGCGGTTGTCTTGGGACCATCTGGTTCACAAGGCGCCCCCATTTTCGAGAAGTCTTCAATTTCAGGAGTTCGCCATGGCTGCGGTCTGTGATGTGTGTGCCAAGGGACCTGGTTTCGGCCACAACGTCTCCCACTCGCACCGACGCACGAAGCGTCGTTTCGATCCCAACATCCAGCGCGTGCGCGCCGTCATCAACGGCACCCCGCAGCGCGTCAACGTCTGCACCTCGTGCCTCAAGGCCGGCAAGGTCAGCCGCTAAATAACGGCGCTATCTGAATTTGGCGATTCTGCTCCATCAGGAGCGAATCGACCTTAGAGTCATTCTCGTGAACAACGAGAAGACCAACCGCGTCCACGCATTCGGCAACGATGCACTCGGCGACCTCGACTCTGTCGGGGTCGCCGCTGCCATTGCTGCCGGCGATATCAGCGCACGCGAAGCAGCCGAAGCCGCCATCGCCCGCTCGGAGCGGGTCAACGCCGCTCTGAACGCGATCCAGCACCCCGATTTCGATCGGGGCCTGGCCGCCGCAGATCGACCGGCCACCGGAGTGTTCTCGGGTGTACCGACCTTCGTCAAGGACAACACCGACGTCGCCGGTCTCCCGTCCGATCAGGGTTCCTTGGCGGTCAAGGCCAGGCCTGCCGCCGCGAACGCCCCGTTCACGGACCAGTTCTTGTCGGCTGGATTCACAGTCTTGGGCAAGTCGACGATGCCGGAGTTCGGCTTCAACGCGACCACCGAGTACGCGACGCTGCCGCCGACCCGCAATCCGTGGAACACCGGTTACTCCGCCGGTGCTTCGTCGGGCGGATCCGCCGCGCTCGTCGCATCCGGAGTCGTGCCGATCGCCCACGCCAACGACGGCGGCGGATCGATCCGTATCCCGGCGGCGGCCTGCGGCCTGGTGGGGCTCAAGCCGACCAGAGGCCGAGTCGTTCCGGCGGCAGAGGCCGCCAAGCTCCCGGTCGATGTCATTTCCAACGGCGTCGTGACCCGCACCGTCCGCGACACCGCACACTTCATCGCCGCGACGCAGGCTTATCAGCCGGCAACCGGCCTGCGTCCGCTCGGACTCGTCGAGGGTCCGGCGAAACGCCGACTGCGCATCGGGCTGATCCTCGACTCGGTCACCGGCGTACCCACCGACGAGGACACCCGCAAAGCCGTACTCGCGACCGCGGACATGCTCAGCTCACTCGGCCACGACGTCGTCGAGGTCGGGCTGCCGGTCGACCGCCGGTTCATGGAGGACTTCAAGCACTACTGGGGTCTGCTGGCGTTCTCGACCCAGCATTTCGGCCGCAAGGTCATGAGCCCGGACTTCGACAAGACGCTGACCGATCCGTTGACCCGCGGCCTCGCCAAGCGGTTCGTCCGCCAGGCCTACCGCACGCCCGCCGCGATCCTCGGGCTCAAACGTTCGACCAAGCTCTATCGGGCCGCATTCGCCGATGTCGATCTCATCTTGTCGCCGACCCTGGCCTACACGACGCCAGAACTGGGATACCTGTCCCCCGACGTCGAGCCGTTCAACGTGATGTTCGAGCGGCTTGTCCAGTACGCCGCGTTCACCCCGCTCAACAACGCCGCGGGCGGACCGGCCATCTCGTTGCCGTTGGGACGCTCATCGGCCGATATGCCCGTCGGCGTCCATTTCTCGGCCGATCACGGCGATGAGCAGACGCTGTTGGAGCTGGCCTACGAGCTCGAGGCCGCCAAACCCTTCGCCCGAATCCAGGATTAAGTCCCGCCGCTGGTTGAGGTGCGAGGCCGCCCGCGGCCGAGCCTCGAAACCACTCACCTGAAGTGCTGGTGCCCAGCTGAGCCGTCGAACGGCGCACCGTCGACCGTCACACCCGATCCGTCCGACACGACGCCGATCCGGGCCCAGCCATCGGGCAGGACCGTCTCGGAGCTGAAGGTCGCCGCGAGGGCGTAATCGTCGCCGCCGGTCAGCACGAAGCCGAGCGCATCGCGCCCGAGCGCTTCCGCCACCGTCATGACGGCTTCGGGGATCACGAACGCCGCACTGTCGAGGTCGATCGCGACGCCGCTGGCCTCGGCGATATGCGACAGATCTGCGATCAGTCCGTCACTGATGTCGGTCATCGAAGTCGCGCCGATGCCGGCAGCCTGCGGCCCCGCGGCGTAGGGCGGATGCGGGACGCGATGCGCCTCGACCGCGGCCTTCGGCGACCGGAATCCGCGGCTCAAGGTGGCGAATCCGGCGCCCGCGAGCCCGAGTGATCCGGCGTACGCGAGGACGTCGCCCGGCAGAGCACCCGAGCGGCGCACCGGCCGCGCAGCATCCCCCATCGCTGTGACCGCGATGACGATCTTCTCCGATTCCGTGACGTCGCCGCCCACGACGTGCGCTCCGACATGCGCGCATTCAGTCTCAAAACCGCGCATCATGTCCAGCGCCCAGGCCACCGGCAGATCCGCGGGAGCACCGAATCCGATCGTCAACGCGGTCGCGACACCGCCCATCGCGTTGATGTCCGACAGATTGCAGGCCGCGGCCTTGCGGCCGATGTCGTTCGCGGTCGACCAGTCGCGCCGAAAGTGCCTGCCCTCGATCAACAGATCAGTCGAGACCAGGTAGGTACCGTCCTTGGTCGCGACGTGCGCGGCATCGTCACCGGGGCCCAGCAGTACCTGTGGGTTGACGCCGATATGTGCCCGCAGCTGGTCGATCAGGCCGAACTCGCCGATGTCTCCGATCGTGGACCCGTCTGCGGCACTGGCATTCATGGGTCCATCTTCGCTCAGTCGAATTCACTGACTCGCGACGGTATCCGGTAGCGTGACAGACTCCCGTCAGATCGCAAGGAGCTTCGGATGTCCGTACAGGCATATATCCTCGTCCAGACCGAGGTCGGCAAGGCCGCGGACGTCACCCGCGCGATCAGCAGCATCAATGGTGTCGCGCTCGCCGAAGACGTCACCGGACCGTACGACGTCATCGTCCGTATCGAGGGCGCCTCGATGGACGAGCTCGGCAGCCTGGTCGTCTCGCAGATCCAGAACGTCCCTGGCATCACGCGCACGCTGACCTGCCCCATCGTGCGCATCTGACGAGTGCGTAAGAAGTCTCTGCTGGCGGCGCTCCCGCTGACCGCGCTGTTTCTGACCGCGGCCTGCAGCCCCGGATTGCGCGTCGATTCCTATCCGACCGAGCCCGACACTGCGGTCGACTGCAAGGCCTTGTTCGCTGACGCGCCCCGCGCGGTCAGCGACGAGAACATCATCGCGGTCAAGGACGATAACGCTGTTGCCTGGGGCGCACCGGCCATCGTCCTGCGGTGCGGGGTCGAACGTCCGGCGAAGATGTCGGTGTCCGCGGAGTGCTATCCGGTCGAAGGCGTCGATTGGTTCGTCGAGACGATCGCCGACGGATTCTTGTTCACCACGATCGGACGTGAGTTCTTCATCAGCGTCGAGGTGCCGGACCGCTACGAACCTGCCTCCGACACGCTTGCGGACCTCGCCCCCACGGTCAAGAAGCACGACCCGGCCGTCAAACCCTGCGTCTAGTGCCGTGGGCTATTCTGGCCGGGTGCTGACCTCCCTCGCGGACGGACGAATCTGGGCCGATCGCTACGGTGACGGCGAGCCGTCGATCATCGCCCTACACGGTTGGGGCCGCTCACGCCATGACTGGTCGACCGTCCTCCCCCGTCGCGACGCCTTGGCCGTAGACCTGCCCGGATTCGGTGCCAGCCCGGCCCCCGACACCGCGTGGACGACCGCTGACTACGCCGACGCGCTGGCTCCGGTCCTGGCCCAGTACTCCCGACCCGTCTTGGTCGGCCATTCCTTCGGTGGGCGCGTCGCGGTACAGGTCGCCGCCCGTCATCCCGGGTTGCTCCACGGAGTGCTGCTGACCGGCGTACCTCTGCTGCGCACTGCGGCCCCGGCCAGCAAACCGGCGTTGAAGTACCGCACCGCCCGTTGGCTCAACAAGCGAGGTGTGTTCAGCGACGATCGCATGGAGAAACTGCGCCAGCAGTACGGATCGGCCGACTACAAAGCGGCGACCGGAGTGCTGCGCGGCATCTTGATCAATGCCGTCAACGAGGACTACCGCGAACAGCTCACCCGCATGGGCGAGCTGGGAGTGCCGACTCAGATGGTGTGGGGCGAACACGACACCGCAGCGCCCGTCGAAATGGCCACCCGGGCCCGTGAACTGATCGGCCCCACCGCCGAACTGACTGTCGTGGGCGGTTCGGCCCACCTGATCGACGCGGCACTCACCGAATCGATCAACGACGCTCTCGATCTCTTGATGCCCAGCAATGACGGGACTGCCTCATGAATGCCGCCGATGCGGTGACCTACGCGCTGCTGATCGTCCTCGCGGTTCTGGCGAATATGCGCTGGTGGCGGGTCGCCCAGCGCGAGCACTACGAACCGGGCCGTGTCCTGGCGATCGCTCAACTGTGGTGCCGGGTCAAACCGATCAACCTCGCCGTCTTCGCATTCGCCGTCGCTTGTGTCATCGCCGGGTGGGCGACAACCTGGTTGTCCGCCGTCGCCGTGGCCGTCATGTGCGTGTGGCCCGTGGGCCTGGGCGTACGCCCGACAACGAGTCGGCTGGTCTTCACCCCCCGTCTGCGCCGGGTCGCGATCGTCACGGTCGTTGTCCAGGTCGTGTTGTTGGCGCTGACCTTGTTGCTCGACGAACCGGGCAGGTGGGCCGCGATCCTCGCTCCGTTGATGTGGCTGCCGGTGGAGATCTCGCTGTTCGCGCTGCGCCCCGTCGAGGCCAGGCTCTCGCAGAAGTTCGTCCACGAAGCCAAGGACAAGCTCGCCCGCGTCCGTCCCGATATCGTCGCGATCACGGGTTCGTACGGCAAGACGTCGACCAAGGCCTATGCGGCGCACTTGCTGTCGGCCGCACGGACGACCGTCGCGAGTCCGGCCAGCTTCAACAATCTGATGGGCCTGTCGAAGGCAGTCAACGATCGCCTGACACCCGGCACGGATGTGTTCATCGCCGAAATGGGCACATATGGCCCGGGTGAGATCCGCAAGCTCGCGAGCATCTTCACACCGCGCGTCGCGGCCATCACCACGATCGGTGAAGCCCACCTCGAACGGATGAAGAACCGCGAGACGATCGTCGCCGCGAAGTCCGAGATCACTGAGGGTGCCGATGTTGTGGTGCTCAACATCGATGTGCCCGAACTCGACGACCTGGCTCGCGCACTCGCGGGTTCGAAGACCGTCGTGCGCTGCTCGACTGTTGCCGGCTCAGACGCCCGCGTGCACGTGTTGGAGGCCGGCGGGCGCTGGACGCTTGTCGTCGACGGCGACGAGGTCACGGGCCTTCCCGCGCCGCTCGGCGGTCACCCGATCAATCTTGCGATCGCCGCCGGCATCGTCGTGGGTCTCGACGTCTCGATCGACGCGGTGGCAGCGCGCCTGACCCAATTGCCCATCGCATCGAACCGGGCCGAGGTCCAGGTCACGGCCGATGGCGTCACGATCATCGACGACACCTACAACGCAAATCCTGTCGGCGCGGCCGCAGCGATCCGGGCAGCGCGCGCCGCCGTCGCAGAAGGCGGTCAGATCTTCGTCATCACACCAGGCATGATCGAGCTGGGCAGCACCCAGGTCGCGAGCAACCGTGCGCTGGCGCAGGACGCCACCGCTCAGCCCGGCACGACGCTTGTCGTGACGGGCCTCACGAACCGCACGGCGCTCGTGTCGGGCGCGGGTCAGCAGTTCCTCACCTTCCCCGACCGGACATCGGCCACGGCCGCTGTCATGCCGCAGGTACGCGCGGGCGACGTGGTCGTCTATGAGAATGACTTGCCCGACCACTATCCGTAAAGTCGTCACAGCGACCCCCATCCCCCAAGCAAAGGTGCACTCTCCACATGCCTGAACTCGTCACAGTCCTGTTCGGTGGCCCTTCGCCGGAGCACGACGTGAGCATCCTCACCGGTCTGCAGAGCGAACGCCTTCTCTCACGAGCCGGTCACAACGTCCAGTGCATCTACTGGGCGCGAGGCGGACAGTGGCACCTCGTGCCGGCCAACACCGAGGCCCGCGACTACCTGGCCGGCGCCCCCGACAAGTCGACTCCCCTCACGATCTCGCTGGGCGCCAATCCCGGCATCACGGCCAAACAGGGACTGCGGACCAAGAGCGTCGAGCTCGGCACGGTGCTCAACTGCCTGCACGGCGGTGCCGGTGAAGGCGGCGGCGCACAGGCGCTGTTCGAACTGCTCGGCGTCCCCTCCACCGGAGGCACTATGGCCGCAGCGGCGCTCGGCATGGACAAGCTGGCGTTCGGCGCCGTCATGACGAGCGCAGGTTTGCCGTCCTTGGCCCGCGAGCACCTGGGCCCGGTGCCTCCGACCTTCGAGGGTCCCTACATCGTCAAACCGCGATTCGGCGGTTCGAGTATCGGTATCGAGATCGTTCCGGATCACGCGACGGCTTTGTCGTTGCTGGGTGTGAGCCCCCATCTGCGTTCGGGGGCCGTCGTCGAGCCCTACCGGCCCGATCTGTTCGATCTGAACATCTCGTGCCGCACCTACCCCGAGTTCGCGACCTCGCTGGTCGAGCGTCCATTGCGCCCCGGCGACGGCATCTACTCCTTCGCAGAGAAGTACATCCAGACCAGCGGACTGTCGAATGCCCCCCGTGAGATGCCGGCCCAGATCTCTGAGGCGCTCGCGAACCGGCTCGCCGAACTCGCCGAGCATGTGGCCCAGCTGACCGGTCTGCGCGGCGTCCTGCGCGTCGATCTGCTGTCCGACGGCGAAGAGGTGTACATCAACGAGGTCAACAGCATCCCGGGTGCTATGGCCCTGTACCTGTGGCCCGACGTCGATCCCGCCCAGATCCTGCTCGACGCGATCGCCGAGGCACAGCGCTACTTCGGCACCTCGGCCACGACGTCGTACGACGAAGGCGCAGCCCTGCGTGCCGCCGGTGGAATCTCCGGGAAGCTGGCCTCGCTCGACGGCGCGTGATGGGTGAGATTTTGCCCACCGCGACAAGCAACGCTGGCATCGGCAAGGCATGATGGAATTCATGCATCGACACGATCTCTCGCTCTCGACCCTTGCGGTCGGCGCGGGTCGGCCGAACCGGATCCCGGGTGGACCGCTCAATGCTCCGATCACGATGGCCAGCGCCTTGGTGCCCGGCGGCGATTCGGAGTACGGGCGGCACGGCAACCCCACGTGGGAATCTTTCGAGACCGTCCTTGGCGCACTCGAAGGTGGCCGGGCTCTGGCATTCGCCTCCGGGATCGCCGCCACGACAGCAGTATTCGACCTGGTTCCCACTCGTGCCGCCGTCGTGGCTCCGCGCCACGCCTATTACGGCACGATCGCCCAACTCGTAGAACGGCAGCGACGTGGGCTGATCGAGCTTCGTCTCGTCGACATCGACAACACGCCACAGGTCGTCGCAGCATGTGAAGGCGCGGCGCTGGTCTGGATCGAATCGCCGACCAATCCGTCGCTTGAGATCGCCGATATCGAGGCCATCGCCACGGCGGCCACTCGGGCGGGTGCCGCAGTCGCGGTCGACAACACATTCGCCACCCCGCTGCGGCAGCGTCCCCTCGATCTCGGGGCCGACTTCGTCGTGCATTCGGCCTCCAAGTTGCTGTCCGGGCACAGCGATGTGATCCTCGGTGCCGTCGTAACGAACGACGATCGCGCCTTCGACGCGCTGCAGGGCCGTCGCGTCTCGCTGGGCGCGATCCCCGGCGCGATGGAGACCTGGCTCGCTGTGCGCGGTATCCGCACCCTGCATGTCCGTCTCGACCGGGCCGAGGCCAACGCCCGTGAGTTGCACCGACGACTCAGCGCGTCACCTCGAGTCGTCTACAGCCGCTATCCGGGCTTCGGGACGATCATCGCGTTCGAGCCTGCGGGTGGCGCCACAGTTGCCCAGAAGATGACCGAGCAGAGCGACGTCATCACATATGCGACGAGCCTCGGCGGCGTCGAGTCGACCTGGGAGCGCCGCCGACGGCACAGCGGCGAGCCCGAGACGGTGCCTGAGGCTCTGATCCGGTTCTCCGTCGGCATCGAAGACGTCGAAGATCTGTGGCAGGACATCCAGACCGTCCTGCCCCAATAGCTCGCGGCCGTTTCGGTCTACGAGGTTTCGGGCTTGGCCTGACGCGAGATCAGACGGCGTACGAGCTCATCGGGGGTCATCTCGCCGGCGACCAGCGCTGCGACGTGTTCGACAAGTGGCATCTCGACGCCGTTCAGCTTGGCCAGCTCGCTGACCGACTGACATGATTTGACGCCCTCGGCGATCTGGCGGGTCTGACCCATGATCTCCTCGACGCTCATACCGGTGCCGAGCTTCTCGCCGAACGTCCGGTTGCGTGACAACGGTGATGAGCAGGTGGCGACCAAATCGCCCATACCCGCCAGTCCCATGAACGTCACGGGATCAGCGCCGATCGCGACACCGAGACGCGCGGTCTCGGCCAGGCCCCGAGTGATGACCGAGGCCTTGGTGTTGTCGCCGAAACCGAGACCGACGCAGACGCCGACGGCCAGCCCGATGATGTTCTTCGCAGTGCCCGCCAACTCGCAACCGATGACATCTGTCGTCGAGTAGGGCCGGAACGCCGGCGAGTGGCACAGCTTCTGCAGGCGTTCGGCGACGCCCTGGTCGGCGCAGGCGACGACGCTGGCGGCCGGTTCCCGATTGGCGATCTCTCGGGCCAGGTTGGGGCCCGACACGACCGCGATGCGGTCTGGACCGGCACCGGTCAGCTCGGCGATGACCTCGCTCATGCGCAGATGCGTCCCGAGTTCGATGCCCTTCATCAGGCTGACCAGGATCGCACCGGGCGGTATGTGTGCGGCCCAGGCCTCCAGGTTGGAACGCAGCTGCTGGGACGGGATCGCCAGGACCACGATCTCAGCGTCGGCGAGCGCCTGAGCCGGATCGGTCGTGGCTGATATGGCTGCCGGAAGCTCGATGCCTGGCAGATAGTCCGGGTTCTCGTGCTTGTCGTTGATCGTCTCGCACAGTTCGGGGCGACGGCCCCACAAGCTCACGTCATTGCCGGCGTCGGCCAGCACCATCGCGAAGGCGGTTCCCCATGACCCTGCTCCCATCACGGCTGTCTGCGCCATTCACGAATCCGATCTCTTGGTGGTCAGTGTTTGTAAGTACGGTTCGACTTGCTCAAAGTGTGTACATCGATGCGAGGTGTCGTGGGCACTTCTCCCCGTACTGCGGCCATCATCTCAGTCAAGGTGTCCATCAGGCGATCTGTGGCATCGCGCAGCAGCTGTTCGGTGACCTGCTGGCCCTCGAAGTCTGACAGGTCGATGGGGTCGCCGATGCGCACATGGATCGTCTTGCGCGGGAAAAGCCGTAGGCGCTTGGTATAGGGCCACAGGATCTCCTGGGCACCGGTCTGCATCATGGGTACCAGTGGCTTGCCTGTGGCGAGTGCGACCCGCACCGCGCCGGTTCGTCCGCTCATGGGCCAGCCGGCGGGATCGCGGGTCAACGTGCCCTCGGGATATATCGAGACGACATTGCCGGCTTCGACCGATGCGATCGCCGCCACGAGCGAATCGGCAGCCGTCGCGCTGTTGCGATACACCGGGATCTGTTCGGCGTTGCGAAGGATTCGCCCGAGCACCGCCACATTCATCAGACTGTTCTTGGCCAGGAACTTCGGCGGGATCCCCTGATCGACCATGAAGTGCGAGATCAGAAACGGGTCGAGATGAGAGTTGTGGTTGGGCGCGAGAACGTAACCGCCGCTGGGCAGCTTGTCCTGTCCTTGCCAATCACGTTTGGTCACCAGTTGCAGAACTGGCCGCAGGAAGAACACGATGACCCGCAGAGTCCGTGGGAAGTGGCGACGCTCCATGAGGTCGAGCCTAATCCAACGCCTCCTCCACTAGGCTGAATAACATGCAGGGCACCGTGGCGAGCTTCGACGAAACCACCCGGTCAGGTCACGTCCTGACCGACCAGGGTGAGCAATTGGACTACACCGCCGAGACCTTGGCCGACCATATCCGCCATCTACGAGTCGGCCAGAGAGTCTTCCTGGAGATGTCCGGCGAAGCCGTGACGTCCCTCAAAATTTGGCGATAACGCTCATGAGTCACTGAGTCACCACCCGCGAGTCACCGGGTCACACACAAGGTGTGTGTAAGTGACTCGCAACATGTAATTCAGTGACTCATGAGCGTGGGGTCAGAGGGTGGCGGGTTTGTACGACGGGCGCTTCGCTTCGTACTTCTCGATGTCTTCTTCGTGGCTCAGCGTGATGCCGACATCGTCGAGGCCCTCAAGGAGGCGCCAACGGGTGTAGTCGTCGATCGTGAAGGAATCCTCGATCGCGTCGATCCCTTCGCCGGCCTTGACCGTACGAGTCTCGAGGTCGATCGTGATGGACGCTCCGGGGTTCTCGTCGAGGTAGTCCCACAGCCGCTGGACGACCTTCTCGTCGACCTGCGCGGCGAGCAGCCCCGCCTTGCCGGAGTTGCCACGGAAGATGTCACCGAAGCGGGGCGAGATGACGACCTTGAAGCCGTAGTTCTGCAGGGCCCACACGGCATGCTCACGCGAGGAGCCCGTACCGAAGTCGGGGCCGGCGACCAGAACCGTGGCGTTCTTGTAGGCATCCTTGTTCAAGACGAACTCGGGATCATTGCGCCAAGCCGAGAAGAGTCCCTCTTCGAAGCCGTCACGGGTGACCTTCTTCAGCCAGACGGCCGGGATGATCTGGTCGGTGTCGACGTTGCTGCGACGTAACGGCGCGCCGACACCTGTGTGCGTAGAGAACTTGTCCATGTCAGGCTCCTGCCTTCTCGAGCTCGGCCAGGTCGGCGGGACCGGCGAGGTGTCCGAGGATTCCGGTTGCGACGGCGACATCGGGCGAGACGAGGTGCGTACGGCCACCCTTGCCTTGGCGTCCCTCGAAGTTGCGGTTGGACGTCGAGGCGCTGCGCTCACCGACGGCGAGCTGGTCGGGGTTCATGCCGAGGCACATCGAGCAGCCTGCTCCGCGCCACTCGGCACCGGCGTCCTTGAAGATCACGTCGAGGCCTTCCTGTTCGGCCTGCAGACGGACGCGAACGGACCCGGGCACGACCAGGATGCGGGTGTCGTCGGCGACCTTGTGTCCCTCGATCAGTGAAGCTGCGACGCGGAGGTCCTCGATGCGACCGTTGGTGCACGAGCCGATGAACACCGTGTCCACCTTGATGTCCTTCATCGGCGTGCCGGCCTCGAGGCCCATGTAACGCAGGGCGTTCTCGGCGGCGATGCGCTCGTTGTCGTCCTCGAACGACGCCGGGTCGGGCACGTTGCCCGACAGCGGCACGCCCTGGCCGGGATTGGTGCCCCACGTGACGAATGGCGTGATCGTGGAGGCGTCGATCGTGATGACCTTGTCGAACTCGGCGTCGTCGTCGGTGACCAGGCTGTCCCAGTGCGCTACGGCGGCATCCCAGTCGGCGCCGGTCGGCGCGCTCGGGCGGCCTTTGAGGTAGTCGTACGTCGTCTGGTCCGGAGCGATGAGCCCGGCCTTGGCGCCCCACTCGATCGACATATTGCAGATCGTCATGCGGGCTTCCATCGACAGCGCGCGGATCGCGTCGCCGCGGTACTCCACGATGTAGCCCTGGCCGCCGCCGGTCGTCTCCTGCGTGATGAGCGCGAGGATCAGGTCCTTGGCGGTCGAGCCGACGGGAAGGTCGCCGACGACCTCGACGGCCATCATCTTGGGCTTGGCCTGCGAGAGCGACTGGGTGGCGAGAACATGCTCGACCTCAGAGGTGCCGATGCCGAACGCGATCGAACCGAACGCACCGTGCGTCGAGGTGTGCGAGTCACCGCAGACGATCGTCATGCCGGGCTGGGTCAGTCCGAGCTGCGGGCCGACAACGTGGACGATGCCCTGGTCGATGTCACCCATGGGGTGCAGCCTGACGCCGAATTCTTTGCAGTTCTTGCGCAGCGTTTCGACCTGCGTACGCGAGACCAAGTCGGCGATCGGCTTGTCGAGATCGGTCGTGGGGATGTTGTGATCCTCGGTCGCAAGCGTCAGGTCGGGACGACGCACGGTGCGACCCGACAGACGCAGGCCGTCGAAGGCCTGCGGGCTGGTGACCTCGTGAATGAGGTGGAGATCGATGTAGAGAAGGTCAGGCTCGCCCTCGTGACGGCGAACGACGTGTTCTTCCCAGATCTTCTCGGCAAGAGTCTTGCCCATGATGCTCTCCTCGACTCCCCTGCTGGTGCAGGACTGTGGTGGCTGTCCCAGATACTTGCGTCTCACTATTCGATACGGCAGTATCAAGACATGGACAACTCTAGCGGAGTCGGCGTTCTCGACAAAGCCGCCATGGTGCTCGCAGCCCTCGAACCCGGCCCGGCGACACTGGCCGGTCTGGTGGCAAGTACGGGACTCGCCCGCCCGACCGCGCACCGTCTCGCCGTCGCCCTTGAACATCATCGGCTCGTCGCCCGTGACATGCAAGGACGCTTCATCCTGGGTCCCCGACTCGGGGAGCTGGCAGCAGCGGCCGGCGAGGACCGACTCTTGGCGGCTGCCGGCCCGGTCCTGGCCCGCTTGCGCGATATCACCGGCGAGTCGGCCCAGTTGTTCCGCCGCCAAGGTGACTTCCGGGTATGCGTCGCGGCCGCCGACCGGCCGACTGGCCTGAGGGATTCGATTCCCGTCGGCGGACAGCTCACGATGGCGGCCGGCTCCGCCGCCCAGGTGCTGCTGTCTTGGGAAGACCCCGAACGGATGAACAAGGGCCTGCTCAAGGCGACCTTCTCGGCAGCAGAACTGTCGGCCGTGCGACGCCGCGGCTGGGCGCAGAGCGTCGGCGAGCGCGAGAACGGCGTCGGCTCAGTGTCAGCGCCCGTCCGATCGCCGTCCGGCAAAGTCGTCGCCGCGGTGTCGGTGTCCGGTCCTCTGGAACGGCTGACCCGCCAGCCCGGACGCATGCACGCTCCCGCCGTCGTCGCAGCGGCCGAGCGCCTCTCGCAGAGCCTGCGCCGCTCGTCCTGAGCCGGATTGTCTAGGCCGCAAGATCGTCCGGCGCCACGACTCTCATGACGGAGTCGTCGGCGACATGGATCGGCCATCGCCCGAGACCGACCCGCGTCAGCTCGGCGGTCAACATACGTGCCCAGACCAGGTCCGTCTGTCGGGTGCCGCCAGATGTCGGACGTGCCCACAGCACCGCACATGTTGCATCCGATTCAGTCGCCCGGCTGACGTCTCGCAGGATTTCGGCGAGGTTGGCGACCATGACCTGTTCTGGAACGGCCGGACACTCGGCGATGTTGATGACGTGCGGGAAGACCTCGCCCTGGCCGTCGATCACGATCGCGAAGAGCTGACGACTGGCAAAGCCCAATGGCTCGATCAGCTCGCGCCAACAGGCTTCGAGTTCGGCTGTCGTGTGAACGAACTTCGGTGAAAATGACATGGCCAAACCTTCACCCGGCCACTCAGAGCCCGTCGAACCGTTATCCACACCCCGTTCGCGAGCCACTGAGTTACCTACCGCGAGTCACTGGCTCACGCGTACAGGCCGGGCCGTTCTCGCGGGACGTCACCAGGTGACTCGCGGGCAGTGAATACGCGACTCATGAGCGTCAGAAGAGACCCGGGATCTCCAGGTCGAGAAGTGTCTTCTTGCGCTCGAGTCCGCCCGCGTAACCGGTCAACGTGCCGTCGGAGCCGATGACCCGGTGGCACGGCACGATGATCGGGATGGGATTGGCCCCATTGGCCGCCCCGACCGCACGAGACACCACCGGTTCGTAGCCGAGGCGCCGGGCGATATCGCCGTAACTCGCGGTCTCACCATAGGGGATCCTTCGCAGCTCGCCCCAGACCTTCTGCTGGAACTGTGTGCCGTCATTGGCCAGAGGCAGGTCGAAATCGGTGCGCGCACCCGAAAAGTATTCGGCGAGCTGCTGCTCGACGTCGTCGAGGAGCGAGTCGGTCGTCCTCTGCCCACGAGGCGCCGCTCCGAAATCGATCGCGGTCAGCAGGCTCGCAGAAGAGTGCAACCGCAGTCCTCCGATCGGTGAATCAATCCAGCGTGTAGCCATCACTGCGTCCTCTCGTCGTCGACGCTCGCGCGCCACAGGTACATCGCGGCGTAGGAACGCCACGGCTTCCATCGTTCGGTCCGTGCTGGGTCGATCCCGTGACGCAGCAGCATACGGCGGATGATCAGATCGGTCTCGAGCATGACGTCGGGGTGCGCCAGGGCCCGCATGCAGATGTAGTCGGCCGTCCACGGCCCGATGCCGGGCATCGCGACCAGAGCAGCTCGGGCCTCGTCGCGGTCAGAGCCCGGGTCGAGCTCGAGCGAGCCATCGGCTGACGCACGGGCGACGCCGATCAGGGCCCGTGCGCGTGACCGAGGCATGCTGAGCGCAGTCTCTTCGGCATCCGCAAGCGCACCCGCGGTCGCGAAAGCGTGGGTCAGACCGTGCGCCGAAGCCAGATCGAACGCCACCGGTTCGCCATACGTCTGGGCGAACCGTCCGAGGATCGTCCGTGCTCCGGCCACCGACACCTGCTGGCCGACGATGGCCCGCACCGCGACTTCGAATCCGTCCATCTGGCTCGGCAAGCGCAGGCCCGGCGCAGCAGCGACCAGCGGCTCCAACACGGGATCGGCCGACAACACATCGCCGATAGCGATCGGATCGGTATCGAGATCGAGCAGCCGGCGCGAACGCTGCACCGCTACCGCGGTGTCGCGCAGATCGGCCAGCTCGAGTTCGCAATCGACATGATCATCGTGAAGGGTCAGCTGTACGACGCCGAGACCGTGCGGCAGTCGCACGACGCGGGCGTACGTCCGCCCCTCGACACGTTCGACCCCCGTGATGGCCCGGCCTCCCAGGAATTCCAGCAGACCATCGGCATGAAATGGCTGGCGTACCGCAAGACGCAACGTCAGGCGACCTGTCGGCGTGCCCCGTCGCCCGCGCATCTGCGTGGGCGTCAAGGCGTAGGCCTGGCGGACGGAGTCGTTGAACTGGCGAATCGAGGCGAACCCCGCCGCGAAGGCGATATCGGACATCGGCAGCGCTGTCGTCTCGATCAGGATCCGCGCGGCCTGCGCGCGATTGCTTCGAGCGATCGCGAGAGGTCCGGCCCCTACCTCCTGAGCCAACATGCGACTCACATGCCGCTGGCTGTAGCCGAGACGATCGGCCAGCCCCTCGACGCCTTGACGCTCGACGATCCCGTCGGCGATCAGGCGCATGGCCCGACCTACCGCATCGGCGCGGAAGTTCCATTCCGGCGAGCCTGGCGTCGTGTCGGGGCGGCAACGGCGACACGCCCGCAGACCGGCATCCTGCGCGGCGGCAGCCGTGGCGAAGAATGTGACGTTCTGGGATTTGGGCGTGACGGCCGGGCAGGAGGGGCGGCAGTAGATTCCCGTGGTTCGGACACCTGTGTAGAAGACGCCGTCGAACCTCGCCTCGCGAGCCTGCACGGCCCGGTAACAACGCTCGTGATCGGTGAACATATCTCAATCATGACGTCTGCCTCCGACACATACTAGCGGGAATCAGACATGGACGATGCGGCCATCGAAAGCCGATGACGGATCGGAGACTTGAGCCCGTGGCCGCGACGTACCCCCATACTCGTTCCAGGTGTCATATGCTCATCCCGACTTCAACTCCTGGGAGTGCCATGGCAAAGAAAAAGGTCGTCCGCGTCGAAAGCACGCCGGACGTCAACCAGACGGAACCGACCTGGAAACCCACGCCAGAGGCGAAAGGCAAGTCGACCCAGTTCCGGCTCATCGCGGCCGCCTTGTGGGCCGTCGCGATAGGTCTCGAGATCTACGCGATCTTCGGCGTCCTGAACGCCGACGAGATCAAGATGTGGCTGCTCATCACGCTGATAGTCGTGATCGGGCTGTTCGCCGTCGCCGGTTCCCTGTTGTGGAAGAAGGCGAATCGGCTCGACCCGGCATCCAAGGAAGACACCGTCCGGTTCTTCGTGCAGAACCAGCTCGGTGCGATCATCACGGTCATCGCGTTCTTGCCGTTGATCGTCCTGATCCTGCTCAACAAGGACATGACGACCCAGCAGAAGGCACTTGCCGGTGGCCTGGGCGCCATCGTGATGGTCGCCGCTGCGGCCGTCGGGATCGACTGGAATCCGCCCTCGACCGAGCAGTACACCGCCGAGAGCAATGAAGTCACGAGCATCACCGGCAAGGACCTCGTCTATTGGACCAAGTCCGGCAAAGTCTTCCACCTGTGCGAGAAGGTCTCGGCCGTCAACCTGAAGTCCAAGGACAACACGATCTACTCCGGCACCGTGGCAGACGCGCACGCCGCCGGCAAGGACCGACTGACTCTCCAGGTCGCGCAGGAGACCAAGCAATGCGGTTTCGACACCCCGACGCCGACTCCAGAACCGACTGAATCGGCCGAATAGCCCGCGCTATCGCGAGATGCCATAGCAAGACCCCTGACCGTTGCGGTCAGGGGTCTTGTTCACTTGGTCGACGGAAAGTGGAGTGCTCACCCCCTTCCTTTCTCAAGGTATAACGCAGACGGGGGCTTGCCGCAAGCCCCCAGGGGTGCCTCAGAATGGTCGGCCCAGGCCATAGACCGACGATTCAGTGAGGCGCCAGATGCACTCCGAACACCGCGCATTCAACTTGCCGGTCCGCCTTGCGGCCAAGGCGAACCCGGCTCTGATCGCCGACGACGAGCGGCACTTGAACGCTGTCGCCACGACGCTCGAGCAGACGATCGAAGAACTCTCCGCGCGCCTCGACACGACCCGTAGGACGCCCGGAGGCATCGGCCAAGAAGCCATGGACCGCGACCTCGAAATCCACCGTCTGACTGCCCGCCTGCGGACGCTGCGCCGGTTCGGGCTCGACCTGTGCCTCGGCCGTATGGTCACGACGACCGGCGACAACATCTACGTCGGCCGACTGGGCCTCTCGGACAACGACGGCGGGCGTCTCCTCGTCGACTGGCGCTCCCCCGCCGCCGAACCGTTCTTCGGCGCGACGCATGCCCGTCCCATGGGCCTGTCGAGTCGCCGCCGGTATCGGTGGACCCATGGACGGATCACCGACTACTGGGATGAGGTCTTCGACCTCGAAAATGCCTCCGGGCACGCCGCCCTCGACGATCAGTCGGCGTTCATCGCAAGCCTCGGCACCGAGCGTTCCGCACAGATGCGAGATGTGCTCGGCACGATCCAGGCCGACCAGGATGCCATCATCAGAGCGTCATCGCGTGGCACCCTCGTCGTCGACGGAGGTCCTGGTACCGGAAAGACGGTTGTCGCATTGCACCGAGCGGCATATCTGCTGCACGCGGATCCGCGACTCAACCAACGCCGCGGTGCGGTGTTGTTCGTCGGGCCGCACCGCCCCTATCTGGTGTACGTCGCGGACATTCTGCCGAGCCTCGGCGAGGACGGCGTACAGACGTGCATCCTGCATGATCTGATCGCCGAAGGTTCGGCGGCGACGATCGAGTCGGACCCCGACATCGCTCACCTGAAATCCTCGGCCCGATGGGTCGAGGCCATCGAGGCCGCGGTGCGGTTCTGGGAGGAGCCGCCGAGCGAAGGCATGTGGGTCGAGATCGGATCATCGGAGGTCTGGCTGAGCGCGGACGACTGGGCCGAAGCCTTCCAGGCCCCCGATCCGGGCACCCCGCACAACGAGGCACCTGACGCGATCTGGGACGAACTGATCACGATCCTGATCGACAGATACGACGGTGAGGAGGATGTCGACGACATCAGGGCTTCACTGGCCGCGGATCACGATCTGCGCGAGACTCTCGACCGCGCTTGGACGAAGATCGAGGCACCCGAACTCATCGCGGATCTCTGGTCGGTTCCCGCATATCTGCGACGCTGCGCTCCGTGGCTCAGCCAGGACGAGGTCCTGGCACTACAACGCGAGGACCCCCGGTCGTGGACCGAATCGGACCTGCCCCTGCTCGACACCACGCGGCACCTGCTGGGCGACTCAGGAGCTTCGCTGCGCACCCGCAAGCAGGCCGCGGTGAGTGCTGACGAACGCCGTCAGATGGATCGGGTCATCGACGAGTTGGTCCAGGCCGATGGCGACGCGTACGGGGTCGGTCTCGTGACGATGCTTCGCCATGAGGATCTGATGAGCGCCTTGGTCGACGACGAGGCACTCCCCGGGACGCCTCGTGACGATCTGGGCGGACCGTTCGCCCACATCATCGTCGACGAAGCCCAGGAACTGACCGATGCGCAATGGCAGATGCTCCTGATGCGATGCCCGGCGAGAAGCTTCACGATTGTCGGCGACCGTGCGCAAGCACGGCACGGTTTCACCGAATCATGGACCGATCGGCTCGAGCGGATCGGCCTCGATCAGATCACGGTCGCCTCGCTGAACATCAACTACCGCACCCCGGCCGAGGTCATGGCAGAGGCCGAACCGGCGATTCGCACGGTGCTCCCTGACGCCAATGCGCCGACGTCGATCCGCAGGAGCGGCATCGCCGTCAAGCACGGCGTCACCGCCGAACTGTCATCGCACCTGGAGACCTGGCTCGGCGTCCACTCCGAAGGAACTGCCTGCGTCATCGGTGCGCCGGAGTTCGCGCCGACCGAGCGCGTCAACTCCCTGACGCCGCAACTCGCGAAGGGGCTGGAGTTCGACCTCGTGATCCTGGTCGACCCCGACGAGTTCGGCGATGGGATCGAAGGGGCGGTTGACCGCTATGTCGCGATGACCCGTGCGACCCAGCAGCTCGTGATCTTGACCAGCGGGTGACAGCAAAAGACCCTCCGACCTTGCGTTTCCGCAGATCAGAGGGTCTTTTTCCATGGTAGCCCCGACGGGATTCGAACCCGCGCTACCGCCTTGAGAGGGCGGCGTGCTAGGCCGCTACACAACGGGGCCATGGCGCTTCTTGCAGCCTTTCGGCCTTGAGTACCCTACCAAATTCTCCGTAGAAGCTATCTGGCGGGGTCTCGCTGGGATACTAGGACTCGAACCTAGAATGGCGGTACCAGAAACCGCTGTGTTGCCAATTACACCATATCCCAAAGGCTGCGGACGAGGTCCGAACCGAGACCAAACATTACCCGACCAGGTCCGCAGCACCCAAACCGGGGTTCATCCCAGTGCGGCATCCAGACGTGCGATGGTCTTGCGATGTCCCAGCAGTTCGAGCGACTCGAACAGCGGTGGGGAGATGCGACTTCCCGTCACCGCAACCCGAACCGGCCCGAACGCCAACCGCGGCTTCAGTCCCAGACCGTCGATGAGCGACGACCTGAGCGCTCCTTCGATCGTCGCGGTCGTCCACTCGGCCCTCCCCGGGATCGCGTCGAGCGCGTCGCGGGCGACCTTGGCGACCTCGAGGCCTGCCTCGTTGAGGTTCTTGGCCGCATCCGCCTCGTCGACCGCGAAGTCGGCATCGCTGACGAACAGGAACCGCAACATGTCGACAGCCTCAGTGAGGAGCGTCATGCGTTCGTGCACTAGCGGGGTCGCGGCGGCGAGGACTCCGAGCTGCGTCTCGGTCGGCTCCGCATCGATGAGCCCCGCGTCCTGGAAGTACGGCACCAGACGATCTCGGAGGTCATTCTCCGACAGCAGGCGCACGTGGGAGCCGTTGATGGCCTCGGCCTTCTTGATATCGAATCGCGCCGGGTTGGGGTTGACCCGGCCGATTTCGAACACCTCGACCATCTCGGGGATCGAGAAGACGTCACGGTCGTCGGCGATCGACCAGCCGAGCAGCGCCATGTAGTTGAGCAGCGCCTCGGGCAGGAAGCCCTTGGGTTTGTAGTCGAGCAGATTCGACTCAGGATCGCGCTTGGAGAGTTTGCGATTGCCCTCACCCATGACGAACGGCAGGTGGCCGAACTCGGGAGTGAAGCCTCCCCCGATGCCGATCTGGGCGAAGGCTTCGTACAACGCGATCTGGCGCGGGGTGGAGCTCAGCAGGTCCTCGCCGCGCAGCACGTGGGTGATGCCCATCATGGCGTCATCGGTGGGGTTCGTCAGCGTGTACAGCGGTTGGCCGTTGGCGCGCACCAGAACGTAGTCCTGGACGTTCTCGGACCCGAACGTGATCTCACCGCGCACCAGGTCATTGAACGTGTAGTCCTTGTCGGGCATCTTGAACCGGATGACAGGCTCCCGCCCCTCAGCCTCGTACGCCGCGATCTGCTCGTCCGTGAGGTCACGGTGCAATCCGTCGTACCCGCTGGGCTTGCCTGCCGCGCGGGCGGCGTTGCGGCGAGCCTCGAGCTCTTCGGCGGAGTCGTAGGCCTTATAGGCGAATCCCGCGTCGAGCAGCTGCTGTGCGACGTCGGCGTAGATGCCCATCCGCTCTGATTGACGGTACGGACCGTGGGGCCCGCCGACCTCCGGGCCTTCGTCCCAGTCGAGGCCCAACCAGCGCATGACTTCGACGAGCAGGTGGTACGACTCCTCGTTGTCACGCGAGGTGTCGGTGTCTTCGATACGGAAGACGAACTTGCCACCGTGGTGACGGGCGAACGCCCAGCTGAACAACGCCGTACGGGCCATCCCCACGTGCGGGTTGCCGGTCGGGCTGGGGCAGAAACGAGCGACTACGGGACGAGTCGGAGCGTCAGTCATTGCGGGAAACCACCGAGTTCGTGAGGGTACCGAGGCCTTCGACGGTCACACTGACCTGGTCGCCGACCTGCATGGGACCGACACCCTCTGGGGTGCCGGTGAGGATGACATCGCCGGGCAGCAAGGTCATGAAGGATGAGACGTAGGCGATGATCGCCGGCACGTCGAAGACCATGTCGGACGTCTGCCCGTCCTGTTTTACATCGTCGCCGAGCCGGGTCGTGACCCGGACGTTCGAGGGATCGAAATCGGTCTCGATCCACGGCCCGAGGGGACAGAACGTGTCGAAGCCCTTCGCGCGGGCCCACTGGCCGTCCTTGGCCTGCAGGTCGCGCGCGGTGACGTCGTTGGCGATCGTGTAACCGAAGATGACCTTGGGGGCGTCTTCGACGGAGATATCGCGACAGATACGTCCGATCACCACCGCGAGCTCGCCCTCGAAGTGCACGTCATTGCTCTGCTCGGGGTAGAAGATCGGCTCGCCGGGCCCGATCACCGAAGTGTTCGGCTTGAGGAAGATCAGTGGCTCCTGGGGAACCGAGCCGCCCATCTCGGCGGCGTGAGCGGCGTAGTTCTTGCCCACGCACACGACTTTGCTGCGCGGGATGACCGGCGCGAGCAGCCGCACATCTGCGAGCGGGATCTTCTGGCCGCTGAGGTGGAGACCCGCGTACAGCGGATCACCGTTCAGCACGGCGATGGTGGGGACGCCGTTGTCGTCCCCTATGACTCCGAAACGGGGATCGTCGTCCCCGGCAAACCTGGCTATACGCATAGATCACCAGGGTATCGCTCCGGCGGCCTCCCAGCCGCAGGCACAGTTTTGGAACGATCAGTTCAGAATGTGTTAGCGTGCTGGCATGGCCAGACCCCGCGAGTTCGATCCCGACACAGTTGCCGATGCGGTTGTCGAAGATTTCTGGAGTTCGACGTATTCGGCCACCTCGACCGACGAGCTGTGTCGCTCGACCGGACTGTCACGCAGCAGCCTCTACAACACATTCGGAAGCAAGCGCGATCTGTATCTGATGGCGATCGGCCGTTACGCCGAGATGAAGCAGGCACAACGCATCGCGCTGCTGGAGGCCGAGGACGACGGCCGCGCCCTGCTCGAGCGGATCATCGAAACCGTACTCGCCGAACAGTGGAGCGATCCCGACCGCCGAGCCTGCTTCGGGATCAATGCGTGCCTCGACGAAGGCACCGACGACGCCGAGATCCGCACCGCACTCGAAACCAATGCCCAGGCCTACGACGCGATGCTGACAGCTGTCATCGGTCGCGGTCAGGCAGATGGCTCGATCTCCTCCCAGGCCTCGGCCGCAGGCCTCGCCCGCGTCGTGCACGCGATGCTGGACGGCCTCCAGGTCCGTACCCGGATCCGGCCCTCACGCGAGGATCAACGACGCGATGTCGACTCTCTGATGGCGCTGCTATGACGACGCGCACCCGACTGCCGATCTCTGTCTACGTCATCGCACTCACGATCTTCTGCCTCGGCACGTCCGAGTTCATGCTCGCCGGTCTCCTGCCCGACATGGCCACAGACCTCGACGTCTCGATCCCGTCGGCGGGCGGACTGATCAGCGCTTTCGCGATAGGGATGCTCGCCGGTGCCCCGGTCATGGCTCTCCTGACGCTGCGCCTGCCTCGGCGTCTGACCCTCATCGCCGCTTGCCTCGTGTTCGGCGCAGCTCATGTGGTCGGAGCACTGGCCGACGACTACCTCCTGCTCCTCGCGACGCGGGTCGTGGCGGCATTGGCCTGTGCCACGTTCTGGGCGGTCGGCGCTGTCACCGCGGTGACCGTCTCGCCGGCCGGATCCACTGCCCGCGCCCTGGCGATCGTCCTCGGCGGTCTGACCCTGGCCAATGTGCTGGGCGTGCCGGCCGGAACCTGGATCGGCGACCGCCTCGGCTGGCAGTCGGCATTTGCCGCCGTCGCCGTCGCAACCCTGATAGCGACGATCGCCACGGCGCTGTTCGTGCCCGAGACGGGCGCAGAGGATGCACGCACTCCCCTGCGGGAGCGCGTGCAGGCCGAGCTCGCGGTGTTTCGCCAATCCCGGCTCTGGGCGGCGCTGGCAACGACCACGATGTATCAAGCCGCCGTGTTCTGCGCCTTCTCCTACCTCGCCCCGCTGTTGACCGACGTCGCCGGACTCCCCTCCTCACAGGTGCCCGTCGTGCTCCTGGTGTTCGGAGTGGGGACGTTGATCGGCATCTCGATTGGCGGCCGATTCGCCGATCGCTCGGCGCTCACCAACATCTTCATCTCGCTGTTCGCGATGGCGACCTCATTGGTGGCGCTGGCCGCAGTCGCGCACTCCCCCACGCTCGTGGTCGGCGGCGTCTTCGTGTTCGGCGTCGCGGCCTTTTCGATCGCGTCGGCGATCAATGCACGCGTCTTCAAGCTCGCCGCGGATGCGCCCACCCTCGCGGCGGCCGTCAACGTCTCGGCCTTCAACGTCGGCAATGCGATCGGACCCTGGATCGGCGGTCTCGCGATTTCTGCCGGGCTCGGATTCATCGCCCCGCTGTGGTTCGCTCTCGGATTGACCGCCGCAGCGCTGGGTTGCGCGACGATCTCATGGCAGCTGGAACGTCAGCGCGAGCCCGGGTGCCCGGCTATCGCCTGCCCAGCAAGTCCCTGACGCACGACGAACCGGCGACCAAACCGGCCGCCGTGGCCGTCGCGAGCGACGGCATCGGCATCGGCAGTGCTGCGACGTGCGCGAGATCACCGGCAGCGTAGACACCGGGAACACTCGTGGCGCCCATCACGTCGACCTCGATGGCGCCGGACGGCAGCAGCGCGAGCCCCAGCTGTTGGGCAAACGGCGCCGACTGCTCGAATGTCGCGGACGCCACGAAGACTCCTGCGACCTCGACCGCATCGACGCCGTCGAGTGCGACGCTCACGCCGCGATCGATCCGCTCGACCCCCAGCACCGGCGCCGAAATGATCCGGGCGCCGAGTCCAGCCAGGATCGCGGCGTTCTCGTCGTCGACCTCGGCACCATCGGTCAGCACAGCGAGATCTCGGCTGACGCGGCCCAACATGCTGGCATACATTCCGAGGTGGCTGTTGGTGCCCAATATCGCGATGGGTTGATCGGCGACCTCGTAGCCGTGGCAGAACGGGCACTGTGCCGCCTCGACACCCCAGATCTCCTGGAGTCCCGGGACGTCGGGCAACAGATCACGCATTCCGGTGGCGAGCACCACAGTACGAGCCTGCACGATCTCGCCGTCGACAACCGCAGTGAAGTCGCGGCCGTCAACGGTCACGGAATCGACCCGCCCGGTCCGCAGCTCGACGGTCGGGTACGCCGCAACGTCCTTGCGGGCCAGTTCCCGGATCTCGTCCGGGGACCGACCGTCGTGGGTAATCAGATTGTGGGCGTGCTCGACCGTGCCGTTGCGGTAATCGCCCGAATCGACGAGCAGCACCGTGTGGCGCATGCGTCCCAAAGTGAGAGCGGCCTGCAGTCCTGCTGGTCCTCCGCCGATGACGATGGTGTCGACTGAGCTGATCGCGTTCATGGTGATCTCCCTTGCCATTCTTGTGCGCTGGTTGCGTTGACCATCATGATGTGAGTTCATGTCAACATGAAGTCAAATCTGAGGTCCATCGGCGACACCGCGGCCAGATTCGGATTGGCAACGCACGTCCTTCGGCACTGGGAGGACTGCGGCCTGCTGATCCCTGTCCGAGACAGTGCCGGACGCCGGATGTACGGCGACAACGACATCGTGCGGATCGCGGTGATCCTGCGCAGCAAGGCCGCCGGGATGAGCCTGGAACAGATCGCGGTGCTGCTCGATGATGACCGCGGCCCGGATCGGCACCGGATCCTTCAGGAGCACCTGGCCGAGCTCGACCGACGTATGGACGAGATGCGCCTCTCGCGGGAGATGACACAGCACGCATTCGAATGCGAAGCCCACGACGTGACCCGCTGCCCGGGGTTCCGTTCCACGATCCAGGATCTCGTGGACGGTTCGACCACCTGGTCGCTGGCTACTGCTCAGGCGCTGCCGTAGCGACGATTGCGCTCGGCATAGGTCTCGATCGCCGCCCAGAGGGCGCGGCGGTCGACATCGGGCCAGGCGATGTCACTGAAGACCATCTCGGCGTACGCCGACTGCCATAGCAGGAAGTTGCTGGTGCGCTGCTCGCCCGATGTGCGCCAGAACAAGTCGACATCGTGCATATCGGGTTCGTCGAGATAGCGGGCGAAGACCTTCTCGGTGACCTTGTCAGGCTTGACCCGGCCGGCGGCGACATCGTGCGCGAGCGCCGCGGCGGCGTCGGCGATCTCGGCCCGGCCACCGTAGTTGACGCACATCGTGAGGGTCAGGACGTCATTGTCACGAGTCAGCTCTTCGGCTTCCTCAAGTTCCTTGATGACACTGCGCCACAGTCGGGGACGGCGTCCGGCCCAGCGCACCCGGACGCCCAGCTCGTGCATCGCATCGCGGCGCCGGCGGATCACATCGCGGTTGAACCCCATCAGGAACCGCACCTCATCGGGCGACCGCTTCCAGTTCTCGGTGGAGAACGCATAGGCCGAAACCGCCTTGACGCCGATCTCGATGGCACCCTCGACCACATCGAACAGGGCCGCCTCGCCCATCTCGTGGCCGGCAGTGCGCGGCAGACCTCGTTGTTTGGCCCAGCGGCCATTACCGTCCATGACGATTGCGACGTGATGCGGAACCTGCGCGGCCGGGATGCTCGGCGGCACAGCTCCGGACGGATGCGGCCGAGGGGTCCTCGGGCTCAGCTGGCGGCCCGTCATCGGTCGACGTGGGTCAGGGAACGCAGACCACGCTCGAGATGCCACGACAGATAGGCGCTGACCATACCGCTTGCCTCACGGCGGGAGCGGTCATCCGATGTCTCTACGGTCGCCCAGTCCCCGCACAGCAGTCCGGCCAGCAGCGTCACGGTGAACGGCGATGGCGCCGCGCACCCGGCGACCCGGCAGTCGTCACACAGCATGCCGCCCGAAGCTGCATGGAAGTTGCGGTGCGGGCCCTCTTCGCCACAGCGCGCGCAACCGTCGAACGTCGGAGCGTATCCGGCGATCGACAACGCTCTCAGCTGATAGGAATCGAGAATCAAACTCGGAGTCATGCGTCCCTCGGTCAACGCCCGCAGCGCACCGGTCAGCAGCTGGAACTGCGCGATGGCGGGTTCGCCATCCTCTTGCACCAGTCGCTCGGCGGTCTCCAGCATCGCGGTTCCGGCGGTGTAGGCCGCATAGTTCGAACCGAGGCTCTTGGAGAAGGCATTGACGGTCTCGGCCTGGGTGATGATGTCGAGCGAGCGCCCTTCGGCCAACTGCAGATCGACGTGCATGAACGGCTCGAGTCGTCCGCCGAAGCGTGATGTGGTCTTGCGGACACCCTTGGCAACTGCGCGGACGATACCGCGCTGCCTGGTCAGCAGCGTGATGATGCGGTCGGCCTCGCCCAGCTTGTGCACCCGCAGCACGATGCCGGTGTCGCGGTAAAGACTCACACCTCCATTGTGCCGTGCGGGACCGACGATTCGGCACTTCCCACGCCCGGCAGCGCCTGTACGGACGCACCGTCAGTCGAGGCAGAACTCATTTCCCTCAGGATCATGCATCGTGATGTTGCCGAACTCCATGGGCGGATTCGGCTCGACCCGATACGCACGAGTCGCCCCGGCGCCCTCCAACCGGTCGGCCTCGGCTTCGAGTGCGGCCATGCGCTCCTCCCCCTGCAGGCCCGATGTCGCCCGCACATCGAGGTGGACCCGGTTCTTGACCGTCTTGCCCTCGGGCACCCGCTGGAAGAAGATCCGCGGACCGCTGCCCTCGACGGGCAGGATCGCCGATCTGGAATTCCACTCGCTCTCGGGAACCCCCATCGCCTCGAGCGCAGCCTCCCATGAGTCGAAACCCTGCGGAGGGTCTTGAAGCTGGTATCCCAGCGCATCGGCCCAGAACGTCGCGAGCGCGCCAGGGTCGGAACAGTCGAAGGTGACCTGAATCTGTTTGCTCATATCTCCACTTTGACTCAGGCCACCGACATTTTCAGACCTTGCCTTGCTCCTCGAACTGCCGTCCGGCCTGCGTCGAGAACAGGGCGTCCAGCGTGATGTCCTCCTGCTTGATGAATCCCGAATCGGGCAGGAGCCCATCGGCGACGAGTTCGACGACGCTGACCGCAGATGCTGCCGTCGTCCACGAAATGGCGCGCCATGTACGGCCTGAGATATCGATCGGCTTGTAGGCGCGCACGTGGTTCTGCCGGAACGGCATGCCGGATTTGACGCCTTCGACGGCGGCATGGATGTAGACCACGTCGTCATTGACCGGCGGCTTGGAGTCGACGAGCATCTGGCCGACCAGATCCCGCTGTTCGCGCAGGTTGAGCTCGTCGAACAGGAAGTGCATCTGGTCGAAATGACCGGGGTAGCGCAATGTCTTGTAGTCGAGCCGGCGCACGCTGCCCTCATATGTCTCGCACATCGTGCCGAGCCCGCCTGAGGTCAGCGCGGCCTCCAGCTCGATGCCGCCGATGAAGACGCGTTCCTTCTCGGTCATCGCCGGGACCATCTGGCGGTGTCCCTGACGCAAGACTTCGCAGTCATTGAGGTACTCGTTGACGACTCCCTCGGGCGACCAGTTGATGGCGTAACCCAGCAGACCCGTGGGGTTCTGCGGCAGTGCGCCGACCTTGAGCTCGATGGATCGGATCTCGTCGAAGGTCTTGGCGATCGAAGCGCCGATGATGCCGATCAGGCCCGGCGCGAGGCCACACTGCGGCGCGAAGACCGAGCGCGGCGAATCGGCAGCCAACTCGATGACCCGGTTGGTCGTCGGCACGTCTTCGGTCAGATCGAAGTAATGCGTGCCGGCGGCGTGCGCGGCCTCGGCCACATCGATATTGAGGTGATACGGCAGGCACGAGACAACCGCATCGACGCCGCGCAATGACTCGCGCAGTCCGGCGGCATCCTGCACGTCGAGCGGTTTGACCTCGAACTCCAGGTCGGGGCGGGGTGCCGCGTCGTAGCCGACGACTTTGAACCCGGACTCCCCCAGCATGACGGCAACAAGTTCGCCGACCTTGCCGAGACCGAACACTGCGACCTGATTGATCTTGCGAGCCATCGATCCTCCTTGTGACCCGGCGGGTTACGCCGGGCTGTCAATGCGCGCCGGTGGGTGACCGGCGTCACATCAAGCCTAACCTGACCAGATCCCGTTTGGTGTACCGGCTGGCCGGTACACCAAACTGCAATCTGCACCAACACGAAATGAGGGTTTGCGGTAGCCGTGGCTACCGCAAACCCTCATACCCCGTTCAGGTCGCTCAGGTCGGTCAGACCGGGATCGTCTGGGCCTCTGCTCGATTCGCCGCAGACACGACCGCACGCAGCGAGGCGGTCACGATGTTCTCGTGGATCCCCACTCCCCACACCGTCTCACCGGCGACGTCACACTCGACATAGGCAGCTGCCCGGGTCGTGGCGCCCTCAGTGCCGGGAGCCAAGGCGTGCTCGGAGTAGTCGAGCAGACGGATGTCGGCGCCGGCCTGGCGCAGACTGTCGACGAAAGCGGCGACCGGACCGTTGCCGGCGCCCTTGAACTGCTGCGCCTGACCACGCACCTGCATCTCGACGATCTGCTCGTCGCTGCCATCAGGGGATGTCGTCGAGCTGAAGCTCGTCAGAACGTAGGGCTCCTCGCGGGTCAGGTACTCACGCTCGAACGCCGACCAGATCTCGTTCGGCTCGATCTCACCGGCCTCACCCTCGGTCAGCGCCTGGACGACCTGGCTGAACTCGATCTGCAGACGACGCGGCAGGTCGAGCTGGTGGTCGTTCTTCAAGATGTACGCGACGCCGCCCTTGCCGGACTGGCTGTTGACCCGGATAACCGCCTCATACGAGCGTCCGACGTCCTTGGGATCGATCGGCAGGTACGGAACCGCCCACGGAGCTTCGTCGACGGTCGTGCCGGCAGCGGCCGCATCGATCGCCATGTGCTCGAAGCCCTTCTTGATCGCGTCCTGGTGGGATCCGCTGAACGCGGTGTAGACCAGATCGCCACCGTAGGGATGGCGCTCGGGAACAGGCAGCTCATTGCAGTACTCGACCGTGCGTCGGATCTCGTCGATGCCGCGGAAGTCGATCTGGGGATCGATGCCCTGGCTGAAGATGTTCAGACCCAGCGTCACCAGACACACGTTGCCGGTGCGCTCGCCGTTGCCGAACAGACAACCCTCGATGCGGTCGGCACCGGCCATGTAGCCCAGCTCGGCGGCTGCGACGCCCGTCCCGCGGTCGTTGTGCGGGTGCAGCGACAGCACGATGCTGTCGCGGCGCGGCAGATTGCGATGCATCCACTCGATCGAGTCGGCATAGACATTGGGCACCGCCATCTCGACGGTCGCCGGCAGGTTGATGATCAACGGCCAGTCAGGCGTCGGGTTGATGACGTCGATGACAGCGCTGCAGACCTCCAGCGCGTAGTCGAGCTCGGTGCCCGTGTAGGACTCGGGCGAGTATTCGTAGAAGATCTTGGTGTCAGCCGCGTGGATCTCGTGATACTTCATGCACAGCCGCGCACCCTGCGTCGCGATGTCGGTGATGCCGTCCTTGTCGAGGCCGAACACCACGCGACGCTGCAGCGTCGAGGTGGAGTTGTAGAAGTGGACGATGGCCTGCTTGGCGCCGACCAGCGACTCGAAAGTGCGGTCGATCAGCGGTTCGCGGCACTGCGTCAGCACCTGGATCACGACGTCGTCGGGGATCAGGTCGCCCTCGATCAGCTGACGGACGAAGTCGAAGTCGGTCTGGCTCGCGCTCGGGAAGCCGACCTCGATCTCCTTGTAGCCCATGCGCACGAGCAGCTGGAACATCGCCAGCTTGCGGGCCGGCGTCATGGGATCGATCAAGGCCTGGTTGCCGTCACGCAGGTCGACCGCGCACCAACGCGGCGCCTTCGTGATCGATTTGCTGGGCCAGGTGCGGTCGGGCAGCTCTACAGGAACGAACGGCGCATAGCGACCGAAAGCCATTCCGCTGGGCTGCTGGGGGGTGTTGACGTACGTGCTCATCGTGCTCCTCGGGGTGTTTGTCTGGGCTGTTCAAGCGGCCGGGACGTGACAAACTCCGCGCCGAGGGGTCCGACCTAGGGGACCTCGACGCGGCAAAGAAGGAGCGAGCGGAATTGCTTCACGTCAATAGGATATCAGCATGACGACCGACGCAAGCATGGGATCGTACGTCGAGCCGAGCAAGGGCTTCGACCGGGACATGAACTACATACCGGATCGGATCACGAAGGACGGCCGAGATGGCTGGCCCGTCGAGCCGGGACGGTATCGCCTGATCGTCGCGAGAGCCTGCCCGTGGGCCAACCGATCCATCATCGTCCGCCGGCTGCTCGGTCTCGAGGACGCGATCTCGATCGGCTACTGCGGTCCGACCCACGATGCGCGCAGCTGGACGTTCGACCTCGATCCGGGCGGACGCGATCCGGTTCTCGGCATCGAGCGCATCCAGGAGGCGTATTTCAAGCGGTTCCCCGACTATCCCCGTGGCATCACGGTCCCGGCGATCGTCGACGTTCCCAGCGGCCAGGTCGTGACGAACGACTTCCCCTGGATCACCCACGACTTCGCCACGGAATGGACCGAGTTCCATCGTGAGGGCGCACCCGATCTGTGGCCGGCCGATCTGCGCGACGAGATGGAAGTCGTCATGAAACGGATCTTCACCGAGGTCAACAACGGTGTCTACCGCTGCGGTTTCGCCGGCACCCAGAAGGACTACGAAGAGGCGTACGACCGGCTGTGGGACGCGATGGACTGGCTGGAGGAGTGGCTGGCCGACCGGCGTTTCCTCATGGGCGATCAGATCACCGAAGCAGACGTTCGACTCTTCACGACGCTGGCCAGATTCGATGCGGTCTATCACGGGCATTTCAAGTGCAACCGCAACAAGCTGGCCGAGATGCCGGTGCTGTGGGCCTATGCGCGTGATCTGTTCCAGACGCCGGGCTTCGGCGAGACGATCGACTTCGATCAGATCAAGCAGCACTACTACGTCGTGCACACCGACGTGAATCCCACGCAGATCGTCCCGAAAGGACCGCAGGAAGACGTCTGGCTCACACCTCACGGCCGCGAAACACTGGGCGGGCGGCCATTCGGTGATGGAACCGCCCCTATGCCAGAGCGCGACTCATGATCTGGGCGATGACGTCGGACTTCGCATCGGCGTAGTCGTTCATATCGCTCCACGTGCGCCCGGCCAGCGAACGCTTGACGTTCTCGTAGAGCTGGCGGTCGTCGGGGTTGTCGCGTAGCCGATCACGGAAAACCAGGTGTCGTTGCTCCCAGTCGCTGCCGAGCGGGCAGACATGCACGTGGACATCGCGTTCTGGAGTGCGCAGCATCCGGTGCCCCGGCTCGCGGACACGCAGGACGTACCCCGCGCGCTCGAGATCTGGGACGTAGGCCGCCTCGTCGTCAGGGTCTGCAACGCTGAGATCGATGTCGACGATCGGTTTGGCCGCGAGACCCGGCACGCTCGTGGAACCAATGTGGTCGATCCGCAGAACCCGGTCGCCGAGGGCTGCAACGATGCGGCCGCGCTCAGACTCGTACCGCGCCGCCCAGCGCGGATCATGCTCGGCCATGACGATCTCACGCTCCTCACGGCCCCCGATCAGCACACCGTCCATGTCATCGGAAGTCATGTCGCCAGGCTAACCCGCAGTCGTGACCTCAACGTTGTTGAGCCGCAGGACCGTGGGCCGTCCGGCCAGCGACCGCGGCAGCAGCGTCGCCACGAGCCGTTGCCTGCGGCTCGCGCCCGCACGGATCGACTTCAGGACGGCAAGCAGGTCGAGGACCCCATCGCCGTCCGGCGCCCGGCCACGACCGAAGCGGGTCAGCTCAACACGTTGCAGAAGCGAGTCGAGCGAGGCTCCGTCGATCTTCGGGTGATCGCGAAGACGTCCGGCGAATCCTCTGGGAGTGTCGGCTGCCGACGCCTGGATGCCGAAGTCGTGGGCCGTATCCTCCAGTTCCCGCCACAGCGGGCCGACCGCTTGTCGTCCACGACGGATTCGCCAGCGTCGTCGAAGTATCCGGATGAGCCAGGGCACGACGCCGAGGAGGAACAGGGCGACGATCGTTGTCCAGGCGGTACGCGATGACGTCTGGGGCTCGGCGACCGTCGATGCTGCACCGCTGTCGATCTGATTGGCCTGGCTGCGGTCCTGTTGCCGCTGCGGAGTGGACGTGTCGTCCGACGTGTCACCTGCGAGGTCGGCGGCAGGCTCGCGGAACCTGGTCGCATCGCCGATGCTCGTGGTGGGGTCGAACCGGATCCAGCCGACCCCTTGGAAGAAGATCTCGGTCCAGGCATGTAGATCGTCCGACGTCGCCTCGTATTCGGTCTCGCCGTTCTTGACCCCGATCCGTGTCCCTGGCGCATAGCCGACCGCGATCCGCGACGGAATATCAAGGGTCCGGGCCATGACTGCCATGGCCGACGAGAAGTGGACGCAGTAACCCGCCTTGACCTCGAGGAACTTGGCGATGACGTCGACCCCGTTGCCCTCGTAGTCGTCGGCGACCGGCGCGGTCTCCGAGTAGGAGAACCCACCGCCTGAACGGAACCAGCTCTGCAATGCCAGCACTCGGTCATAGTCGTTGTCGGCGTCAGCCGTGACCTCCTCGGCCGTTTCGGCGATGATCGGGTCCATATCGTCAGGCAACTGCAGATACGGATCGAATATAGGTCCGATATGTGCGTTCAGCCCCCTCAGGAGTTCTGCCTCTGGGCGGATGTCGAGGCTCGGCACGGTGTAGGTCTGGCCCCGCGAGTCCTGATTGCTCGAGGTCAACGTCAGGCCGGGCCGCTGGAAGAACCACTCGCCGTCAAGACCCGACACCGTCCCGACAGCCGGATAAGGCACTGGAAGCATCGGACTGCGCAGTCGCTTGATCGTGATGGTCGTGACGACGGGTTCGACGTCGACCTCGCTGGAGATCGCCAGCTGTCCCTCCAGGGGATCGAGCCGACTGCCACGTGCAGGACGCCAGGTCTTGCCCGTGAAGTCACGCAGAGTCGCCACTTTCAGATACTGCGGCTCGTCGAGTGACGTCGTGTAGGTCAATGCCTGTGCGGACGAATTGCGTCGAAGGTTCTGTCCCAGTTCGAGCATCGGGTTGATGCCACGGCCGAACACGGCTGGTGGCGGCTTACCCCACGAGGAGGCCACCGCACTCACATCGGGCGACACCGACACCAAGGCGATCGATGCCACGAGCGCCGCCGCGCCGACCATCGCCGCCGGCACGGCGGTACGACTCAACAGACTCGTCGTGGCGGTGCGGGAGCGGAGCAACACCAGCCACAGTCCAGCGACGACCACGAAGAGCCAGACCTGCGGAGTCTCACCGGAGATCATCGCCGGCGTCGCGAAGACCGCGAGCAGGAGAACGCCGACCAGCGATGCGGCGTGGGCCCGCTGGAGCAAAGCGTCGGCCACGATCACCAGGAGACCGAACGATGCCGCGACAAGCAGCACGATGGGTTTGCCCGCCGCCACCGGAGCGCGCTCCTCGATGATGACGTCGCGCGCCGTGCCCACGAGATCGCCCAGCCGGGCGAAGGTCTGACTCGTCGGAAGGACCACGAGCAAGGTCTCCGGCACGAAAATCCAGGTGATCGCGAGGAACTCGGCCACGACTGCGATGGGTGCCACGAACCGAAGCCCGATCCCGTGCAGCATCGCGCAGGTCGCAGCGGTCATGACCGTCACGAGTGCCGTGGTCACCCGCCAGTCGGAGCCTTCCACGACAGTGCCGAAACCGGCCATCAAGACCAGTAGCGCGACCACGACGATCGCGTGATCGATCCAGGTCTCGACGGCCGTGCGGGGCGTCCCTCCACGATGGGGATCAGGGCGCAGCATGGGCTTGGGCCTGATCGAAGTGGGTCCAACGATCTGCAATATCGTCGTTCGGAGCGTAGACGACGACATTCCAGCGTGCGCCGTGCAGCAGATCGAGCACATCGTCGCGGGTGCCCCGGGCGACGAACGCCATGATCGCTCGAGACGCCGACAGCGTTGCGATCCAATGTTGCGCCCGAGGCAGGTCCAGACGTCCGAGCACCGCGAACGTCGTCCGTTCTGCCTCCGCCGTGTCGTCATGGTCGTGTGGGTCCGGTGTCACGACAGCAAAATCGACCATGACATCCTCGAGCGCGTCATGGCCGTCGGCAATGAAACGGTCGATGCCCTGGCCATTGGACCGCACCGAAACGACGTACCCGGCCTTGACGAGGTGACCGGTGATCGAGGCGGCGGCGACGACGCTCCATTCCCAGGCCGGCGAATACTCCCACTGTCCCGACCCGTCACGTGCCGTGCCCTGACTCCTCGGCTCGGCGTCGAGCCACACAGCTGCTCGGGGCGTGATCTGCTGTTCCTCCTGGCGAACCATCAATTCGGCCCGATGGGCCGTTGCCTTCCAGTGGATCCGTTTGAGCGCATCACCTGGGAGATAGGTCCGCGCTATGACGTCGTCATCCCCGACCCCGACGTTGTGGGGCGCTGGCCGGGTCGCACCGTCCTCGCTGGATCCCCGCGGCCTGATCGGCGGCAGCTCGACGACGCGCGGCAGCACCGTCAGCGCCGCGGTCGCACCGAAGCTGTGGCGGCGATACACGAGCCCGAACGGATCCTGGACGTCGACCTGCACCGGGCCGATGTCATGGCGTCCTCGCTGCAGACCCTGCAGGTCGTACGAGAACACGACCTGCGATGCGGCGCTGCGGCTACCGCCCAATGCGGGCAGCCGTCCGCTCGCGTCCCCCGAGATCCCTCGCGGCAGCCGATCTTCCCAGCGCGCCTCCAGACACGGCACCACAGAAAGATTCGTGATGCGAATCGTGGCGCGCGACAAGGTGCCCGGCTGCACGGTCTGCGGCGAGAACGATCGCTCGATTCGCACCTTCGAATGACCCACGAAGACGAACAGTGCGTTCAACACCACGAGCGCCAGCAAGAGGCCCGTAACGTACAACATGGCCGGCAGCGAGAGCATCGGCGCAAGGAGCAGGCTCACCAATGAACCGGCCAGGAATCCCATGCCCCGACCGGTCAGAACCAGGGAGCTCGCTGCTGTGCGCCAGCGGCCTTCGGTGTTCATGTCAACCCGGCTGGACCGCGCCAGCCGGAACCGGTGTCTCCGCCACGATGCGTTCGACGACGGCGGCCACTGAGGCGACGCCTCGCATCGGGATCAGTCGGTGCGGGAGAACGAAGGATGCCAGCACGTCGATATCGTCTGGCAGGACGAAGTCGCGACCCTGAACCGCTGCACGGGCTTTCGCCGCGCGGATGAGCTGGAGCGTTGCCCGTGGGCTCGCACCGAGACGCAGTTCGGTGTCGACGCGGGTCGCCTGCGCGATATCGACGGTGTACTGCTCGACCGAGGGTGAGACGTAGACCGCTCGCGCGGTCTGGATCATGTGCTGGATGTCGTCGATCGACGCGACCGCTTCGAGACCGTTGAACGGGTTGTCGGAATCGCGGCCTCTGAGCATCGCGAGTTCGGCTGCAGGATCGGGATAGCCCATCGAGATGCGGGCCATGAAGCGATCGCGCTGCGCCTCTGGGAGGGCGTATGTGCCTTCCATCTCGAACGGATTCTGCGTCGCGACGACTGTGAACGGGCTCGCCAGCGGGTACGTCGTGCCGTCGACCGTGACCTGCCGTTCCTCCATCGCCTCCAGGAGCGCGGACTGGGTCTTGGGGGACGCGCGGTTGATCTCGTCGCCGATCACGATATTGGCGAAGACCGCACCGGGTTTGAACTCGAACTCACGATCGCTCTGGTTGTAGACCGCGACTCCGGTGATATCGGACGGCAACAGATCGGGGGTGAACTGGATACGTCGCACCGAACAGCTCACCGAGCGTCCAAGTGCCTTGGCCAGGGCTGTCTTGCCGACGCCGGGAACGTCCTCGATCAACAGATGCCCTTCGGCGAGCAGCACCACCAGGGCAGCCTCAGCGGCCTCTGGTTTCCCGTCGATGACCTTCTCGATATTGCCGAGAATCGCTTGAGCGACTGTCGCGAACTCCATAGGTGATGGTAGTCACATCCACCCAAACTCGCAGCGTGTAAGGGGTGAAATTCTGTCCTTCCGGGGTCGGGCTCATTGATAACGTCGGAGCATGGCCCGATTGCTGATCGTGCACCACTCGCCCACCGCATCGACCCAGGCGCTGACCGAAGCCGTCGAGGCCGGCGCGCGTGATGACGCGATCGACGACGTCGAAGCGATCGTGCGTCCAGCACTCGACGTGACCCGCGACGATGCTCTGGCGGCCGACGGATTCCTCCTCGGCACATCAGCGAATTTCGGGTACATGAGCGGTGCGCTGAAGCACTTCTTCGACTCATTCTTTCTGGACCTCGGCGGGGCGTTGTCCGATGACGGCTCGGCAGGCAGCGGCAGCGGAGGCAAGAAGCCGTTCGGTCTGTGGGTGCACGGCCGGTATGACACGACCGGGGCCGTGCGGTCAGTGCAGTCGATCGTCGGCGCACTCCCCTGGGTCCAGGCCGCACCGATACTCGAAGTCATGGGTGACGTCAGTCAGGACGATCTCGACGCCGCATATGAGCTCGGCGCGACTGTCGCCGCGCTCCTGATCGACTGAATCACTCGCCGTCTCGGCCGCAGCGCGAGACAATAGGGGCATGAGCGCTCCCGATTTCCTGCCGACGCTGTCAGCCGGATCGCACGATGCCGAGCACGGCGAAGCCTGTGTCATGGAATATGTCTCCCTGCTCGCCGGCGAGGAGTGGAGTGACCGCCCTGAATGCACGCACGAGTTGCTCGCACATGAAGCCCGGACCGTCAACGATCTACTGCGCGACAGCGACCGCTCGCGACTCGTTCCGCTGATCGGACGATTGTTCGGTACGACCGACGACTCCCCCGACCTGCGTGCACACCTGCGGCTCACCCAGACAAGGCAAGTAGTGGCGCTCCTGGAGCCGGTCGGTAGAACCCGGGTCAACGCCGCGATTGCGCGCGCTGAGTCGTGGATCGGTCGTGAGGGTTCGACGGACGACGTCCACGGCGCCTTCACCGCCGCGATGCAATTCCCCCTCCATGCTGGCGATTTGGATGCCTCTCACATCGACTTCCACTCCCGTATGGCACGACTGTTTCCCTTCGCGCTCTCCCCGCAGCTCGGGGCAGGCGAAGCCTATGCACTCAGTGCGCTGGTCATCGCGCACAAGGTCGCGGCATCCGGTGAGTGCCGCGCCGACTGCGGCAGCGAACCAGCTCGTGCCCGCCGCATGGTCAAGGATCTCGGACAGCTGATCGACGTGTACGACGCCGTGATGGGACGGCACGCCGCAGCGGTCAGCGCCGAGCAGATCCAAGAACTGGCCGATAGCCTGCCCGGGCGGTGACCTAGCGTCCAATTCGACCGCTGGTCTGGACGCTGCCGCACCGCCCCAGGGTCTCTAGCCACCATCGGTCCAGGCGAGCAGTTCATCGACCGGCCAGGTCGTGACGATGCGATCGGCCGGCACCCCCGCTGCCTGGGCACGCGCGGCCCCGTAATCGAGGAAGTCGAGTTGACCTGGGGCGTGGGCGTCGGTATTGATCGCGAACAGGCAACCCGCATCCAGCGCCATCGCGATGAGGTCGTCCGGCGGATCCTGACGTTCCGGCCGCGAGTTGATCTCGACCGCGACATCGAACTCGACGCACGCACGAAAGACCGCCGCCGCGTCGAATTGTGACTGCGGCCTCGTGCCCCGTCCCCCAGTGACCAACCTGCCGGTGCAATGGCCCAGGACGTTGGTGTGGGGGTTGCCGACCGCAGTGATCATGCGCCGTGTCATGGCGTGCCGGTCCATCCGGAGCTTGGAGTGGACGCTCGCAACGACAACATCGAGTCGCTGCAGCATCTCATCGTTCTGGTCGAGCGCTCCGTCGTCGAGGATATCGACCTCGATACCGCTCAACAGCCGAAAATCGTCGTAATCCGCATCGACCTCGGCGACAACGTCGAGTTGATCGGCGAGTCGCTCGGCGCTCAGGCCGTTAGCGATCGTGAGTCGGGGTGAGTGATCGGTCAGCACCAGATACTCCCGCTCCCGCCAATGGGCGGCCAGAGCCATCTCTTGGATGCTCGATCCGCCGTCCGACCAGTCCGAGTGGCTGTGCAGATCGCCGCGGAGCAGCGCACGGAGGTCTGCACCGCCCTCGGCGAGCGGACGGCCCCCTTCCTCGCGAAGCACGGCGAGGTACTCAGGCACCTCGCCGGAGACGGCTTGCACGATGACCCCGTAAGTCCGGTCGCCGATGCCCTTGATCCGTCTCAGACGTCCGTCGGCGGCACGATCGGCGATCTCTTCAGCATCGAGGTCGCCGATCGCGGCCGCGGCGTTACGGAAGGCCTCGACCCGGTAGGTCTTGGCCTGAACGCGCTCCAGCCAGAAAGCGATCTCCTTGAGTGCAACGACAGCGTCCATAGTCCGAGTCTTACCCAGCCGAGACCGTTTCGTTCAGAAACCGAGTTTGCGCAGCTGCTTGGGATCGCGCTGCCACTCCTTGGCGACCTTGACGTGCAGGTCGAGGAACACCGGTGTGCCCAGGATCTTCTCGATCTGCGAGCGGGAATCGCTGCCGATCTGGCGAAGTCGGGCACCTTGTTTGCCGATGATGATGCCCTTTTGGCTGTCGCGCTCGACGTACACGTTGACCCGCACGTCGATCAGCGGCTTGCCCTCAGGGCGGTCCTCGCGAGGGACCATCTCTTCGACCACGACGGCGATCGAGTGCGGAAGCTCATCGCGGACACCTTCGAGAGCCGACTCGCGGATGATCTCGGCAATCAGGGTCTCTTCGGGTTCATCGGTGAGCTGGCCCTCGGGGTAGAGCGCCGGACCGTGAGGCAGCGTGCCGATCAGCAGATCCGCGAGCAGGTCGATCTGCTCGTCCGCGACCGCCGAGACGGGAATGATCTCCTGCCACTGCAGGCCCGCGTCAGCGCCGGCCTGCTGGATCGACAGCAGGTGGTCGCGCAGCTTGTCGGGCTTGACCAGATCGGTCTTGGTCGCGATCGCGAAGATGGGCTTTCTGCGCCCCTTGCCCTTCTGCAGCTGGGCGAGCTCACGGATGAGGAACTTGTCCCCTTCGCCCACCGACTCGTTGGCCGGCAGGCACATGCCGATCGTGTCGACCTCGGACCAGGTGGAGCGCACCACGGCGTTGAGCCGCTCGCCCAACAGGGTATGCGGCTTGTGCAGGCCCGGAGTGTCGATCAGGATCAGCTGGGCGTCGTCGCGATTGACCAGTCCACGGATCGCGTGACGCGTAGTCTGCGGCTTGGACGACGTGATCGCGATCTTGCCGCCGACCAGGGCATTGGTCAGCGTCGACTTACCGGCGTTGGGACGTCCGACGAAGCAGGCGAATCCCGAACGATGCTGTGCTTGCGAATCAGTGCTCATGTCGTGCCCACCCGTATGACCTCGCCGGTCGGATCAGCGATGTAGATGTTGATGCCGTGACCGGAAAGATCACGCACTGCGGTACCCCCGACGATCGGCTCCGGATTGCGCTCGGCGACGAACGCCGCGGCCTCGATGCCCTTGGCGCCCGACGAGACCGCCATCGCAACAGCCAGGTCGAGCGCGTCGACGTGCACCGACGGCAACGACACGGTCGAGGCCGCGTACGTACGACCGTCCTGATCGCGCACCGCGGCTCCGTGTTTGGCGCCGGTGCGTGCCCGCGCCGTTCGCGCGAGTGTCACCAACTTGCTGTCCTCAGGACTGAGATCCATGGTCAGTACCTTTCACGTCATCGATCAGGGGTGTCAGTCGACTCACGAGGACGTGGCCGATGCGGTTGCGGCGGCCGGACGGGCCCTCTGCCTCGAAACGTAGTCCCTCGACTTCGACGACACTGCCCCGGATCGGCACCTTGCCCAAATGCTTGGCCATCAGACCGCCGACGGAATCGACGTCCTCGTCCTCGATCGGGATATCGAACAGATCTTCCAGGTCGTCGACTTCGAACCGGGAGCTGACCCGCCAGGTGCCGTCGGTGAGCTGTTCGCTGCCGTCAGGTTCGGTGTCGTACTCATCGGTGATCTCGCCCACGATCTCCTCGAGGATGTCCTCGATCGTGATCATGCCGGAGGTGCCGCCGAACTCGTCGACGACGATCGCGACGTGCTTGCGCTGTGCCTGCATTTCGCGCAGGAGATCGCCGGCGGGTTTGGTGTCTGGAACGAACAGGCAGGGCCGTGCGATCGACTCGATCCGCTCGGTCGTCTCGGCGACGTGATTGTCGAAGACCCGCTTGGTGATGTCTTTGAGATAGGCCATTCCCACGACGTCGTCGAGGTTCTCCCCGACGACCGGCATCCGCGAGTAGCCACTGCGCAGGGCCAGGGACATCGCTTGCCGCAGAGTCTTGTTCTTCTCGACGAACACCAGGTCGGTGCGCGGGACCATGACTTCGCGGACGATCGTGTCGCCGAGTTCGAAGACCGACTGCAACATCTTGCCTTCATCGGTTTCGATGACCGAGCTGGCTGCCGCCAGATCGACGAGCTCACGCACCTCGACCTCCGAGGCAAACGGTCCTTCCCGGAAGCCCCGCCCGGGAGTCAGCGCATTGCCGAGCAGGATCAGCAGTTTCGGGATCGGTCCCAGCAGCCAGGTGATCCCGATGACGGGAACCGCAGACGCGAGGGCGATCGACTCGGCGTGCTGGCGACCCAGCGTCCGAGGACCCACGCCGATCAGGACGAAGCTGACAACCACCATGATGGCGGTCGCGACGCCGAAGCGCGGCCAGAGACCGTCGAGCTCATCGGCCACCACGAGCGCTACCAGGACGATGCTGGCCGTCTCGGCGAGAATTCGCAGCAGCAACACGGAGCTGAGGTACGCCGCCGGATCGCTGAGGATCGTCGACAGCCGCTTGGCCCCCGCTCGGCCTTCGTCCTCCAGCTCCTCGGCGCGCGCCTTGGAGAACGCCGAGATCGCGGCGTCGACGCTGGCCAGCGTCCCGGCCACGACGGCGAGCACGACCGACAGGACGATCGGCAACCAGTTCATCGTGTGGTCACTGCTGTTCTGGATCGATTCCGGCGGCGACCTGCTGCCACTCCAACAGGAGCCGGCCCTGGATGCCGAACATCTCTTGGTGTTCCTCCGGCTCGGCGTGGTCATAGCCCAGAAGGTGCAAGATTCCGTGCACCGTCAGAAGGTCGATCTCGTCTTGGGTCGAATGCCCCGCGGCCGGCGCCTGCTGCGCGGCGACCTGGGGGCACAGGGCGATGTCGCCGAGATATCCCTCGGGACTCTCGGCGTCGTCATTGCCCGGCGTGAGCTCGTCCATCGGGAACGACAAGACATCGGTCGGACCCTTTTTGCCCATCCACTGCTCATTGAGCACTGTGATGGTGTCGGGATCGACCAGCCGCACCGTCAGTTCGGTCGCCGGATGCAGCCGCATCCGGCGCATCGCGAATCGACACAGTTTGGTGAGACCGACGACGTCGACGTCGGTCCCGGATTCATCGAGTACGTCGACGTTCATGCGCTTCGGCACCTGCTTCATGTGGCACGTCGGAGTGGACGTTTCGGGTTTCGAGCGCTTCGAACTCGCCGTAGGCCGCGACGATACGACCCACGAGTTTGTGTCGCACGACATCGGCTGCCGCGAGGTGTGAGAAGTGGATGTCGTGCACGCCGTCGAGGATCCCTTCGACGACACGCAGTCCGCTCTTGGTGCCGCCGGGCAGATCGACCTGGGTCACATCGCCGGTGACGACCATCTTCGAGCCGAAGCCCAGGCGGGTCAGGAACATCTTCATCTGCTCGGGCGTCGTGTTCTGCGCCTCGTCGAGGATGATGAACGCGTCGTTGAGCGAGCGGCCACGCATATAGGCCAGCGGCGCGACCTCGATGACCCCCGACGTCAAAAGCTTGGGGATCGTTTCGGGGTCGATCATGTCGTGCAATGCGTCGTACAACGGGCGTAGATACGGATCGATCTTCTCGCTCAACGAGCCGGGCAGGAATCCCAGCCGCTCCCCCGCCTCGACCGCCGGACGGGTCAAGATGATGCGATTGACCTGTTTGGCCTGCAGCGCCTGGACGGCCTTGGCGACCGCGAGGTAGGTCTTGCCGGTGCCGGCCGGACCGATGCCGAACACGATCGTGTGTTTGTCGATCGAGTCGACGTAACGCTTCTGATTGACCGTCTTGGGACGGATCGTGCGCCCGCGGTTCGACAGGATGTTGAGACTCAGTACCTCTGCCGGCTTCTCGCGGGTCTCTGTGCGGAGCATCGAGACACTGCGCTCGACCGTCTCGCGGGTCAGGTGCTGCCCGGTGCGAAGTATCGTCACGAGCTCGTCGAGGAGCCGTTCGATCAGGGCAGCTTCGGACGGCGCGCCGGTGACGGTGATGGTGTTGCCGCGCGCATGGATCCGGGCTTCGAAGGAGTCCTCGATCAGGCGGAGAAACTCATCGGCGGGTCCAAGTAGAGCGACCGCCGGGACGCTCGACGGAATCGTGAACGTGTGCGTGGGCGCTTCAGGATGGGTGTGGTCAGTCATGTGGTCACAATCGTACGCAATGGCGGTGACAACGTGCCAATCGTCAAAGCGCGACCCCGCCCGAAAGCCAAGGTTGGACGTCCTCCCACTTTCCCGGCGAGCTGGCCGCGAAACTCGCGTTGAGGTCTGCCAAGGTCACGCCACGCAGCGACTCGCGCCAGGCGCGCTCGGCCGAAGCCATCACTTTGGCGATGCCGCACGGCACCTTGCAAGCCTCGCCCGTCGTGGGAAATGGTCCCTGCTGGCGGATCTCGGTACAGCGAAAAGCCGGGTCGAGACCGTCAATGGCCCGGACCACGTCGTAGACCGAGATCTTGTCGCCCGGGCGGGTGAGCAGATATCCCCCGTCGCGCCCTTCTACGGCGTGAACGAGCCCGGCCCTCGACAGCGCCTGCATGTGCTTGGCGAGATAGGTCTTCGAAACGCCGTGCAGCTCGGCAAGTTTGGCCACCGGGACGGGTTCGGTCACGGCGCTCAAGATCGCGCAACAGTGCAAGGCCCACTCGACTCCGGCTGATAACTTCACGCCCCGAGTATACGCGGACACCCTATGTCTGAGTATGGTAGAAAATGACTAGGATAAAACTTATCCACGTTAATTCGAAGGAGTCATCATGCGTATTGCCATCGCCGGTTCCACGGGTCTTGTCGGAAGTCGACTCGTCTCAGCCGCCACCGCCGCAGGCCACGAGGTCGTCGGGCTGGCTCGCGAGCTCGGAGTCGACCTCACCTCTCCCGAAGGCCTCGCGGACCGGCTCGCCGGCGTGGATGCCGTCGTCGACGTCACCCAAGGGCCTCTCGACGAGCCGGAGGCCAGCAGATTCTTCACCACCGTCGCCCGCAATCTCGGCGAGGCTGCAACGGCCGCCGGGGTGAAGCGAACTGTCGGACTCTCGATCATCGGGGTCGACGCAATGCCTGATTATGGCTACTACGCGGCAAAGCTCAACCAGGAAAAGACACTCCGGACCTACGCACCTGACCTGCGGGTGCTGCGAGCAGCCCAATTCCTTGACTTCCCCGGTCAGATGCTCAGCTGGTACCGGCAGAACGACCGCGTGACGGTGCCGGTCATGAAGACGCAGCCGGTTTCGATCGACGAAATCGTTCGCCTACTGCTGGCACTTGCCGACAACTCCGAGCAGCGCACGCTCGTAGAACTCGCGGGCCCCAAGGCCGAGATTCTCGCCGACCTGGTCCGCCAGGTCTCCGAGCAGCGCGGCGAGCAGGTCACAGTCGATTCCGCCGTCGTCAACCAGGCCATGGCTGACGGAGCGTGTCTGCCGGGCCCCGACGCCATCATCGCCGGTCCTGACTTCGCGACCTGGCTGGCCGCACAGGGCTGACTGTCAGCCGGGCAGGGGCACGTGGATCTCGCCGCCGAGCACGTGGGCATGCGCGTGAAAGACCGTCTGTCCCGCTGCCGATCCGGTATTGAACACAAGCCGATACTGACCGCCTGCCTCGTCGTCGGCGATACGGCGGGCCTCCGCCAGCAGAGCGATCGTCACGTCCGGATCAGCTGCGGCGAGGCTGCCGATATCGGGCTCGTGAATCCGCGGCACCACGAGAACGTGGACGTCGGCCTGCGGGTTGATATCGCGAAAGGCGACCGTGTCAGGTGTCTCGGCCACGATCGTGGCCGAGATTTCGCCTGCGACGATCTTGCAGAACAGGCAATCTGGGGCAGCCGTCACTTGAATGCATCCTTGATCTTGCCGAAGACGCCCTTGTGATTCGCGTCGATCAGCGGCTCGGGGTGTTCCTCGTCGCGCAACTTGGCCAGCTGCACCAGCAGCTCACGCTGCTGCTCGTCGAGCTTGCCCGGGGTCTCGACGACGACCTGCACCTTGAGGTCACCCCGGCCGGAGCCACGCAGGCGTGGGACGCCATAGCCCTTCACCGTGAGCGTGTCGCCGGACTGCGTACCCGCTGACACATTGACCCCGACGGTCTGTTCGGCGTCGTCGAGTTCGGGCGCCTCTGAGTCGAGGGTCGGCAGGTCGAGGTGGGTGCCGAGCGCTGCAGCCGTCATCGGCACCGTGATCTGGCAGAACAGCTGATCGCCCTGACGCTGGAACACCGGGTGCCGGGCCACGTTGACCTCGAGGTACAGGTCGCCGGCGGGTCCGCCACCGGGGCCGACCTCGCCCTCGCCGGTCAACTGGATGCGATTGCCCTGGTCGACGCCGGCCGGGATCGTCACCGAGATCGAGCGGCGCGAACGGACGCGGCCCTCGCCGCCACACTCCGTGCACGGATCGGGAATCACGGTGCCGAAACCGTGACATGTCGGGCACGGACGCGATGTACGGATATCGCCGAGCAACGACCGCTGGACGTGCTGGACATCACCATGGCCGTGACACGTACGGCATGTCTCGGGCTGCGAACCATTCGCGGCGCCGCTGCCCTCGCACTTCGTGCAGGTGACCGCGGTGTCGACCTTGATCTCATGTGTGACACCGAATGCGGCTTCGGCCAGATCGATATTGAGCCGCAACAGGGCGTCCTGGCCGCGCTGCTGGCGCGACCTGGGGCCTCGCTGCGCATTCTGACCGAAGACCGCGTCCATGATGTCGTCGAAGTTGAAGCTTTGGCCGCCGCCGAAGCCGCCGCCGAAGCCACCGCCTCCACTGCCCATCGGGTCGCCGCCGCGATCGAAGATGGCGCGCTTCTTGGGGTCCGACAGCACCTCGTACGCGATCGTCACCTCCTTGAACTTGTCGGAGGCGTCGGGGGCGTCGTTGACGTCGGGGTGGAACTGCCGCGCGAGCTTGCGGTATGCCTTCTTGAGCTCGTCAGGGGTCGCGTCACGTCCGACGCCGAGTGTTGCGTAGTAATCCTGTGCCATGAGTCCTAGGTTCAGTTTCTAGTTGTCAGCCAGCATGTGGCCGACGTATCGGGCGACGGCGCCAACGGCAGCCATCGTTGCGGGGTAATCCATGCGGGTCGGTCCGACCGTGCCGAGTGTCGCCAGGGCGAGGTCGTCGGGACCGTATGCCGTCGAGATGACGGCGGTGCTCGAGAGGCTCTCGTTGCCGGTCTCCGAACCGATGCGGACCGACAGGTCGCGAGTGGCCTCGCCAAGCAGTTTGAGCAGCACCACCTGCTCCTCGATCGCTTCGAGAACCGGTTTGATCGACGTGTCGAAATCACTGCCGAACCGAGCGAGATTGGCGGTGCCGCCCACCGCGATCCGCTCATCGGAACGCTCATTCGAGAACGTGTGCGTCAACGTCGTGACGATCGAGGTGACGAGCGGCCGGTCGCCCATATCGAATGTGCCGATCAGGTCGGCCAGCTTGAGCGAGGCCTCGGGTAGCCGCTCGCCGACCGTCGCCCGGGTGATGCGCGAACGCATGTCGGCCAGCAGATCCTCTGACGGCGTGGCGACCAACTCCACGATCCGCTGTTCGACCCGCCCGCTGCTCGTGATGACAACGAGCAGGACTCGCGATCCCTCCAGAGCCACGAGTTCGATGTGCCGGACCGTCGAGCGGGTCAGTGAGGGATATTGCACGATCGCGACCTGATTGGTCAGTTGGGCCAGCACCTTGACACTGCGCTGGACGACATCATCGACGTCGACCGCACCGGTCAGGAAGGTCTCGATCGCGCGTCGTTCGGCCGGTGAGAGGGCTTTGACGGTCGCGAGCCGGTCGACGAACATCCGGTAGCCCTTGTCTGTCGGGATACGTCCGGCGCTCGTGTGGGGCTGGGTCAGATATCCCTCGTCCTCGAGCGCTGCCATGTCATTGCGCACCGTTGCCGGGGAGACGCCGAGTTGGTGACGGTCGAGCAGCGAGCGCGAGCCGACGGGCTCCTGCGTTGCGACATAGTCCTCGACGATCGCCCGAAGAACGTCGAGCCTGCGGTCATCGGACATGAGGGCTCTCTTTCACTCGGTCTTCGTCAGCGCGTCGGATTGGCACTCTCGCGGGTCAAGTGCCAGTCTAACGAGGTGGAGGGAATCAGGGATACGCCCGAGGGTCATGTCGTCGTGAGCGGTCGTGAACACACTCTGACGTACACGCCGCGAAGCGTGACGTTGGACGACGGCACAACCGTCGCGCACGAATCGCAGGGAGGACAGATGTCCTCGGTGTGGTCGGTCGATCTCGGGGGTGGTTTCTTCGTCGAAGTCGCGCATCTGGGCGATGGACCGCTCGGCGGTGAGCTCGTCATGACCGTGACCTGGATCGGCATCGACGAGACCCGGCGCTATGTCGCGATCGGCGATCTCTACGCCGATGAACTGCCGGCCACGGTTCCGGCCAGCTGGCCGGTCGCGGTGGACCTCGCGCTCGGGCTGCTCGACGGCCAGGTAGAACTGTTGGGCGCCGACATCACGAAGGCAGATGTCGAATCGCTGCACCAACGACTCCTGGGAGCATTGCATGGCTGACGGAGCACAGCATGGTTGACCGGTACGGCAGCGACGTCCTGTCGGGCGACTGGAAGAAGCCGCCGCGTGGGCGATCCGAAGAGGTCGTCATCGAACGTGGCATGGTCATCGAGGACGCCACGACCGGCTTCTGCGGCGAGGTCATGGTCGTCGAAAAGGATCTCGGCATGATGATCCTCGAAGACCGCCGGATGAAACGTCGTTCATTCCCGCTCGGTCCCGGATATCTGCTCGACGGCAAGCCCATCATCGCCCGTCCGCCATCGGCGGCGACCAAGGCCACGGCTACCCGTACCGCGTCGGGCTCTCGCGCTGTTCCCGGCGCCAAGGCCCGGGTCGCACTGCCCAGCCGCATCTACGTCGAGGGGCGCCACGATGCCGAGCTCGTCGAGCGGGTGTGGGGCGACGACCTGCGGGTCGAGGGTGTCGCAGTTGAGTATCTCGGCGGCATCGACGATCTGTCCTCGATCGTCGACGAGTTCGACCCGGGACCGGGGCGTGTCCTCGGGGTCCTGGTCGATCACCTCGTGGCCGGATCGAAGGAGACCCGCATCGCCGAACAGGTCTCCGGGCGTCCGCACGTGCTGGTCGTCGGGCACCCGTACATCGATGTGTGGCAGTCGGTGAAGCCCGCGCGCCTAGGAATCGACGCCTGGCCGGTCATCCCCCGTGGCCAGGACTGGAAATACGGCATCTGCAAGGCGATGGGATGGCCGCACTCCGATCAGAAGGACATCGCGAGGGCGTGGAAACACATCCTCAGCAAGGTCGACAGCTACGCCGACCTCGAGCCGGAGTTCCTGGGCCGGGTCGAGGAACTCATCGACTTCGTCACCGCCCCCTCCTAGCAAGATGTCGGCGGTTCTGGGTCGATAACGGCGCCCCGTCAACCCAGGATCGCCGATATCTCCAGCGCGGCTAGTCGACGAGTTCCCGGACCACGGCGTCTGCGAGCAGGCGGCCTTGCTGGGTCAGGACAAGACGGTTGTCCGTCACGGTTGCCAGACCTCTTTCGGAGATGCTTGTCACCGTTGCTCGCGCCTCCACGCTCAGCGCGGCCAGATCCAGACCCGTCCTCATGCGAGTCTCCAGCATGATCTGCTCGACCCTGGCAGTTGCGATGTCGATCGTCTCGCCGTCCTGTCGGGGTGAGTCCCCCGCCGCGAGTCGCTGCGCATAGGCGGCAGGGTGTTTGACGTTCCACCACCGCTCCCCGGCGAGATGCGAGTGCGCGCCGGGGCCGATGCCCAGCCAGTCGTCGCTGCGCCAATACAGGACGTTGTGCCGACACTGGGCGGCGTCGTCGCGAGCCCAGTTGGACAACTCGTACCAGTCCAGACCGGCGGCGGCAAACATCTCGTCGGCCAGGAGGTACTTGTCGGCCGTCTCGTCGTCATCGGGCATCACGACCTCGCCGCGTCGTACTTTGCGGGCGAAGGCCGTCCCCTGCTCGACGATCAGGGCGTATGCGCTGATGTGATCGGGCTCGAGTTCGATGGCCTGCGCGATGCTCGTGCGCCAATCGTCCATCGACTCGCCGGGAGTCCCGTAGATCAGGTCGACGCTCAGCTGCTCGAAACCGGCCTCACGCGCCCACTTCACGGCCTGGGGCACCCCGGCGGGGTCGTGCGTGCGTTCCAGCGTCGCGAGGACGTGTGGGACGGCGGACTGCACGCCGAACGATATGCGGGTGAAGCCGCCGTCGTGCAGCGTCTTCAACGACTCAGGTGTCACCGAGTCCGGATTGGCCTCGGTCGTCACCTCGACGCCACCGGCCAGCCCGAAGTTGTCGTCGATCGCGGTCAAGATTCTGACCAGATCAGCCGACGGCAACTGCGTCGGCGTGCCACCGCCGAAGAACACCGTTTCGACCTCGCAACGTCCGAGGCGTGCAGCGGCTTGCCGGATCTCGCTGATCGCAGTGTCGGCGTACGAGGCGCGGGTCGCACCCTCACCCAGTTCGTCAGCCGTGTAGGTGTTGAAGTCGCAGTAACCGCAACGCACCGTGCAGAACGGCACGTGGACATAGACGCCAAAAGGACGAGGCATACCAAAAGCCCGCTCCCCATGGCTGGCGAGCGGGCTTTGGGTCAGGTTCACCGACTAAGCGTAGAAGGAGTCCAGAATCGCCTTGTTGTTGGCTTCGACAACATTGCGCTTGACCTTCATGCTGGGCGTGATCTCACCGGATTCGATCGTCAGGTCGTGATCGAGGATCGCGAACTTCTTGATCGTCTCCCAGCGGTTGATCTTGGAGTTGAGCTCGTCGATCTGGCTCTGCACGAGTTCACGGATCTCGGGCGAGTTGACGACCTCGGTGTACGACTTGCCTGCCATGCCGTGATGAGCGGCCCACTCCGTGACCGCATCCGGGTCGAGCGTGATGAGCGCCGAGCAGAAGTTGCGCTCGTTACCGTGCACCAGGATCTGGCTGGTCATCGCGCTGATGCCCTTGAACATGCCCTCGATGTGCGGCGGCGCGACGTACTTGCCCCCCGAGGTCTTGAACAGTTCCTTCTTGCGTCCCGTGATGAACAAGAAGCCGTCTTCGTCGATCCGTCCCTCGTCACCGGTGTGCAGCCAACCTTCGGCGGTCAGCGTGGACGCGCTCTCGACGTCGAGGTTGTGATAGCCGCGCATCACGTGCGGGCCCTTGATCAGCACCTCGCCGTCCTCGGCGATCTTGGCCTCGCTACCGGGAAATGCCATGCCGACCGAGCCGAGCTTGAAGTTGTCGGGCTGGTTGACGAACGCTCCCGCGCAATTCTCGGTCAGTCCGTAGCCCTCGAGGATCAGGATCCCCGCAGCGTGGAACCACTCCGCGATGTCGGGCGACAGCGCGGCAGCACCGGAGATGAAGAACCGCACCCGGCCGCCGAAACGATCGCGCACCTTGGAGAACACGAGCTTGTCGGCGACGGCGTGCTGCGCCTTGAGCACCGGCGAGACCGGCTTACCCGAGCGGACCGCCCGCGAGTATGCGAGCCCGACCTTCTCGGCCCACTTGAAGATTTTGAGCTTGACACCGCCCTCGGCTTCGGTCATTCCGACGATGCGGCCGTAGGCCTTCTCGAAGATGCGCGGCGCGGCACCCATGAACGTCGGCTTGACCACGGCCAGGTTGTCGACGATGCGCGGAACCCGACCGTCGATCGCGGTGGCGAATCCGACCGCCAGCTGGGTTGAGAGCAGCACCTTGCCGAATGAATGTGCCATCGGGAGCCACAGGAACTGCAGGTCGTCCTCGCTCAGGATGCCTGCGGCGACCATGACGGCGCCCTCGTAGACCCAGCCGTCATGGACGAGTCGCACGCCCTTGGGCCGGCCGGTCGTGCCCGATGTGTAGATCAGCGTCGCCAGGGAGTCCGATGTCGTCGCGGCGACGCGCTCGTCGATCGCCTGCGGGTTCTCGGCCAGGTGCGCGGCGCCGAGCGCCTCCAGTTCGTCGAAACTGATGACCCAATCACCGTCGGATGTGCCGTCGAAGACCACAACCTTGACGATCGAGGGAAGTTCAGAGTGCTTCTCGCGCAGTTTGGCGACCTGCTCGTCGTCCTCGGCGAAAACTACCCGGCTGTCGGAGTCGGCCAAGATGTAAGCGACGTCGTCGGCCATCGTGGTCGGGTACACCGTGGTCGTAGCGCCGCCGGCGGCCATGATCGCCAGATCGGACAGGATCCACTCGATCCGCGTGCCCGAGGCGATCGCGACCCGCTCCTCAGCCTGGATGCCGAGCGCGACCAGACCGGCGGCGAGCTTGGTGACCTTCTCGCCGGTCTGGGTCCAGGTCAGCGACTGCCAGTTCTCGTTCTCATCGGGATAGCGATAGGCCTCACGCGGTCCACTCTTCTTCACCCGATCGAAGAACATCGAGGAGACGCTGGGAGCACGATTCTCGATGACAGCGAGTTGTTCGGGAGTGACGACTGGAGCAGGCATATAGCGATCCTTCACACGTGGCGTACTGGCGGAATGTGGTGCCGATCACCCTAACCTACTTGCCGGTCACATAGCGGGGTCGTTGCAGAACTCATCGACCTTGGTCCGGATCGACGCAGACACCCGTTCTTCGGTGCCGAGCTGCCGAAGCAGATCACGGCGGGTCGTCAGCGCCCGGAACGCGAATCCGATCGTGAGGTCATGCGCACGGCGCTCCACGACCTCTATCGCGTCGCCCGCCTGGATCTGGCCTTGCTCGATCACCCGTAGATAGGCACCGGGTATTCCCATCTGGGTGAACCGCTTGACCCAGCTGTGCTCGTCGACGAACCCCTGGAAGACCGAACACGGGATGCGCACGCCGGTGACCTCGAGCACGACCGAGCCGATCTGCCACCTGTCTCCGAGGCGTGCGTTCTGGACGTCCAGACCGCGCGTCGTGAGATTCTCGCCGAACTCCCCCGACCGCAGCGCACGGCCGATCTCGCGCTCCCACAGGTCAAGGTCTTCACGGGCGTAGGCGTACACCGCCTGATCGGGCCCGCCGTGAAACTTCTGGTCGCCGATCTCGTCGTCGCCCACTCCGAGCCGGTGCACCTGCACGGCCCCGCTGACAGGACGTTTGTCGATAGCGCTGCGTTTGAGCTTGCCCCACGGGACGTCGACCGTGGGGCCGACGTTGATCGACTCGAGGATGGCCATGGATCGAGGGTAGACCGCGGACGAGTCAACGTTTCACCCCGTCGGGCGGTGCGCTGGCGTCCACGACAACGGCCGATCTGGACGCCAGCGCACCGCCCAAGGTCAGCTGCGACGGCGCTTGATCCATCGGTCGACGAGGTTCTTGATCGTCAGCACCATCCCGATCGCAGCCAGCACTCCCCACCACATGGCGCCGCCATTGAGCCAGCGCACTATTCCGCCGCCGAATACGAACAAGCTCAGGGGCAAGACGATCAGGTCACGCCAGCCAAATCCAACGTCGGAGTCGGCCGCGTCCGGCGGCTCGTGCACCACTGCACCGGGCAACCCTTCAACGGCACATTCGCCGCTGATAACGCGCAAAGCCTCCGTCGGCAGCTCCAAGATTTCGCACAGTTCGTCGAGCGGCGGGCTCTCACGAGACATCAGCGCACGGAGAGGACCGATCGACTCCGGAGGCAACTCGAGGACGGTCAGGATCTGGGCGGCATCCGCTGGGGACGGAAGCAGGTCCCGACGCAGCTTGTCGAAGTCCTCACCACCCACGGGCGTCCAACATGGCTCCCACACATGCAGCTCGACGGCTTTGCTACGTCGCAGTACGTGCAGCACCACGCGTCCTCCCCGACGGTGCAATACGACCGAGCCTCTCTTGGCAGTCGTGAAGACCTCGATGAGTTCATGGTCCGCACCCTCGAACGGTTGCACCCGAGCGAACACCGACCTCTCTCCCGTCCTGACCTCGGCCAGACGCACCTCTTCGAACTCCGCTTCGAAATCCAGGCCCAACCCTCTGGTCCGCGCGACACCCACTTCGTGCAATGGCTCCGCCGGGGACGGGCCTGCCGGACCCACGATCGAACCGTTGGCGACCTCGACCTCGTCGACCCGCACATCTGGCCAGGTGACGGTCAGTCGGTCACGTAGGTCGTCGGTTGTCAGGTCCTCATGCCCGACGACGCGCGCCAGCACCCACCCGGGATACGCCACGTCAGCACCATCGATGATCCAGCCGCCCACGCCGAGCTCTTCGAGGCGCGACTTCAGCGGCTCGACTGCCTCGGCGTCGCCGGGCACCGCAACGGTCAGGGAGTCATCAAGCATGCGCGCAGACTACTTCGTGACAGGCTCGCGCATCACGTCGCGGTGCGCTGGCGTCCACCCAGGACCTGGGGGCGGTGCGACAGCGTCCACCTCACCGCCCATCTTGGACGCCAGCGCACCGCCCACCAGAGTCGGTGGACGCCAGCGCACCGCCCACGGGAGGGGTTACTTCTTGTCAACGTCGCCGGTCGAGAGGGCGGCGATGAACGCCTCCTGGGGGACTTCGACGCGGCCGACCATCTTCATCCGCTTCTTGCCCTCCTTCTGCTTCTCGAGCAGCTTGCGCTTGCGGCTGATGTCGCCGCCGTAGCACTTGGCGAGCACGTCCTTGCGGATCGCGCGGATGTTTTCGCGAGCGATGACCCGGGCGCCGATCGCGGCCTGGATCGGCACCTCGAACTGCTGGCGCGGGATGAGCTCCTTGAGCTTGCCGGCCAACGAGACTCCGTAGCCGTAGGCGTTGTCGCGGTGCACGATCGCACTGAAGGCGTCGACGATCTCGCCCTGCAACAGCACGTCGACCTTGACCAGGTCGGCCGCCTGCTCGCCCGTCGGTTCGTAATCGAGCGAGGCGTAGCCCTTGGTGCGGCTCTTGAGCGCGTCGAAGAAGTCGAACATGATCTCGCCCATGGGCAGCGTGTACTTGATCTCGACGCGGTCCTCGGACAGGTAGTCCATGCCGATCAGGACGCCGCGACGTGCCTGGCACAACTCCATGATCACCCCGATGTAGTCCGACGGGCTGAGCACCGTGGCCCGGACGACCGGCTCGAAGACCTTGTCGATCTTGCCGTCAGACGGATACTCCGACGGGTTGGTGACCGTGATCTCCTTGCCGTCCTCCATCTCGACCCGATAGACGACGTTGGGCGCGGTCGAGATGAGCTCGAGGTTGAACTCGCGCTCGAGCCTTTCGCGGACGATCTCGAGATGCAGCAGACCCAGGAAGCCGATGCGGAAGCCGAAGCCCAGTGCGCCGGAGGATTCAGGTTCGTAGACGAGCGCCGCATCGTTGAGCTGCAGCTTCTCCAGCGCATCGCGCAGCGTCGGATAGTCGTCGCCGTCGAGCGGGTACAGACCCGAGTAGACCATGGGATTGGGGGTCTTGTAACCGCCAAGCGGCTCGGTGGCGCCACGGATGTGGGACGTGACGGTGTCGCCGACTCGCGACTGGCGCACTTCCTTCACACCCGTGATCAGGTATCCCACCTCGCCGACACCCAGATCGGCGGCCTTGACCGGCTCGGGCGAGATGACGCCGACCTCGAGCATCTCGTGCACCGCACCGGTCGACATCATCTTGATCTTGTCGCGGTGGCTGAGCTTGCCGTCGACGACGCGGACGTACGTGACAACACCCCGGTAGGTGTCGTAGACCGAGTCGAAGATCAGCGCGCGCGGCGGCGCATCGGGATCGCCCTTGGGCGGCGGGATCTCGTCGACAATCAGGTTGAGCAGCTCTTCGACGCCTTGCCCGGTCTTGGCCGAGACCCGCAGCACGTCGTCGGGGTTTCCGCCGATGATGCCGGCGATTTCCTCGGCATACTTCTCGGGCTGCGCGCCCGGCAGGTCGATCTTGTTGAGCACCGGGATGATGTCGAGATCCGCATCGATCGCGAGATACAGGTTCGCGAGCGTCTGCGCCTCGATGCCCTGGGCGGCGTCGACCAGCAGGACCGCTCCCTCACAGGCCTCGAGGCTGCGGCTCACTTCGTACGTGAAGTCGACGTGCCCGGGGGTGTCGATCATGTTGAGGACGTAGACCGTGCCCGCGTCATCACCGCTGGACTTGGTGAACGGCATGCGCACGGCCTGGCTCTTGATCGTGATGCCGCGCTCACGCTCGATGTCCATGCGGTCGAGGTACTGGGCCTTCATGTCGCGACCGTCGACGACCCCGGTGTGCTGCAGCATGCGATCGGCCAACGTCGACTTACCGTGGTCGATGTGCGCGATGATGCAGAAATTGCGCAGGATCTTCGGGTCGGTGGCCCCGGGCTGGGGTGCGGCACGAGAGGTCATAGTTCCCCTATCGTCCCACTCCCCGGCCCGCGACTCACCACCGCCTGCATGACGCCGGCCAGGTCAGTTCGGGGCGTGCACCCCGTTGCCCGCTCCGTAGTCCTTCTCCAAGTCGAACGTGCGTCGTTCGAGCTCGGGCCAGCTGCTGTTGTCGGTGTTCGAGATCCACTGCCTCACCAGACCGGTACCTGCTTGGGCGACCGCGTTATCGCCCCAAGGATCGCTCCACCACACCTTCGGTCCCGACTGATTCTTCACCGTTGTGCCCTGCAGGTAGTAGTCGCGCTGCGCGCCGTCGAACGGCGACGCCGGATCGGTCTTGGCGATGTGCTCGCCGGAATGTTCATCCCAGGGATGCCCCTTGGCCGTGCCGCCGTCTGACCCGTCGACCATGAACAATGTGTCGACCAAAGCGACGATTTCGCCGATGATCCCCGGAGCGTGGACCCGCGCAGGGTTGCGGATGCCGAACCACGGATCGAAGCTCGCGAGCTCCGTACCGTCAGCGGTCTGGATCCGGTTGGCCGACTCCCACACTTCGTACAGCGACCAGATATTGCTCTGCTGGTTTCCCGGCACCAGGACGTCGTTGTCGACGCACGTCATGTCGGGGATCAACCGGCGTCCACCGAAACCGTCAGGCAGATTGCTGCCGCTCGTCAGCACCTTCTGTCCGTCACACGAGCGGTCGAACTCATTGGCCTTGCCGTAGCGGGTCAATGACGATGAGATCAGCTCGGTGCCGTCAGTGCACTGGATCGCGTACAGCGTCTCGTGCGCATTGTTCTTGGTCGCGTCGCCACTGTGCGAGCCCTGATGGAACTTGATCAGGTAGTCGCACTTGATCGCATTGCCCTGGGCATCTTTGACGGCGACGCGCGGGTTCTTGCCCACGACTCCGACGTTATTGGCCACGATGATCTTGTGTCCGGCATTGTCCTCATGACGCGTCACGCTGCTGGAATGAGCCGCAGCATACGAATCCAGCGCCTCGGTGACATAGCCGAACGGGATCCCGCGGCTTTTACTGGCGTCGGCATCGATGAAATCGGTCACCCAGTTGTAGATGTCGGAGGTCGCGGGATCGTCACCGTGCTCATGGCCGTACGTACAGGAGGCACCCGTTGCGGGGTCGATATCGGTCGCCGGATGCCACGACGGATAGAGCTTGCCTTCCGGCCCGACGACGCTGTACTTCCTGTGCAGCGATACCGGGCAGGTATCCAGCGCGGTAGGCGTCCAGTTGCGTTCGGCGTACGCCTTTGACGGTGGAGGCCCGGCCGGCACTGTCGGCGTGGGTGCCGTCGGGGTCGGCGTCGGCTTCGGTGCCGCTGCACGCTTCAGCGTGATCGCAACTGAACGAGTCGAGATCTTCTTCGGCTTCTTCTCCGCGATGCGGACATAAGCGTCCCTCTTGCCGCCCCGCGGGATCGCGGCGAACTGCCTCGAAGTCAACGTCACCGAGTAGGTCTTTGACTTCTTGGACCCGACCGCATACGACTTCTTGGTCGAATCCTTGCCCGCGACCTTGAGCCGGAGCGAGCCTGTGCAGCTCTTGGAGGAGCCGCAACGAACCACGATCTTGGCGACCCGCTTCTCCGAGACCGTCGCGGTGCTCGAAACCTTCAGCGCTGACGATGTCTTGGCCTCTGCGGCGACGGGGACAGCCAGCACCCCCAGCACCAATCCCCCTGTGAGCAACCCGCGTATCACTTCTGCACGACCTTCCGGATCTTCGAGGTGGCCTTGGTGACCATGCCCGAACCGACGTAGACGACCGAGAGCTTCTTGGTGCCCTTGGAGGTGAACTTCGGCAGCTTGTAGCGCGCCTTGCCGCCCTTCAATGTGAGCGTCTTGACGACCTTCGAGCCGACCCTGACCTGGACCTTTCCGGTCGGGACGACGCCCTTGGCGGTCACCTTGACGGTCACCGTCGCCCGCTGTCCGCCCTTGAGTGTGCTGCGCGACCTAGTGAGCCCGACCTTGGACCGAGCCTTCGCCACCGTGACAGAGATATTGCGCTCGGCACCGCGGTTCTTGGCATCACCGCTGTAGACGAGTGTCAGAGTGTGTGATCCCGGTGCGAGAGCCTTCGCGCCGAGGCGGATGCTGTACTCGCCGTATCCGATCGCCGAACGGCCCAGTACGACGCTGCCCTTGCGAACCTCGACCGTGCCACTCGGGATGTCGTCGCTGCTGCGAATCTCTCCCGAGATCGCGGCCGAAGCCGTGCCGTAGACGAGAGCGGGCGACGGGGACGGCTTGACGACCGCATTGCTGCCGACAACCAGCGTCTGAGCGCCGGAGGCCGAGCCGGCCAGGACGTCGGTGCCGCTGTATTCGGCCGACACCTCCGGCTCGGAACGCGATGACCAGGTTGTAGTGCAGACGGCATCCCCACTGCTGAGCGCGATCGTCTTACAACCCGTGATCGCCTCCCCATCGCTGAGGAATGTGACCGTGCCTGAATCCGCGGAAGCAGCGTCCGCATCGGCGACCGAAGCCCGCAACTGGACAAGCTGACCCGGCTTCGGATCGCTCAGCGAGGACTGCAGCGCCGTCGTGGTCGCAGTCTTGACCACGGCGAACCCCGCACCCTGCTCGGACGATTTGAGCCTGGGCGATCCGTGGTATTTCGCGACGACCTCGCCGCTGACCTCCTCGGCGAAGGACGCGGTACAACTGACCGAACCGTTGGCGACCGGCAGCGTGGAGCATCCGTCGATCTCGGTGCCGGCCAGTGCGAACGACACAGTGCCCTCGGCCAGCGGTGTCTGATCGCCGATCTGCTTGGTCACCGTGGCCGTGAACGTCACATCTTTCGTGGGCGCGACGGAGGTCGGACTCGTGATCGTCGTCTTGGTGACGAGCTTGCCCATCAGGGCGACCACGAGTTCACCGTTCTGCGTTGTGGCGCCTCGGGCGGCGAAGTCACCCGCGGCCACGAGGTCGCGCACACCGTTGCCGTCGAAGTCACCGATGACGCCTACTTGGCGACCGAAGCGGTCTCCTGCCTTCAGCCCGTCGATGCGGTAACCGTCGGCTTCGGTCAGTGCCGCGAGCTCCTGCACAGATCCGCTGGTCCTGCCGTGGACGACGTAGGTCGCGCCCGCATTGCTCATCGTCGCGGCGGAATCGGCTGGGTTGACCGGGTCGAATCCCCACGAGCCGAGCGCAAGATCAGGCACGCCGTCGTCGTTGACGTCACCGATGCCGGCTACCGAATAGGCCGTCGAATCGCTCGGGGCGACACCGTTGATCCAGTAGCCCCGACGGGTGGGAGTTGTGCAGGTTGCGGCCGGTTCTGCCGCAGGGCAGGTGAAGACCGCCTGGCCGTTCGCTGCCAGCGGATCGGTGTAGACCGTGTCGGACGACGCCGATCCAAGCACCACGGCCGCGCCACCCGTACGAGGGCCGGTGACGGCATTCGTCACGCCGTCGGCACCTATCAACAGATCGGCCAGGCCATCACCGTCGATATCACCGGCCGCCGAGACCGAGACACCCAGGCGATCGCGCTGGCGCTGAGGGCCGAAAATCTTGAAGCCCTTCGTGCCAAGCGTCAGCAGGTCGATATTGCCGGTCTCACCGCCGAAGACGACATAGGCAGCACCGGGGACCGCGACCGAGGTACCCCACGGCGTCGAGGTGTACGAACCGAGAACGAAGTCGTCGATGCCATCGCCGTTGACATCGCCGGCCCGCGCGACGGCGCCCATCCGCTCGTCGGCGAGCGCTCCGTCGACAGACAGCAGCACCTCTCCGGCAGCCGGCGTACTGACGTTGACGTCCGAGATGTCGTCGCGGCCGGCGATGATCCAGACCTTGCCGTTGTTATTGCGTCCTTGGGTGTCGGCCACGACTGCCGACACGGCGAAATCGTCCAGGCCGTCCTTGTTGATGTCACCGACGGCCCCCATCGAGAATGACAGGTTGGAGCGGTCGCTCGACGAGGTGAAGTTCTCCTTGACGATGAAACCTCGATCGCCGATCGCATCGAGGCTCAGGCCGGTGAACTGTTCGGCACCGAAGATCACGAATGCCCGGTTGTTGATGTAGTCGCCGATACCGAAGTCGTCGAATCCGTCGCCGTTGACATCGCCGAGGCAGCCGACCGAGAAGCCGACGGAGTCATTGGCCTTGTAGCCGTCGATCCGGATCGCACCTGCCGATGCCGGGTCCGCCAGGTCGCCACCACGAGCATCCTCACCACCCAGCACGACATAGGCCGCACCGACATTGCTTGTCGCGCCCTTGTCCCAGAACCACGCGCCGACCACCGCATCGTCCAGATCGTCACCATTGACGTCACACACCCCGTTGCTGACGGCGTTGCCGGTCGCGCTCGACGGGTCACCGGTCAGGCGCAGCAACTCCGCGGGGCCTCCCGCTTCCGGTGTGGGGAGGGCTTGAGCTGGCAGAGCTGTCACACTGAGCGCAAGCGCCAGGGACAACAACACGGGTGACCGCTTCACGAGGGAATCCTTTTCGCATACTGAGGGTTGCCTAAATTAGGTAAGGCTCACCATAGAGCACCGCACAGCAAGGGTGATCGGGATCCCCCGTCCACCGATTTGAGGCCGCGGGTCAACGACTGGTAGACTTGGCAATCGCGTGTTCCGGCACGTCCAATGACTTTTCATCACTGAAGTTCCACTCGAGAGAAACAGGTTTGCCCCGTGGCGAATATCAAGTCGCAGATCAAGCGCAACCGTCAGAACGAGCTTGCCCGCGAGCGCAACAAGTCTGTGCGCTCGGCGCTGAAGACGGCCATCCGCCGCTTCGACGAAGCCGCTGAGGCAGGCAACGCCGACGAGGCCAAGGCCCTGGCTTCCGAGGCCAACCGCAAGCTCGACAAGGCTGCGACCAAGAAGGTCATCCACAAGAACCAGGCAGCCAACCGCAAGTCGGCCATTGCCAAGAAGGCCGCCGCTCTCTGAGGCGACGCCATTGATTCAACGCCCCGGACTGGTGCCGGGGCGTTTTTTCATGCCCGCCGGCCGACGCTGAGCAGGCGCACCGCCGACTCGAGCGGGCCACGACCGACGAACCGCTGCCACAGCAGCGCGAATGCGCACAGCACGACGACCTGCAGGAGCCACTGCTGATAGCCGAATTCGTTCAGTTGCAGATCGAGCCGCCAAGTCCACAGAACATGCACGGTGTACAACGTCAACGTCATCGAACCGGCGGCACGTAACGGCGCCAGCACCGAGCTGATCTGCTGCAGCCGAACCGCGAGCGCACACAGCCCGATCACGGCCACGGCCGAACCCGTCGCACTGATGACGTTGAGCGGCCTCGACGTGTGCTCCCCCACGAGCCAGAGTTCATGCCACGACGCCGGCTCGTACGGATACGGCGCGCGGGCGAACAGCAACTGCCAGCCCTCATACGACCACCCGTCGAATGCCCCACGGGCGATTCCGATCCAACCGATGCCCAGAGTCACCGCGACCATCGCCATACCGGAGACGACCAGCCAGACCCCCGTGCGAAGACTCGACAGGTCGAGCCGTCCGATTGCCAGCCCGACGAGGACATAGACGAACCAGACCGCGGCTGGATAGGCACCCCAGACCAGCAACTCGGTCAGCAGCGACCAAGGCGGCAGCAGATCGCCCACCGCCGCCTGATCGGAAATGACCGGACTGTGGTGAATCTGCAACCACAGCAGCCCGGTCGGCACGATGACTGCCCAGGCCGACGCGATGGCCAGGAGCACACGGGGCGGCAGAGCACGAAATGGGAGCGCCGCCACGATCATGAGGCCGTAGAAGGCCAGGATCACGTAGACGGGCATATCGTCCAGCGAGCCGAGCGCTAGCCCGAGGACGATCAGGACCGCTCCTCGGATGCACGTCGCACGAACGGACCCGGCACCCTGCAGATCACGGCGATACACCAATGTCAGCGCCACCCCAGCGAGCATCGCGAACAGCGGTGCGGCCCGGCCACCTGCGATAACGTCGCCCCACGGCAGATCACCGCCTGTCGGCACCGGTCCGAGGTGGATCAGCATCATCCCGATCAGGGCGACCCCTCTGGCAAGGTCGACCGCGTCGACCCGACGCATCTGGCCGCCGGCCATCAGCGACGGCGTTGAGCGGCGACCTGAAGCACCATGCGCTCGACTGCGAACGCGGGATCGGCCGCGCCGCCCTTGACGTCGAGATCAGCTTGCGCGACGGCGGCGATCGCCGCCGCGAGACCGGCAGGTTCCCAACCGCGCAATTGTCCGCGCAGCGCGCGGATCTTGAACGGCGGGACGCCGATGTGCCCGGCCAATTCATTGTCGCGCATGCTGCCGGGTGCGCTGGCGAGTTTGGCGAGCGACCGAAGGCCCGTGGCCATCGCGCTCGTGATGAGCACCGGGGCGACCTTCGCGGTCTCTGCCCACCGCGCCTGCTCCAGTGCGATGTTGATCCGCCCGTCGATCGTGGCGTCGGCGATCTCGTAGCCACGGACATCTGCGCGGCCACCGAAGTATTGCCGCACCAAGGACGCGGAGATAGCCGTGCCCTTCTCCAGATTCGCCACCAATTGGTCGGCGGCACCGGCCAACGCCCGTAGGTCCTGTCCGACGGCCGCGACCAACAGCGCGGCGGCTTCCTCGTCGATGCTCGCACCCAGGCTTCGGACTTCGCCGTAGATCCACTGGGCGTAATCGCGCTCGTACTTGGGCTGTTCGACCTTGACCTCGGTCACCGAGGACACTTTGCGCAGCTTGTCGAGCAGGCCTTTGCCCTTCTGCCCCCCGCTGTGCACCAGGATCACCGCGACGTCAGGCGATGGGTCGGCCACATAGGCCAGCAGCTCGGTCTGGGCGACGTCGGGCAGATCCTGCAGTTCGGTCAGCACCACGGCGCTGGCATCACTGAACAGGGAAGGGCTGGTCAGGCCGGCGAGTTCACCCGGTTGCAGGCCAGATGAGGTCGACGTGGCGATCTCGACTTCAGGCTGCTCGGCGGTGACAACCTTGGTGGCCTTGAGCCGGGTGCGGTCGGCCAAGAACTCGGCATTGCCGGTGATGAGCAGGATCTTGCCAAATGCCGAAGCCACGAGGTCAGCCTAGTGGGGCCCGCCGACATCGTCATACCTTGACGCTCAGCGTCGACGACCCATCTGCCCCGCGACGCACCTCGATGCGGTCGGCAACCCGCAGTTTGAGGTCCTCGACGTGGCTCACGATCCCGATGACCCGCCCGCCCCGTGCGAGCGCCGTCAGCTCCGACATCACGTCGTCGAGTGTCTCGGGATCAAGGGAACCGAATCCTTCATCGACAAACAGAGTGCCGATCTCGATACCGCCGGCCTCGCCGGTCACGACATCGGCCAAGCCGAGAGCCAGACACAACGAGACGTAGAAGGTCTCTCCGCCCGAGAGCGTTCGTGGCTCGCGCTCTTGTCCCGTTTCGGTGTCGAGAACCGCCAAGGCGAGTCCGGTACGTCGACCGCGTGCCCCGCGCTCCTTCTCGTCGGTGGCACGTAGCTGATAGCGGCCGTCCGACATCGGCCCGAGCCGGGCGTTCGCGGCAGCAACGACATCCTCGAAACGTCGCATCAGGACATAGGTGCCGAGGGTCAGATTCTTCAGGTTGGCGCGCGAGGAGCCGTCAGCGACATCGGCCATCCGGATCACCGCCGCAGCATCGGCCGCGACCTCGTCGAGATCGTCGAGGGCCGCAGCCAGCTCATCGCGTCGGGCTCGTACCTTGGCCGCCTGAGTCTGGAGAGTTGCGGCCGCCCCCGCTGCGGCCTGGTCGATCGTCCGGGCCTCCTCCCGCGCGATCCGGGCTTCATCGAGACCTGGCTCCTCCGTACCGGTCAGCCCGATCAACTCGGCTGCGGCGAGGCCGTCATCCACGACGGCGGACTGTGCACGATGCGTCGTGACGAGACGTTCGAGGTCTGCTGACCGATCTGCCGGCAGGATCGCCGCCATCACGTCCTCGACGTCGGCGAACTCATGTTCGGTCAGTTGCTCGCGCAGCACGTCCGTCGTCTCCTCGAGACGGTCGGCGGCCAGCTGATAGTCGCGCCTGGCCGAGGCGTAGCGCTGTACCAGGAGGCGATGCGTCGCGACTTGCTCGGCGAGTTCGGTCAACGTACCGGTCTGGCCGCCCAGCTCTTGGGCAATGCTGGCCTGATCGGCGGCGATCGCCTCGGACAGCACGATGAAGCGCGCTTTGAGCTCTGACAGCGTCGCATTGGCTTGCCCGCGCTCGCGTTCATCGGCGAGCTCGGCTGCATCGAGCTCGTTGAGATCGCGGTCCAGCTCGGTGACTCGTTCACGTGCGAGCTCGGTCTGCGCCACCAACGTCGCTGCGTCGTCATGGGCACGCTGCGCGTCCTCGACCGACAACCCACCGGCCGATCGGACCGCCGCAACCCGTTCTGCTTCCAGACGATCGACGACCGAGCGTCCGAGGGCAACTTCGGCTTCGGCTGTCTTGGCCTCCAGATCGGCGTTCTCGATCGACTCGTCGTCTGGATGGTCCTCGGCACGCTGCGCCGGTTTCGGATGCTCCGGCGAGCCGCACACCGCGCACGGTTCCCCTTCGACCAGCGCATCGGCCAACTCGCCGGCCATACCCTGGATCCTTCGACGTCTCAGATCGGCGTGCTCGGCGACTGCGGTCTGGGCGATCTCGATCAGGCTGCGCAGCGTCGAGTTCGCCTCGGAAAGCCGTTCGGTCATGGTCGATGCCAAGAGTGCGCTCTCGACGACCCGTGCCGCCCGGTCGAGCGCCGACCGAGCGTCGGCGAGACCCGCAGTCAGCACGAGCTGGTGGTCTTTTGCCGTCTGCAACGCCTCACGTCGCACTGGCCTGTCTTCGAGCCGCTTCTCAATCTCGATCAGCTGTACCTCGATATCGGCCACCCGCTCGTCGAGCCGGTCGATTTCGGCGAACCGTGCCGGCAACCCGGCCTCGAGAGCGATGAACGACGTCAGATGAGTGATTCGACGGCCAAGCGTGTCGTCGAGCTCGGCACACTGGGCGTCGGTGAGGTTCGTGTCTGGGCCGAGCGCCGTCTCAGCGTCGGCCAATGCCGTGCCGGCTGCCTCCAGCGCGGCGACCGCGGCCCGCTGAGCCCGCGCCGCACCGACCACTACAGCGGCCCGCTGACCGGCCGCCAGTTCACGAGCGGCGGCATCGATCTGCGGCCGCTGGGCCGCGAGAACATCGCGACGTTCGAGCAGATCGGCTCGACGGGACAGGGCCGCCGTCAGCTGCTCCGCGGCCGTGAACTCCTGCTCGGCCCCCTGCCTCGCAGCGGCTGCCTGTGCCGCGACGGCAGCAGATTCAGTGGCGTGGCCAACTACAGTGTCGACGATCTCGGTGAGTCGCTCGCGGTCGACGTGCCCGTCGGCTGTGAGCAACTCCTCAACCTCGACATCGGACGCGCTCGCCAGCACAGCGGTCGCCGACTGGACGTGCTGACGCGCGCCCTCGGTGCGGGCATTGGCGTCGCGACGCATCTCGACCAGCGTGCGAGTCATCTGCTCGTAGATCTCGGTACGGAAAATCGTCTCCAGCAGCTCCTTGCGATCCTCGCCGTTGGAGCGCAGGAATTTGGCGAACTCGCCCTGCGGCAGCACGACCGTCTGCAGGAACTGGTCTTTACGCAGGCCGACCAGGTCGGCTATCTCGTGACCCGCCTCCTGCGTCGACGTCGAGATCGTCTCGCCGGTGTCGGGCGCGTCGATGCTGTGGAGCCGACTCAGGCGCACCTTCTCGTTCTGCATCGTGGTGCCCTCTCCACGCCGCTTGGGACGCTGGTGGGCAGGGGTTCGACGGACCCGGTAGATGCCGGAGTCGACCTCGAACACCAGGTCGACGTAGGGCTCGACACCGGGTGCGGCGTGATGGGAATGCAGGCGCTCCTTGCTGGCCGACTCACCGGCGAGATCGCCGTACAGCGCGAAGACGATCGCGTCGATGATGGTCGATTTACCCGCTCCGGTAGGGCCTTCGAGCAGGAAGATCCCCGCCTGGCCGAGCGCCGCGAGATCTATCGTGTGCGATCCGGCGAATGGCCCGATCGCCTGCAACGACAACGAGTAGAGCTTCATTGCGCCGCCTGCGCCTTGGCCTGGACGGCGTCGTACGCCCGCTGGATGACATCGCGTTCGGCTTCGGTCGCCGCAGTCGCGGTGACGAACTCGACGAACTCGGTGGCGACTTCGGCCGGAGCCATGGCCTCGGTGACGATGGGAGCCGCCCCGACCCGTTCAGAAGCCAGCGGCTCGTGGCTCAGTTGCAGGACATGCTCGAACCGCTCGCGCACCAGTGCATGCATTCGGGCCGGATACGTCTGATCGGTGATCACGATCTTGAGCCAGTCATCGGCGTGCGCGTCGGTTGCCGGCGATAGAACGTGCGCCAACTCTCCCCGGATCTCACTCAGCTTGCGCGGGACCGGCGCCTCGATCAACGTCGTGGTGGGTGGACCGTCCGCGCCGATCTCGACGAGAACTGTCGACTTGCGATGATTCTTCTCCGAGAACGAGTAGGCCAGGGGCGAACCGCTGTAGCGCGCCACGGTGTTCGAGTCTGGCACCGGGACCTGCTGCGGTCCGTGCAAGTGGCCGAGTGCAACGTAGTCGACGCCGTCGAAGACCCCCGACGGCACCGAGTCGACCCCGCCGACGGAGAGATCACGTTCGCTGTCGGACGGCATCCCGCCGACCACGAAGGCATGGGCCATGACGACCGAACGGACGCCGGATCGGCCTTGCAGGTCGGCACGAATGCGATCCATCGCCATGCTGAGCACGCCCTCATGGCTGCGTGCCGGCCAGTCATCCTGATCGTCGGCCAGCGATGCCCGTGCAGTCTCGGGATCGAGATACGCGATGCCGTAGACCGCGACGGTCGTGTCACCGTCGTCGAGAAGGATCGGACGATGCAGATCGGCGATCGAGGCCTGGATCCGAATGTTGTCGCGCATCAGCCCGGCCCCGAATCCGAGGCGAACTGCAGAGTCGTGATTGCCCGGCGTGATGATGACGGTCGTCAGCTCGCTGAGCCGAGCCAGCGCGTCGTCGAACAGCCGGACCGTGTCGACCGACGGAATCGCCCGGTCGTAGACGTCACCGCTGATCAGCACGGCATCGATTGACCGCGCACGGACCTCGTCGACCAGGTGGTCGACGAATGCGCCCTGGTGCTCGTGCATGTCGACGCCATGCAGCGTGCGGCCCAGGTGCCAGTCGGAGGTGTGCAGGATCTTCATCCCTTCAACCGTATGACCCGGCACCGACATGTTCGGGGCACTGATCAGCGTGTCACGACGAACAGTTGTGACTCACGCTCGACTATCGCGATATCTCCGTCGATATCGGTTCGCCACCACCGCATGTTCCGCTCGCGCAGCAGACCCAGCGCCGCGGCGGCCGGGTGCCCATAGTCATTGCCTCGGCCCGCGCTGATCGTCGCGATCCGCGCACCGACTGCCTCGAAAAAGCGCTCGGACTGCCGTCCGCTTCCGTGGTGCGGCATCTTCAGCACGTCGGCGCCGACGTCGACTCCCGAACGCAGTAGCCGGTCCTGCGCGTCGGGTTCGATATCACCGGTCAACAGCAATCGCAGCCCGCGCACCACGACGAGCAGGACGACGCTGGCGTCATTGGCTCCGGCACTCGGTTGATCCGCAGGTGGCCAGAGCACCCGCACGGTCAGACCACCGACGGCGAAGGACTCCCCCGGGGCCATGGTGTGCCGCGGTGTTCCGGCGACGGCGGGGCCGCCCGACGTCCCGACCGCGATCTGGTCGATGGACCGTCCGACGCCGACGCCCGTCCAGCCGTCGACATGATCGGCATGCGCATGGGTGAACACCAGGAGCCGCACACGGTCGATGCCCAGTCGGTCGAGACAACCGTCGATCAACGCCCCGTCCGGTCCCGCGTCGACGACGATCGCCGCACCACTGCCGATGTTCACGACCGTCGCATCCCCCTGACCCACATCGCAGGCCACCATGACCCAACCGGACGGCGGCCAGCCCGGTTGCGGCGGTCGCCAGATACCGACGACCAGGCCCAATGCGAGACCGACGAACAGCACGGGTCTCGAAGACAACCGGATGATCAGCCAGGTCACAGGCGGTACGACAACCAGGAGCACCTGCCACGGCGCATGCCACTGCAGGGAGGCGGCGTCGAGCGCAGCGGCACGATGGCCGACCGTGAGGATCCAACTCGTGCAGGCTCCCGCGCCTACGCCGATGAGTTGCCCCGCGGGAAGCCACACCAAGGCAACGAGTCCGCCCGCCAGACCGGCGATGGTCGCCGGGGCGACGGCTGGGCCGGCCAGGAGGTTGGCGAACACCGCGACGAGTGAGATCTCACCGGACAGCGCGGCTATCGCCGGGGTGCAGGCCAACTGCGCCGCCAGCGGAACCGCGACGGCCAAGGCGCACCAGCGCGGCATCCACTTTCTCAGCCTGTCGGCGATGGGCCGGGTCAGCAGCAGGATTCCGGCGGTGGCGACTGCCGACAGGATGAAACCCGGCGTCCGCGCCAACCAGGGGTCGACGAACAGCAGACCTATGACGGCCCACGACAGGGCCCTGACACCTCCGCGGGCTCCGAATCCGAGTGCTGCGACCCCGACGGCTCCCATCGCCGCTGCCCGCACGACGCTGGGGTCGGGTCGGGCCAGCAGGACGAATGCCACGATCGAGAGTCCCCCGGCCAGCCAGAGCAGACGCCGGCCCAGCCCGGCGGCCCGGGCCAACAGCATGACGACACCCAGGACGATCGTCAGATTCGTGCCGGAGACTGCCATCAGATGAGTCAGCCCGCTGCGTCGGAAGTCTTCCTCGACGGCGTCGCTGATTCTCGAGTCGTCACCGTCGACCAATGCAGGAACCAAGGAACGGGGCTCGTCGTCGAGGCGAGAGACCGACCGGCGGATCCCTTCGCGTACGTGCTCGGACGCTTCCCACCACCACGCCGCCCGGTCGGCCTGACCTCGGCGTTGCACCTGGATCACCGCCGCCTCGCCGGACTCGTCGGACGGGGCCAATCGTCCTCTGACGACGAGCCGCCGCCCGACCACGAGATCGTCGGCGCGTCCTGGGATGAACGCCGTGGCCCGGTCACGCACGCGGAGATCCACACCTCCAGCGACGACCCGCCGCACCCGCAACTCGACCACGACCGATTCGCGACCGCGATGCGTGAACGTCCTGGCATCACGCACCACCTCGACGTCCAGGGTCGCCACCCGACGGTGCTCTGCCAGTGTCGTCAAGGGTGAGTGCTCGACGACCGTGAGACGCCATGCGCACGACGCCGCCACTGCGGCCAGGCAGATGGCGGCGAGCCCGATCGGCCTGGCGACCGGCCACTTGATGACGATCGCGGCGATTCCAACCGCGGCCATCGCCGATGCGAGCGCCAGCAGGGCTGGACCGGTCACGAGCACTGCCGCAGCCACCCACGCCAGAACGGCGGCGGGCACCATCCGCACGTCGTGATTCACGCCGTGCGGCTCACACCGTCACGAGGTCGCGCAGTTCGGCGAGGGTCGCCTCGCCGATTCCTTTGACGTCGAGCAGATCATCGACGGTGCCGAAACGACCGTTGTCCTGGCGCCAGTTCAGAATCGACTGCGCCGTCACCGGCCCGACCCCGGGCAAGGCATCGAGCTGCTCGGCCGTCGCGGTGTTGAGGTTGACCTTGGCCTGCGCCGCCCCCGTGCCAGCCGTCGGTGATGCGGGATCGAAACCCTCGACCGGTTCTATGCCGACGATGACCTGTTCGCCGTCAGTGAGCTCACGTGCCAGGTTGAGGGTTGTGGTGTCGACCTTGCCCTTGAGTCCCCCGGCCGCTTCGATTGCTTCGTAGACCCGTGACCCCTTCGGCAACGTCACGATGCCGGGACGCCGCACGGTGCCGACGACGTCGATGATGAGCTCGGGTGCCGCTTTGGGTTCCGTGGACGCCGCTGTGCTCGGCGGGCTCGGCGGCACCGCCAGTGGTGCGACGGGATCGCTGGTCTCCGGACGTCCCGAGAGCAACCACCACACCAGCAGCACCGAGGCGGCCACCGCGACGGCCGCGACCGCCCGGACATACGGGATCTCGGCGCGAGGACGCGCAGCGACCGGCTCGTCGACGGCCGGCAACTGGCTGTCGAACGAGGCAGCGAGCTGCGACAGCCGTCGACGGGCTATCTCGGCACGGGTCTCGTCGGGTTCAGCGGCCTTCACCCCACGAACGTAGGGTCAGGCAGCGTCCCCCGTCAGGCCCTCGGCAGGCCCCTGTGGATAACCAGGACAGAGCGTGAGGCGGTGGACGGGACGCCGTCAGGAGCGCGGCGTGATCGTGACCGAGATCGTGCCGGGTCCCACATGGGCGCCGATCGCCGCACCTACTTCGTCGACCGGAATACCGTCGCGGCCCAACGCGGCGGCGAGACGATCGGCCACGGCCGTCGCCGTGTCCAGGCTCGCAAGGTGCTGGACACCGATGTCGAATCCGTTCTCGCAGGCCTGTGCCGCCTCGACCGTCAGCGCCTCGACCCTGGCGAGGGCTTTGGTCTGCGTGCGAACCCGGTCGAGCGGGGCGACGATTCCGTCGGTGATCGTGAGTATCGGCTTGACCGCGAGCGCCGATCCGATCAGCGCCGCAGCGGACCCGACCCGGCCACCGCGTTTGAGATATTCCAGGGTGTCGACGTAGATCAGCACTGTCGAGGCCTCCCCCGCACGACGGGCCGCCTCGGCCACCGCGACGACGTCCTCACCGGCGTCTCGGGCCTGCGCCGCCCGGCCTGCTGCGAAACCGGTCGCGATACCGACCTGGGTCGAGTCGATGCACGTCACCGGCACGGATGCCTGCTTCGCCGCGAGCAGAGCCGAGTCGAGCGTTCCCGACATCCGGGCACTCAGGTGGATCGACACGATGGCTTCGGCGCCCTCGACAGCGAGGCGCTCGTAGACGGCCAGGAAGTCCTCCGGCGTGGGGCGCGAGGTACTGACCGGGGTGAACAGTCCCAGTGCTGCGGCGAGCTGATCAGCGGTGATGTCGACACCCTCGGTGAACACCTCAGCGCCGATGATGACCTGCAAGGGCACGATCGTGATGTCCTCGCGCTCGGCGTCGGCGAGGTCCAGCGACGAAGTCGAGTCCGTGACGATCGCAATGGTCATGCCGAAGATGTTACTTGCCCCACAACTCAACCATGAGCCGAGCGCAGCGAGGCAAGTAGCCCGGGCGCAGCCCGGCCGCGACGAAGTCGCGGGAGCTGCGAGGCACGAGCAGCGCTACAACACGATGCTGACGAGCTTCGGCGCCCGCACGATGACCTTGCGGACCTCGCGACCGTCGATCGACTTGACCACATTGGGTTCGGCCAGCGCGAGCGCGGTCAGATCCTCGTCGGAGATGTCGGGGTCGACCTCGAGCTTGCCCCGCACCTTGCCCAACACCTGGACGACACATGTCACCGAAGCCGACTTCAGGTGCGCCGGATCGGCGACCGGGAACGGTTCGCGGATCAGCGATCCTTCGTGACCCAACCGGGTCCACAGTTCCTCGGCGATATGCGGCGCCAAAGGGGCCAACATCAGGACGAGCGGCTCGACCACGGCCCGGCTGCTGATGCCGGCCTTGGTCAAGTGGTTGGTCAGCTCGATGAGCTTGGCGATCGCGGTGTTGAAGCGCAGGTGCTCCATGTCACCGCGCACACCCTCGATCGTCGTGTGCAGGGCATGCAGCGTTGCCGCGTCGAGCTCTTCCTCGTCGACCTGCAGTTCGCCGGTCTCCTCGTCGACCAGAAGACGCCACACCCGCTGTAGGAAGCGTTGCGAACCGACGACGGCGCGTGTCTCCCAGGGGCGGGACACGTCAAGCGGGCCCATCGACATCTCATAGACGCGGAACGTGTCGGCGCCGTACGCGTCGTACATCTCGTCGGGAGTGACGATGTTCTTCAGGCTCTTGCCCATCTTGCCGTATTCACGGCGGACCGGCTTGTCGTTGTAGAAGTACTCGCCATCGCGCTCGACGACCTCGTCGGCGGGGACGTAGACGTCCCGTTCATCGACGTAGGCATAGGCCTGGATGTAGCCCTGGTTGAACAGCCGGTGGAATGGTTCCTCGCTGGAAACATGACCCAGGTCGAAAAGCACCTTGTGCCAAAAACGCGCATACAGCAGGTGCAGCACGGCATGCTCGACGCCGCCGACGTACAGGTCGACGCCGCCGGTCTCGCCGGGCTTCTTGGGACCGAGCCAGTACTTCTCGTTCTCGGGATCGGCCAGCACCTCGCTGTTGTGCGGATCGGTGTAGCGCAGCTCGTACCACGACGATCCGGCCCAGTTGGGCATCGTGTTGGTCTCGCGGCGGTACTTCTTGGGTCCGTCGCCGAGGTCCAGGGTCACGTGCACCCAGTCATCCGCGCGGGCCAGCGGCGGTTCTGGCTCACTGTGCTCGTCATCGGGCGCGTACGTCTTCGGCGAGTAGTCAGGTACATCGGGCAGTTCGACCGGGAGCATCGACTCAGGGATCGCGATCGGTTGGTCGAGCTCGTCGTACACGATCGGGAACGGCTCGCCCCAATAGCGCTGGCGGCTGAACAGCCAGTCACGCAGGCGGTACGTCGTGGTGCCTTCGCCGGCTCCGTGTTGCTGCAGCCAGGTGATGACCGCGGCTTTGGCGTCATCCACGCCCAGACCGTTGATGTCGAGGTCGCCATGGGCGGAGTTGATCGCGACACCCTCGCCGGTGTAGACGCCCTCGTGTCCGTCAGGTGCCTGGATCGTCAGGACGATCGGCAGACCGTACGACTCGGCGAACTCGTGGTCACGAGCATCGTGGGCGGGGACCGCCATGATCGCGCCGGTCCCGTACCCCATCAGGACGTAGTCGGCGATGAAGACCGGGACCTGCTCGCCGTTGACCGGGTTGGTCGCGAACGTCCCGGTGAAGACTCCGGTCTTGTCCTTGTTCTCCTGGCGCTCCAGGTCGGTCTTGGCCGAGGCCATCATCCGGTAGGCCGCAACGGCCTCGGACGGAGTCGCAGCGCCGGTGGTCCAGGCCCGCGGCGTGCCCTCGGGCCAGGCCGCGGTGGTCAGGGTGTCGACCAGATCGTGCTCGGGCGCCAGAACCGCGTACGTCGCACCGAACAGCGTGTCGGGGCGCGTCGTGAAGACCTCGAACGACGTGGAGGCCGTCGGCACCTGGAACACGACCCGTGCTCCGTGCGAACGACCGATCCAGTTCCGTTGCATGTTCTTGACCGACTCAGGCCAGTCGACCCGCTCGAGGTCGTCGATCAGCCGGTCGGAGTAAGCGGTGATCCGCATCTTCCATTGGCGCAGGTTGCGGGTGAACACCGGGAAGTTGCCGCGCTCGCTGCGCCCCTCGGCAGTGACCTCTTCATTGGCCAGGACCGTGCCGAGTCCCGGGCACCAGTTGACGGGCGACTCGTCGACGTACGCCAAGCGGACGGAATCGATCAGGATGCGGCGCTCGATGGGCCCCAGCTGCGACCATGCGGCGCCGTCGGGGGCGGTGCGCTGCCCGGATTCGTACTCGGCGCGCAGCTCGCTGATCGGCCGCGCCTTGCCCTGCTCCTCGTCGTACCAGGACTCGAAGATCTGCACGAAGATCCACTGAGTCCATTTGACGTAGTCGGGATCGATCGTGGCGAAGCTGCGGCGGGAGTCGTGAGCCAGTCCCAATCGGCGCAGCTGGCGGCGCATATTGGCGATATTGGCCAGGGTGTTGGTGCGGGGATGCTCGCCGGTCTGCACCGCGTGGATCTCCGCGGGCAGGCCGAATGCGTCGTAGCCCAGCGCGTGCAGGACGTTGTCGCCCTGCATCCGGCGGTAACGTCCGACGACGTCGGTGGCGATATAGCCCAACGGGTGGCCGACATGCAGTCCGGCACCCGACGGGTACGGGAACATGTCCATGATGAAGTACTTCTCGCCGAGGCTTTGAGCGTCCGATTCACTGCCTGCGAGATCGCCTACCGGGTTCGGCGCCTCGAAGGTTCCCTCTGCGTCCCAGCGGTCCTGCCACCGGCGCTCGATCTCCCCCGCGAGGTCGCTGGTGTAACGGTAGGAGGCAGTCGTTGCATCAGGCGTACTCACTGGCGAGATATTACCGGTGTCGCCGCCCTACCACCCGCCGCGGTGGATCCAATACCCATTCCCGCCCAAGATGTCGGCGGTCCTGGGTCGACCCGGGGGTCGTTTCAACCCAGGATCGCCGACATCTTGTTTGATTTCAGGTCAGCGCGCAGAACGCCTCGACCTTGGTCGTGGGACCCGAGACGATGACCTCGTCGCCGGCGTAGACCGCGGTCGTGGCCTGCGCGTAGGTGAAGTCGGATCCGCGGGACTTGATCGCCACGATCGTGACGCCGTAGTCGGCGCGCAGCTTGGCGTCCTGCAGCGTCTTGCCGACTGCCCGCGACGGAGCCTTCGTGCGGGCGATCGCGAAGCCCTCGTCGAACTCGATGAAGTCAGTCATGGTCCCGGTCACCATGTGCGCGACCCGCTTGCCCATCTGCGACTCGGGTCGGATGACCTGGGTCGCACCGACGCGTTCGAGGATCGCCGCATGCTTACCGCTGATCGCCTTGGCCCACACTTCTTTGACACCGAGGTCGAGCAGCCCCAGCACCGTCAGGACGCTGGCCTCGATGTCGGTGCCGATGCCCACGACCGCGATGCCGAACTGCTCGGCACCGATCTGGCGCAGGGCTTCGGTGTCGGTGGTGTCGGCCGCGACGACGTGGGTGAAATCACTGGCGTACTTCTGCACGATGTCGGCACGCTCGTCGACAGCCAGGACTTCGTGACCGAGTTGCACCAAAGATCGGGCGACGGCCGTGCCGAAACGCCCCAGACCCAGCACGATGACTGGTGGGGTGGGAGAGATGTTGCGGTCCTTAGCCAATGATCGGTTGCTCCTCGGGAAGGTGATACCGCGGCATCCTACGCCGCAAGACGAGCGCTCCGGCAACGGCGATCGTGCCGACACGCCCCAAGAACATCAACACAATGATGACCATCTGCGCATCAGGCGGCAGATCCGGTGTGATCCCGGTGCTGAGACCCACCGTCGCGAACGCCGAGGTGCATTCGAACAGCACCTCGTCGAAGTCGAAGTCGGTCATCAGCATCACGAGGAATGTCGTGGTGGTCACGAGCATCACCGCGAGCAGAGCAATCGTGATCGCCGTCCGCATGACCCGGGAGCCGATCGACCGTGCGCCGACCGTGATCTCCGGGTCGCCGCGTAGCTCGGCCCAGATGACGTACGCCAGCAGCAGGAACGTCGTGATCTTGATGCCGCCAGCAGTACTCGCGCTGCCACCGCCGATGAACATCAAGATGATGCCCATGTTGAGTGTCTCCGGTCTGACCGCGCCCCAGTCGAATGAGTTGAGACCACCCGAGCGGGGCATGATTCCGCCTTCGATGCCGGTCACGATCTTGTGCCAGAAGTCCGCACCGCCGAGCGTGGCCGGATTGCTCCACTCCAGCGCGAGGAAGGAGAGTGCGCCGACGATCAACAGGCCGATCGATCCCCATACCGTCAGACGCGTGTGGATCGTCCACCGCGATGGTGTGCGCCACCCCGAGAAGAGTTCGGCGAGCACGGGGAAGCCGACGGCTCCGACGAAGACCGCGAACGAGATCGGCAAGATGATCAGACCATCCCCGCCGTACAGCCCGATGCTGTCGCTGTTGAGGGAGAAGCCGGCGTTGTTGAAGGCCATGACGGCATCGAAGACGCCGTGCCACAGCGCCGTCGGCAGATCGTCGAAATAGTGGGCGCGGTACCGGATCGTCAGGACTAGTGCCGTGATGCTCTGGAAGAACAGCATCGTCATCGCGACTCGCTTGAACAGCGGTCGCACCTCGCCGATATTGACGATGTGCATATCGGCCTGCGCGACCATGCGGGTGCGAAGTCCCAAACGGCCGCCGATGAACAGGCCCAAGACCGTGGCCAGGGCGATGATCCCGAGGCCGCCGATCTCGACGAGCGCCAGCATGATCCCCTGTCCGGCCGGGGTCCAGTACGTAGCAGTGTCGACCGTCGCGAGACCCGTCACCGTGACGGCCGATGCCGACGTGAACAAAGCGGGCATGAAACCCGCGCTGCCCGAACCAGATCGCGCGAACGGCAACAGGAGCAGCAAAGTGCCGATCAGGATCAACGTCAGGAACGTCAGCGGGAGGAGGCGAACTGGATGCGCCATCCACATGGGGATGCGCAGGCGGCCGGAGCGATGCACGCCACGACGCTACCTCAGGCGTGCCTCGAACGGGTCGTGATAATTTCGCGCACATGGTCTCGCCCGCTCGCGCTGCTCAAGCAGCCATGTCCCGGCTGGGCAAGACGCAGGAGCTTCGCGGCTTCGTCCTGACCGTCGGGACCCTGTTCCTTGCACTGGTGTGCGCCGTTCTCGAGCTCGAGATCGGCGCCCTCGTCCTGCTCGCGATCTCTGTGTGCGGAGAGCTCGTCTTCGAGCGTCGAGCGTCGAGCGCCTCGCTGTTGCTCAACCAGGCGTCCTTCGGCATCCCGATGCGTTTCGCGCTTCGTGTCGTGGTGGGTCTGGTCGCCAGCGAGCAGTTCGACAGCCGAGGTGCCATTGCCGCGTTCGCCGTGATGGCTGTGATCTATGCCCTGCTGCTGTGCGGTCGATCCCTGCACGAGGAGTACCGCCTGGTCGGCCCGCTCAAGCCCATGGAGACCCGCAACATCCCCGACTCCCCCCGAATCCACGACGCTCCGCCGCGACGCACTGTCGAGCTGTGGCTGACCCAGCTGCTCGTCCTCGCGCCGGCGCTGCTCGGGTCACCGTGGATCTCGATCGTGCTGACCGGTCTTGTCGCCGTGGCAGTTCTCGCGAGCGTGACGATCCCCGACACCAAAGCGTCGTGGCGCATGCGACAGCAGAAACGGGCGACCGGATTCACCGGGCCGCTGCGCCAGATCCAGGACTTCCTCGATGACTACCGGCCCGAGGTCATCGTCCACCTGAGCGGACCCGAATCGGCCAGCTACCAGATCAACACGTGGCTGGAGAGCCTCGAAGCGCTCGACCAGCGGGTTTTCATCGTGCTGCGCGATCAGCCGCTGTTCACCAAGGTCGCATCGACGTCGATTCCGATCCTCGCGTTGAAGGATCCCGGTGAGCTCCTGATGCTCGACTTCTCGGCGTCCCGTATCGCGTTGTACCCGTCGAACACCGGCAACAACATCCACCTGCTCCGGCTGCCGACCCTGATGAGCGCGTTCATCGGCCACGGCGACAGCGACAAGAGTGCATCGAACAACCCGTTCTCACGGGCGTACGACGAGCTGTGGGTCGCAGGCGAGGCCGGGGCCGACCGGTACCGCCGTTCCGGGCTCGGCATCCACGAGGATCAGTTCCGCTTCGTGGGACGTCCTCAGGTGCATGCGATCACACGGCTCCCGGCGCTCGGCGACGAAGATGTGCCGACCGTGCTCTATGCGCCGACCTGGGAGGGAGTCAACCTCGACCAGGAGTACTCCTCGGTGTCCGCCGTCGGCGTCAAAGTCGTCAAGGCGCTGTTGGCCGCACAGCCTCCGATCCGAGTCGTGTTCAAGGCGCACCCGTTCACAGGTCAGCGGGACGCCAAGTACCGTGCGGTGCTCGCCCAGATCGCGAATCTGCTCGACGACGCAGCAGCGTCGACCGGCATCGACCACCGCGTGATCAAGGGCGGTCCGATCAACGAGTGGTTCAACCGTTCGGCCGCCCTCATCACCGACATCTCGAGTGTCGTCAGCGACTTCTTGGCCAGTGAGAAGCCATATGCGGTGTTCAACCACACCGAGCTCGACGATGCGACGTTCCGAGCCGAATACCCTTCCACGGGAGCCGGGACGACGATCGGACGTGACGGGCGCGGCATCGCCGAGTTCATCGACATCGTCACCCGCCACGCTCCCGATCAGCTGGTCGAGGCTCGCGCGAAACTCGCGACCTACCTGCTCGGTCCCCCGGAGGCCCGGACGCTCGAATCGTTCCGTGCCTCGGTCGACGCGATGATCGCCCGGTCCGAAGCCGATCGGGCCGACTACCGCGACGGCCACTCTACGAGCGAGATTCCCGTGACAGACAGCCTGGATTGAAGGTGACGGACGAAGCGGGCCCACGAGCAGTCTCTGCCGCGCAGTTCACCGTACGCAGCAGCGTCCTTCTAGCTCTCGCAGCAATCCAGGCGCTTGCGGCGTCGCTGCCATGGCTCAGTGACGACAATGACGTATTCGCGTTCTCTGCCGTAGCGGGTGGCGCCGCGCTGGCGGCAGCTCTCATCGACCGGCGGAACCGCTGGCCTTGGGCGCTGGTGATCGCCGCGTCGATCGTCACCGCCGTGACAGGAATCGCTGCCGACGGCATCTCGGCCGGTGAAGAAAACGAAGGTGCTCTCCTGGGCACAGCCATCCTCATGTGCGCGGTCGTCGCAGTGGTGGCCTTCCTCGGCGCGGTCAGAACACTCGCGACGCCCGATGTCAGCCCAATCGGCGGCTGGAATCGCACGCGACAGGTGCATGCCTGCGTGATTGCCGTCTGTGGACTGCATGCATTGCTCGAAGGACCTTCCGACGCGTTTGCGGCCTTCGGCATCTTCGTGTCCGCGGCGGCGATGGCCACTGCGCACTGTCAAGGACGCAAGGTCTATCCATGGGTCGTTACGACGACCGCATCAGTGGTCAGCCTTGCGGCGTACTACCCGGCCACTTCGGACTACTACGAACGGACCGCGCCCGCCGCAGGATTCCAGGACAGTGCTGTGCCCGAAGTGGTCATCTTCGTCGCTGGTCTGGTCATGCTGGTAAGCGCCATGTGGTCGCTCCTCGACAGCAAGCCGCGAGCCCGCGTCAGGCATTCCTGACGGCGATCAACGGTGTGTCAGGCCATCATGTATCGCAGGATAGGGTTGCCAGGTGACTTCGGCTCCTGGGAAGATCGCGATCGCGATCGTGACGTACAACCGATCGACGTTCCTCAAAGAGCTGCTCGCGAGCGCCGCCACGATGGACGCGGCGCCATTTCGGATCGTGGTGGTCGACAATGCGAGCACCGACGACACCCAGGACGTCATCGCCGCGGCGCAGCAGGACTTCGCGCCCGATGTACTGATCAATCACCGCCTCGCTACCAACACCGGCGGCTCCGGCGGTTTCAGCGAGGGCACGAAGGTCGCCCTCGAACACGGCGCCGACTGGGTCTGGCTCATGGACGACGACGTCGAGATCCTGCCTGATGCGATCGAGCAATTCACGCCATGGATGCAGCGGTTCCAGGTCATCCACGGCCGCCGCTACGACTTCGATGGCACGCCGTTCTACTGGCAGGCCAAATTCAACGGATTCCTCGGGGTGCCGCTGCCCTACAGCGGAAAGCAGTTCGGCCGCGAGGGTTACGCGGTCACCAATTCCGGGACGTTCGAAGGCATGCTGATCAGCGCCGACGTCGTCCGCAAGATCGGACTGCCCGATCCCCGCTTCTTCATCTCCTGGGACGACGCGACCTACGCCTGGCTCGCCGCGCAGCACACCGACGTCGTGTACGTCGATGCCTTCGTGCTCAAGCGCAAGCGCGAGCAGAAGCAGGTCAATCTCGGCATCCGGCATCTCAACGACGGCAGTCCGCTCTTCCGGTTCCACGTCATCCGCAACCGGGCGTACGTCGGAAAATACTTCGCCGAATACAACAAGCTCAACCGCTTCGGCTTCGGCCTGGGCACGGCTCTGACGCTGGGTAAGGAAGTCTTCCGTCTCGTGGTCGTGCAGCACACGCTCAACGGCATCGGCGATCTGGTACGCGGGTTCAAGGCCAACCGAGCACTGTGGCGAGACAAGTCGTGGCGTCCCATGGACCCTGCCGACGTGCCGGCCCCCAGGGCTGGGGAAGCCACATGACCGCCGACCTCCTGATCGTCGGCTCCGGCTTCTTCGGCCTGACGATCGCCGACCGATGCGCCCGGGAACTCGGGCTCAAGGTCCAGATCATCGACCGACGCGACCACATCGGCGGCAACGCCTACAGCGAAGCCGATCCCGAAACCGGTATCGAGGTGCACCGTTACGGCGCACACCTGTTCCACACCTCGAATCAGCGCGTCTGGGAGTACGTCAACCGGTTCACGACGTTCACGCCGTACCAGCACCGCGTCTACACGACGCACCGCGGCGAGGTCTTCCCGATGCCGATCAACCTCGGCACGATCAACCAGTTCCAGCGGGCGGCGTACTCCCCCACCGAGGCACGCGCCTGGGTCACCGAGCAGGCGGCGATGCTGACCCACGCCCCGACCAACCTCGAGGAGAAGGCGATCTCGCTGATCGGCCAGCCCCTCTATGAGGCGTTCATCAAGAACTACACCGCCAAGCAGTGGCAGACCGATCCCCGCGAGCTGGGCACCGACATCATCAGCCGGCTCCCGGTGCGTTACACGTACGACAACCGCTACTTCTCCGACACGTATGAGGGCCTGCCGACCGACGGGTACACCGCCTGGCTGGAGCGGATGGCCGATCACGAGAACATCACCGTGACGTTGGAGGCAGACTTCTTCGACGAGACCCAGCCGTTCAACAAGACGTCCTGCGTCGGCTCGACCCCGGTGGTTTTCACCGGACCGGTCGATCGATACTTCGACTTCGCTCACGGCGACCTGTCGTGGCGCACGCTCGACTTCGAGACCGAAGTGCTGCCGATCGGCGATTTCCAGGGCACAACGGTCATGAACTACGCCGACGCCGACATCGACTACACCCGTATCCACGAGTTCCGGCACTTCCACCCTGAGCGCGACTATCCCAGCGATAAGACCGTCATCATGCGCGAATTCAGTCGCGCTGCGGGGCATGCCGACGAGCCGTACTACCCGATCAACACTCCGCAGGACCGTGAGCGGCTGCTCGCCTATCGCGAGCTCGCGAACCGCGAGACCGATGTGCTGTTCGGCGGACGCCTCGGAACCTACAAATACCTCGACATGCACATGGCGATCGGTTCGGCGCTCAGCATGTTTGACAACAAGCTCGCACCGCACTTCCGCGATGGAGCCCCGCTGGACGGTTCTGGATTCTCAGACAATGGCCTCTGAAGCACGCGTCGGATTCGTCCACCGCCTGAGGCTGTGGGCGATCGGCCGCTTGCGCCGTTCACGATTCCTGCCCTCGGGGATGCCCGACAAGCTGACCGACGAGTCGCGCCTCGGCACGGCGTTCGAGCAGCAGATCATGCTCTACTTCCCCACGACCCTCGACAGCCTCTACCAGCTGCGGCCCTGGTATCACGCCCTGAAAGCGCTCGATGCGAGCCATCGGATCATCGCGGTGTTCAAGGACTCCCGCACCGCCCGCGTCGTGCGTGAAGAGACCGGTCTCGACTGCGTGACGCTGGCCCGGTACGGCCAGCTCGATGAGATCTTGGCTCTGTCGGACGTCAAGCTCGCGCTCTACGTCAACCACGACCCGATCAACTTCGAGAGCCTGCGCTTCACCTCGATGGTGCACGTCTACCTCGGCCACGGCGACAGTGACAAGGGCGTCTCGGTCTCCAATCAGGTCAAGGCGTACGACCTGTGCTTCCTGGCGGGGCAGGCCGCGCTCGACCGCACGGCGTCGGCGGTCATGTTGTACGACACTCCTGCCCGCAGCGTCCTGATCGGTCAGCCTCAGCTCGACGGCGCGGCGGCGACGACACCGTCACCTGATCCAACCCGCAAGACCGTGCTGTACGCGCCCACATGGGAGGCCTCGCAGCCGTCGGTGTCGTACGGCTCGCTGGAGACCCACGGCGAAGCGATCATGAGCGCGCTGTCAGGCACGTACCGGGTCATCTACCGTCCACATCCGCTCAACGGCGTGATCCGACCCCAATACGCCGCGGCCGATGCAGCGGTCCGCAGGCTCGCCGACCGGGTCGACACCGCGGTACCGCTCGAAAAGTCCTTCGCCGATGCCGATCTGCTCATCACCGATGTCTCGGCCGTGACTCTCAACTGGCTGCCCACCGGCAAGCCGCTGCTCGTGACGACCCCGAATGTCGCGTATCCGCCCAGTGCGTTGATGGACGTCGTCCCCCAGCTCACGCCGTTCGACGACATCGCCTCGATCGTCGCGGAACAACTGACCGAAGACCCGACCGCCTCCGCGAGACGCGATCTGATCGAGCACTATCTGGGTGATCCGACGCCCGGGGTCGCGACAACCCGGTTCATCGCCGCCTGCACGGATGCCATGGCGCTGCGCGACCGTGCTTGGGCGGATCGGCTGGCCGCCGGTGCCACCGGGCCCTAGGACACATGACTTCGACACCTCAGGGACGCTCCGCGCCCCGGCTGATTCCATTCGTCGGCGGCCTTCTCGTCGTCATGATCGCCGCCCGGCTGCTCTATTTCGGCCAACTGCCCGGCCGCGACGAGGCCGGATTCCTCATCGTCGGCGCTTCGTGGGACCACGGCCCGTGGCTCTACGGCCAGTATTGGGTCGATCGTCCGCCGCTGCTGATCTGGATCATGGAACTGGCCGGAAATCTCACGACACTGCGAGCTTTCGGTCTGCTCGCGTCGGTTCTCATGGTGCTGGGCGTGTGCCGCGCGGCGTACGTCATGCGCGGCTCGCAGGCGGCCATGTGGGCCGCCGGAACCGCCGCGGTGTTCAGCACAGCGCACTGGTTCGGCGTCTCGCGCACCAACGGCGAGATGCTGGCGTCCCCGTTCGTTGCCTGGGGCATCGCGTTGGCCGCGCAGGCCCTGCTCAAGCCCGATCGCCGCTCGTGGATCTACGCGCTGTCAGCCGGAGCCCTCGCCGGCGGGGCGGTTCTCATCAAACAGACCATCATCGACGGTCTCGTCTTCGCGTTCGTGCTGGCCGTCGTGTTGGCATGGCAGCAGCCGGAGCGGCGACGTCAGGCCGGGTTCGTCGTCCTGAACGGGATCCTCGGTCTGGTGGGTGCCATCGCCCTGGCACTGGCCGCCTCGGCCGTGCGCGGCACGACACCCAGCGAGTTGTTCGGTGCTCTCGTCACGTTCCGCGCCGATGCCGGCGAGGTCATCCGCGCCTCCGCGACCAGTGCGACGACCGATCGCCTCTGGGCATTGCTCGGCACCTGGGCTGCCAGCGGGCTCGCTGCGATAGCCGTGCTGACGCTGTGGCACACGCTGCGGCGTCGTGAACCCGCACTGTTCGCCACGAGCGCCGTGATCGCCTTCGTATCTGGCGCCGCAATGCTGGGGGGCAGCTACTGGGCGCACTATCTGATCCAGCTCATCCCGGCCACCGCGATCGCCGCCGGCCTTCTGGCCGGGCGGATAGGTCCCCGCCTGCGCTATGGCATCGCGGGTCTCGCCATCGCGACGTCAGTGGGCAGCCTGGCTTTCACGGTCATCTTCCCGCCCGATGACGGGCGGGATGCCCACGTCGTCGGAGACTGGCTGAAACAATCGGGCGAGGCGACAGACACCGGGGTCGTAGCGTATGGACAGCCCAACGTTCTGGGCAATGCCGAGATGTCAAGTCCCTATCCCTACCTGTGGAGCCTTCCCGTGCGCACGCTCGATTCCGACCTGTCGACTCTGTCGGCCACCCTCACCGGCCCGGATCGGCCGACCTGGTTCGTCGATTGGTCCGGGATCGGTTCATGGGGTATCTCAGATCCCGCCCGCCTCGAATCGGTCCTCGACACACGCTATCGACGGGTCGCCGAAATGTGCGGCCGGACGATCTGGCTCGACCGCGAAGAGACCCGGGCGCTGGCCCCGGTGAAGGAATGCCGATGAGTGTGCAGACCCGGGAGGTCCAGACCACACCGTGGGCGTGGAGGGGGCCGGCGCTCGCGATCTACGCGATCGTGTTCGGGGTCTTCTTCATCAACTGGGGCATCCCCAAAGATCCGTACCGGCTGTTCGCCTGGCTGTGGCTCGTGACGATCGCCTACAACATCCGCGCTCCCTGGCGCACCCACCTGAACTTCGTCCGCGATTGGTGGATCGCCTTCGCATTGCTCGTGCTGTATCTATACAGCCGTGGCCTGTCCGACGAGCTGATCAACCTGCCGGTCCACTGGACCATGCCGATCAGATTCGACGAATGGATCGGCGGCGGTGAGCTGCCGACCAAGCAACTGCAGGACGCCCTGTGCGCCGATCCGTGTTCGAGTTCCTCACCTCCGAAGTGGTACGACCTGGTGCTCACGACGGTCTACTACACCCACTTCGTGGCCGGCCTGACGATCGCGGTCGTCCTGTGGCTCCGCAACCGCGTGCTGTGGGTGCCCTGGATGACCCGGTACGTCGTGATCAACTTCGCGGCGCTTGTGATCTACGTGCTGTACCCCATGGCACCACCGTGGCTCGCCGCCAAGGAGGGCTATATCTCGGAGCCTCTCGCCCGGCTCACCGGTCGCGGCTGGGACGATCTCGGGCTCGGCAGCTTTCACTTCGTGCTGGCCAAGGTCGGCAATCCGGTCGCAGCGATGCCTTCGCTCCATGCCGGCCTGGCGATGCTGATCGCCCTCTATGCCGTCGTACGGCTGCGCAGCGCGTGGCGGTGGATCCTGCTGATCTACCCGATGCTCATGGCGGTCGCACTCGTGTACTACGCCGAGCACTACGTGATCGACATCCTGGCCGGTTGGGCTCTGGCCGCGGCAGTCATGATCGGCTGCAGTTGGTGGGAGAATCGAGTCGGCGATCGCGCCAAAGCAGCACCAACTTCAGCAGCTGAAGCAGCGGACCACTAATCTGGTGGCGTCTCGCCAGCTGGCGGGATCCACCGGGGAGAAGGAAACATCATGGCCGCAGACGACTTGATCCGCGAAGCACAGGATCCGACCACCAGTGCAGCGCGTCTCGCTGAGCTCGTCCAGGCCGACCGCGCCACGTGGCCTTCGGTTGCCGCACATCCAGCTGCGTACCCCGGTCTTCTGCAGTGGTTGAGCGAGCGCAACGACGCCGCCACCAACGTGGCCCTGTCGACCCGCGCCGCCGCCCAGGCCGCGGCCGTGGTCCAGCCGCCGGCACCGCCCGCCCCGGTCGCTCCCGCCGAGCCGGTCGCCCCGGCTGAGCCGGTCGAACCCGCCGAACCTGTCGAACCCGCCGAGCCTGTCGCCCCCGCCGAGCCGGTCGTACCCGCCGACCAGGCCGAGACGCAGGTGGCTCCGCCCGTCGACGGACAGCCCGAACCGACTGTCGTCGCGCCGTTCACCCCGCTCGATCAGCCGGCCGAGCCGACCCAGCCGATCCCGACGTCCGATGCCACCCAGCAGCAGCCGGCAGCACCGAGCTGGGCCCCGGCTCCGGCCACCGACGCCACCCAGACCTACAGCGCGGCCGTACCGACCGGCACCGAGCCCAACAAGCGCAACTTCTGGGTCCTGGCCGGAATGGTCGCGGTCGTCCTCGTGCTGATCGGCGGCGTCGCGTTCGGCGCGACGAAGGTGTTCGGTGGAGACGACGACAAGGACGACACACCCATCGCGGCCAAGACGACCGACTCCGACGACAGTGACACCACCGACGACGGCGATCTGGACGACGTTCCGACGCCTGATGCGTCCGACCTGCCCGATGTCGGTGGCAAGGGCGGCGAGTTCTGCGATGCGATGAAGAACCTTCAAGACATCAGTATGGATTCGCTGTCGGGCACCGACGGCACGCCTGATCTCGACGACATCAAGGACATGGCCGCCGACATGCAGAAGGCCTACGCGAAGATCAAGGACGCTGCACCGTCCGATCTCAAGGACGACGTCGAGGTCATGAGCTCGTACCTCGACATGATGAAGGATCCCTCGGCCGCCGAAGACTTCAGCGACAAGATGAAGGACTACACCGACGCGTCGATGGAAGTCTCCAAGTACTACGCCTCCAGCTGCTACTGAGCCAACTTCTGGTCTGGGTGACCGGGACGCTGAAGCCTGGCGTCACCCGGCCCGGCTCGTAACCTCCACGACTGTGGACCTGTCCCCCAGATGACGGACTTCGACCTTCCAGCCGTCGCCTGACCATGGGCCGTCGGCGGGCTGCCTCAGGTCGGTGTACGGCGGAGGCGCGCCCAGTGCGGTGTGCCGTCGCCGCAAAAGGTCGCACGGTGTGCCACATGCGGCCGGGGACGCGTCGATGAGGGTCAGCGCGACACCCGACTCGGGAAGATGATCGTCGAGCCCACCTGGCGTCAGCAACTCGACGGTGATGAACCTGCCTGGACCGAGCGGCAGCTTGAGCAGACGTAAACCCGTCGGCGCGGCCGAAGGTCGCAGCGTGTACGACGACGTCGTACCGTTCCTGGGCACGGTGACGACGTCGTCGTGCGGGATCCAGCCGGCGTCGTACAGGTTGATTCCCAATGTGCCACCCGCATGGTGCTCGCCGGCGTGCACGGTACGGCGTGCGGTGCTGTCGCTCATCACGTCCAGTGCGCTGTCGTACGATGTGGCCGTTCCGCTGCCTGAATGCGGCCAGCCCATTGTGTGGCCGAGCTCGTGCTCGATGAGATCGAGAGCCGGCAGCGACCCCCAGTCGGGGTGGAAGTCACTGGCACCGACGTAGGCACCACGCCGCGACTCCCGCGCCGGACAAGGTGTGGGGGTGGACACACAACGCGCTCCCGGGTCGCCGAGACCACCGTGGGAATCGGGGCGATGCTCCGCGTCTGCGATGGCCAGAACTGCGGTGGCCGAACTGCCGGAACGGTCCAGGGCGCGTGCGAAGCACCGCTGCGGACCGTCGGAGTCCTGCATGTGCAGGACACCGCCCGCAGCGAACTGTGGGGCGTACCCGCCGTTGGACAGAGTCGCAAAGTAGCGCTTCACGTGCTCGTTTAGTTGGGCGGCGACGCGATCAGGCTCAATCGCGATTCGCAGGGGCGAGGGGTTGTAGGTCCGGTCCCGAGTGTCCAGCGGTACAGCGCACACCCAGACCTCGATGACGTCGTGGCCGACGTAGGGCCCGAACCGCGACGGCTGCGCTGCGTCCTCAGGGACGGCGGCTCCTGGCAACACCAGCAGAAGCGATACTGCCAACGCTGCCAGGAGCTGCCCGCCCCGATATTGCACTGTCGCCATCATCTCAGGGGCGGCCCAACCATCCAGCCGACCAGGGCGTAACGCACGCCGGAAGTGACAGGAGTGACCTGGTGCCCGACCGTCGACGGGAAGACGACGACCGACCCCTGATCGCGCAGCTGAGGCTGCACCAGCAGCTGACCGGTGGCGTTCATGAACTCCAGGTCACCGCCCTCATACCCGCTCGGGTCCGAAAGATTGACGGTGACGCTGACCTTTCGCTCCAGGCCGGTGCCCAGCTGATCGTAGTCAGTGGTGTCGTAGGCAAGGGCATCGACGTGCCAGGAGAACTGGTCGCCGACCTCATAGCGCAAGATGCTCAGCGTGCCCAGTCCTGTCACGTCGTAGCGCCACAGGAGATTGGCGAGATGGGCGAAGTGGGACACCAACGCACCGCTCCAGTGGCCGGGCTCGATGAAGGTGTGCTTGGTCTTGCGCGACTCCGACATGACCTCCTCGGGACGGTCGTTGCGTTGCACCGTGGCGGGGTAGAGATCCTCGCCGTCGAATGCGCTGATCACCGCCTCGCACACGGCAGGCGGGAAGACCCCGTTCCAGAGGCGGTACACGATGCTCCGCGGAGAGGGGGACGCTGCACTCAGCACAGCGTCCCCGTCGCCACTGGATCCATCACTCATCCGCGGTCGGCCCTCACTCGGGAGCGCCGGACCAGCACCGTCCCACCCGCCGTCAGCACGCCGCCGAATGCAAGCATGCTGAGCGTCGAAGCTCCCGCACCGGTATCAGGCAGGACGCCCGCCGAGTCGTCGTCCGAACTCTCCTTGACCTCTCCAGACTCCTCGGCATCGTCCTTGACCTCTCCCGCGCAGCTAGCGGGGAACGTCGCCACGGCCCCGTTCGTCGCGGCGGTGGCGTGGACCACGCGCGATGGACCGGCACCGCCAGAAGGCCCGGGAGGCCCGGGAGGGCCAGGAGGGCCGGGGTCCCCGATGGCACCTTCGGGACCGTCGTCGCCGACCAGCCCGTCAGGCCCCTTTGGTCCGGACGAACCCAGCGCACCTGTGGGACCGACCGGACCGGTGGCTCCGGCCGGCCCGACCACACCCCGGGGGCCGGGTTGGCCGACCACGGTGGCAACGCAAGCAGAGGCGAAGCCCGAGCAGTCCTCCGCTGCCGCGGCGTGGACCACTCGTGCGGGCCCGGCACCCGGGCCTGGCGGGCCCTGGGGGCCGGCAGGACCTGGAGGACCTTGGGGGCCCGGGGCGCCTGGGGAGCCTGCGGCGCCGTCACTGCCTTGCGTTCCGGCCAGGCCCTCCGGGCCTGCTGGGCCTTGATCTCCGGCTGAGCCTTGCGGGCCCGGCAAACCATCGGGACCATCCGGACCCGGGATGACGATCACACACACTCCGGGCACAGTTCCGCAATCGACGGGGCCGACCGCATGCACCATGCGTGATCCTCCGGCCCCGGGGTCGCCCGGTGAGCCGGGCGGTCCGGGAGGGCCGGTTTCGCCAGGAGCGCCAGGAGCGCCGTTCGCGCCGTTCGCGCCGGGAAGACCGACCGGGCCCTTCGGTCCCTGTGGTCCGACCGGCCCAAACGGTCCGGCTTTACCGGCGGGACCCTGCGCGCCGGCCTGACCAGCGGGCGCAGTCGGCAACCGGCAGGTCACGCTCTCCTGACTGGTCGCCTTCGGGTCTGCGTGGGCCGGAGACCCCATGGCGAGCAGGCTCATCGTCATGACTCCCGAAACGGTGGCCAGATATCCCAACTGTTCTGGACGTGGTGGCATTGGAGACGCCTCTTCTCAAAGAAGTGGATGAACTGACTTGGGCACAGCGGTGAGCAAACATCGCCGGACTCGACGCAGGTTGCGTCAACAAGACAACGACCGACCTCCAGAATCATGACGCCACAAGTGCCAATTGACCCCTGTTCAGGGGACAAGTGGATCGTTGCGCGACTCCAGCCCAGATGTGCGGGCTCGTGCACGTTTCCGGGCCACCGGGACGTGCACCGCCCCGCACATCTGGGCTGGGTGAGGTGCGGCCTTAGCTGCCGCCGCCGATTGCGGCGGGACCGTCCTCACGACGGATGTCGATGATGTGGCCGGTCTGGTTGGCCAGCAGCACGTCGAGCGACTGGCGGGCGACTTCCATCGAGCTCAGCAAGGTGCCTTCCGGCTCCTCGCCGAAGGCCTTGGTGCGCATCGGCGTGCCGGTACGTTCGGGGTTGACGCAGTTGACGCGCACTTCGCCGGCCCACTCGTCGGCCAGCGCCTGAGTCAGGTTGACGACGGCGGCCTTGGCCGAGGAGTACAACGAGTAGCCGCCGCGCCCACGCGTGTAGGACGACGACGTGAACAGCAGCAGCGATCCACCTGACGCGGCCAGGTGCGGGTAGAACTCCTGCGCGATGAAGATCGGCGCGAGGTAGTTGATCTCCGTGGCCGCGAAGATCGTCTCCTCCGAGGTGTCGGCCAGATCTTCGATGACCAGCACGCCCGCAGTGTTGACGACGAAGTCGATCGATTCGCAGTCTTTCAGCACGGCCTGAGCAGCGGCCGCGATGTCCTCGCGGCGGTCGACGTGCGTGTTGGTCGACGACCGGGAGAACGTGCGGACGTTCGCGCCGAATCCACGTGCGAGCTCGGCGATGTCGCCGCCGATGCCGTACGAGCCGCCGAACACGACCATGGTCTTGCCTGCCAGCGCCGCGCGGTACTGCTCGTCGGTCAGCTGATCGGGTGTGTCGGCCGAATGCAGCTGGAACAGCTTGTCGGCGATGTAGACATCGATCGGTTCGGTGACCTTCATATTGCGCTCGTGGCCCATGACAACCGCGATCGGCACTTCGGGCAGATACCGCAGCACGACGGTGCAATCGTCAGTCGCGGTGAAATCAGGGTCCTGCCAGGCCAGCGCGTAGGCCTGACGGATGACCGACAGCCGGAACGCCTGTGGCGTCTGGCCTCGACGCAGGAGGTGTCGCTGCAGGACGTCCTCGATCGTCTCGGACTCGGCGTGCGGATCGTCGTGCACCTGAACAATCGTGTCGGCCGACGGAATAGCGGTGTCGACCGCCTGGTGCGTCGTCAGCGCGGCGACGACGTCGCCGATGATGGTCTGCGAGACCAGGGGACGCACGGCGTCGTGGAACAGCACGTTGCACTCGTCGGTGCCGAGGGCCTCGAGCGCGCGGCTCGTCGACTCGTTGCGGGTCTGGCCGCCCTCGACTATCTGGGTGACCTTGCCGTAGCCGCCGTTCTGGACGATCGCGCGCACCGGGTCAAGGTGTCCCGGCGTCATCAGGATGACGATCTCGTCGATCAACGGCGATGCCTCGAAGGCAGCAATCGTGTGCTCGATGATCGTCTTGCCGGCAATCTTGATGAGCTGTTTGGGGATCGACAGTCCGACCCGTGTTCCGGTGCCACCTGCAAGGATGACGGCCACGTTGCGCAGTTCAGTCACCCGACGAGGTTACCGCCCACCGGCTGTCAGGACGTGCCCGGTCGCATGACGGCCTCGGTTTGCTGCGACTTCCAGACGCGGAAGCCCTCTTCGGTCGTGCCTCGGCGCCAGTAGGCCGAAACCGAGACATCGGCACGCGCGACCGCCTTGTCGTTCAGCACGAACGGCCGAACGCTCTTGAGCAGCGCCGATTCTCCATGAATGAAAGCGTGAGCCCGTCCCGGCAGCCAGGGCCAGTCCCGGACCGCGTCGTCGAGCAAGGACGTCGTCCCGGCCGCGGCATCTGCCCGATGCAGCCAGCGCAGCTCCAAGTCGGCCTTGGTCGGCAAAGCGATTTCATCTTCTGGGCCGTACACCTCGATGAAGGCGACGGCCCGATCGCCGGCCGCGAGTGCTTCGAGCGCGGCCGCGATGGCCGGGATACTGGCCTCATCTCCGACGAACAGGTGCCAGTCGGCCGAAGGATCGGGCGCGTACCCACCATTGGGGCCGCGCAGGTGAATCTCGTCGCCGGGCTCGGCGTGCGCTGCCCAGGGTCCGGCGATGCCTTCGTCCCCGTGCACCACGAAATCGATCGCGAGTTCGCGGGCGGCCTCGTCGACCCAGCGGATCGTGTACGTCCGCATGACAGGCGCGGCATCGGCCGGCATCTGTTCTTTGACGACGGTCAGATCCAAGGGCTCGGGATACTCGAACCCGTCGGCCAGGAAGACGAGCTTGCCGTAGAGATCGGTGTAGGTCTGTGGCAATGCCGCCCGGTTGCGTTCGAAGTCGGCGAAGCCGGGGCCGCCCAGCACCACACGGCGCAGGGACGGGGCGATCTGTTCGGTCCGGATGACTGTCAATCGGACCGGAATGTTCTTGCTCACTTGTGTAGCCTACTGGCGTGACCCACGGCATCGATATGACCCAGTTCTCGCCTTCTGTCCGGGTGCAGGACGACCTGTTCCGCCATGTCAACGGGCCTTGGCTCGAGACCGCGGAGATCAAACCTGATCGGGCGACGGCCGGCTCGTTCGTGACACTCGTCGATGAGTCCGAGGCCAAGGTGCTCGACATCATCACTGCTGCGAGCACCTCGCCGCAGGACGATGAACAGCGCAAGATCGGCGATCTCTACGCGAGCTTCATGGATGAGGAGCGGATCGAAGCCCTCGGTGCGCAGCCGCTGAAAGCCGAGCTCGACCAGGTCGATTCGATCGACGACATCGCCTCGTTCATCACGGTGCTCGGCGTCCTCGACCGGCAAGGTGTCGGCAGCGTCTTCGGCATGTACATCGCCCCCGACCGGGGCAACCCCGACCGCTACGTCACGCATCTCAGCCAGGGTGGCATCGGCCTCCCCGACGAGTCGTACTACCGCGAGGACGAGTCTGCCGACATCCGCACGGCATATGTCGCCCACCTGACCACATTGCTGGATCTCGCCGGGCTCGATGACGCCGCGGGTCGCGCGGCCCGGATCATGGACCTGGAGACACGGCTCGCCTCATTCCACTGGGATCGGGTGGCCTGCCGCGATGCGCAGAAGACCTACAACCTGGTCGATGCCGAAGGGCTGCAGGCGCTTGCACCGGCGTTCGACTGGACGTCGTGGTCCGAGGGCGCGCAGGTCGCACCACAGGTGCTTGCCGAGGTCGTCATCTCACAGCCGTCCTTCGTGGAGGGTCTGGAGACGCTGCTCGTCCCGGCGGAGCTCGAGGCGTGGAAGGACTGGCTGCGCTGGCAGGTCGTCCACAGCGCCTCGGCCTATCTGTCGAGCGACTTCGTCGACGCCAACTTCGAGTTCTACGGACGCACGCTCAGCGGAACCGACGAACTGCGCCCCCGTTGGAAGCGCGGCGTCAGTTTTGTCGAGGGTGCGATGGGCGAAGCCGTCGGCAAGATCTACGTCCGCACCGAATTCCCGCCGGCCTCCAAGGAGCGGATGACCGAGCTGATCGACAATCTGCTTGAGGCGTACCGGCAGAGCATCTCGAGCCTGTCGTGGATGAGCGAGGAGACCAAGAAGCGCGCGCACGACAAGCTCGACTCGTTCAATCCCAAGATCGGCCACCCCGACGAGTTCAGGGACTATTCCGCTCTGGAGACCGCACCCGACGATCTACTCGGCAACGTGCGGCGCGCGATCGCCGTGGCCACCGATCATGAGCTGGCCAAGATCGGTTCGCCGATCGACCGCGATGAGTGGTACATGACGCCTCAGACCGTCAACGCCTACTACAACCCCACGATGAACGAGATCGTGTTCCCGGCCGCGATCTTGCAGCCGCCGTTCTTCCACGCCGACGCCGACGATGCGGTCAACTACGGAGCGATCGGCGCTGTCATCGGCCACGAGATCGGCCACGGCTTCGACGATCAGGGATCGCAGTACGACGGTTCAGGTGCCTTGAGCAACTGGTGGACCGATGACGATCGCGAATCGTTCGAGAAGCTGACGTCGGCGCTCGTGTCGCAGTACGACGAACTGTCACCCGACGGCGCGGACGGCAAGACCGTCAACGGCTCGCTGACGATCGGTGAGAACATCGGCGACCTCGGCGGACTCGGTATCGCCCATCAGGCGTTCCGACTCACCGATCCCTCCGCCGACCCGATCGACGGCTTGACCCCCGATCAGCGATTCTTCGTGTCCTGGGCACAGGCCTGGCAGTCGAAGGTCCGCCCCGCCGAGACCGTGCGCCGACTGACGATCGATCCCCACTCGCCGCCGGAGTTCCGCTGCAATCAGGTAGTGCGCAATATCGACGCGTTCTACGAGGCCTTCGCGGTCACCGAAAGCGATGCCCTCTGGATGGACCCGAGCGACCGCATCACTATTTGGTAAGGCGCGCGCGGCTCCGCCGCGCCCTGCGACTTCGTCGCAGCTGGGCTTCGCCCAGGCGCCTGCCTTCGTTCGCTGGCGCTCACTCGGCCCATAGTTGGGGCGATAGATTGCTTTTGTGAGTGACCCTTCCGTTGTCGATCCGGTTCAACGACGGATTGTTTCTGTGCTTGTTTTGGTGCAGGTTGTGGGCGGGATCGGCAACGGTGCCGGAATAGCCGTCGGTGCACTGCTGATCAAGGACATCAGCGGCTCGTCCGGCTGGTCTGGCATGGCCGTGGTGATGTTGACGCTCGGCGCCGCGGCCTTCACGATGCCCCTGTCATCGCTCGCCGCGCGAGCCGGACGTCGTCCTGCCCTCACCCTCGGCTGGCTCACCGGAGCGACGGGCGCCGCGGTGACCGTCCTGGGCGCCGAGACCGAATCGCTGCCGATCGCCTTGACCGGCCTCGTCCTGTTCGGCGGCAGCACCGCGGCAAATCTGCAATCGCGGTTCGCAGCGGTCGACCGCGCCGGGCCCGAACAGATCGGCCGCGCCTTGTCGATCGTCGTCTGGTCGAGCACCGTCGGCGCGGTCATCGGCCCCAACCTCACCGGTCCCGGGGCATCCTTCGCAGGAGCGGTCAATATGCCTGACCTGGCCGGTCCGATGATCTTCTCCGCCGTCGCCTTCGCGATCGCGGGGGTCATGACGTGTGTTCTGTTGCGCCCCGATCCCCTGGTCCGCAACGCCGATTCCGCGCCTGCACCGCGCGGGATCCGAGCAGCACTGCCGTACGTCCGCGGTCGTACCCTGACCGCGATGTGGGCAACCGCCTCATCGCATGCCGTGATGGTCGCCGTCATGGCCCTGACCCCGGTCCACATGGCAGATCATGGCGCGGCCCTCAAGGTCATCGGTCTGACGATCAGCCTGCACATCGCCGGGATGTACGCCCTCTCCCCCGTCATGGGCTGGTTGACCGACTCCTGGGGCGCCGACCGAACCATCCTGCTGGGCCAGTCGATTCTGTTGCTCGCAGTCTTCGTCGCCGGCACATCGGGCAGCTCCGAGGTCCAGATCACAATCGGTCTCACGCTGCTCGGCATCGGGTGGTCCGCATCGGTCATCGCGGGTGCCGCCAAGCTCACCAGCTCGCTCGAGGTCACGACTCGGCCGCTGGTGCAGGGCCTCTCAGACCTCGTGATGAATCTGGCCGGTGCACTCGGCGGACTGGTGGCCGGCATCATCGTGGCGGCCAGCAACTTCGGCACGCTCAACGCGGCCGCCGCCGTCCTCACGATCCCTGTGGTCGCCATGGTGCTCTCAGGACGGCGTGTGGCGGCCCGCCGCGCCTAAGTGCCGACGAAAGAATCGGGTTTTGTCGCCGGATACGCGGACAAAACCCGATTCTTCCGTCCCCGAGGCGGGACTCAGGTCGTAGGAGTCGGCTTCGGGAACGGTTCGGATGTCCAGGTGAACTGGCCACCCTCCCCGTTGATCTTGACCGACGCGATCGCGATCTTCTCGTCCTGACCATCGCGGCGCACGCTGCAACGGAACTTCGAGCCCACGGCCTCGTCGACCTTCTTGGGGCATCTGGCCTTCAAGGCGAAGCCCGTCTGGCCTTCCAAACGACGCTCGATATTGGCTTCGACTCCCTGGGTCGACATGTAGACGATCTTGGGAGCCACGGGCTCCTTCTCTTCGGCCGCCGGATCATCGCCCCACATCTTGAGTCCCATCACGAGCACCACGACGCCTGCGACGACCAGCAGGACCAGCAGGACGTTGATCAGATTCTTCTTCATTCTCATCGCCTCAAGACATTCGCGCGGAACCAGTCGGAGACCGGGTACACAGTTCGTTCGGCCACCGCGAACCAGGCATCCTGCAGGTCGTAGCCACGCATCGCGAACCAGTCGCCCGCAGGCGCCAAAGCACTTCTCAGACGCTCGTCGAAACGCTCATAGGTGCCTGTCGAGACGAACAGCGCGACCAATGCCAGACAGGCCAGCGAACTCCACGGCAACGCCAGGAGCACCGCGATCAGGACGTTGACCACGATCGTCGCTGCGATGACGATCCGGCGACTGATCGGATTGAGCAGCAACGGCGCGAAGAACAGCTGGGTCAAAAGCACCGCGTACGTCAGCAGAGCGAGTGCCACGGTACTGCCCGTCAACAGATCGGACAGGGCCGGGAACGGCCTGAACTCGGGTAGCTGCATCGTGGAGTACAACGCCGTCCCCTGTTGCCAGATCTTCTGCGAGACCTTGTCGAGACCGCCGGCCATGAACAACAAGATCGTCTGCGTCGCGAGGCCGAGCAGACCGACGTGATGCAGTCCGCGCGACAGCCATACCGGCAGCACCTCCTCGCTGCTGCGTGCGGCCCGCGCGGCACCACCGCCACCGTTCCCACGACGGTCACGTCGCCAGGCATCCAGTGACCAGCGTTCGGATGACTGCATCAACAGCAGCCACAACAGTGCGATCCGGATCAGATTGTCGCTCTCATCCGCGACAACGGGATTCTGGGCGACGATCGCGATGAACCCCACGAGGGTCACGACGTTGGAGGCCTTGGCGTGCCAGCCGAGCAGCAAGGAGACGGCGGCCAGCATCGTCACGACGTAGAACACCGTCAGGATGTCGCCGCTGACTCCGTCGAGCAGAGCGATCTCGGGGAACTGGCTGATGGCCCGTGCCGGCTCGGCCCAGACTGATCCCTGCCCGACCCACACCTGACGGGTCGTGAAGTTCGAGATCAACAGGCCAAGCACCGACAACGCCATGCCGATCCGGCACACCGCGACGCCGTACAGACCGCGAGGCTCAGCCAACAACCAGTCCTCGGCCGCGAAGATCCAACGCCGGAACGTGGCCACGACCAGATCTCGGACATCCAACAGGCGATATCCCACGTCACGCACCGTCGTCACCTCCCCACGTATTCGTCGAATGCTGTCTGCGCCTCATATGTCGCCTCGAACGCCCTCCGATAGCCGAACGCGAACCAGGAGAACTCGACATCGCGTACCGTCTTGGACGATCGATCGTCGACGTCCGGCACGGTGCGCCGTCCGACAAGGTACTGCACCTCGAGGATCTTTCCGCCGAACCTGGCCTTGGCGTACATCGAGGCGAACCGGGTGGCCATCTGGTCATAGGCCATATAGGCCCTGACGGCGTTCGGACTCCCCGCCGCGGCCAGCCGGCCCTGTAGCACGCTAACGGGGGTGGAGATGTAATTGGTCTTGACCAGCTTGCGCTGTTTGCTGTCGAGACCGTACATCGCGCCGTTGATATTGGTCGCGAGCCTGCGGCCCATCTGGTGCACCCGCGCAGGATCGAGGCTGTGCCGCAAGGCCGAGGTATCGGCGCGAGTCACATCGACCCATTCGGTGACCCGGTCCTTGCCGGTGGTCTCGTTCTCGATATGGGCACGGAAACGGAACGACTCGTCCACGAACTGCGCATTCGGGGCCAGGGCACTCCATGACTGACCGAAGTACGGATTGACGTACGTCTCGAGCGTGCGCTCCCCGATCGAGTCCCGGACCGGGCCAGAGGGCGCGAGCCAGAACATCAGCACGGCCGAATGGATCAGGGCCACGAAGGCCAGTACGAGAAGCAGGCCACGCTGCCACAGCCGGGTGTCCGACCGGCCGTCTCTCGCATCTGACATGGTGTTCCGTCCTCGGGCCGAAAGCGCCGCTGCCGGTGACCTGAGGTCACCGGCAGCGGCGGTCGAACGCAGTTGAATCAGTTACTGGATCGATCAGGACTGCATGATCCGGCGCTTCTCGTTGAGGAGCACACCGCCACCGAAGAGCGCCAGGGCCAGGCCCAGCAGCATGAACGGCAGCAGGTTGCGTCCGGCACCGGCATCAGGCAGCGCCTGTGTCACGTCGGCATCGGACTGGGCGTCAGCGTCAGCAACTGCATCGGCGTTCGCATCTGCGTCGGCGTCGGCAACCGCGTCCGCCGCGGTGTCTGCGTCGGCGTCCGCGTCGACATCGACGTCAGCGTCCGTGTCGGCGTCGGTATCGACGTCAGCATCGGTCACGTCGGCGTTCGTGTCGGCGTCGTCGGCCACATCAGCAGCCAGCACTCCCGCCTCGGAGGTGGCCAGATCGACGTTCGCAACGTCTCCCGCGAGCAGGTCCACGGCCAGAGCCGAGGTGCGGTAGTACGTACCGACCGCAGCAGGTGACGTCGTGGTACCGGCGGCCGAGACCGTCGGAGTGTTCGACGACGACTGCTTGTTGCCCGTCAGCTTGACGATCTTGCCGAGGTCAGGAGCCAGCGTGCCGAGCAGGTCGTCGATCGGTGCACCGATGCCGGCGACAGCTGCCGAGACAGCATCCAGGACGTTGGTCAGCGGATCGGTGATCGTGCCCAGATCGATCGTGGGCAGCGCGGTTCCCGCAACGGAGACCGTCACGGCGACGTCGCCGATGCTGTCGACGATGTCGGTGATGGCCGAGTTGATGATCGCGGTGATCTTGCCCGAGATCAGGTCCGACGTCAGGAACGAGACGATGTCGGTGTTCGGCGGCAGGTTGTTCAGATCGACATCAGCGGCCGTGAGGATCGCAGCGAGGTCGAGCGTGATCTTGCCGGTCGACAGGTCGACTGCGACGCCACCGCCGGAGAAGCTCTCCAGGCCGTTGGTCACGCTGCCGAGGCCGGTGATGTTGACCTCGATCAGCTGGCCGAGGATCGGGCCGGTCAGGATGGTTCCCAGAGCGCCGAGGTTGCACAGATCAAGAGATGCGGGTCCGCCGCCGGGCAACAGCGCGAGCGCCGTCTCCAGAGCCTCGACGACAGGGCCCAGACCCAGGGTCTCAAGCTGCGCGAACAGCGCCGTGGTCGTGACGCTCAGCGTGTCATTGACCAGGGGGCACAGCTGAGCCGGCGAGATCGTGATGTCGTCGATGGCCTTCAGCGGATCGAGCGCATTCGTCAGATCGCCGACCAGCGTGCCCAACAGAGGAACCGAGACGTCGAGCTTCAGCCCGCCGATCTGGTAGTCACGGGTCGCGGTCGAGCCGTCGACCGAGGTGACCGACGACAGCGCGCCGATCGTCAGGTCGACGCCGGCGAGCTCGTCATTGATGCCGTTGAGCAGTCCGCCGTCGAGGGAGATCTTGGCATCCGCGGGGAACTCACCGTTGCCGGGAGCCAGCACCGCGCCGGTGTTGTTGACGGCGCCCGAAGCGCCGGCTGCCTTATTGGTCGACGACGCCGCGGCGTACTGGTTCACAACTCCGGCCGAACCGTTGCTCGGGCTCAGGAAGTCGGCCAGGTTGAGGTTCAGCCCGCCCGGCAGGTTGATCGGGATCGAACCCAGCAGGGTCAGCGACAGCGGGTTGGTGTTCGCGCCGGGGTTCCCGGGGTTCGCTGCGGACACACCGTCCAGCTTGGCCAGGGTGTCGAGGTTGGTTCCACCGATCGAACCACTCAAGAAGCGTCCAGCGGAGTACGATTTGGTCGCGTCAGCGCCGTTGGCGGAGAACGAGAGGCCAGCGGTGACGATCATCGTCGCCAGGCCGACCGCCAAGGAATTCTTGGCGAGCTTGTTTTTCATGGAGGGTGACTCCTTGATTCTTATGTTGGACGCATGGGAGTGCGCAGGTGACGGCTGTCGCAGATGGGAGTCTGCTGCCGGTCAGTTTAACCACAATCCCAGGTCACTGAGGACCAAGGTCCCGATCAATTCGGGATTCGGAGTGTGTTCTGCTTCACAAAGACCGGGATTCTCGCTGCTTCTGCGACCGTCTGTCACGGACCCACTCGGCCGCACGCGTCCACGAGGCGTCACTGACCAAGATCATGTCGACCGCGATCATGACAAGCGAGAAGTACAAGATCCCCATGAAGATGCCGATGCCCAGGTGCATTCCGGTGATCAGGATCAGCGCCAGGAATCTCGTCGGACGGTAGATCAACAGCACCGGGAAGAACAACTGGACGACGATCGCCAGGTATGTCGCGCTGGTGATCACGAGCCCTTGGGCATAGATCGGCTGCAGCCAGTCGTTCCACGGCGAGTACGCATCGGTCTGCAGCGGATAGTAGACCGCCGTGCCGTCCCTCCAGACCGGGCTCTGCAACTTCCAGAATGCCGACGCGACATAGACCATGACGACTTGATGGATGATCAGGATCATCGCGAGATTGTGCAGCGTCGCGGTGACCCATACCGGCATCAGAGGCCGGATCTCGCCACGCCCGCTGCGCAGTCGCGCATCGAGCGACCAGCGCAGACCCGCGTCGGTGAAGCACAGATAGAGCAACACCATGCGCAGCACCGCGTCCCCACCCGATCCGACGAACGGATTGGCGACGTAGAGGCTCATCCACAACAGCAGCGTCAGAATCGACGAGGCCCGCGTGCGGTAGCCGACCATCATCAGCACCGCGAACACGATCGTCGCGATATAGGCCAGATCGAATCCGACCGGTCCGAGCTGTTCGTACAGCCCGAGGAAGGACGGCCACGATTTGGCGTCGGCCACCGAATCGCTCCAGCGGGCGCCTTCGCCCCACGTGTAGCTGCGATCGAACCAGTTGACGATCAGCTGGCTCGCCACGATGAACCCCAAGATCATGCGGGTCACCGCGAGACCGTACGTCGAATGCTTTTCGGTGCTCAGCCAGCCGATGGCGCGATCGATCATCGATGCCTCCGATCGAATTCGGCCACGGCGCGACGTTCGTCGGCTCCGCCCGGCGCCGGCACCCGCCATCCGCTGGTCCGCTCGACTGCCAATGGCCGCGCGGCTTCACGGTTGGCGGCACTAGCCTGACGGCTCGCGTACGGCACGACGCCGCGCGACCGTAACTGGTACCGCACCGCTGTGAACGTCCGCTCTGGCCATCGTCCCATCACGACATCGGTCGCGAGTCGCGACGTGGCCTGCTCGTAGGTCAGGAACGTGGCTATCCGGGCGGGGTCGGCTCCGTCCGCGGTCAGCTGCTCGCGTAGCTCGGACCAGTCGAGCGGATCGGTCTGCGAGGTCGCGTCAGCCAGGGCCTTTTGGGCCGTGCCGATCGCGCGATAGCGCTGGCTCAGGGGCCCGAAGAGCTTATTGCTGACATAGCCGGCCCGCCCGCCCACGAGGCGATGGTGGATCAAGTCCAGTTCGACCTGCGTCCAGTTGATCCACGGAGTGCGTTGGGCCGTGCCGTCGGCGTCGAGATATGAGCCCTGCAACAACAGTTCGCGGTCCTCCGAAACCGGAGACGGCGCGAAGAGTCTCCAGTTCTGCGCGAAGTACGGCTGCAGATATCCGGTATGCGGGGTGACGATCTCGCTGTATTGGTTGGGCGGCAATGCGTTGAACGTGACCGCGAACAGATGCGCTGCGGCCAGAAGTCCCGCGACCGCGACGAACGCGGATCTCTTCGTCACCCGGGGCACGCCGGACACGGTATCAACCTTCGCGGTCTCGGCATCGCCCGAAGCCGATACCGTGCCGCGTGCCGCGGTCCGCGGCCAGACGTTGGATGTCACGGTTCGTAGACGCGAAAACGGCCCCGCCAACAGGCGGGACCGTTTTCGGTAGTTCACGTTCTTGTGGAGCATAGGAGATTCGAACTCCTGACCTCTTCCATGCCATGGAAGCGCGCTACCAACTGCGCCAATGCCCCGCGCGGCCCCTCATCAGGGCCTTGCCCAGCCTAGCGGATGGGTTCCGAAGCGTTCAATCCGGGTCCTTCGTCATCGGAGAACACAGGTTCGGGCAGAGTGCCCGCATTCCACTCGGTCAACCGCCATTTCGCCCAGGATCGGTGCCTGCTCTCCTCCAGGATCGACCACGAGCAGTTGCCCAGGCCTCCCAGCGTGCCCCAGTGGGACTCGGGAATTCCCAGGAACACGCATACGCCGGTACGCAGCACCGCGCCATGCGCGACCACGACCAGCACTCCCCCGGGAGGCAGCTCCGTCAGCGCATCGCTCAGGCCCGCGGCGAATCGCTCGCCGGCCTGGCGGTACGTCTCGCTGCCGGGGATCTTGGTCTCGTCGCCGTCGACCCAGGCGCGCATACCGTCAGGGAATGCCTCCCAGGCCTCGCGCCAGGTCATGCCTTCACGCGCGCCGAAGTTCATCTCGCGAAGGCGCGGGTCGAGCTCGACCGACTGCCCCGTGAGTTCGCCCAGCATCCGCGCCGTGTCGTGCGCGCGAGTCAGGTCTGAGCTGATGATGCGATCGGGACGTAGCGCCGCGAGTCTGGCGGCGGCGCTTCGCGCTTGGGCGCGTCCGACATCATCGAGCTCGGTATCGCTTTGGCCCTGGACACGACCGGCCAGGTTCCACGACGTCCTGCCGTGGCGCCAGAGGATGACCTGTCGCGTCGTGGGTCCTGTCACGACAGCGAAACCGGCGGGCAGTCGCTCCACAACCGGTCGAGCGCGTAGAAGACCCGCTCCTCCTGGTGCTGCACGTGAACCACGATGTCCTGGAAATCGAGCAGCACCCAGCGTCCCTCCCGCTCACCCTCGCGCCTGACCGCTTTGACGCCGAGTTCGATCATCCGCCTCTCGACGGCGTCCTGGATCGCTTTGACCTGAGGCTCGTTGGCAGCTGAGCAGAGCAAGAAGACATCGGTCAGGGCGATCTGCTGGGACACGTCGAAGGCGACGATGTCTTGCGCCAGTTTGTCTTCGGCGGCAATCGCCGCAGCGCGAGTCAGCTCGAGGGCGCGATCGGTGGCAGTCATGGAGAGCTTTCGGTTGATGGTGCGCAATAGAGCTTATGTTTGCCGATGTACTGCACGACGCCGTCGGGCACGAGGTACCAAACGGGTTCGTCGCGCTCGACGCGAGCGCGGCAGTCAGTCGACGAGATCGCGAGTGCCGGAATCTCGACCAGCGTGATGCGATCGCCCGGCAGCCCTTCGAGAGTCGTCTCATCCAAATCGTGGCCGGGGCGGGTACAACCGACGAACTGGGCCAGCTCGAACAACTCGTCGTGGTTACGCCACGTCAACAGGGCGGCCATCGCGTCGGCACCGGTGATGAAGTACAGATCGGCATCGGGATGCAGAGCAGCCAGATCACGCAGCGTGTCGATCGTGTAGGTCGGTCCGCGACGGTCGATATCGACCCGACTGACCTTGAATCGAGGATTCGCGGCAGTCGCGATGACCGTCATGAGATAGCGGTCCTCGGCTGCCGAGACTTCGCGGTCGGCCTTCTGCCATGGCTGTCCCGTCGGGACGAACAGGACCTCATCGAGGTCGAACCACGACTGGACCTCACTGGCCGCCACGAGGTGACCGTGATGGATGGGGTCGAATGTGCCACCCATGACGCCGACACGACGGCGCCCGCTGACGTTCCGGGCGGCACCCATGCGGGTCAGGAGTGCTCGCGACCCTTGCCGAACGCCAACAGGGCCATCAGCAGGACGAGCAGGATCGCCAGGGCGATGCCACCCACGGCATAGGGACTGATTCCGATATCACGCAGGTGCTCGGTCTCTTCGGCCGCAGCGAGGAACGAATGCATGGGCTCAATCTATCCCAGTCCCCTACCGGACGTGACCATCGCCCACCACGACGTAGGTCGTGGTCGTCATCTCGGTGAGGCCCATCGGACCCCGGGCGTGCAGCTTCTGGGTCGAGATGCCGATCTCGGCGCCGAAGCCGAACTCGCCGCCGTCGGTGAACCGGGTCGAGGCATTGACCATGACGGCGGCCGAATCGACGCCCTGGGTGAACCGGGTCGAGGCCGGGAGCGACGAGGTGACGATGGCTTCGGTGTGCCCCGACGAGTAGGTGCGGATGTGAGCGATCGCTTCCTCGATCGTGTCGACGACGCGGGCGGAGATATCGAGCGAGAGATATTCGACGCCGTAATCCTCATCCGTCACCGCCACGACATCCTCGTTGATCGCGCGGAACGCCTCGTCGCCGTGGATCGTGACTCCGGCGGCTTGCAAGGACTCCACGACGCGCGGCAGGAACGTATCGGCGACCGCGCGGTGCACCAGCAACGACTCGGCCGAGTTGCACACACTGGTGCGATGGGTTTTGGAGTTGAGCACGATCGATAGCGCCATGTCGAGGTCGGCGTGCTGGTCGACGTACACATGGCAATTGCCGACGCCGGTCTCGATGACCGGGACGGTCGACTGCTCGACCACGGTCTTGATGAGTCCCGCTCCTCCGCGGGGTATCGCGAGATCGACCAGGCCCCGGGCCGTGATCAAGTGCGTCACGCTCGAGCGATCATCGGCACTGATCTGGGTGATCGCATCGGCTGGCAAGCCCGATTTCTCCAGCGCGTCGCGCATGATCTCGATGATCGCGGCATTGGATCTGGCGGCCGACGAGGAGCCGCGCAGCAGCACGGCGCTGCCGGCCTTGAGGCAGATCGCGGCGGCGTCGGCGGTGACGTTGGGACGGCCTTCGTAGATCATCGCGATGACACCCATCGGCACCCGGACCTGCTGCATCCGCAGCCCGTTGGGAAGTGTGGTTCCGCGGACTATCTCGCCGATCGGATCGGGCAGGCCTGCGATGTCACGCACTCCGTCGGCAAATGCCTCGACGCGGTCGGCATCGAGTTGCAGCCGATCGATGACGTTCTCCGGCGTGCCTGCGGCACGTGCAGCTTCGACGTCGAGGGAATTGGCCTCGACAATCGCCTGGGTGCCGGCGATGAGCGCGTCGGCGATGGTGTGCAGCGCTGCGTCCTTCTCCGCGCGGGTCGCCATGGCCAGCGCTGCGGCCGCGACCCTGGCTCGACGGGCTGCGGCGTGTACCTGCTCGATCATGAACCCAATCCTAGTGGGCGGTCTAGTGGGCCAGGTCAGGCGCAGATCCCGCACCCCGGACACGCGCCGCGATCGCCGACCGGGTCCGTACGCCGAGCCGCTCGAACAGTCCGGCCACGTGCTTCTCGACAGTCTTCTCACTGATTCCGAGCAAGGTCGAGATCTCGGCATTCGTGTGTCCGCGCGCTACCAGATGCGCGACTTCTCGCTGCCGCGCGGTGAGCACATCGTCGAAATGGGGCGGCACGGTGGCAGCTCCACCGATCTCGCGACCGATGCCGACTCTATTGGTCGTGCCCAGGGCGCTCAGGATCGTGGCCACGTGGCTCTCGACAGTCTTGTCCGAGAGCCACAATGCGGCCGCGATCTCGCGGTTCCGCAGGCCCGCCGCCGCCAGCTGGGCGATGTGTTGCTGGGTCGACGAGAGAGTCTCCCAGCCGAAGCCCGGCACATTGCGGAGCCGGCGCCCATGGCTCCGCAGCTCACGTTCGGCCCATTCCTTGACTGCGGTCGCACCCGCCGCGCCGGCCCGGCGGGCCATGTCCTCCAGTTCGTCGATTCCCCGGATTCGGTCTCCGGCGGCCAACCGACCCGAAGACTCGATGATCCGTGCCCGGATGACCTCCAGATCACTGCCGACCAGCGCAGCAAGCAGCCCAGAATCGGCTGAAGCTTCGATGCCGGTGGCAGTGTCAGCCGATGCCAGCGCGAGTCTGGCCTGGATGCGGCCCAGTGCCGCCGATGCCATCATGTGACCCTGCACAGGCAGCACCACCGCACGTTCGGACCATGATCGCGCGGCGTCGAGATCAGCACGGGCCAGCGCATGGTCGACAAGGATCTCGTAGCCGTATAGCCGGTCGACGATCTGCAGTCTCGGCAGATACTCTCCCCCGCCACCGGAAAGGATCACCTTGGCCGCATCGTCCAGACGGCCGATCGCATGGGCCCCGAACGCTGCCATGACCCAGGCTCCCGCATGGATGTAGTCATGATCGCGCGGTTCGGTACCCGGTCTGCACAGCTCATGCAGGCCCGTGAGCACGGCATCGGTGCGCCCCAAGTGCCCGTCGACGAAGATCCTGGCCCCCCGGGCCAGCAGCTGCATCTGCGGCCACTGGCCGATGAGCGGCGAGTCGAGTACTCGCGAGACGAGGCGATCCGCGTCGCCGAATCGTCCCTCGAACGATCGCGCCCGGGCCAAGGCGATGGCGCTCCACGCAGCAGACGGGGTGAGGATCAACCCGTCTGCCACGACCTCGCCGGCAATGTCGGCTGCCCTCGATATCCACCCCGATGACATCGCGGCCTCGATCTCGAGCACTGCCGTCACCTCACCGAACGGGCCGCCAGGACGACTCGGCCCACTTCCGACCGTGACGACGCCGGCACACACCGCCACGGCCAGATCCCTCGCGGCGGCGGCCAAAGGCGACAGCGTCGGACGCAGGTCGAGAGCATGAGCGGTGTCGAGAGCGTCATCGAACCGGCAGGTCAGGACTCGCAGGAACGCCGCAGTCGCCAGCACGCTGTCACCGTCGAAGTCGTCGGCATCGTTCAGCGAGGCGAGTGCCTGGTCTGCGTCGTGGGTCAAACCCGAGGACAGCAAGTCCACGATCGCAGCGGGATCCATGATCGGCACGTTACTCGCTGCCGGCCCCGCTCGGGGCGAATCTCAGACCAACATGAGATCGTCGCGATGCACGACTTCACGCTCGTACTCCGCGCCGAAGGCAGCAGCGAGTTCACGCGTCGACCGTCCCATCAGGGTAGGAATCTCGTCGACGTCGTAGTTGACGATCCCCCGGGCGATCACGACATCGTCGGGACCGACCAGATCGACGGGATCGCCGGCCGAGAAGGCTCCCGTCACTCCCGTGATCCCGGCAGGCAGCAGCGAGGCCTTCCGTAACGTGAGGGCGCGCACCGCTCCCGCATCTATCCGGACCGAGCCCTTGGTGTCACTGGCATGTGCGAGCCACAAGAGTCGCACCGAACGGCGCCGACCGGTCGGGTGGAACCGGGTGCCGACCTCGAGGCCCTGCAGTGCCTCGTCGGCCCGGGCAGCCGAGGTCAACGTCACGGGGATACCTGCCCCCGTCGCGATGCGGGCTGCTTCGACCTTGGTGATCATCCCCCCGGTACCGATCGCCGATGCACTCGGACGCACGATGTCGAGGGCGCGCAGATCGTCCTCGCCGTGCACATCGGTCACCACGCGGGTGTCGTCGCGCTGCGGATCACCGTCGTACAGTCCGTCGACGTCTGACAGCAGAACCAGCCGGTCGGCCCGGACCAAGTGGGACACGAGTGCGGCCAACCGGTCGTTGTCGCCGAAACGGATCTCGCTGGTCGCCACGGTGTCGTTCTCGTTGACGATCGGGACGACGCCGAGCTCCAGGAGCCGCGCGAAGGTCTGATAGGCATTGCGGTAGTGACTGCGCCGGGTCACATCGTCTGCCGTGAGCAGCACCTGCCCGACCACCAGATCGTGCGCGGTGAATCGCTCGGCGTACCGCGCGATCAGGGCGCCTTGGCCGACGCTTGCCGCTGCTTGCTGGGTGGCCAGATCGCGGGGTCGCCTCGTCAGCCCGAGGGGGGCCAGTCCCGCCGCGATCGCACCCGAGCTGACCAGGACGAGTTCATCCCCGCGGGAACGAGCGGCGGCCAGCGCATCGACCAGGGCATCGACCCGCGCACCGTCGAGGCCGCCTTCAGCTGTGCTCAGCGATGATGAGCCGACCTTGACGACAACACGACTCACGCCGGATCCTCGTTCCGGCCATCACCGTCCGCCAGGTCATCGTCTTCGTCGGTGAAGCTCCAGTCGGGAAGACGTCCTTCACCGCGCAACTCGCGCTGCTCGGCTTCGAATGCGCGCCGAGCCGCGAGCTCTTCGCGACGCTGCACATTGGTACGACGATCGGACTGATCGATGCGAAGGTCTTCGCCGCGGCGGCCGAGGATCTCCGCACCGGCGGGAATCTGCGGATCGAAGTCGAACACGACCGCGTCATCTTCGTCGCCGATGACAACAGCGTCGCCGGCCTGGGCACCGAGCTTGAGCAGCTCGTCCTCGACACCGAGACGGTTGAGCCGGTCGGCGAGGAAGCCCACGGCCTCGTCATTGGAGAAGTCGGTCTGACGGACCCAGCGCTTGGGCTTCTCGCCTCGGACGACCCACTGCTCGTTGACCTGGTTGATCGTGAACTCGCGACCGACACCGGCTTCTGCCTTGGGCCGCAACACGATGCGGGTCACCTCGGCAACCGGTGTCGCGGCGCGACGCGATGCCACGACCTCGGCCATCGCGAACGACAGCTCCTTCAGACCCGCATGGCTCGCAGCCGACACGTCGAACACGTCGTATCCACGGCCCTCCAGATCATCGCGCACGAAGCCGGCGATCTCCTTGGCGTCGGGCACGTCGGTCTTGTTGAGCGCGACCATGCGGGGGCGATCGAGCAGATCGCTGCCGGTGGCCTCGGAGTAGGCCTTCAGCTCGGCCTCGATGACGTCGAGGTCGCTGAGCGGATCACGCCCGGGATCGACCGTCGCGCAGTCGATGACATGCACCAGCGCGGCGCAACGTTCGACGTGGCGCAAGAAGTCGTGGCCCAGGCCGCGTCCCTCACTGGCTCCCTCGATGAGTCCCGGCACGTCGGCGACCGTGAACGTCGTCGAACCGGCCGTGACGACGCCGAGGTTGGGCGCCAGCGTCGTGAACGGGTAGTCGGCGATCTTGGGCCGGGCCCGCGACAGCGAGGCGATGAGACTCGACTTGCCCGCACTCGGGAAACCGATCAGGCCGATATCGGCGACAACTTTGAGCTCGAGTGTGATGGTGCGTTCTTCGCCGGGCTCGCCCTTCAGCGCGAAGCCGGGAGCCTTGCGCTTGGACGATGCCAGTGCGGAGTTGCCGAGACCGCCACGACCGCCGGCGGCGATCACCAGCTCGACGCCGGGGCCGATCAGATCGGCCAGCACCTCGCCGTTGGCGTCCTTGACGACTGTGCCGTCAGGCACGCGAAGTACCAGGCCCTCGCCATTGCTGCCGCTGCGGTTATTGCCTGCACCCGGCGCACCGTTGGTACCGCGGCGGTGGGGTTCGTGGTGGAAGTCGATCAGGGTTGTGACGTCGGCGCCGACCGAGAGGACAACATCTCCTCCGTTGCCGCCGTTGCCGCCATCAGGTCCACCGAGGGGCTTGAACTTCTCGCGGTGAACCGAGGCCACGCCGTCGCCACCGGACCCGCCCGCGACGTGGAGAGTCACTTTGTCGACGAAGCTGGGGACAGCCATCGGTCGCGCCTTCCGTGCAATGCCTCCCGGCACCTTCTGAGTGCTCGAGAAGCGGAAATGGAACGAAGGGACAGTCCGCAGTGGCGGACTGCCCCTTCGATTCTCTGTCGAATCAGAGAGTGGGTGTTCGCTGTTACTCGGCCGGAACGCCCGGGACGATGTTGACGACCTTGCGGCCGCGACGACGTCCGAACTCCACCGAGCCGGCCGACAGCGCGAAGAGCGTGTCGTCTCCGCCGCGGCCGACGTTGGTGCCGGGGTGGAAGTGCGTACCGCGCTGACGAACGATGATCTCGCCTGCGTTGACGAGCTGTCCGCCGAAGCGCTTCACGCCGAGGCGCTGTGAATTTGAATCGCGGCCGTTCTTGGTAGAGGCTGCGCCCTTTTTGTGTGCCATGTGCTCAGTCCTCTACTTGATTCCGGTGATCTTCACCTGGGTGTACTTCTGACGGTGACCCTGACGCTTCTTGTAGCCGGTCTTGTTCTTGTACTTCTGGATGACGATCTTGGGGCCCTTGGCGTCGCCCACGACCTCGGCCGTAACCGTGACCTTGGCCAGCGCGGCGGCATCAGCCGTCACCTTGTCACCATCGACGAAGAGCACCGCGGGAAGAGAAAGCGTCTCGCCTTCGGCCTGGGTGGTCTTGTCGATCTGGATGACGTCACCGACAGCAACCTTCTGCTGGTTGCCGCCACTGCGCACGATTGCGTACACCACGGAATCCTCACTCATTTCAAATCTGGGGCGCGGCCCACGTGGACGCAAGACGCGCAAAAAACGGGGCGCAGAGCGCACCGAAGGACTAGTTTACGGAGCAAGACCCTCCCGGGTCAAAACGGGGGTCTCTCCCCCGCCATTTTCGGCCGAGGACGGGGCCTCGGCAGGCGGTGTCGGGGGTCCGGCAGGCTTGGACGCCGACCCGCGCTTGCGGGTCGTCCTCTTCGCCGGTGTTGTGGCCACGACAGGCGTCGGGGCCTCAACGGGTGCTGCGGGTTCAACCGGTACTGCTGCTTCGACAGGCGGCGCCGGGGGTGCTGGCGGTGCCGGTGGTGCTGTCTCGGCTGGTGGCGGGGGCGGCGGCGGGGGCGTCTCCGCGACTGTCTCGGCCGGAGCCGGGACGGACGCGATGGCGGCCTCTTTGGGTTCGACCGGTTTGGCCGCTGCTTTGTTGCCACCGTTGCCTTGGCCGCCACCATTGTTCTGGCCGCCACCATTGTTCTGGCTTCCACCGCGGTTGTTGTTGCCGCCGCGGCCGCCACGTCCGCCACGACGCGGCTCTTCCTTCTTGGGCTCGACCGGGGTGTCCTGAATCACGACACCACGGCCCTGGCAGTGGTCACAATCGACGCTGAACGACTCCAGCAGTCCGGTGCCGATGCGCTTGCGCGTCATCTGCACGAGGCCCAATGACGTGACCTCGGCGACCTGGTGACGCGTACGGTCACGTCCCAAGCATTCGACGAGGCGTCGCAGCACCAGCTCGCGATTGCTCTCGAGCACCATGTCGATGAAGTCGACCACGATGATGCCGCCGATATCGCGCAGCCGCAGTTGACGAACGACCTCTTCGGCCGCCTCCAGGTTGTTCTTGGTGACAGTTTCTTCGAGGTTGCCGCCCGAGCCGGTGTACTTTCCGGTGTTGACGTCGACCACCGTCATGGCCTCCGTGCGGTCGATGACCAGCGAGCCGCCCGAGGGCAAGAAGACCTTGCGATCGAGCGCCTTGTGGATCTGCTCGTCGAGGCGGTACGACGTGAAGGCGTCCACGTCCTGGTTGCTCCAGGCCGTGACCCGCTCGGCCAGGTCTGGGGCGACGTGATCGATATAGCCCTTGATCATGTCCCAGGCGTCGTCGCCTTCGACGACCAGATTGTTGAAGTCCTCGTTGAACAGATCGCGGACGACCTTGATCATCAGGTCCGGCTCGGAGTACAGCAGCTCGGGGGCATGACCCGCCGCAACCTTGCCCTCGATGACTTCCCAGCGCGCCGTCAACGCCGTCACATCGCGCGTCAGCTGCTCCTCGGTCGCACCTTCGGCGGCCGTGCGCACGATGACGCCGGTGTTCTCGGGCAACACTTCCTTGAGCAGGCTCTTGAGCCGCGAGCGCTCGTTCTCGGGCAGCTTGCGCGAAATGCCGCTGGTCTGCCCACCGGGGACCAGCACCAGGAACCGTCCCGGAAGGCTGATCTGGCTGGTGAGCCGGGCGCCCTTTTGTCCGATCGGATCCTTGGACACCTGCACGAGGATCGTCTGGCCGGGCGTCAGCGCGTCTTCGATCTTGCGCTGTTTGCCGTTGCCGAGCGTCGTCCAGTCGACTTCACCGGCGTACAGCACGGCATTGCGACCGGCTCCGATGTCGACGAATGCGGCTTCCATGCTCGGCAGGACGTTCTGCACCTTGCCCAGATAGACATTGCCGATGATCGAGGTCTGCGATTCGCGGGCGACGTAGTGTTCGACCAGCACATTGTCCTCGACGACAGCGATCTGCGTGTAGTCATCGCGCTGGCGCACGACCATCTCGCGCTTGACCGATTCACGACGGGCCAGGAACTCGGCCTCCGACACGATCGGGGCACGACGACGGCCTGCTTCACGGCCTTCCCGGCGGCGCTGCTTCTTGGCCTCCAGGCGGGTCGAGCCCGCGACGCCGGTGATCTCGTCCTCCGCAGTGCGGCCGTTGCGCACCCGGACGACAGTGTTCTCTGGGTCATCGGGCTGAGTGTCGGCACCTTCGCCTGCACGGGCACGACGCCGGCGGCGACGCGTGCCGCCGTTGCCTTCCTCATCGGACTCGGCGGCCTCGTCGTTCTCAGCGGTCTCGTCCGAATCGCTGTCGCCCTTGCGACGACGGCGACCGCCCCGGCTGCGACGACGGCGGCGCGGCGCGTCAGGATCATCATCTTCGTCGTCGGAGTCGTCAGATTCGGCGTCGACCTCGCTGGTGTCGACATCCTCGACATCTTCGTCAGGCTCGATCCGCGGAGCACGGGCGGGAGCGAGGCCGGGCTCGGGAGCCTGGAACATCGCCGCAGCCGCGAACGCCGGTGCGAGGGTCGGCTGAGTCGTCGCTTCGACGTCGGCCTCGACCTCTTCGTCGGCAGTTGCGGAGTCAGTGACCTCGGGCTCAGGAGCCTTGGCCTTCTTGGCCGGAGCCCGTCGCTTGCGAGCAGCGGTCTTCTTGACCGGAGCCTCGTCGACCGAAACGGCGGTCTCGGCATCGGCGTCCGTCTCCGGCTCAGCCTTCTGCGGCGCGACCTTCTGGGGCGCGATCGGTGCCGAGAAGCTCACGGCGACCGGTGGGCCAGCGGGACGTCCGGCTGCTCGTCGCCGCGTCGCGGGGGCTGATGTGCTGGCCTCGGTGGGTGTTTCGTTGTCGTCGAGCATGCGCTCTCCTTCGCCCCGTCCCGATCAAATCGGGGCTGGGCACGTATGCGGTCCGGCGCTGCGGACCTGAAGCTTCGGTCAACCCCTGCGCCACGCGCCGGGGGGCGACGGCGACCCTCGGTTTGTCACATCAGCTCCCGCACCCGCCCGCCGCGGTCGACATCCGGTCAGGATGCGTCGCGGTCGAAGGCAAGTGGATCGCCTACCGTACCTTCATCTGAATCCAGAGGGCCTTGGGCCAAGCGAGTCGCGATGGGCGTCTGCGTGGCTTTCAAGTCCCCACTGGAACGGAGTCCGGCAAGAACGTCGTCTGGTCGTATCGACGGTGTGTCGTGTCGCACGACCACCGCCAGTATCGCACATGGACCCACCGAGGTCTCGTCGGAACGCGCGGAAAGGCTCAGCACCGCGGCCCGGCAGTCGAGCGTACGTAATCCGCGCTTCATCATCCGTTCGATCAAAACCTCCTCGGCGGCGAGGAAACCCGCGACGGCCGACTGCGCATGCTCGAGGCTGACCCCTGGCAACGCGATCTCCCAGGAACTGGCTTCGAGCCGGTCGGCTAGTGCTCCCGGCTTCGCGACCACGACGTCCACGATATCGATCCCGGCAGGCAGCGCGGAGTCGAGCAGTTCCCTGACTTGATCGGGATCCTGCGGTCGGACCAGACCGATTTCGAGGTATTCGGCCTCGCTCGCGGCACCGGTCGGAGATGCGTTCGCATAAGAGATCTTGGGGTGCGGCGTGAATCCCGACGAGAACGCGATCGGGATGCCGGCGCGACGTACGGCCCGTTCGAAGGCACGGGCGAAATCACGGTGACTCGTGAACCGTAGTCGCCCGCGTTTGGCGTATCGGATGCGCAGTTTCTGCACGATAGGCAGCTGCGGGTTCGGGGCTTCGGGGTTAGGTGTCCCCTCCAGGGTTGTCACTTGTCGAGGTTACCTAGGGTGGGTCAGTGCGCAAAGAACCGGTGGCCTCGTCTGCAACTCCTGTCCCCGGCGGACGTTGGCTCGTCGTCATCGCGATCGTCTTGCTCGCTGCGAACCTGAGGGCCGCGGTCGGCAGCATCGGCGTCGTCCTGGAATCGGTTCGCGAGGACCTGGCCATGACTGCCACGGTCGGCGGCATCCTCACGACGCTCCCGGTGGTGTGCTTCGCGGTGTTCGGCGTGGGATCGGCCGGCATCGTACGTCGCCTGGGTCTTCACCTGTCCGCCGCGATCTTGTTGATGATGATCGCAGTCGGCCTCGTGACCCGTTCCTTGGTGCACAACCAGTTCTTGTTCCTGCTGTGCAGCATGATCGCGCTCGCCGGAGCCGCGGTCGGAAATGTGATCCTGCCGCCTTTGGTCAAGGCGCATTTCCCCGATCGGATCCCGCTCGTCAGCTCGCTCTACGGTGCGGCTCTGATGGGCGGCGCGTCGCTGTCCTCCGTCGCGACTGTTCCATTGAGCGATGCGTTCGGCGGATGGCGCGGCGGGCTCGCGGCATGGGCCGCGCTTGCGGCGATCGCACTCGTGCCTTGGCTCTTGATGTTGCGCGGCGACATCCACGCCGCCCCGGTCGACCAGCATCGTTTGCCGCTGCGCGATGTCATCCGGTCCCCCATCGTGTGGGCCATGCTGCTGCTGTTCGCGACTCAGTCGGCCGGGGCATATGCCCAGTTCGGCTGGTTCCCCGAGATCCTGACCGATGCCGGCATCTCGCGTGGCTATGCCGGCGCCCTCCTGGGTGTGATCAGCGGAGTCGGCATCCCGGTGACCCTCGCACTCCCCTGGCTCATCCGGGTGACCGGCGAGACCGCGTATCTGCCCTGGGCGTTCAGCGCCGTCACTGCCGGCGGTTGGCTCGGCCTGCTCCTGTCACCGGCCTCGGTGCCGTGGCTGTGGGCCTTCCTCCTCGGCCTCGGCGGTGCGGCGTTCACCTGGACGCTGACCATGATCGCCCGACGGACGCGAACGACCGCCGGAACCGCGACGCTGTCCGTCGCGACCCAGGGCATCGGCTACCTGATAGCCGGCATCGGTCCCTTCGGCGTCGGGGCACTGCACGATCTGAGCGGGTCATGGACCGTCCCGCTCATCGCACTGATCGTGCTGGCGGCGTTCATTGCGGTGTTCGGCACGATCGTGGCGCGACCCGTCATGCTCGAGGACACGCTCAAACCGCGCAACTGACGTTCAGCAACTGAGCGGGGTGCCGGCAGCGCTGCGGCTCACCCGCGCTAGACGCGCCCGGCGGGCCATGACGGCCAGACGGCTGACACCGCGTTCTTCGGCAGCTCGTTCGGTGGCGATGCGGCGCTGCTCGATACGTTCGGTGAGCTCGCGATCATGCTGCTGTATTTCGATCTGGATGGCGAATTCGTTGATCATGATGTCTCCTTACGACATCAGTCATGCTCGTCTCTGAGGCACCCTCGCCACATCGGGCGGATGGCGTATCTTCGCCCGATCGCCTACCTCAGAAGCTCGTCAGATCAGCTCAGATTCACCCAGGCTCGACGTCGACCGTGAGTACCACGGAGCGGTCGAGTCGTTCGGCCACGCTGAGCCGGCGGCCGGCGGGCCTCCCGTCGAGCCAGAGCTGGAGGATTTGCTGCTCGTCAGAGCGCACTGTGTCGTCGAGGATCACAATCGATCCCGCCGACAGACGATCGGCCAACAGCGGGAATCCCGGATACCTGACCTGCGGAGCCAAGGCGCCGATCGGACCATCTACGAACAGCAGGTCGATCGTCGTCAGGTCGCCGGGCAGCCCTGAGAGGTCGTACCACGGTTGTGGATCACGGCCGGGCAACGCGGTTTCGATCAACGGCGCGTGGATCACCTCAGCGCGATGGGACAGCCCGAAATCGGCCAGTCGCGTCCGCGTGAGCTCGGCGTACTCAGCACTCGATTCCAGCGCCACGATGCGTCCGGGACCGCCACGATGTTCCAACGCAGTGGCGAACCAGACCGTCGAGCTGCCCGACCCGCACTCGACGATCGTCTGTACCGACGAACTCCTGATGCGGTCGATTGCCGACACCAGGGTCGCCGGTGTCATCGCCCACGCGCCGAGTTGGGGCATCGGGTGCTCATGCGGGACGATTCCCCGGTACGCACGGCCCAGCTCGACGGTCTCTTGCGGCACTTGTCGTACTGCGAGCAGGGTTTCGCGCATCGCTGCATCATTTCTCGCCATGGCCGGCTGGAAGCCACGTAGGTCGCTTTGCAACACAGCGCGCAGCTCGTCTATCCGGGCGCGCTTCGGCAGTTTGCCGACCTTGTCGCTCGTCGCATCGATCCGCCGGCCGAGCGCTTCGAGAGTGCCATTGACCGCTTGCGCCCACAGCACGATCCACACGAATCCGGCCAGACCCCCCACACCGAACAATGCAAGCGCTAAGTCGGACCACGATGCCAAAGCTGCCCCGACTCCCAAGGCGGCCGCCGTCGCGGACGCGACGAGCAGTAGACGACGCTTACTGATCACGGTTCTGCTCACTGAATCCCTCCCGAGCCTCGTGCACACTGGGGCATCCAGTACGCCTGCGACGATACCCGCCGTACTGTCAGGTTGCCTGTCACGCAGGCTCGCTCACATCACGGTCAACGGCAACAGATTCCTGCCGGTGGGTCCGATCTGGATCTCCAAATCCATCTGCGGGCAGACACCACAGTCGAAGCACGGCGTCCACCGACAGTCTTCGACCTCCAGGGCCCCGTCCGGGTTCAGCGAATCTTGCCAGTCCTCCCACAGCCAGTCACGATCGAGGCCCGCGTCGAGATGGTCCCACGGCAGCACCTCGGCGTATTCACGCTCGCGCACGGTGTACCAATCGAGGTCGACTGGCTCGTCGGCGAGCGCCTCGGCCGACTTGGCAGCCCACCGGTCGTAGGAGAAGTGTTCGCTCCAGCCATCGAACCGTCCTCCGTCCCGCCAAACCGCTTCGATGATGCGGCCGACCCGCCGATCGCCACGCGACAGCAGTCCTTCGATGATGCCCGGCTTGCCATCGTGATAGCGAAAACCGATCGCCTTGCCGTATTTTTTGTCGGCGCGCACCTCGTCGCGGAGTTTCTTCAGTCGCTCGTCAGTCGTCTCATGGTCGAGTTGCGAGGCCCATTGGAACGGAGTGTGAGGCTTAGGCACGAATCCACCGATCGATACCGTGCAACGGATGTCATTTCGTCCCGACGCCTCGCGGCCGGTCTGGATGACCCGCTTGGCGAGCTCGCCGATCTGCATGACGTCGTCGTCGGTCTCGGTCGGCAGACCGCACATGAAGTACAGCTTGACCTGGCGCCAACCGTGCGAATATGCCGCCGCGACGGTCTTGATCAGGTCTTCCTCGCTGACCATCTTGTTGATGACCTTACGCATGCGGTCGCTACCGCCCTCCGGAGCGAACGTCAGGCCCGAGCGGCGTCCGTTGCGGCTGAACTCATTGGCCAGCGTGATGTTGAAGGCGTCGACGCGCGTCGACGGAAGCGACAACGAGGTGTTGGTGCCCTCGTAGCGATCACCCAGCTGTTTGGCGACCTCGCCGATCTCGGTGTGGTCGGCACTGCTGAGGCTCAGTAGTCCCACCTCCTGGAAGCCGGTCTTCTCCAGACCGTTCTGCACCATCTGGCCGATGCCCTCGATCGAACGCTCACGGACCGGACGGGTGATCATGCCGGCCTGACAGAACCGGCAGCCGCGGGTGCAGCCGCGGAATATCTCGACGCTGAAGCGCTCGTGCACGGTCTCAGCGAGAGGCACGAGCGGATTCTTGGGGTACGGCCAGGAGTCCAGATCCATCAGTGTGTGCTTGGCGATACGCCACGGAACGCCGGGACGATTGGGCACGACGCGCTGGATTCGACCGTCTGGCAGATAGGTCACGTCATAGAATTTGGGGACATACACGCCCCCGGACTTGGCCAACCGCAGCAACACCTCATCGCGTCCGCCTGGGCATCCCTCGGCCTTCCACTCGCGGACGACCTCACTGATCGCCAGCACGATCTCCTCGCCGTCGCCCAGAACCGCCGCGTCGAGGAAGTCGGCGATCGGCTCAGGATTGAACGCCGAGTGTCCACCGGCAAGGACGATCGGATCGTCATCGCCTCGGTCGACCGCGTGCAATGCGATACCGGCAAGATCGAGCGCATTGAGGAAGTTGGTGTAACCCAGTTCGGTTGAGAACGACATGCCGAGCAGGTCGAATGCCTTCACTGGGCGGTGTGCGTCGACGGTGAATTGCGGGATGTCGTTATCACGCATGACCTTCTCCATATCGGAGAAGACCGCATACGTGCGCTCGGCCAGGATCCAATCACGTTCGTTGAGTACTTCGTACAAGATCTGGACACCCTGGTTGGGCAGCCCGACCTCATAGGCGTCGGGGTACATCAACGCCCAGCGGACCTCAGCTAGATCCCACTCCTTGGTCGTAGCGTTGAGCTCGCCGCCGACGTACTGGATCGGCTTTCCGATGGACGGCAGCAGAGGTTCCAGGCGCGGAAATACAGACTCGACGGACATGGAGCAAGCGTAGAACCTCTCCACCACATGTCGAAATCCTCCGCACCCGCATGGTGGCAGGACAACTCCCACGGCCTAGGCTCGAACGGTGAGACGACGTCAGCGCAAGAACCAGCCATTCACCGTCAAGTACGTGCCGGTGGCGACCGACGGATCACTCGATCAGACCTTGACGATCACCAACAACACCGAAGTCTCGGTTCAGCCGACCTTGCGGTTCCAGGTCTACAACGCCTACGGAAGCGCGCTGCCTCACGTCACCACGAGAGGCGTCAACGGCTCTCACGTGGGCGCCGCGGTTTTGCCGGCCGGAGGCACGCTGCGCGAAGTGCTGCGGTTCGACGGTCAAGGCGCCGACCAGGTCCAGGGTGTCGCGGTCGAGCTTGCCGCAGCTGAGGAGGTCGATCATCCCGCGCTCGAACAGGACGTGAAGTCGGTCATGATCGATCTGGACCAAAAGGCCACCGCCGAGCCGGAGGACTTCTGGGGCATCGGCCTGGTCAACCCGAATCCTTTCGGCGTCACGATGCGCATCTCACTCGTCGAGCTGGAGGACTCCCGTCCGGGCCGCCCTCGTCAGGTGCTCGACGCCGTGACGCTGCAGGACGACATCGACATGGCATCGGCCTCGAATCACGTCATCTGGTTGCCCGAGGATGTCCGCGGGAAGTTCCACGACGTCGTGCACCACCTGCGGATGCCGACGTACGCCTGAGAATTTCGTTCAGAGACCGGGGAACCAGAGGGCCATCTCGCGCGCAGCCGACTCCTCGGAGTCCGATGCATGAACCAGGTTCTCGCGGTTGGACAGTGAGAAGTCACCGCGGATCGTGCCCGGCGCGGCGGCGCGGCCGTCGGTTGCCCCGTTCAGCGTCCGGACGACTGCGATCGCCTCGTCACCTTCGAGCACCAGCGCCACGAGAGGACCGGAGACCGCGAACTCACGCAGCGGCGGGTACCAGGGCTGTTCCACGTGTTCGGCGTAGTGCGCGTCGGCCTGCGCCGCATCGATCGTGCGCTGTTCGAGCGCGACCAGGGTGAGCCCCTTGGCCTCGAACCGGGACAGGACCTGCCCGACCAGTCCGCGTCGTACAGCATCGGGCTTGATCAGGACCAAAGTGCGTTGTGCCATGGTGCGACCCTATCGGGGCCCGTAGGACAACGGAGCGTTCACTCCCCTGCAGCGGCTTCGCGGGCCCATCGCGCTTTGTCGTCCTCGATCTTGCGACCGAGGAAGAACGCTCCGAACCACAGAGCCGCGAACATGGCTCCGACGAAGAACATGATCGGCACGAGGAAGCCCATCGCGATCGCGGCGAGCTGGATCGCATGGCCGACGAAGTAGGCCTGCGGACGTCGCAGAGAGCCGGCGACCAGGATGCACAGCAGCGCCAGGCCGAGGCCGACCGTCAGCGCTGCGGCCTTGTCGACGTCCTCGACCGAGATCATGACGGGAGCCGAAAGACCGAGGACTATGGCCTCGAGCGTCAGCATCGCTGCACACATGCCCCTCATATGACGGTGCCTCCGAGCAGCGTTCGGGCTTCACCGACAGTGACGACCGAACCGGTCACCAACACGCCGCCGCTGCCGATCGCGTCATCGCCGCCGTCGCCTCCATCGGCCATCGCAACAGCCCGTTCGAGGGCATCGTCCAGCCGATCAGCGACGCTGACCCGCTCGTCACCGAAGATGTCGCGGGCCAGTTCGGCTAGCTCCTCTGCCGGCATCGACCGCGGCGTGCTGTTCTGCGTGCAGATGATCTCGGCCATGACCGGTTCGAAGATCCGCAGCAGCTCCTCGACGTCCTTGTCGGCCATGACGCCGACGACGCCGATCAACGGGCTGAACGAGAAGGAGTCCTGCACCGCTTCGATCGTGGCGTGCGCCCCGTGCGGATTGTGGGCCGCGTCGAGCAAGACCGTCGGACTGCGGCGGACGACTTCGAGCCGTCCGGGCGAGGTGACCTGCGCGAATGCGCCGCGGACCAGGTCGGGGTCGAGCTGTTTGCTGCCCGTGAACGCCTCTACGGCCGCGAGCGCGTACGCCGCATTGTGGGCCTGGTGCGCTCCGTGCAGCGGCAGGAATATCTCATCGTAGGATCCGCCCACGCCCTGCAGGCTGATCTGCTGACCGCCCAACGCCGTGATGCGGTGGTTGACGCCGAAATCGACGCCTTCGCGCAGGACGATCGAGCCGACCTCGAGTGCGCGGCCCACCAGCACGTCCATGACCTCCGGCGACTGCTCCGCAATGATCACATGAGATCCGGGTTTGATGATGCCGGCCTTCTCGACCGCGATGATCTCTGGCGTGTCACCGAGGTACGACGCGTGATCCACGCCGATTGGTGTGATGACCGCGACCTGTCCGTCGGCGACGTTCGTCGCATCCCACGAACCGCCCATGCCGACTTCGACGACCGCGACGTCGATCGGCGCGTCCGCGAATGCCGCATAGGCCATCGCGACCATCATCTCGAAGTACGACAGCGGATGCTCCGACGAATCATCGACGATCTGCGCATATGCCGCGACATCGGCGAATGCATCGACGAACAGCTGTTCGCTGAGCGGCTGGCCGTCGATGCAGATACGTTCGGTCATCGACTGCAGGTGCGGACTCGTGAACCGTCCGGTGCGCAGATCGAGCGCACGCAGCAAGGTGTCGATCATCCGGCTCGTCGACGTCTTGCCGTTCGTGCCGGTCAGGTGAACGACCTGATAGGCCTTCTGGGGATCGCCGAGAAGGCGACAGATTGCCGCGATCCGGTCGAGTGACGGGTCGAGACGGGTCTCGGGCCAACGGCCGAGAAGTGCGCGCTCGACCTCCGCATACGTAGGAGTCATCACGACCCATTGTCGCAGCCGCCGATCCGCGATCAATCGCTGGCATAAGTGTTCAAATTGTCGGAATCTTCCGCCATGATGAGACAGCCCAAACAACGCGCCACAAGCGCTCGGGGGAAGGCCAGTCATGAATCGCAGCATCGCCGGATGGATCACGCACCGCTGGATCAAGTGGGTCGTACTCGCACTCTCACTGATGACTCTGGTGGTGATGGGATCCCTGGGTTCCAAACTCACCAGCGTTCAAGACAATGACATCGCCTCCTGGCTGCCCGGCGATGCCGAGTCGACCAAGGTCATCAACAAGGCTCAGCAGTTCTCCAACCCCGACGACATCCCGGCCGTCGTGCTCTACACCCGAGAGGGCGGCATCACACCGGCCGATCTGGCCAAGGCCAAGTCCGATGTCGCCGCGCTGGGCCAGGTCGAGACGGTCCAGGGCAATGTCACCGGCCCGATCCCCTCCGAGGACGGCGAAGCTCTGCAGACCATCGCGACGATTCGAATGAGTGAGGACGGCTGGGAGGATCTGCCCGACCGGGTCGACGACATTCGAGCCATTGCCGAGAAGAACGCCGAGGGCCTCGACGTGAGTCTGGCCGGTCCGGCCGCACTCGGCGCCGACCAGGCCGAGGCCTTCTCGGGAATCGATGGGATCTTGCTGCTCGCCGCCGTTGCGATCGTCTTCGTGATCTTGCTGATCACCTATCGCAGCCTGCAGCTCGCGCTGCTGTTCTTGTTGTGCGGTGTCGGTGCGGTCGGAATCGCCCAGGGTGTCGTGTACCTGCTTGCCAAACACGCTGACCTGACGGTCAACGGACAGAGCGCCGGCATCTTGAGCGTCCTGGTGCTCGGCGCAGGAGTCGACTACGCATTGCTGATCGTGGCCCGATATCGCGAGGAGCTGCACAACTACGAGGACCGCCATGTAGCCATGGCGCACGCGCTTCACCGCGCGGCGCCGGCGGTTCTGGCCAGCGGTGCAACCGTCATCATCGGCTTGCTGTGCCTGATGTTCGCGCAGATGAACTCCACGGCCAGCCTCGGCCCGGTTGGCGCTGCCGGCATCGCCTGCGCCCTACTTGTCATGCTCGTGATGCTGCCTGCCCTCTTGGTCATCGTCGGCCGCTGGATCTTCTGGCCGTTCGTGCCCCGGTTCGGTGCACCCCTGCGCAGTGAGACCGGGTTCTGGGCCAAGGTCGGGCGACGCATCAAGAAGGCCCCACGGGCCGTCTGGGTCGTCACGACGCTCGTGCTGATCGGCTTCTCGTTCGGCATCCCCCAGCTCGACGCCGACGGCCTGACCAATGAGCAGAGCTTCACCAAAGAACAGCCTTCCGTCCTGGCCGAGCAGAAGCTGGCCGAGCACTTCCCCGGCGGCGCCGGCTCCCCCGTCGCGGTCATCGCCAATGGCGATTCCGCCGATGCGGTCAAGACCGCATTCGCCGAGGTCGACGGAATCGACGCCGCCACCGTTGCACTCAAGAGCCCGGCCGGCAGCCCCATCGCCTACCTCGAAGGAACGCTGACGTCTGCGCCCGATTCCAAGGACGCCTTCGCGACCGTCGATCGGGTCCGTGATGCGGTACACGCGGTCGACGGCGCCGATGCGCTCGTCGGTGGGAACACGGCAGTCAACAAGGACGTCCAGAACGCCTCCGGCGCCGACAACAGACTGATCATCCCGATCATCTTGGCGGTCGTACTTTTGATTCTGGCGCTGTTGCTGCGATCCATCGCCGCGCCGTTGATCCTTCTGGTGACCGTCGTGATCTCGTTCGCTGCGGCCGTCGGCATCAGCGCACTGGTCTTCCAGCACATCTTCGGCTTCGAGGGTGCCGATTCGTCGTTCCCGCTGTTCGCCTTCGTGTTCTTGGTCGCGCTCGGCATCGACTACAACATCTTTTTGATGACCCGGGTCCGTGAGGAGTCGTTGAGATTCGGTACACGTCGCGGGGCGCTGATCGGCCTGGCCGCAACCGGTGGCGTGATCACGTCGGCGGGCTTCGTGCTGGCCGGCACGTTCACAGCTCTGGCGACACTGCCGATCGTCTTCTTGGCCGAGCTCGGATTCGTGGTAGCGCTGGGTGTTCTGCTCGACACGATCATCGTGCGATCGGTCCTGGTGACGGCGCTCAACCTCGACATCGGTCGCCACATCTGGTGGCCCAGCAAGCTCGCTCAGAAGCAAGACGTACCCGAGGAGGAGACGCCGGTGCAGGCCAAGAGCCTGACCTACTCCAGCGACACCTAGACTTGCCTGTCGTGACTAGCGAACTCGACAAAACCAGCAGCAGGGTCGGCGTCCCCGAGAAGCCCGTCCTCGAAGGCCTCGAGGACACCTGGTCGAAGCGGTGGGCCGAGCAGGACACCTACACATTCGATCGCACCAAGACCCGCGACGAGGTGTTCTCGATCGACACCCCGCCGCCGACGGTGTCGGGCTCCTTGCATGTCGGTCACGTGTTCTCCTACACACATACCGATCTGGTCGCCCGCTACCAGCGGATGCAGGGCAAGGAAGTCTTCTACCCGATGGGTTGGGACGACAACGGTCTGCCCACCGAACGTCGGGTGCAGAACTACTTCGGCGTCCGTTGCGATCCGTCGCTGCCCTACGACGCCGACTTCACTCCTCCGGAGAAGCCCGATCCCAAGCGGCAGATCCCGATCAGCCGGCAGAACTTCATCGAATTGTGCAATGAGCTCGTCGAAGAAGACGAAAAGGTCTTCGAGAAGCTCTGGCGCACGCTGGGTCTCAGCGTCGACTGGAGCCAGACCTACACCACGATCGGTGACAAGTCGCGTGCTGTCTCCCAGCGCGCGTTTCTGCGCAATCTGGCTCGCGGAGAGGCATATCAGCAAGACGCTCCGACGCTGTGGGACGTGACCTTCCAGACCGCTGTCGCGCAGGCAGAGCTCGAAGCACGCGAGTACCCCGGCGCGTACCACCGCGTCGCGTTCACCCCAACCATGGGAATCCCCGGAGCCGAAGGCTCCCACGTCTACATCGAGACGACCCGCCCCGAGCTGATCGGCGCCTGCGTCGCGCTGATCGCGCACCCCGACGACGAGCGCTACCAGGGTCTGGTCGGCACAACTGTGACCTCCCCGCTGTTCGGCGTCGAAGTCCCGGTCGTCGCGCACACCCTCGCCGATCCCGACAAGGGTTCGGGCATCGTGATGTGCTGCACGTTCGGCGATCTGACCGACGTCATCTGGTGGCGTGAGCTGCAGTTGCCGAACCGGACGATCATCGGTCGCGACGGTCGCATCCTGCCCGATGTGCCCGACTGGATCAGCAGCGATGGCGGCCGTGAGCTCTACACGTCGCTGGCCGGCAAGACGACGTTCTCGGCACGTGAACTCGTCGTCGAGGCTCTCAAGGCATCCGGTGAACTCGACGGCGATCCCAAGGCGACGCAGCGAATGGCGAACTTCTACGAGAAGGGCGACAAGCCGCTCGAGATCGTCTCGACCCGCCAGTGGTACCTCACCAACGGCGGACGCTCGGCCGACCTCCGCACGGCTCTGGTCGCTCGCGGCGATGAGATCAACTGGGTTCCCGAGTACATGCAGTCACGTCTGACCAACTGGATCGACGGGCTCAACGGCGACTGGCTCGTCTCACGTCAGCGCTTCTTCGGGATCCCCTTCCCGGTCTGGTACCGCCTCGACGAAGCCGGCGAGCCCGATTACGACAACCCGATCCTGGCCGACGAGGCAAGCCTGCCGGTCGATCCTGCTGCCCAGGCACCCGAAGGCTTCGAGGAGTCGCAGCGCGGCCAGGCCGGTGGCTTCATGGCCGACCCCGACGTGCTCGACACCTGGGCCACGTCATCGCTGACACCGCAGATCGTGTGCGGCTGGGAGACCGACAACGATCTGTTCGAGCGCACTTTCCCCATGGACGTCCGCCCACAGGCGCACGACATCATCCGCACCTGGCTGTTCTCCAGCGTCGTGCGCGCACACCTCGAGAACGGTGCCGCGCCGTGGCGCAATGCCACCATCTCGGGCTTCGTGGTCGACCCCGATCGCAAGAAGATGAGCAAGTCCAAGGGAAATGTCGTCGTCCCCGACGAGATTTTGACCAAATACGGCGCCGACGCCGTGCGATGGCGCGCGGCCGGTGCCCGTCCAGGCACCGACTCGCCCTTCGACGAGGCCCAGATGAAGGTCGGCCGCAGGCTTGCCATGAAGGTGCTGAACGCCAGCAAGTTCGTGCTGGCGTCGGAGGAACAGTACGGTCTCGGCGCCGATGCGTCGTACCTCGACACCGCCCGGGTCACCGAGCCCATCGACCTGGCCATGCTCACCAAGCTGCGCGCTGTCGTGGACGAGGCGACAGCGGCGTTCGAGGAGTTCGACTACGCCACGGCGCTCGAAGTCACCGAGAAGTTCTTCTGGGCCTTCTGCGATGACTACCTCGAGCTGGTCAAGGAGCGGTCGCGCCGCGACGATGCGGGCGGCGCGTCGGCCAAGAGCGCGTTCGTCCTGGCCCTCTCGGTGCAGCTGCGCCTGCTGGCCCCGTTCCTGCCGTATGTGACCGAAGAAGTCTGGTCATGGTGGCAGGAGGGATCGATCCACCGTTCGGCATGGCCGGTCAACGCGATCGACCTGAAGACGTCGGATCAAGATCCAGGTGTGCTCAGCGCCGCCGCCGCCGTGCTGGCCGACATCCGGGGCGCCAAGTCGACCGCCAAGGTCAGTCAGAAGACCGAGATCACGAGCCTCGCGATCAGCGGCAAGGCTGCCGCGCTCGAACTGCTGTCCTTGGCGCTGCCCGATGTCATCGCCGCCGGAAGGGTCACGGAGGAACCAACGCTGACCGCAGACGAAGCCGCAGACGGGTTCACCGTCCAAGCCACCCCGGCCCAGCCCGAGTAGACGTAAGAATCGGGTTCTGTCCGCGATATCGCGGACCCGCCGCCTGCAGGCGTCCGATCAGTTTGTCTCCCATGGCCACTGCCGTCGTGGTCTGCCCTGACACGTGCGGCAACTCGTCGAACGCCAAACAGAGGGCCGACTCGCTCAGCATCTTGGCAGTCTCGGTATAGCCCGGGTCACCGCCGCTGACCTGGGTCGTCACAGTTGTGCCACCGCCTGTGGCCACCAGCCGAAGTTTGAACCAGGACTTAGCCCGCTTCTCGTCCGACGGTCCGTCCCCCGGCGACCTGAGTTTCAGCAACAACGAACGCGTCGGTTTGAGCTGCGCTCCCGCGAGCAGGAACGCTCCGCCAGCCACCGTGCCAAGCATCATCGGCAGTCGCTTGAACTGCGCGAAATGCGAATAGCTGAACTCTGGGCCGTACCGTTCCAACGACCTGGCCGACCGCAACACGATCTGGGGATCGATCGTGGGCAGTGGCAAGGCCCACCCCGACCCACCGGCACCACGACCGATCTTGCCTCCGCCGCGGACCTTGCGCCCCTCGGGACGGACCTCGTGCTTACGGCGTTCGGCAGCGGTCTGCCCCGCCTGACGGATTCGCCCGAACGCCCCGATCGCCGAGTGATAGGTCCCACCGGAGGCGACTCCACCGGCGCGGATGTAACCCTCGACGGAGATCGGCACTCCCTCGGGCATCTGCTCGACGGTGTAGAGCACGCCCAGATCGTAGGGAATCGAGTCGAATCCGCAGGCGTGGATCAACCGTGCGCCGGTCTCCTTCGCGACGCTGTCGTATTTCAGCCACATCGCATCGACGAACTCCGGCTCACCGGTCAGGTCGACGTACGCGATACCGGCCTCTGCCGCTGCCTTGACGGCCGGCTCACCGTGACGGACGTAGGGTCCCACCGTCGTGATGAGCACCCGCGTGCTCTGAGCGAGCGCAGCCATCGACGCGGCATCCTCGGTGTCGGCCGCGATGACCTCGGGCCGGACGCCGCCTAGGGTCTCGACCCGCTCGGCGATCGCCGCGAGCTTGGTCGGATTTCGCCCGGCGATGGCCCAGGTGGCACCGGCAGGTAGATGGGTACTCAGATAGTCAGCGGTGAGCGCCCCGGTGAAGCCTGTGGCGCCCAGAAGGGCGATGTCGACAGAGGTCATGTCGCAAACCTACCCACTGGGCCTATCCTCTGGGCAGAGGACTAAGACGCCTTCTTGGCCACCTCGTCGTGGGTCAACACCTGCGGGCCCTCCGCGCCGGCGACCGTCGCGGCCGTCACGATGACCTTCGCGACGTCGTCACGGCTGGGGATCTCGTACATGACCGGTTCGAGAACTGCTTCGATGATCGATCGCAGACCACGCGCACCGGTGCCACGCTCCAATGCGAGTTCGGCCATCGCTTCGGCGGCCTCCTTGCTGAATTCGAGCTCGACACCGTCGATCTCGAACAGCCGGACGTACTGCTTGGTCAGCGCATTGCGCGGCTCCGTCAGGATCGCGACGAGCGCGTCCTGGTCGAGATTGTCGACCGCAGCGATCACCGGCAGACGACCGATGAACTCGGGAATCAGACCGAATTTCAGCAGATCCTCGGGCAGTACTTTGGAGTAGAGCTTATGAGGTTCGGTCGTGGTGCCGATGTCCTGCTTGGCCGTGTTGAAGCCAAGGCTCATCTTGCCGCTGCGACCTTCGATGATCTGGTCGAGACCTGCGAACGCACCGCCGACGATGAACAACACATTGGTCGTGTCGATCTGAATGAACTCCTGGTGCGGGTGCTTGCGGCCGCCCTGGGGAGGAACCGAGGCAGTCGTTCCCTCGAGGATCTTCAGCAGTGCCTGCTGGACGCCTTCGCCCGACACATCGCGGGTGATCGACGGATTCTCGCTCTTGCGCGAGATCTTGTCGACCTCGTCGATGTAGATGATGCCGGTCTCGGCCTTCTTGACGTCGTAGTCGGCGGCCTGGATCAGCTTGAGCAGGATGTTCTCGACATCCTCGCCGACATAGCCCGCCTCGGTCAGTGCCGTGGCGTCGGCGATCGCGAACGGCACGTTGAGCATGCGCGCGAGGGTCTGCGCCAAGTAGGTCTTGCCACAGCCGGTCGGTCCGACGAGCAGGATATTGGACTTGGCCAGCTCGACCTGGTCTTCCTTGCCACGTGCGCCGGCAGCTTGAGCCTGGACGCGCTTGTAATGGTTGTAGACCGCGACGGCCAGCGACTTCTTCGCACCGTCCTGACCGATCACATAACCGTTGAGGAAGTCGAAGATCTCTTGCGGCTTGGGCAACTCACCGAGACTCAGCTCGGCGCCTTCGGCCAGCTCCTCCTCGATGATCTCGTTGCACAGGTCGATACATTCATCGCAGATGTACACGCCGGGACCGGCGATGAGCTTCTTGACCTGCTTCTGGCTCTTTCCGCAGAAAGAACATTTGAGCAGATCGGCTGTTTCACCAATGCGTGCCATGGAGAGAGACCCTTCCTACCAAGACGTGTCAACGCCTGCGCTGAAGACTTCCGACGAGCGACCGAGACGACGTGCCTTCCACCGTAGCGGCGAAATGCCACATCGTCTCGGTCACCACACCGGATGTCGCGATGAGACTGACTAGATGGCCGGGACCTTGAGCGTGTCGAGAACCTCGTCCACGAGGCCGTACTCGACGGCCTGCTGCGCGGTCAGGATCTTGTCACGGTCGACGTCCTTGCTGACTTCCTCGATCGACTTGCCGGTCGCGTCGGACAGCATCTTTTCCATGAGCTCGCGCATCCGGAAGATCTCATTGGCCTGGATCTCCAGGTCGGAGATCTGCCCGCCGGTGCCCTCGGTGTAGGGCTGGTGGATCAGGATGCGGCTGTTCGGCAGGGCGAGGCGCTTGCCCGGCGTTCCCGCGGCGAGCAGGATCGCCGCTGCCGAGGCTGCCTGGCCCAGGCACAGTGTCTGCACGTCGGGCTTGATGTAGCGGATCGTGTCGTAGATCGCCGTCAACGCGGTGAACGAGCCACCGGGGCTGTTGATGTAGATGCTGATGTCACGATCGGGGTCCATGGCCTGCAGGCTCATGAGCTGCGCCATGACGGCATTGGCGACATCATCGCTGATCGGCGTACCCAGCATGATGATGCGGTCTTCGAACAGCTTGGTGTAGGGATCGATGCGCCGGAAACCGTATGACGTGCGCTCTTCCCACTGCGGGATGTAGTAACTCATGCGCTGATATCTCCTGCGGTCTTGACGACGTGATCGATAAGGCCGTACTCCTTGGCCTGCGACGGCGTGAACCACCGGTCGCGGTCGGAGTCGAGCTCGATCTGCTCGACGGTCTGGCCGCTGTGCAGCGACTGGAGCTCATTGAGCTGCTTCTTGAGCAGGACGCTCTGCTGGGCCTGGATCTTGATGTCCGAGGCCGAACCGCCGATGCCGCCGGAAGGCTGGTGCATCATGATGCGCGCGTGCGGGAGGGCGTAGCGCTTGCCCGCTGTGCCGGCTGCGAGCAGGAACTGGCCCATCGAGGCGGCCAGACCCATGCCGAACGTTGCGACGTCGTTCGAGATGAACTGCATCGTGTCGTAGATCGCCATACCGGAATCGACCGAGCCGCCGGGGCTGTTGATGTACAAGAAGATGTCGGCCTGCGGATCCTCTGCGTTGAGCAGGAGCATCTGGGCGCAGATCGCGTTGGAGTTGGAGTCGCGCACCTCTGAACCGAGGAACACGATGCGTTCCTTGAGAAGCCGCTGGTAGATGTGGCCGTCGAGATCCGAGGGGCCGGCCTCGCCGGCCATCCTCGGCGACAGTGGGCTGGAGCTGTCCGATGTGTTCACGTCCCCAAACCTAGACGGCCGGTGCGACGAACACACGCGAAAACACGACTGTTCGCTGATGGCATACGAGCACTGCCGCGAGTCGCCTCAATCCAGGCCGCCCAGGACCTGCTGGTCCCAGTCGATGACCGAACCGGTGACGACTCCGCTGCGCTCCGACAGGAGCAGGACGACCAGTGCCGCGATGTCGTCGACCTGACCGAGCTGCCCCATCGGCTGGGACGCGTTCGCCTGCTCCAGCCACGTGTCGTCGGCGTCGTGGAACTCCCGCTGCACGGCGTCCTCACCCTCGGTCTCGGTCCAGCCGATGTTGATGCCGTTGACCCTGATGCGGTCCCAGCGGTGGGCGTGGGCGATGTTGCGGGTCAGCCCCGCGAGTCCGGCCTTCGTCGAGGAGTAGGCCGCCAGGAAGGGCTGCCCGCCGTGCGAGGACATCGTGAGGATGTTGACGACGGTTCCTGGAGCACCGCGTCCGACCATGTCGGCGACGGCCGCCTGCATGAGGAAGAACGGCGCTCGCAGGTTGACGGCGACGTGTTGATCGAACAGCTCGGGCGTGGTGTCCAGCAGCGTTCCTCTGCTGGTCAGGCCTGCCGCGTTGACGAGCGAGTCGATCCGTCCGTGTCGCTCGATCGTTGCTGCGACGGCCGCCTGCGCCTGGGCGATGTCGGCGACGTCGCACTGCACGAAGCTCGCGGCGTCGCCGACGTCGCACACGAACGCCTCGCCGACGTCGCGGCGACGTCCGGTCACCACAACCGAGGCTCCTTCCGCGACGGCCGCGCGGGCGGCTGCCCCGCCAACTCCTTGGGTTCCGCCGCTGACCAGGACGATCTTGCCGTCCAGGAGGCGCTCAGCCATCGGTCCGGCGGCGGTCGGAGTAGGCGACGATCGCCTCGTCGAGCTGGGCTGACGACCAGTCCTCGGCGAGCGCCTGCTGCAGCAGCTCGCTCTGGGCGAGCGGGGTCAGCCCGCCGATGGGTTGGTCACGATCGAGGTTGGTCGGGAAGGGATAGCCCTCCGCCGTCGCCGCGATCGCGTTGGCGAGCTGCGCCGGATCGGTGCCGGCGTCCCGCCGTGCGGCGAGGACCGGGTAGACGGCCTTCGACATGCGGGCCCGGTCGACCGACTCCATGGCGCGGCCGAAGCCCGACGACACCTGCAGCAGGTTGGCCATGCGCTGGACGTCGGCCGAGGCGTTGGTGCCGGCGCCGTGGAACAGCGCCGGGTTGAAGAAGGCCGCGTCTCCGGTGGCGAGCGGAAGCTGCACGTAGTGCTCGGCGAAATACTCACGGAACTCCGGCAGTCGCCAGGCAAGGTAACCGGGGGCGTACTTGTGCGAGTGCGGCAGGTACATCGTCGGTCCGCTCTCCACGGGCATGTCGGAGTGCGCGACGGCACCCTGCAAGGTCAGCGTCGGCGACAGCACATGGACGTGCGTCGGATAGCGCTCGACGACCTCGTTCGACAAGAAGCCCAGGTGGTAGTCGCGATGCGGGTCCTGAGCGACACCGCCGGGGCGGACGACGTTGACCTGTGAGGTGACCTGGTAGCCGGGCCCGAGCCAGGCTCGGGAGATCAGGGCGATGATGTCGTTGGCGTAGTAGTCGACGAACGCCTCCGGGTCGCGCAGCGCGAGCTTCTCCAATGCGTTCCAGACCCGGCTGTTGGCTCCGGGCTTGGCGAAGTGGTCGCCCGGCGCGGTGCCGGCGAGACGTTCGGCGGCGATGATCTCGTCGAAGACTGCGGTGACCCGGTCGACGACGGCGTGATCGGGGTAGGCGCCTTTCAGCACGACGATGCCGGGACCGTCACTGAGTGCCCGGGCAAGCTCGCCTTCCGCCTCGACGGGATCAGCTTGTCGCAGGACCTCGGACTCATAGATGAGGACGCCGTGGTCGACCCCGTGGGCCAACGGGTAGTCAGCGGGGTCGGTCACCTCCGCGACGACGGCGTCGAAGTCGTCGATCCGGCAGTCGGTCTCGCGCAGGCGGGACGCTGTGACGGTGCTGAACATGGATGCTCCTTTGCTCCGGCTGTGTGCTCTGGCTGTTCTTCGACGGTAGTTCTCGCGCTAGGCTCACGGAGACGTTAAAACACCTCAAAAACACCTCAACGGAAGACTGATGGCCCATCCCTACCGGCTGCGCGAGATCGCGCAACAGTCCGGGCTCAGCCTGGCCACAGTCGACCGCGTCCTGAACCGGCGTCCGGGCGTCCGCGCCAGCACGATCGCCGAAGTCGAGCAGGCCGTCGCCGACCTCGACCGGCAGGCCTCACAGCTGCGGATCGGCCGCCGGACGTTCCTCGTCGACCTCGTGATGCAGACGCCCGCACGGTTCTCGTCGGCGGTGCGGGCGGCCTTGGAGGCGGAGCTGCCGCAGTTGCGACCTGCCGCCGTCCGGTCGAGGTTCCACCTGCAGGAGCCCAGTTCACCTGCCGACGCGGTCCGCACCCTCGCCGGCATCGCGCGACGGGGATCTCAGGGCGTGATCCTCAAGGCCCCTGACTCTCCAGAAGTCGCTACGGCGATCGACGACCTCGCAGATCAGGGAATCCCGGTCGTGACGCTCGTGACCGACGTGTCCCGCAGCCGCCGGGTCGCCTACATCGGGATCGACAACCGGGCGGCAGGAGCCACGGCTGCCTATCTGCTGGCCCAGTGGACGTCCGACTCGACCGGATCGGTGCTGATGACGCTCAGCAGCTCGACGTTCCGCGGTGAGGACGACCGCGCCGTCGGATTCCGCGACACCTGGGCAGAGCTCGTGCCGGGACGGCCCGTGCGCGAGATCGGCGGCACCGACGGTCTGGATGCCTCGATGCTCGACACCGTCCGTGCAGCGCTGGCGAAACACCCGGACATCGACGCGGTCTACTCGATCGGTGGCGGCAACCTGGCGACGCTGGAGGCGTTCGAGGTGACTGGCCGGCCGTGTCGGGCCTTCATCGCGCACGACCTCGACCACGACAACTCGGCGCTGCTGCGCCAACGACGGCTGTCAGCGGTCCTGCACCACGACCTCCGCGCCGACATGCGCCGAGCCTGCCGAGTCATCCTCCAGGCCAACAGCGCCCTCCCGGGCCCCGTTCACTCCCTGCCGTCCCACATCCAGGTCGTCACGCCGTACAACGAGCCGGGAGCCTTCCTCGACCCCTGACCCCCACCGCTGACGAGGGGGTTACGGCCCTCCGAGGAGGTGGTTGCCGCCCCAAGCGCAGGGCGTCGACCACCTCGCCGAGGGGCAGCAAGTGCCTCGTCAGCGGGGAGGGGGTCAGATGGTGAAGGCTTCGCGGAAGGCTGCGAGTGCAAGGTCACTGCCAGCCGTCCCCGGGATCGAGGCGAAGGCCTCCATCGCGACGACGCCGTCGTAGCCGGCGTCCGCCAACGCCCCGGCGACGAACGGCCAATTGACCTCACCCGTCCCGGGCTCGCAGCGTCCCGGGACGTCGGCGACCTGGACTTCACCGACGTGCGGAACAGCCCGTCGGATGAGCTCGACGAGATTCCCTTCGCCGATCTGCGCGTGATACAGATCCAGGTTCATCTTCAGGTGCGGACTGTCAACGGCAGCGACCAACGCCAACGTGTCGGCCGCCTTGCCGAACGGCGTTCCGGGATGATCCACCTCGGTGTTGAGATTCTCCAGTACGAATGTGACCCCATGGGTCTCGCCGAGCTCGGCGACACAGGTCAAGGTGCGAAGCGCGGCCAGCCACATGTCACCCGTCACGACCTCCACGGGCCGAACGGGGATACCGCCCTCCCCCAAGCCCGTGCCGTGCAGGTTGAGCGAGGGTGACCCGATCGCCTGAGCGAACGGGATCGACAGTTCAGCCGTGCGCAGCAGCTCGTCAGCGCCCTCGCGGGTGATGAGGTCTCCTGAGACGTAGCCGGTCATCGACGTGAACGTCGCTCCGGTGGCGATCAACGCGGCAGGGTCTTTGGCCGTCCAGTCCCAGATCTCCGCGGCGAATCCCGCCGCATGGATCCGTTCGACGCGGTCGAGGTGGGGCAGGTCGGTGTAGACCATCTCGGAGCAGATCGCGAGCGTGAACGTCATCGGACGACCTCCGCGCGTGCGCGGGTCACGATCGAGTCGATGCACGCCTGGGCGATTGCGAACGCGGCGAATGCATCGTCACCCGTCACACTCGCGGCACGTCCTTCTCGCACGGCAGCTGCGAACTCGGCGAACTCGCCCGTGTACGCATCGAGGAGCAACTCGGTATCGCTGTGCGATGTCGTCGCAAGCCGCCCGGCGGCGTTGTGCAATCGCAGCGAGGACTGGGCGCCTTCCCCCATCGTGACCATCCCTTCGGATCCCAGAACCTCCCCGCGCACGTCGTAGCCGTACGTCGCGGCGAAACTCGCCTCCGCCGTCGCGATCGCACCGTTGTCGTAACGGATCACGGCGGTGGCGTGATCGAGAAGGGTGGGATGTCCCGGCGCCGTGAGCGATCCCGCGGTCGCGATGACGTCGACCGCCCGCGCGCCGGGGTTGAGCCAGTTGAGCGTGTCGAAGTCGTGGATCAGCGTCTGGGTGAAGATCGTCCACTCGGGCACCGCGTCGGGGTCGCCGGGACCGCGGCCAGGGTCACGGGTCAACGAACGCAGCTGTCGCACCGCACCCAACTCCCCTGCAGCGATCAAGTCATGGGCCGTGATGAACTCGCGGGCGAAACGCCGATTGAAACCGACCTGGAAGACAACCCCCGCCCGAGCCGCGGCCGAGCGGGCCGCGTGGATCTCGTCGAGCGACATCCCGGCCGGCTTCTCACTGAAGACGTGCTTGCCGGCATTCGCCGCAGTGACGATCAGCTCGGAGTGCGCAGTCGACGAAGCCGCGATCACGACGGCGTCGATGTCGTCGGCGGTCAGGATGGCTTCGGGGGACGTCTCACCGCGGGCACCGAGCGGCTCGGCGATCGAAGCCGCCGCCCCGGGACGCGGATCGGCCACGGCGACCAGTTCGGCCTCCGGGACGCGACGAGCAATGACCGACGCATGGGAAGCACCGATGCGACCGGCGCCGATGAGGCCGATCCGAACGGGAGTCGACACAGCGAACCACCTTAACTATTACCTGCAATAACAGGACTAGTACGTACTAGTAGATTGAGGATATACTGATCGCTGTTCGAGCGTCAACACACCCAGACAGGAGCACGCGTGGCCGATCCGACCCAGGCTGATGTGGCCCGCGCGGCAGGGGTTTCCACCGCGCTCGTGTCGATCGTGATGCGTGACGTCGCCGGTGCCAGCGACGAGACCCGACGCCGGATCCGCGAGGTCGCCGACCAGATGGGCTATGTCCCGGACGAGCGGGCCCGCAAGCTGCGGCAGACGTCATCGCGGCTCATCGGCGTCACCTTCGATCTGCACCAGCCCTTCCACGGAGACATCGTCGAACACCTCTATGCGGCGTCCGCACGACATGGCTACGACCTGGCGATCAGCGCGGTCGCACCGACTCGCGACGAGAACGCGGCGATCCAAGCGCTGCTGCGGGAACGCTGCGAGGTCGGCGTGCTCCTCGGATCGACCCTGACCGACGAGGCCCTGGCCACGACGGCAGAACGGGTGCCGCTGTTGCTGGTCGCCCGACGCAGCGAGGTCGACACGATCTCGTCGGTGCGCAGCGATGACGCCGAGGGTGTCGGGTTGGCGGTCGATCATCTCGTCGAGCTCGGCCACCGGCACATCGTGCACATCGACGGCGGCCACGCACCAGGTGCCGACGACCGACGTCTTGGCTTCGCCGAGGCGTGCCAGCGTCGCGGCCTGGTCCCTCTCGTGGTGGCCGGAGGTCCGACCGAGGCCGAGGGATTCGAGGCCACCGCCGACCTGTTGACCAGCCTGCCCAACATCACCGCGATCGTGGCCTTCAACGACCGCTGCGCGGCCGGCGCTCTCGACCTGCTCGTGCGACGGCACCGCGATGTGCCCGACGACGTCTCGGTCATCGGCTACGACGACTCACGCCTGGCGATAGGCCCCCACGCCCAGATGTCGACGATCTCGCAGAATGCCGCCGAGATGGCCGAGAGCGCGATCGAGGGCGCTCTCGACCTCCTCGCGGGCGGCGCGGCCCGTGACGTCGTCCTGACTCCACACCTCGTGGCCCGCAGCACGACCGGCCCGGTCAGGGTCTAGGCGTACAACGCCGGCCGCTCCCCCGGATCCACGCTCTCGCGCCTCCCCGAAGCCAGCGAGGCGACACCGGCCTCGGCCGCGACGTTCGCGACGTAGCCGTCCCAGGCACTCGGCCCGCTGACACCGTGGGTCAACGCGGAGTCTGCCCAGGCCGACAACTCGATCCGGTAGGCATCGGCGAAATGAGCCACGAAATCATCGCGCACCGGCACGCCGTCGACACCGGCGATGCGGGTGCTGACCGACGGGGTCGGTACCAGCGATGACGTCCCCCGGCTGCCCACGACCTCACAGCGGACGTCATAGCCGTAGCCGGCATTGACGAAGACCTCGGCGGTGACCATGATTCCCCCGCGCGTCCAGATCGTGGCGAGTTGCGGATCGCGGAAACCCTCGACGATGGGCGACTCGACCCTGATGCCCACGATCGGGTCGTCGAGCAACCACGGGATCGTGTCGAGCTCGTGGATCATCGATCCGGTGATCAGGCCCGCATCGCTCGTGCTGGTGCTGCTGGACGCATTGCGGTGCACCGCGTGGACGAGCCTGACGTCGCCGACGATCTTCTCGGTCACGGTGCGCCGAAGCTCCACGAAGCCGGGATCGTAGCGACGCATGAAGCCCACCTGCAGCAGACGCCGCCCCAACGCGACTTCGGCCTCGACGACGCTGAGCGCATCGGCGGCCGTCACCGCGAGTGGCTTCTCGCACAACACAGGCTTGCCGGCCGCGAAGCAGGCTTTGGTCAGATCGGCGTGGGTGAAGTCGGGCGAGGCGATGATGACCGCATCGACGTCATTCGACGCGATGAGCTCTTCGGCCGAGTCGGCGGCGAGCCCCGACGCGGTGGCGGCCACGGCCTTGGCACGCTCGACGTCCATGTCGAACACCATCGAGACCCGTGCCGCCGGCACGCTCGCGGTCAGGGTGCGGACGTGGTCGGCCCCCATCGCTCCCGCACCGATAACTCCCACTCGCAAGCTCATAGCGGCACCTCCGTTGGAAAAGCACAACGATACGGACGTACCGCTGTGAGAGTCTGATCGTTCACTCGCTGGCGCTCGCTCATAGGGTGACCCAACGCCTTTCGTCTGCCGACACGATCATCGCGTCGACCGTGGAGGCCGCGACCAGCGCGTCCGAGATGGTGGCACCGACCGGCTTGCCCGTCGCGATCGACTCTACGAGGCGCCGGGCTTCGATGACCTTGAGGTCGTCGAAGCCCATGGGATTGTTGGCCCCGGGCTGGAAGGCAGCCAGCTCACCGTCCCCGGGGGCCGCGTACCGCGTGGAGTAGAACGCGTTCTGGTAATCCTGATCGAGGCACACCTGCAGCTCATTCATCCGCCGGAAGTCCCACGAGATCGCGCCGGTTGTGCCGTGCACCTCGATGCCGTACCTGTTCTGCTCGCCGACGGCCGATCGGCTCGACTCCAAGATGCCGCGTGAACCATCGGCGAACCGCAGCAGAGCGTTGACGTAGTCCTCGTTCTCGACATCGCCCATCGCGCCTGAGCCGCGCTCGTAATGCATCGCACCTGCCCGCGCCTCGGGCCGCTGCTGGATGAATGTCGAACGGTCGACGACCAGCTCGGCGATGTCCGCCACGACGTACCGGGCCAGGTCGGCGGCATGGCTGACCAGGTCACCCAGCACCCCGGTCCCGGCGAATTCGTTCTGGAACCGCCACGACAGCGCGCCGTCAGGGTGCGCCGCGTAGTCGGAGATGAAACGCACCGTCGTGTGCTCGACGCTGCCGATACGACCGCTCTTGATCAGATCCCGGGCGAGCTCGACGGCCGGCACGTTGCGGTAGTTGAAGCCTGCGGCGGCCTGGACGCCCGCGGCCGCGACCGCCTCGGCGATCTCACGGGTCTCCATCGAGTCACGGCCTGCGGGCTTCTCGACCCACAGGTGCTTGCCGGCATTGGCCGCGGCCACCGCGACGTCGCGGTGGATGAAGTTCGGGCCTGTGACGCACACCAGGTCGATGTCGTCGCGGGTCACGAGATCGCGCCAGTCCGACACCAGGTGCTCGAAGCCGTAGGCCGTCACGGCGCGTTGCAGTCGGTCATCCGTCGCAGTGTCTGCGACGGCCACGAGTCGCGGCGTGAGCGGGCTGTCGGTGTAGTGCTGGGTCAGCCGGGTCAGGGCACGTGCGTGCACCTGCCCCATCCAGCCCAACCCCACGATCCCGACACGGAGGTCCCGCGTCACTGGACCTCTGCCTTCATGTCCCGGGCGATCTGCGAGTCCTCGCCCATCGTGTTGGCGAGTTCGTGGGCCAATGACTCCAGCTCGGCACCGCCGGCCATCATCGAGGTCAACTCTTCGAGCGTCATCTCGGCCTTCGGGAAGTCACCCATGCTCTTGCCACGTCGCAGCAACATGAACCGGTCGCCCACGGGGTACGCGTGATGCGGATTGTGGGTGATGAACACGACGCCTAGCCCACGATCACGGGCCTTGGCGATGTACTTCAGCACGACGCCGGACTGCTTGACGCCCAACGCCGCGGTCGGCTCGTCGAGAATCAGCACCCGGGCACCGAAGTACACGGCGCGGGCGATCGCGACGCATTGCCGCTCACCACCCGAGAGCGTGCCGATCGGCTGCTCGACATCGCGCAGATCGATTCCCATCGCGGCGAGCTCAGCCTTGCTGATCCGTTTCATCTCGTCGACGTCGAGGCGGCGGAACGGGCCTACGCCCTTGGAGATCTCACTGCCGAGGAAGAAGTTGCGCCACACCGGCATCAGCGGAACGACCGCGAGATCCTGATAGACCGTCGCGATGCCCAACTCGAGTGCCTCGCGGGGGCTGGACAACGTCGTGGCCTTGCCGTCGATGACCAGCTCGCCGTCGGAGTGCTCGTGCGCTCCGGCCAGGATCTTGATAAACGTCGACTTGCCCGCGCCATTGTCGCCCAGCACGCAGGTGACCTCACCGGCCCGGACGGACGTGGAGACGTCGCTCAGCGCGATGATGTTGCCATAACGCTTGCCGATGTCCTTGACCTCGACGATCGTCGTGCCCAGCGCAGGAGGCACAACGGCCTTCGTCACGGGTGAGGTTGCTGTCTTCTTACTCATTTGGCCAACTCCGCTCGCTTGCGAACCCATTCGTTGAGAAGCACCGCCACCAGAAGCATCACGCCGAGGAAGGCGAACAACCAGTCGTTCTCCCAGCCGCTGTACACGATGCCCTGGTTGACCATGCTGTAGATCAGCGCACCCAGAGCCGCGCCGATCGCCGAGCCGTAGCCACCGGTCATGAGGCAGCCGCCGACGACCGCGCAGATGATGTAGATGAACTCCTGGCCGACACCCGTTCCGGCCTGGACCGTCGAGGTGCGGAACACCAGGAGCATCCCGACGAGCCAGCCCGCTGCCGACGTCGTCATGAACAAGGCGACCTTGGTCCTGAAGACCGGGACGCCGACCTGACGGGCAGATGTCTGCGCGCCGCCGACCGCGAAGATCCAGTTGCCGACCTTGGTGCGCAGCAGGACCCACGTGGCCAGGACCGTGACGCCGATCCACCAGAACACCGAGACGTACAGAGCACCACCGGCGCTGGTGGAGCCGTTGATGTCGATCGAGGCACCGAACACGGCCTTGGCCTGATCGTAGAACGGGACATTGCTGAGTCCCTGGATCGCGACCTGTCCGATCAATGCCTTGGTACCGGCGAGGTTGACCCCCTGCAGGACGAAGAACGTTCCCAAGGTCACGATGAAGCTCGGCAATCCGGTCCGCATGACCAGGATGCCGTTGATCATGCCGACGAACAGCGCGACCATCAGCGAGACGAGGATCGCGGCCCACACATTGAGTCCGTACTCGGTCGTCAAGATGCCGACGATGAGTCCCGTCGTACCGGTCATCGCACCGGCCGAGAGGTCGAATTCGCCGCCGATCATCAGTAGCGCGACAGCCACGGCCATGATGCCGATCGTCGATGCTCCGGACAACCAGGTCGATGCGCCTTGGCTCTTCGCGAACGTGTCAGTCGTCGCCGCGAAGAACACGAAGATGACGATGGCCGCGACCAACGCGCCGATCTCCGGACGTTTCATGAGCTTGGTGAGGGTCGAGGTCCGAGCGACGCGCTCGTCGACCGCTGTAGCTGTCGTCATGTTCTGCTCCAATTCGGGCCATTGGCCCTGGGGCCCGGACAAGCCGGGCCCCAGGATCAAATCAGCGGGTTCCGTTCGCGGCGAACTCCAGAACCGCGTCAGCGTTGTCCTTCGTGATGAAGGCCGGACCGGAGTTGATCGGCTGGCCGCCACCGACGTCATTGCCGTTGATGTCCTTCAGGTACAGCGTCGTGACACCCAAGAAGCCCTGGACGTACGGCTGCTGGTCGACCGCAAACAGGATCTTGTCGGACTGGATGTTCTTGATGACGTCCTCGGAGAGGTCGAACGTTGCCAGCTTGGCCGAGCTGCCCGACTCTTCGATCGAACCGACGGCGTCGATCGCGTACTGTCCGCCGAGCGTCAGCACGACGTCGATGTCCTTGTCGGTCTGCAGCTTGGAGGTGATCGTCGACTGAACCGCGGCGTCATTCTTGCCGTCGACCTGCAGGTTGGAGATATTGCCGCCGAACGTCTTCGCGACGGCCTTGCAGCGCTCCTCGAGGCCGACGTTTCCGGCCTCCTGGATCACGCAGATCCCGTTCTTGAATCCTTCGGACTTGAGCCGCTCGCCGACAGCCTCACCGGCGATGGTCTCGGTCTGCCCGATATGCGTGATCGCGCCGAATTCCTTGAAACGGTCGACGCCGGAGTTGATCGTGACGACCGGGACGCCCGCGGCGACGGCCTTCTTGATGCTGTCTTCGAGGCCGTCAGGGTTGGCCATCGAGACCACGATGCCGTCGTACTTGTCGGCGACGGCGCTGTCGATCAGCTGCGACTGCTTGGCCGGATCGTTGTCGTTGGTGTACTTGACCTCGACACCGTAGTCCTTGCCGGCCTTCTCAGCGCCGGACTTGACCCGGTCCCAGAATGCGTCGCCGGGACCACTGTGCGTGATCACGGCGTACTTGAGATCCGTGGCCTTGGCTTCGGTCTTGTCTTCCTTGCCGGTTCCGCTGCAGGCGGCAAGCAGCGCACCAGCTGCGACGACCGCACAAGCGATTGTGAGCTTTCTTTTCATCGATGTGTTCCTTGTCTTGATGTGGAACCCGGCGTCATTGAGCCGTCGGGAAGTTCAGTTGGGCGAGTGATTCCTCACTGACATGGGGCCACCGGGTGGTGACGACCTTGGCCTGCGTGTAGAACCGCACTCCTTCGGGACCGTGGATGTGATGGTCGCCGAACAGGGAATCCTTCCAGCCTCCGAATGAATGGAAGGCCATCGGGACCGGAACCGGCACGTTGATGCCGATCATGCCCACGTGGACCTTCCGCTGGAAGGTTCGTGCCACCTCACCCGAGGAAGTGAACACTGCTGTGCCGTTGCCGTACGGATTCGAGTTGATGAGCTCGATCGCCGCATCCAGCGTCGGAACCCGCAGCACGGTGAGCACGGGTCCGAAGATCTCGTCGGTGTACACCGACATGTCAGTCGTGACGTTGTCGAGCAGCGAGGGGCCGACGAAGAAGCCCTCTTCGTACTCGTCGACGACCAGGTCGCGTCCATCGACGATGACCTTCGCGCCGGCCGCTTCGCCCTGCCCGATGTAGTCGATGATGCGCTGCTGCGACGCCTTGGTGACGACAGGGCCCATCTCGGCGTCCGGATCGGTGCCGACGCTGACCTTGAGGTCGACCGACCGTTCGCGGATCTTGTCGACCAGGGCGTCTGCGGCAGGTCCGACGGCGACGACGGCGGAGATCGCCATGCAGCGCTGTCCGGCCGAGCCGTACCCCGCGGCGACGATGTGGTCCGCCGCGAAGTCGAGGTTGGCGTCGGGCATCACGACGGCATGGTTCTTGGCTCCGCCGAGCGCCTGCACCCGCTTGCCTGTACGCGAGGCACCTTCGTGGACGTACTTGGCGATCGGCGTCGAGCCGACGAACGAGACGCCCGCGATGCCGGCGTGTTCCAGGATCGCGTCGACCGCGACCTTGTCACCGTGCACGACGTTGAACACGCCGTCGGGCAGTCCGGCCTCGGTGTAGAGACGAGCGACGAGGTCAGAAGCCCCCGGAACCCGCTCGGACGGCTTGAGGATGAACGTGTTGCCAGTCGCGATCGCGACAGGGTGCATCCACAACGGCACCATGATCGGGAAGTTGAACGGCGTGATCCCCGCGACGACGCCGATGGGCTGACGGAACGTGTGCGAGTCGACGCTGCCGGAGACCTGGTCGCTGTACTCGCCCTTGAGCAGCTGCGGGATGCCGGCCGCGAACTCGACGACCTCACGGCCACGGACGACTTCGCCCTTGGCATCGTCGATCGTCTTGCCGTGCTCTGACGAGATGATCTGCGCGAGCTCGTCCTCGTGCTCGACAAGCAACTGCCGGAAGTCGAACATGATCCGCGACCGTGCGGTGACCGACGTCTCGGACCAGGTCTCGAACGCCTTGGCGGCTGCCGCGACGGCCGCGTCGACGTCACCGGCGGTCGCGAGACGCACCTGCGACTTCACCGCACCGCGTGCGGGGTCGTAGACGTCGCCGAAGCGATCGCTCTCGCCCTGGAAGCTCTTGCCATTTATGTAGTGGCCATATGTCGTGGACTGAGTCTGCGTCATGCGTTGCCCCTCTGATGTTCTGATGTCGGCGCGAGGTAGCCGCGCTGACGGGTTTTGTGGTCTTCGTAGGTGCGGCGGGCCTGCTGCGTCGAATCGAGGACCGATACCTCGGCGACCGGGACGTCCCACCATGCCGGGCTGTCAGGCGCCGGAACCATGGGATCGGTCTCGACGTGGATCACGGTCGTGCGTGTCGATGCCTTGGCCTTGAGCACTGCGGCACGGAACTCCTCGATGCCCGCGACGGCCAGGACGTCAGCGCCGAGGCTTGCCGCATTGGCCGCCAGGTCGACCGGCAGCTTGTCGCCGTCGAGTCCGCTGGCCGTCCGATAACGGTACGACGTGCCGAAGCGCTGAGAGCCGAGCGACTGCGACAGCGCTCCGATCGAGGCGTAGCCATGGTTCTGGACCAGTACGACGATGACCTTGATGCCCTCGGCTACCGCCGTGACGAGTTCGGTGTTCATCATCAGGTACGAACCGTCGCCGACCATCACGAAGACATCGCGATCGTCCTCGGCATCGAGGGCGGCGAGCTTGACGCCGAGTCCCCCGGCGATCTCATAACCCATGCAGGAGAAGCCGTATTCGACGTGATAGCCCTTGCGATCGCGGGTGCGCCAGAGTTTGTGCAGATCACCGGGCATCGAACCGGCCGCACACACCACGACATCGCGAGGATCGGACAGCTCGTTGACCGCACCGATGACCTGCGATTGGATCGCCAGGCCGTCGGCGATCTCCGGCGCACCGACACCGTCGTAGGCCCGCTGCACGATCTCGTCCCACTCGGACGCCAGCTCGGTCGCCCGCGCGGTGTGCGTGGCGTCCGCGGTCCATCCGTCCAGCGCCGCGGCCAGTGTCGTGAGACCTTCGCGGGCGTCGGCCACGAGGCTGATCGCCGAGTGCTTGTGGGTGTCGAAGGCCGACACGTTGAGGTTGACGAACCGCACGCCGCCGTCTTGGAACACCGTGCGGGACGCCGTCGTGAAGTCGCTGTACCGGGTGCCGATACCGATCACGACGTCCGCCTCGGCGGCCAGCGCATTGGCGGCCGTCGTTCCGGTCGCCCCGATCGCGCCGACCGACTGCGGGTGGTCGTACGGCAGCGAGCCCTTGCCGGCCTGTGATTCGGCTACCGGGATTCCGGTCGCCTCCACGAACCTGCGCAGCGCGTCGGATGCCTGTGAGTAGATGACCCCGCCACCAGCGACGATCAACGGCTTGCGGGCCGACCTGATGGCCGCCACTGCGCGATCGAGCGCGGACGGCTCAGGCACCGGGCGGGCCATATGCCACACCCGTTCGGCAAACAGCTCGTCAGGGAAGTCGAACGACTCGGCCTGCACGTCTTGCGGCAGCGCGATCGTCACGGCGCCGGTCTCGGCCGGATCGGTCAGGATGCGCATCGCGTGCAGCAACGCCGAGGCAAGCTGTTCGGGGCGGTCGACCCGGTCGAAGTACACCGAGACGGGCCGGAACACGTCATTGACCGAGATATCGCCCTGCTGGGAGTTCTCCAGTTCCTGGAGCACGGGACTCGCGACGCGGGTCGCGAACGTGTCGCCCGGCAACAACAGCACGGGCAGCCGGTTGATCGTCGCGAGCGCAGCGCCGGTGACCATGTTGGTGGCACCCGGACCGACGGACGCCGTGACGGCCATCGCGGTCATCCGGTCCGCCTGGCGGGCGTACGCGACAGCGGCGTGCACCATGGCCTGCTCATTGCGGCCGTGGAAGAAACGCAGATGGGACGGATCGCCGGACTGCTCGCGCTCCAACAACGCCTGGCCGACGCCGGCGACATTGCCGTGGCCGAAGATGCCCCAGCAGCCGGCGAAGAACAGCCCGCGCTCGCCGTCACGTTCGACGTACTGGGCCTCGAGGAAGCGCACGGCCGCCTGAGCAACAGTGAGAACAGTCATCGGGAGTCCCCCTCTCCGAAGGGCAGCCGCGGGTCGACGGCCTGGTCGGCCCAGGTGCCGCGCACCCAGGCGTGGGCCGGATCGTCACAGATCAACCAGGCGCGCTCGGCGCCCGGTCCGGCCATGACATTGAGGTAGTACATGTCGTAGCCGGGGGCCGCGATCGAGGGGCCGTGCCAGCCGTGCGGGATCAGGACGGCATCGCCGCTGCGGACCTCGGCCGAGACGTCGATCTCGGCATCCTCGTGGCCGTACACCCGCTGGAAGCCGATGCCCGGACCGGATGGGCCGTCCGCGATCTCGAAGTAGTAGATCTCTTCGAGAGCGGTCTCGCCATCGCGCTCCTGGTCGTGCTTGTGCGGCGGATACGACGACCAGTTGCCGCCCGGCGTCAGCACCTCGCACGCGATGAGATTCACGGCTTCGAGGACACCGGGAATGCCGAAGTTGTTGACCTGGCGGCTCGACTGGCCGGCACCCCGCAGTTCGACCGGGACATCTGCCTTGGGCAAGTAAGCCGGTTCGAGGCGCCGTTGGCACGCCGCCGAAGCGAGCGCGAAACGTCCGCCGTCGACGCTCGACACGCTCAGCCGGGCGTCACGCGGTGCGTAGACCACATCACTTGGACCGGCGAAAACGTTGGTGCGGCCTTCCAGGGTGAATGTGCCGTCGTCGACGGTCACGCTCGCTGACCCGCCGAGGGACAACACCATGACTTCGGACTCGCCCGTGGCGATGTCCTCGGCCTGTCCGGGAGCGAGCTCCAAGATCCGCAGACCGCTGAACTCCCAGCCGGCTGTCTTCGGATCGATCTCCAGGGTGAACGGATCAGCCGCCGCCTCACCGGCCCGGACCACACGATTCGAATGTGACAAGCTCACGCGGTCATCATCTCCACAGTCGTGTCGACGGCACCTTCGACGTTGCCGTCGGGCGGGAACAGCAGCGAACGTCCTACGACCATACCGCGCACGGTCGGGCTCGCGAGGGCCTTCGACCACGCGGCGAACTGAGCGCCCTGATCGGACGAGACCTCGCCGCCGAGTAGCACGACCGGCAGCGTCGAGGCGGCCAGCACCGCCTCCATATCGTCGACAACCGGCAGTTTGAGCCAGGTGTACGCCGAAGTCGAGGCCAGTCCTGCTGCAACCGTCGCCGAACGGACGACAGCCTCGGTCGACAGGTCATTGCGCATGCGCCCCGACTCGTCCCGTCCGGAAATGAAGGGCTCGACCATCGCCATGACCCGGCTCTGTGCGAGCTCGTCGACGGCCTGGGCGCAGGCCTGCATCGTGGCCGGCGTCGCGGGGTCCGTGGGGTCGATCCGGAACAGCATCTTGCCGCCCTGGTATCCCGCCGAAGCGATCGACGCTGCGTCGAAGCCCGTGAAGCGGTCGTCGATCTCGAACACCGTCCCGGCCAGTCCGCCACGGTTCATCGAACCGATGACAACCTTGTCGTCGAGTGCGCCGAGCAGCAACAGGTCCTCGATGACGTCGGCCGTGCCGAGCACGCCGTCGACGCCCGGACGGTCCAGCGCGCGCACCATGCGATTCAGCAGTTCGGCGCGGTCGCCCATCGCGAGCGGATCGTCGCCTGCGCGCAGCGCCCCGCGCGCGGGGTGATCCGCAGCGACGAGCAGCAGCCGTCCGGTGCTGCCGACCAGGCTGGTCGGCTGGGTGCGCGATGCATTGAGCTCGGCGACCCGTTCGGGATGCTCGACCCGGGTCGTGACGAGCCGGGCGATGTCCTGGGCGGTGACGGAGGTCATCAGACCCTTCCTCGAGAAAGAACGGCGTCGACCTGGTCGACGGTGGGCATAGCGTCGGCGCACGACAACTGTCCGGCGACATAGGCGCCGGCAGCATTGGAGAACGAGAGCATCCGGGTCAGGTCCCAGCCGCTCAACAGCCCGTGGACCAGCGAGCCGCCGAAGGCGTCCCCCGCACCGAGACCGTTGACGACGGCGACCGGCACCGGCGGAACGACGACCGACTCGTCACCCCGCACCCCCAGTACCCCGGCGGGACCCTGCTTGACGATCGCGAGCTCGACGCCGGTCGCGCGCAGCGCCTTCGCGGCGGCCTGCGGATCGGTCTCGCCGACCGCGACCTGGCACTCCTCACGATTGCCGAGGGCGACCGTGACGTGCGGCAGCGCGGCCTGTACCTGCTGATGGGCCTGCTCGGGCGACTCCCAGAACATGGGCCGGTAGTCGAGGTCGAGGACGGTGATTCCACGCGTGCCACGGGCCTCGAGCGCCGCGAGATGTGCCTCGCGGCTGGGCTCCTGCGATAGGCCGGTGACCGTGATCCAGAAGACATCGGCCGCTCGAATCGCGTCGAAATCGAGCTCGTCGACGTTGATCTCGAGGTCCGGAGCCTTGGGCTCGCGGTAGAAGTACAGCGGGAAATCGTCGGGCGGGAAGATCTCGCAGAACGTCACGGGCGTGGGCAGTGCGTCAACAGGCGACACGAACTGGTCATCGACGCCGAAGCCGCCGAGCGCGCGGTGGATGAACGTGCCGAACGGATCGTCGCCCGTGCGGGTGATGACGGCCGAACGGCGGCCCAGGCGGGAAGCAGCGACCGCGACATTGGTCGCGCTGCCGCCGAGGAATTTGGCGAAGGACGTCACGTCCTCGAGGCCGACGCCGATCTGTTCCGGGTAGATGTCGACGCCCACACGTCCCATCGTGATGAGTTCGTGGCCTGTCATGCAAGCGCCTCCTGAACGAACGTCAGGCATGAGCGGACGTCGGCGACGGGGCCTTCGCCGGACGGCGCGCCGTCCTTGAACATGACGTCCTGCTCCAGCACCCACCAGCCGTCGTAGCCGTGGGCACGCAGCGCCGCGATCATGGCGCGGATGTCGACATCGCCCTCGCCGAGGATCTGCCACATCCCTCCCGCGACAGCGTCGGCGAAGGTCACCTCGCCCGACACGACCTTGGCCGCGGCAGCAGCGTCGACATCTTTGAGGTGCACATGCTTGACTCGGTCGAGGTTGGCCAGCGCGATCGCGACGGGATCGGCGCCAGCGGCGGCCAAGTGCCCGGTGTCGATACACAAGCCCACATGCGAGCCCTCGATGACGCGCTGCACATCGGCGGCATTCTCCACCAGCGTGCCCATGTGGGGGTGGATCGCGGCGACCACACCGCGACTCGCGGCGTGATCGGCGATGCGGTCGAGATTGATCAGCAGCGTCTTCCACTGCAGCTCGTCCAGCACCGGGCGGGCGTCGTAGCCATCGGCCCCTGTCGAGGCCGCCAGCACGACGACCCCGGCACCGGAAGCAAGGCAGGCGTCGATGAACGTGTCGACCTCGGGCAGTGGATCGTGATCGGGATCAGCCAGTACGACGGGCAGGAAGCCGCCGACGGCCTGGAGACCGTATCCGTGCAGGAATTCGGCCTTCTCGGTGGGGTCTTCGGGAAGGAAGCCGTCGGGGCCGAATTCGGTGGCGACGATCCCGAGGGACTGCATCTCAGTGAGGACTCGATCGGCGGGCATCTGGTATCCCCAGCCGGGGACTTCGCACACACCCCAGGAGATCGGGGCGCCGGCGATGCGGAGCGGGGTCGTGGACACTGATTCCTCACGTTTCTGTTTGTCGAGTTCTATTTGTCGTGACAAAGTCGGTAGACCGAGTGTGTCCCAGAGCACAACCGCATGTCAAGCCTTTGTCCTGACATATTGACATGACCATTTCTGCCGATAGATTGGGCGGCATGCCCGGCCCCCACTTCACCCTGGATCGATCCAGCCCCGTCCCGCTGTACTTCCAGGTGGCAGAACAGTTCGAGCGAGCGATCCTCGACGGCACCATTGCCCCGGGTGAGCGGATCGACAATGAGATCTCGCTCGCGGCCGACCTCGGCCTGTCGCGTCCGACCATGCGTCAGGCGATCCAGGTTCTGGTCGACAAGGGGATGCTGGTGCGCAAGCGCGGCGTCGGCACACAGGTCGTGCACGGCAAGATCCGACGTTCGGTCGAGCTCACGAGCCTGCACGACGATCTCAGCGCCGCAGGTCAGCGTCCCCGCACCGATGTGCTGTCGGTGGGCAAGGTGCCGGCCGACGATGACATCGCCCGCGAACTGCAGGTCCCCGTCGGAGCCGATGTCTGGTCGCTCGAACGGCTCCGCTGGGTCGATCGCGAGCCGCTTGCCCTGATGCACAACTTCCTGCCGGTCGATGTCGTCGATCTGGCAGCGGTCGATCTGACCGAGACCGGACTGTACGCCCATCTGCGCGACTGCGGAGTCGTGATGCGGGTCGCCCGCCAGCGCATCGGCGCACGCGGCGCCACCGTCGAGGAGGGCAAGCTCCTGCGCGAACGCAAGGGCGCTCCCCTGCTGACGATGCAACGCACCGCCTACGACAACGCCGGTCGCGCCGTCGAATACGGTCGCCATGCCTACCGCCCCGATCTCTACGCCTTCGAACTCACCCTCGTCGACCGCTGACCGCAACGCTCGCGAGCCACCTACTTACCGCCGCCGAGTCACTGAATTACTACCCGCGAGAAACGTCGGGCGAGTCAGTGACTCGCGAAGCGTGATTTAGCGACTCGCGAGCACGGATTGGATCGCAGCGAGGGTTTGTTTCATTCCCTTTTCCAGTTCCTTGTCGTGGCTTTCGGCCCCGCCCAGGGCGTATTTGGCGGTCAACCGAACCGCCAGGCTCGGGTTCACCAGTGCGGTGCGGCGCTCGGTCAACCGCGTGCGGGCACCGCCGTCGAGCGGCTCCAGCTCGTAGGACCATTCGACATCGGTCGGCCACACGTGAAAGGCCAAGGCCCCACGACCCGAATCATGCGCCGGATCCTTCCACCGGGTGATCCGGCTCGTCGTCGGCCAGACGAAGCCCCGGCGACGGTTGAGGTGGACCGCCCGCGCACCCACTCGAGGACGTCCGCGCAGCCAGGTGCGCACCAACTCCGGACTGCGATCCTTCATGGCCTTCAGGTCCGACACTTCGGCCCACACCGCAGCGGGCGATGCGGTGATGTCGATCGAAGCTTCGAGTGGCGGCTGTCCCATCAGGCGGCCTCGGCCGCAGCCTTGATCCGGGTCAGCGTCGCGTTGATACCGCCGTCGAGCTCGACCTCGAAGTTGTCGGTGCCGCCCAGGACGTTCTGGGTCAGCACATTGGAGACCTTCGAAACCCCCTTGGGAGCCGAGCGGCTCTCCGTCAACCGGGTGCCGAACTCCGTCTCCTCCAGGTCATATGTCCAGATCGTCCGGTTCTCGACGATCCGAAACGCCAACCGGCGGTTCGGCTCGAACGCGACGACCTTGGCATTGGTCGGCCAGCGCAGCTTCCCACGGCCGTTGAGATTCAGCGTGCGGGTCCCGAGCTTGACGTCCTTGCCGAAGACGATCATCTTGCGACACTGCGGGCTCCACTCCCCCATCCGCTTGAGATCGGACACCAGGGTCCATACGACTGACGGTGCGGCAGCGATGTCGACACTGCCCTCGATGAGCTGCTGATTCGGCACGGTTCTCCTCAGATCGATGAACCCTGAGCCTATCCAGATAATCCGAATATGTCAGGCGTGTTGCGGTGCGGCCGGTAGCGCCCGCGGATTGTGCGTGCGCGCGTTGAGCCAGTCCACCAGCCAGTCGCCGATCTGCGGGTGGTTGAGCAGCGCGAAGTGGTGGACGCTCGGCAGATATTCGAAACTCGCACCGTCGACAACCGGACCGGTACGACCGACGCCGGTCGCAGAGGAGAAATGCACCAGCAGATCGCCCAGGACCGCGCTCAACGGATGACCGTGCGAAGCGCCCAGCGTCGCCGCCACGAAGTGATATTCCGCATGCGCGAGCGGAGCCGCCGCGATCCGGTCGAGACCCCACTGCTGCGTGAGGTCCTGCCCTTCCCACTCATCACGGGTGATGTAGCCGTGCCGCAGATCGACTATCCCGGCCGAACGCTGGTCGAGGATCGCACCGAATGGACGTGACTGCGGCCAGAATCGCAGGAGCCGCGAACCGACATGGGCGACCTTCTCCAGGTTCGCGCCAGTGTGCGGCGTGCCGAGGCAGATCACGTCGCGGACAAGGTGCTGCCACGTCTCGCCCGCCGCAGTCGCGTGATTGGTCGCAGCACGCGCGACGAGCCCGCCCATCGAATGACCCACCAATGTGATGCGGGTGACCGGCACGGGCCAATTCGCCACAAGTTGCTGGATCAGCACATCGAGGTGCTTGCCGTTCTCGGAGATGTGCAACCCGGTGTTGTACCGGATCATCACCGCGGTGCCATCTGTCTCGGCGGCGATCCGGTCGGCATAGGTCGTACCGTGGGTCTTCGCACCGTGAGTCCACGACTCGTCGTTCTCGCACAATCCGTGCACGAAGATCACCGGATGGCTCGTTCCTGATCGGAATGCCTCCGCGAGGGGCCATGGCGTCAGCGCGACATCGGCTCCATCGACCCGCACTGCCATCGAGATCGCATGCGGATCGTCGAGCATACGCAGCTCGTCGCCGATCAGGCCGTTGATCGCGGCCACGACCAGCCGTCCACGCGGCCCCGACTCCACGGGACGCCCGACGCCCCGGCTGGCCAAGGCGCGGACCGAACCGCTCGAAACACGAAGCACTCCCGATATCGCGCCGTAGACCGAAGTCACCACAGCATCGTGCAGCGACTCGGGTACGTGCCCACCCACGATATGGGTCGCGCGGAACACCCGCGCCGACACAGCACGATGGACATCGCGGGCACTCCCGACGATTAGGCGTTCACCATAATCGAGCGCGAGTGCCGCGACGTCCGTGGTTCGTGCGGGTCCGGCAGACATGTTCCCATACTGCCGGTATCTGGACGCGAAGTGAACCTCCCCGAAGGGAGGCGTGAGTCACGCCTCTTGCGGCTCTTCGTCGTCGCCGAACGTTCCGTCGGCGCGCAGCTTCGACAGCTCGATGACATTGCCCGACTTGTCGGAGACCTTGGCACCCTCGACCAGCGAGGCGAGCGCCTTGCCGCGCAGGACTTCACTGACCATCTCGGGCACGTGGTTGTGCTCCATGATGTGCTGGATGTACGAGTTCGGGTCTTCGCCCGACTGCTGCGCGCGGCGCATGATGTGCTGCGACAACTCGCTGTCGTCGATGCCGAACTCTTCGGTCGCCACAACCTGGTCGAGCACGAACTGGGCGACGAGCGAGTCGCGGACCCGCTTCTCCAGCTCGGCCTCGAACTCGTCGACGGTCTGCTCTTCGTCATCGAGGTACGTCTCGAACGAGACGCCGGCGGCGGCCAACTGCTGCTCGATCTGCTGACGACGGCTCGTGATCTCCTCGGTGACGAGGGACTCGGGCAACGGTGCGTCGATCTTGCTGACGATCTCGTCCAGGACCAGGTCGCGAGCCTCGTTGGCCTGCTGCATGCGCTTGCCACGGGTAACCCGCTCGGTCAGATCGGCACGCAGTTCGTCGATCGAGTCGAACTCCGAAGCCGTCTGTGCGAACTCCTCGTCGAGTTCGGGCAGCTGCTGCTCCTTGACGTCCTGCACCTTGACGGTGACCTCGACGTCCTGGCCGGCGAGCTCTCCGCCGACGAGCTGAGTCGTGAACGTCTTGGACTCTCCGGCCGACAGACCGATGACGGCCTCGTCGAGTCCGTCGAGCATCGTGGCCTTGCCCACGGTGTAGGGCATTCCGTCGGCCTGGGCCTCGGGGATCAGTTCACCGTTCTGCGCGGCGGACAGGTCGATCGTCAGGAAGTCACCGTCGGCGACGGGACGGTCGACTTCGGAGAACGTCGCGAACCGCTCCTGCAGAGCCGTCAGCTGCTCGGTGACGTCGTCTTCGGTGACCTCGGCGTCTTCGACCGTGACCTCGATCGAGGACAGATCGGGCAGATCGAGTTCGGGGCGCACATCGAGCTCGGCGGTGACGACGATCGGCTCGCCGTCCTCGAAGGTCGACAGGTCGATCTCGGGCTGGCTCAGCGGCTGGACGTTGGTGTCCTGGAGGGCCTGGCTGTACCAGCCGGGCAGCGCCGCGTTGAGGGCCTCGTCGAGCACTGCACCACGTCCGACACGCTGGTCGACGATTGCCGCGGGGACCTTGCCCTTGCGGAAACCGGGGATCGTGATCTGCGAGCCGATGGTCTTGTAGGCAGTGTCAAGACTGGGCTTGAACTCCTCGAACGGCACCTCGATGGTGAGCTTGACCCGTGTCGGGCTCAGTGTCTCGGTGGTGCTTTTCACGTGGGTGACTCCTGCATGATCTCGGTGGGGGGTCGGCTTGACCCGCTGCGGCCGTGTCCGGCCGTCAAAGCGTCCCTCCAGTCTCTCATGAAGCCGAATTGTCCGAGAATGCACCACCACGTGCAAGGCATCTCACGGCGCTCAGAGCCGGTAGGCACCCGATCGAAGTCGTCGATGATGCCCGACGGGTCCAGCGAGAGGACTCGGCTCGCGACACAAGAACTCCCGGCCCGCTCAGGCGGGTCCGGGAGATTCATGTGTCCTGAGATCACACAGTCGGGATGACAGGATTCGAACCTGCGACCTCACCGCCCCAAACGGCGCGCGCTACCAAGCTGCGCTACATCCCGTAGCCGGGTCAGTCTAGAGGACGTCACGCTCGGCCCCGACGATAGGGGGACAGCACGACACCTCAGCGTCCGAGGCCCTCGGAATCCGCGCTGACGACACCGCCGTACTGGCCCAGGGCCCGCGGCTTGCCATCTCCTCCGGGCAGGTAGAGAAGGATCTGGTGGTAGTAGTTGAGCCTGCCCGTCCCGGCGATCCCGGATTCCAGGAATGCCTTCTGCGGCGAGCCGTCCGGCCAGGTGATCGACAGCCCGTCCTCGACGTCATAGGTGTCGGTCCGCAGCAGCGTCACGAACGCCAACGCACCGCCGTCCGACGTCCGCAGCGCGTACTTCACGTCATCCGCGGCCCAGGACTGCGAGAACTTGACCCCTGGCAGACCGGCATTCGTCGCTGCGGCCTGCCGCATCTGCTTGATGAACGAGTCATTCTCGATCTTCTTGGCGCCGGACGCCTCGGGATCGGCGAGGACCGCCGCATACGCCGCGGCGGCGTCCTTGATCGACATCGAAACGCCGACATCGTCGCTCGGACTGACTTTGACCGGCGCGCCGCCTTTGGTACGGACTCCGGGCAGTGTGGTCTCGAGCAATGTCTCAGGACTCGCGACCAGGAACCAGGGATCCGCAGCCGAGGCACGCTGAAACACCTGGACCCGTTTGACATCGCGGACGTCGTCGCGCACGACGGCGTAGAACCAGATGGGGTACTTGGTGAACCGAGGCGTCAGGACGTCGAGGACGTCGGCGGTCGACACATCGCCCGGCTGGGATGTGGCCAGGCGCTGCGAAACCTCGAAGGAGCCGGTGTCGATCGCCAGGACCGGACCACTTTCGACCGTCGACAAGGGTTTCGCGTCGAGCAGCTCGGCGGCGGCATTGCGCACCTCGGTGTAGCGCTTGAATATCTCGGTGACGTCCGCCGGACGAGCCGCGGTCTTACGCACAACCTGATCGCCGCGCTCATGCGGCACCGCGCAGGCGGCAAGCGCTGCGACACAGACCAGGACCGCCAGGCGTCTCATCTGCGATCCTCCTCTTCGTCGACAATCTCGAAATCGGCGAGTTCGGCTTCGCTGACCTCATGTTCCACACCATCGTCATCGACGAAAACGTAGACCACTTGTTCGTCGCGGTCCGCCGGCTCGGTCTCCACGACCTCGTCGACCACATCCATGTCTGCGGCCTCTTCGGCCGAGATCTCGTGTTCCACACCGTCCTCGTCGAGATAGACGTAGACCACGAGCTCATCGTCGGCCGGGTCCTCGTCGTCCCAGTCGTCGTCATTCCACAACCGGCCACGACGGACCAACACGCCGACCCAGGCCAGTCCGAGTCCGAGCAGCAACAGCGCGCCCCCCTTGGCGAACCCACCTGCGACGCCATAGGCGACGGTCACTTTCAGTCCGGACAGATTCGACGAACCGACCGACAGGACGGCCAGTGAGACCGTCTCGTCGGGCAGATCGGCGCTGATGCTCGTGCCGCCCAGCCCTGCCGAACTCGCGATCCACCAATCCAACGCGGTCGGGGCGCCCGGCAGGCTGGGCGTGCCATCGATGCTGCGTGTCTTGAGCTTCCACGGGCGTTGGAACTTCGTGATCTCCAGCCGCTGGCTCTTGGCGACGTAGTTCTCGACGTCGACAGAGTTGGCCATACCGACGAAGATCGGCTTGCGCGCCGGGACCTCGGCCAGCACATCGACGCGGACATTGGCCCAGCTGATGACCTTGGGCGCTGTGACCACCGCGACCGCATCGGTCTCGATCGGGTGCGTGCCGGCCAGGAATCGGCTGTCGGGTCCGAGAACGGCCATGATGGCCGCTCCGAGCAGAGCCACGACCACGCCCACAATGGACGCGCCCCAGCCCGCCTTCGCCCGCATCGACACGCTCCGTCCGACACCCACCCGTGGGGCGCCGCCATGACCTTACCCGTCAGCGCACCCCGCAAGCGTCAAGCTGACGCCGTTTCGTGCCCGCGTTCAGGCTCAGAACAATGCGCTGGCCAGTGCACGGCGAGCAGCCATGACCGAGGGATCGGCGATCCCGACCACCGTGAACAGCTCGAGGAGCCGCTCACGCACGAGATCGCGTTCATCGCCGGTGGTGCGCTTGACGACATCGATCAGGCGAGCGAAGGCATCGTCGACCTGACCTCCGCTGACGTCGAGATCGGCGACAAGCAACTGCGCTGCGATGTCGTCGGGATGGTCGGCGGCGGCTTTGCGTGCTGCCTGGAGGTCGACGTTCTGAGTGCGCGACAGCCACTTGACCCGAGCGAGCCGCTCGGCGACTTCGACATCTGCGGGGTACTGGACGCGCAGCTTCTCGTACTCGGCCACGGCGGTCTCGAAGTCGCTGGCCATGAACGCTTCTTCGGCCGGCGCGAAGCGCGGATCCTCCGGCTCGGGAGCCTCATCGGCACCGGCGGGCGCTGCGCCGACTGATGGCGCCCGACCCGTCAGACCGTTCTCGGCTGCGATCTTGACCAGCTCGTCGAAGAATCTGCGGATCTCGATCTCGTCGACCGTGCCCTGGAACAAGGGCACCGGCTGCCCCTTCACGAGGCCGGCGACATACGGGACGCCTTGGATATTGAGCGCCTGGGCGATCTGCGGGTTGGCATCGACGTCGACGCGCGCGAGCAGGATCTGTCCGTCGTACGAATCGACGACTGCGGCAAGTGTTTCGTTGAACGAGCCGGCCTGCGGCGAACGGGGGGACCACAGTCCCAGCACGACGACGTACGACATCGAGCCTTCCAGCGCGACGGTCTGGAATGTCGCCTCGTCGATGTCGACGATGTACGAGCCCGCTCCCCCACCGGAGGCAGGCGTGGCCGGGCGCGAGGCGGGTTGCTTCAGCGCGGACAGATCAATGGCACCGGGGCGCGAGAAGTTCATGCCTGCCATTGTATGAAGGCTTGGGAAACTCGGTCAGTTGCCGTCCATCAGACGTTGTTCCACGGTCCTGCCACGCAGGCCTGAACGCTGGATGACACGTTGGATCGTCAGATCTCGGGCGTCGGGGTCGCCGATGAAACGGATATTTCGCAGTCCTTGGGCCTGAGCTGCGGATTCGAAGATGAAATGCCCGTAACCGAGCATGCGACCCAGCAGCGGCTTCTCGACTGTGATGTCGAGGATGCGGGTTATCGGCATCGTGGCGATACGAACCGAGAAGACCCCCGACATGCGGAAGACCCTCATATTGGTGATGACGAAGATATCGCGGTGCTCACGCGCCGTGAGGTACAGCGCATGTCCCAGCACCGCGAAGCCGGCGAGGATGAAGAACCAGCCGAGGCTGATCGGGCCGACGACACTGAGAACCCAGAGCAGAACCGCCCCGAGAGCTTCGGCGATGGGTCGCCAGAACACGATCCGGTGATGCCGGACGAGGTCGATGACAATCTCGCCCTCGTCATCGAGAAGGTGGCGGTCGACGTCCTGCTCCGGAAGGCGATCGAGCAACGCTCGGATCACGACAGACCTACCCGACGAGCTCGTTGAAGAAGACTCGGATCTGGTCGAAGGCGTCGATGATGCCGTCGAAAGCATCGCTCACGACGTCGGCAGCGCTCTTCGGCGTGTTCAACAAGTAGTAAATGATGAACCCGATGACGAGCAGGGTGATGACCTTCTTCAGCACGCAGTCATTCTGCACACAAAACGCCGCCGAACCGACGCAGGCGCGCCGGTCATAGGCTCTCGACCAGCATGTCGGCCGCTGCGAACGGATCTGTTCGGCCCGCCAGGACCTGATCGGCGAGGGTGTCGAGCCGGACATCTGCTGAAAGGTGCGCGAACCTCGACTGCACTTCAGCGAGCGCGAGACCCTCGATCTCACGACGGATCCGCGCGAGACGTCTCCGGACCAGCTCGCCCGACTCGTCGAGATGCGCCTTGTGGGCGACGATCTCGTCGACGACTTCGGCGACGCCGTCGCCGGTCGTCGCCGTGGTCAGCAGAATCGGCGGCTTCCAGGCTCCGTCGGCCCGATCCGTCATGGCGATGACCGACCGCAGTTCGCGTCTTGTGGTGGCGGCACCGTCGCGGTCGGCCTTGTTGACCACGAAGATGTCACCGATCTCGAGGATCCCGGCTTTGGCAGCTTGGATGCCGTCACCCATGCCGGGCGCCAACAACACCAGTGTCGTGTCGACCAGCCCGGCCACCTCGACCTCGGACTGGCCGACGCCGACCGTTTCGACCAGGATCACATCGCATCCCGCGGCATCGAGCACGCGCAATGCCTGGGGGGCCGTCGCCGACAGTCCCCCCAGGTGTCCCCGACTGGCCATCGACCGGATGAAGACGCCATCATCGAGCGCGTGGTCCTGCATGCGGATCCGGTCGCCCAGCAGAGCCCCGCCGGAGAACGGGGACGACGGATCGACCGCGAGCACACCAACCCGTCTGCCCTGTTGCCGCAATGCGGCCACAAGTGCCGATGTCGAAGTCGATTTACCGACGCCGGGAGAACCCGTCAGGCCGACGATATGGGCCCGGCCCACGAGCGGCGTCAAGGCCGCGCTGACTTCGCGCAGCACCGGTGAGCGATCTTCGACCAATGAGATCAGCCGCGCCACGGCCCGAGGTTCTGCGGCCTGGGCTCGTTCTACGAGCTCGGCCACGGGCGTGGCGCGACTGTCTCGACTCACGCGTTCTGCTACTTCTTGGGCACGCGGATGATCAGCGCATCGCCCTGACCTCCGCCGCCGCACAAGGCCGCCGCGCCGACGCCGCCGCCACGGCGACCCAGCTCGAGAGCCAGGTGCAGCACGATACGGGCGCCCGAGGCACCGATGGGGTGACCCAGCGCGATCGCGCCACCGTTGACGTTGACGATGTCCTCGGAGATTCCGAGCTCAGCCGCGCTGGCGATGCCGACAGCGGCGAATGCCTCGTTGAGCTCGACCAGGTCGAGGTCCGCGGCGGTGATGCCTTCCTTGTCCAGTGCCTTCTTGATCGCATTGGCAGGCTGGCTCTGCAGGCTCGAGTCGGGACCCGCCACGACACCGGCAGCGCCGATCTCGGCGATCCACGAGAGGCCCAGCTCTTCGGCCTTGGCCTTGCTCATGACGACGACCGCGGCCGCACCGTCAGAGATCTGGCTGGCCGAACCGGCCGTGATCGTGCCGTCCTTGACGAAGGCCGGACGCAGCTTGCCCAATGACTCGGTCGTCGTGTCGCCACGGACGCCCTCATCGGCCGAGACGACAACCGGATCGCCCCGGCGGGACGGGATCTCGACCGGAACGATCTCATCGTCGAACAGGCCGTTCTTGGCAGCGGCCGCGGCCAGTTGGTGGGAACGGGCGCTGAACGCGTCCTGCTCTTCGCGGGTGAAGTTCTGCACGTCCTTGTTGATCTGCTCGGTCAGGCCGCCCATCGCCTGATCCGTGATCGCATCCCACAGACCGTCGTACGCCATGTGGTCGACGAGCTTGGTGTCGCCGTACTTGGTGCCCTCGCGCGAGCCGGCCAGGAAATGCGGCGCCTGGGTCATCGACTCCTGGCCGCCGGCGACGACGATGTCGTACTCACCGGCGCGGATCAGCTGATCGGCCAGAGCGATCGCGTTGATGCCAGACAGGCACACCTTGTTGATCGTCAAGGCAGGGACGCCGAGCGGGATGCCGCCCTTGAATGCCGCTTGGCGCGCCGGGATCTGTCCCGCGCCGGCCTGCAGCACCTGACCCATGATGACGTAGTCGACCTGTTCGCCGGAGATGCCGGCCTTCTCCAGGGCCCCCTTGATGGCCAGACCGCCGAGGTCTGAACCCGACAGGGTTTTCAGACCGCCGAGAAGACGGCCGATCGGGGTGCGTGCGCCAGCAACAATGACGGACTCGGTCATGAGATGTGCTCCTTCGAAGACGGTTTCTTCACTTTACTCACAGGTAATGGGTCGTTAACCCGCGTGTGCCCGGGATCACGTCGGTACCCCTCTCAAGTGTGCTTTACCCTCGACAGCATGACGACCCCACTGGTCCCCGACCATCTGCTCCTGACGATCGACCACGTCGGCATCGCGGTGCCCGACCTCGATGACGCGCTGGACTTCTACGCCAAGACCTTCGGCTTGCACTCGGTGCACGAAGAGGTCAACGAGGAGCAGGGCGTCCGCGAGGCGATGCTGGCGGTCGGCGACTCCGACACCCGCATCCAGCTGCTCGCACCGCTGAGCGAAGAGTCGACGATCGCCAAGTTCATCGCCCGCAACGGCCAGGGCATCCAGCAGCTCGCGTACCGCGTCGCCGACATCGAAGCTGTCTCGGCGATCCTGCGCGAACGCGGCGTCCGGCTGCTGTACGACGCTCCCAAGCGCGGAACGTCGGACTCACGGGTCAACTTCGTACACCCCAAGGACGCCGGCGGCGTGTTGGTCGAATTGGTCGAACCGGCCAAGCAATCTGCACACTGAGTTCTGGATCACATCGCTGACGGGTGTTGCCCGATGGTTAACGCTCGGTAACATCGCCGGGATATCTACCTGGAGGTACCACCCGTGCAGCAGATCCTTGATGCCATCCTCGCCGGCGACACCGCCCCCGAGGATTTCGCGTCCATCGCCCTACCCGACTCCTACAAGGGCATCACCGTCCACAAGGACGAAGTCGACATGTTCGAGGGAATGGCCAGCAGGGACAAGGATCCTCGCAAGAGCCTGCACCTCGACGATGTACCGATTCCCGAGCTCGCGCCAGGCGAGGCACTCGTTGCCGTCATGGCCAGCGCGATCAACTACAACACCGTCTGGACCTCGATCTTCGAGCCTGTCTCGACGTTCAGCTTCCTGGAGCGCTACGGCCGACTCAGCGAATACACCAAGCGCCATGATCTGCCGTACCACGTCGTCGGCTCGGATCTGTCCGGCGTCGTGCTGCGCGTCGGTCCTGGCGTCAACAAATGGGCACCCGGCCGTGAGGTCGTCGCCCATTGCCTGTCGGTCGAGCTCGAGAGCCCCGACGGTCACAACGACACGATGATGGACCCCGAGCAGCGCATCTGGGGCTTCGAGACCAACTTCGGCGGGCTCGCGCAGTTGGCGATCGTCAAGGCCAATCAGCTCATGCCGAAGCCGGCCCACCTGACCTGGGAAGAGGCCGCCAGCCCCGGCCTGGTCAACTCCACGGCGTACCGCCAGCTCGTCTCGACCAACGGCGCCAACATGAAGCAGGGCGACACGGTCCTGATCTGGGGCGCCTCGGGTGGTCTCGGCTCTTACGCGACGCAGTTCGCGCTCAACGGCGGTGCGACGCCGGTGTGCGTCGTGTCGTCCCCCGAGAAGGCCGAGATCGTCCGCAAGATGGGCGCTGAGCTCGTCATCGACCGTTCGGCCGAGAACTACAAGTTCTGGAAGGACGAGAACACCCAGGATCCCAAGGAGTGGCAGCGCTTCGGCAAGAAGATCCGTGAGCTGACCGGCGGCGACGATCCCGACATCGTCTTCGAGCACCCGGGACGCGAGACCTTCGGCGCCAGCGTCTACGTCGCACGCAAGGGCGGCACGATCGTGACCTGTGCGTCGACATCGGGCTACATGCACCAGTACGACAACCGGTACTTGTGGATGAACCTCAAGAACATCAAGAGCTCGCACTTCGCGAACTACCGCGAATCGTGGGAGGCCAACAAGCTGATCGACAAGGGCCTCATCCACCCGACGGTCTCGAAGGTCTACACCCTGGAGAACACCGGTCAGGCAGCGCTCGATGTGCACCACAACCTGCACCAGGGCAAGGTCGGCGTCCTGTGCCTCGCACCCGAGGAAGGCCTCGGCGTCCGCGACGAGGACAAGCGGGCCAAGCACATCGACAAGATCAACCGCTTCCGCGGGATCTGAGAGCTGTCGAAAAGTTCACCCACCGAGCCCGGGCACGACCTCTCAAGGTTCGTCACGAGGGATCTGCATGTCCGACCAGCCCGGTTTGTCCATCTTCGATGCTGCCTCGCCGGCGGCCGACGCGTCCTTTCCGCTGGCTCGCCGCGGCGGCTACGACAGCGATGCCGTCGATGCCTGGGTCCGCACCCAGACGGCCGAGATCCACCGGCTCGCCGAGGGCCTGCACGCCGCCCAGGATGAGAACGAGAGTCTCCGCGAGAGCGTCGAGAAGCTCAAGGAACGGGTCGAGTCGGTCGAGACGCCGAACTACACCGGGCTGGGCAATCACGCCGCCCAGCTCCTAGGACTGGCCGAGCAGGAAGCCGAAGACGTTCGCAGCCGGGCGACCCGCGAGGCCGATGAGCTCGTCAAGAACGCCGAGGAAGAGGCCGCGATGGTGCGCGCCACGGCCCAGCACGACGCCGAACAGCTGCGCGGGCAGGCCGTGGCCGAGCTGGAGGAGAAGCGCAAGCAGCTCCTCGAGGACGCCGAAGCCATGCACGCCGATGCCGAGGCGCAGACCGAAGATCTGCGTGCGCAGGCCGAGCGCGAGGTCGCCCAGCTCAAGCTCGCCGCCGAGCAGGACGCCCAGAACATGCGTCTAGGCGCGACCCGCGAAGTCGAGCAGGCCCGCGCGGCGGCCGACCGCGAGGTCACCGAGGCGCGCCGGGTCCTGGCAGTGGAGAAGGAACGCCTCGCCCGCGAGGCTTCGGAGAATCACGCGTCGGCCACCGAGCAGACGGCCAAGCTGGTCAAGGATGCCGAGACCCGCGCCAAGGCGGCCGATGAGCGGGCCCGCGACATCATGGCCCAGGCCGTCAAGGCACGCGATGCCGCCACCGCGGAGGCGACCCGCCTGCTCGACAATGCCAAGGCAGAGGCCCAGCAGCTCGTCTCCGGCGCGAACGCCGAAGCACAGAAGATCCGGGTCACCGCGACAACCGACGTCGAACGCCAGACCCGAGTCCTGCGCGCCGAGGTCGAAGAGCTTCAGCGTCGACGTGACGGCATCATGGCCCAGATGGGTCAGCTGCGCGATATCGTCTCGTCATTCGCTCCCAACGCCGCCGAGGTGGATGCGGCATCGGAGGCAGAGGATGCCGCGAATGAAGCCGACGAGTCGGCCGATGCCGAGGAGACCGACGCGGACGCAGAAGGCTCAGAGGACAAGCCTGCCAGCTGATCAGCCGGCAGGCTGGACCGGAACGTCCGCGAATGCCGCGACCGTCTGGTTGCGGTACGCGGACGGATCGGCCCGTTCCATCGGACCGTCCCAGGTAGTCGGCAACGGCACGGGGACCTGCGGCGCGAGCTTGTGCGTGATCTCATCGAGCACCCGCTCGGAGTCGCCGACCCACAGATGTTTGGCTCCGTCGACGGCGATGATCTCGGCCTGCGGGATCGGCGCGAAGCGTTGGCGTGCCTCGTCCGGCTTGAGGTAGTCATCGTGTTCGGGCACCAGCGCTGTAACCGGAACCCCTGAATCCGCCCAGGCCTGCAAGTGCTCAGGCTTGGAGAACCGCAGCGGGGGCGACAGCAGGACGACGCCCTGCACGGAGGGCTCCAGCCCGTACATCAGCGCGAGATCGGTGCCGAACGACCAGCCGACGAGCCAGATATTGGGAAGTTCAGCGAACTCGGCGTACTCCACTGCCGCCGCGACGTCGAAGCGCTCCCCCACAGCGTTCTCGAACGTCCCGTCGCTCGTGCCCTGGACGCTTGTCGTGCCGCGCGTGTTGAACCGCAGCACCGCTATCCCGGCGAGTTCGGGCAGCCGGTAGGCCGCCTTGCGGAAGATGTGGCTGTCCATCATCCCGCCGTGGGTCGGCAGTGGATGCAGACAGATCATCGTGGCGACCGGATCTCGATCTGCGGGCAGCGCCAGCTCGCCGACGAGGGTCAGGCCGTCAGCCGTCTCCAGCGTGATCGGCTCGCGTCTGGCGGGCAGTATCGAGTTGCCGCCGATTTTTGGGCTCATGAAAGTCTTCCGTCCGTTCAGTGGCGCCTGGACCAGCACGGTGTGTGCCAGTGCCTGCGCTCGTCTATCGCCGCATCGCTGAGCAGCGCCTTCTCGACGGGCCACACCACGAGATGCGGAAGGCCACGCCTGATGAGCTGCGAGCATCCCGGGCAACGGTAGTCCTTGGTCGCCGCCCCTTGGGTCGGCCGCACCATCCAGTCGCCGTCGACCTTGCGGTCCTGCTGCTCGGGAGCAGTACGCAAGGGCGGGTTCGACGGTCGGGGGACGCGTCGACGAGGCATGTGCCCAGTCTACGTATCAGTCAGTGACGCTCAGTACGTGTGGAAGCCGGCACCCGTCTTGCGACCGAGTTTGCCCTCGGCGACAACCCGCTCGAGGCTCGGAGCCGGCGCCCAGCCCGCATGGCCGAATGCGCTGACCAGCGACTGCTGGATCGCCAGCGAGACGTCGTTGCCGACGACATCGAGGAGCTCGAACGGCCCCATCGGCAGTTTGGTCGCCTTGAGCGCTTCGTCGATCTCGGTCAGCGATCCGCCTTCTGCCTCGTGCAGCTTGATCGCGTCGTTGAGGTACGGAAACAGCAGAGCGTTGACGATGAAGCCGGCGCGGTCACTGCAGGAGACGGGGTGCTTGCCGGTCGCCAGGCACAGTGCCCGCACGGTCTCGTCGACCTCGGCGGATGTCTCGTCGGCCGTGACGACCTCGACGAGCTTCATGATCGCGGCGGGGTTGAAGAAGTGCATGCCGATGACGTCCTGAGGACGCTTGGTCGCGGCGGCGCAGGCGTTGATCGACAGCGATGACGTCGTCGTCGCCAGGATCGCGCCCGGCTTGGCGATGCGATCGAGGTCCCTGAACAGCTGAAGCTTGATCTCAAGGTCTTCGGCGATCGCCTCGACGATGATGTCGGCGTCGGCCAGAGCCTCCCGTTCGGTGGAACCGGTCAGACGGTCGAGCACGTCGGACTTGCCGTTCTCGTCGAGTTTGCCGCGCGCGACGGCCTTGTCGAGGCTTTTGGTGATCGCTGCGATGACGCCGGCGATCTTGTCTTCGCCGCGGCCGACGAATGTCACGTCATATCCCGCCTTCGCGAAGACTTCGACGATGCCCGACGCCATGGTTCCGGTGCCGACGACTCCGACCCGGCGGATGTCGTGGCGCAGCTGGGGAGCACCTGCTGCCTCACCCGCGGCGGTGGACGCGAAGCTCGTTCCTTCAGCGGCCTGCTTGACGAGCACCGAGACGGGCTGGTGGACCGGATCACCCGTCTCCGCGTACAACTTGTCGAGTCCGGTGACGACGGTCTGCGCGCCGAGAGCGTCGATCAGCGCAAGCGGTCCGATAGGGTAGCCACATCCAAATCGCATCGACGCATCCACGTCATCGCTGGTCGCGTAACCGCTCTCGAACATCGTGGCAGCGTGGTTGAGGTACGGCAGAATCAACGTTCTTGCGATCTCGGCGCTTCGGTCGTCAGCAACGAGACGGTCGACAATGTCCTGCATGGCTACTCCTCAGTAATAATGCGGTCGTGAAACAGTAACGTTTATGAGTGTTAACCAAAAGGGAGTCTGAATGAAGCTTCGTGTGACGGTAGCCACAGCCGCGATCCTCGCCGCGATGACCGCATTGTCCGCATGCGGCTCCGACGACGCGCCCGCACCGGTGACCTCGCCAGAGACCTCGGCCACGACACCGCCCATCACGTCACAAGCGCCTTCGGTCGACCCCAATACGGAAGGCGCTATCGCGCTCCGCGGCGACTGGGAGATCCCGGCCGAGGACTACGTGCTCCACCTGATCGAGGACGGCACGTTCATCGAAGACTTCAATGGCGTGAAGGACTTCCTCACCGGCAAGTACAGCGTCAAGGGCGACGCTCTCACCCTCGTAGGCGATGACGGCAACACGCTCGAAGGCAAGGTCGTGGGCGACAAGCTCGAATTGCCGCTCGGCACAGCCACCCGCATCAAGTGAGGCTCGTCATCGCCCGCTGCCAGGTCGACTACGCCGGTCGCCTCGCAGCGCACCTCCCACTCGCCACCCGGCTGATCATGGTCAAGAACGACGGGTCAGTGCTGATCCACTCCGACGGCGGCTCCTACAAGCCGCTCAACTGGATGAGCCCGCCCTGCACGCTGCGTGAGGGAACTGCTGACGACGGCGTCGTCGAGTGGACCGTCACGGCCGGCAAGACCGACGACACGCTGCGCATCCGCATCGAGGAAGTGCTGCACGACTCGGCGCATGAGCTAGGCATCGACCCCGGCCTGCAGAAGGACGGTGTCGAGAAACATCTGCAAGAGCTCCTGGCCGAGCACACGTCGGCGCTCGGCGAAGGCATGAGTCTGGTGCGGCGCGAGTTCATGACCGCCATCGGACCGGTCGATCTGCTCTGCAAGGACGGCGCCAACGCCTCGGTCGCGGTCGAGATCAAGCGCCGCGGCGATATCGACGGCGTCGAGCAGCTGACCCGCTACCTCGAACTCATGAACCGCGATCCGGCTCTGCGGCCCGTCCGAGGCATCTTCGCCGCACAGGAGATCAAACCGCAGGCCCGAGTCCTGGCGACCGACCGCGGGATCGAGTGCGTCGTCGTCAACTACGACGAGCTGCGCGGCATCGACGACCCGAGCCTCCGCCTGTTCTAACTGAAGCATCGGCCCGAGCGCAGCCCGGCTCGTGCGAGGCACGAGCACGGGAGCGGCGAGGGACGAGCCGCGCGCCTCAGAGCAGCGGGACGTTGAAGAACGTCGTGCCGAGCTTCTCCCACCGGTCGATCTCACAGCCGTTCGTACGGTCGAACGTCGCATCGATCTTCTTGCCGTCGTAGGTGCCCTTGACCTTTGCGGTCTGCGGGCCGCCGTAGAGCTCGGTGCACATCGTGTCGGCCGGCACGGGTTCGAATACCTCGACCCCGGCGTCGTCCAGCACGTCACAGGCCTGCTCGGGCTGCGGGTGATCCCCGCCGACCGGATCGCACGACAACTCGTACGTCGTGGGATCGGCACCCTTGTCGAGAGTCACAACGATCGAGAGTTTGTCGTCCTGCGACGAGCCGCTGTCCGACGAGCCGCCGCACGCTGCGAGAACCGCGAGCGTAGCGACGGCCAGGAGCCGCCTAGCCACCGGCGATGGGCGGAGCAGTCGGATCGGAACCGGCTGACTTCTCTTCGCGTGCGACCCAGTCCTCGATGCGCTCGTAGTCGTGCTTGGAGCGGGTCACCACGGCCAGCAGGTCGCTCATCTTGGAAACCTCCTCGACCTGTTCCTTGATGAACCACTGCATGAACTGGTCAGAGGCGTAGTCGTGGTTCTCGCGGGCGATGCGGGTCAGATCGTTGATCTGCTCGGTCACCCGCTTCTCCTGCTCGAGCGCGGCCGCGACGGGTGCGACGACGTCGGCGAAATCGAAGCGCGGTGCCGCGATGGCCGGAATGACCGGGGTGTGATCGGCATCGAGGAGGTACTGGACCATCATCATCGCGTGATCGCGCTCTTCCTGAGCCTGCTGGTAGAACAGGGCGGCCATCTGCGGCATGGTCAGCGCGTCGTAGTAGGTCGCAATCGCGATGTACTGCTGATGGGCTTCGAATTCGTGGCCGATCTGCTCATTGAGCCGTTCGGCGAATGCTGGTGCAGCCATAATTCCCATTCTCCCCTTTTATCAGATTTTATGAGTTATCAGTAAGGCGAGGCTCACCTCACCCTGATACTCTGGGCCTGTGCCCCCCAAGCCCAAGAAGAAGTGCTGCAGCGATAAACCTGCCTGCAAGCGCTGCCCTTTGCGCATGATGCGCGAAGGCACACTTCCGGAGGGCTACACCGTCAAGAAGCGAAAGCTCGTCAAGGTCTCCAAGGGCGACAAGCACAAGTCCAAGGAAAAGACCAAGACGAAGATCGCTGCCTGAGCGGATACGTCGACACTAGGACACCTCGTGGCCCCCGCGCCACGAAGGAATGGCTGCCCTCAATCCGGCCTCCGGTGCACGAAGTCATCCCACAGGTGGACGCGCACGCAGCGACTGCTCAGTAGGCTGAACCGCATGCGTGAGCGATCCGAGTTGCTGCGTCGCCTCGACTCCATCTGGATCGACATCGGACTCACCGCCATGCTCCTGGTGATCCCGGTGCTCCTCGGACTGTTCCAGACCGATCTGCAGTTCGCGTTCGACATCTTGTTGATCCTGCCGCTGATCCTGCGCCGTCACGCACCCGTGCTCTCGTTCACCGCAATCAGCACGCTTCTCCTGCTGCAGGCGATCGGGTTCGACCAACCCCGCTACGGTGACGTCGCGCTGCTTTTCGGCCTCTATGCGATCGCCGCCTTCGGACCGAAATGGGCCGTCTGGGCCAGTCTGGGGACCGGCTTCCTCGGATCCGCCGTCGGTGCGGCGAGATGGGGCGATCTCGACGACGTCCCCGCGCTCACGACCAATTTCGTCGTCCTGTCGACCTTGGTCTTCGCCGCCTGGCTCCTCGGGTACCTGGCCCGCACCCGCCGGGCCTATGTCGCGAGTCTCGAAGAGCGCGCTGCGCAGCTCGAACGGGACGCCGAGCAGCAGACCCAGATCGCGACGGCGGCCGAACGCGCGCGCATCGCCCGCGAGATGCACGATGTCGTGGCGCACAGCCTGTCGGTCATGGTCGTCCAGGCCGATGGCGCGCTGTACGCCGCACAGAAACGACCTGAGCAGGCCCTCGACACGCTGCGCACGATCTCGGCCACCGGACGGGCCTCACTGACCGAGATGCGCAAGCTGCTCGGGCTGCTGCGCGACGGCGAAGCCGAGGTCGACCTCGCCCCGTTGCCGACAGCCACCGACATCCCGGCGATGATCCAGCAACTGCGTGACAGTGGCCTGACGATCGAATTGCAGATCACCGGCGACCTCGACCAGATCGAATCGGCAACCGGCCTGACAATGTTCCGGGTCGTACAGGAAGCTCTCACCAACACGCTGAAGCATGCCGGTCCGCAGGTCACCGCCACGGTCGATCTGTTGGTCACGACGGACGCTGTCCACATCCGAGTCGACGACGACGGTCGAGGCGGATCCGTCGCCAACGACGAGCACGGTCACGGAATCGTCGGGATCCGGGAACGTATCGCAGTGCACGCCGGCGAGGTGACCGCCGCCCCGCGCCCCGGAGGCGGTTTCCGCGTCCTGGCCGTCATCCCGATGTCGGATCGCACATGACGATCAAGGTATTCCTGGTCGACGATCAGCAATTGGTTCGCGCAGGCTTTCGCATGCTCGTGGAGTCGCAGGACGATATGCAGGTCGTCGGCGAGGCCGGCGACGGCGCCTCCGCGACCGAGCTGCTCGCCGTGACGGCGGCCGACATCGTCCTGATGGATATCAGGATGCCGCGCATGGACGGTGTCGAGGCGACCCGCGTCCTGGCCGGCCGCGGCGAACGCCCACGAATCGTCGTGCTGACCACCTTCGACCTCGACGAGTATGTCTACAGCGCCCTCAAAGCAGGCGCTTCGGCGTTCCTACTCAAGGACGCCCAGCCCGAGGTCCTGCTCAGCGCCATCCGCGACGTCCACGCCGGGGATGCCGTCGTCGCTCCGAGCGCGACCAGACGGATGCTGGAGCGGTTCCTGGTCGCCGACACGCTTGCGGCACGGCACGAAGACCAGCGCCTGGCCGTCCTGACCGACCGTGAACGCGAAGTGCTCGGTCTCATCGCCGCCGGACGGTCCAACTCCGAGATCGCCACCGAGCTCTTCCTTGCCGAGGCGACCGTGAAGACCCATGTCGGCCGGATTCTGGCCAAAACCGCTTCTCGCGACCGCGTACAGCTGGTGGTACTGGGCTACGACACGGGTCTGGTCTCCCCCGGCACCTGAGTACGACCTGGGTATGACGGCAGGACACAAGGGTCGTCCCCTGGGTTGACGATTCGATCCCAGAATATTTCTAACGTGGTGATCATGGATACCACCGCGGTACTTGACCGCTCCACGACGCCCAAGATCGCCGCCCGGACTGCCGGACTGACCAAGGTGTACGGCTCAGGCGAGGCAGAGGTCCACGCTCTTGCCGGCGTTGATCTGACAATCGAGAGCGAGCGTTTCACCGCGATCATGGGCCCGTCCGGATCGGGTAAATCGACGCTGATGCACTGCCTGGCCGGACTCGATCAGGCCACGTCGGGCGAGGTGGTCGTCGGCGATCAGCGACTTGGCACGATGTCTGACAACGATCTGACCCGGTTCCGCCGCGAGCATGTCGGCTTCGTGTTCCAGGCCTTCAATCTGCTGCCGATGCTGACCGCCAAACAGAACATGCTGCTCCCCCTCGATCTCGCGGGGACCGACCCCGACTGGACCTGGTTCGACGAGCTCGTCGACGTCCTGGCGATCCGGGACCGTCTCGCCCACCGTCCCACCCAACTGTCGGGCGGACAGCAACAGCGAGTCGCAATCGCCCGGGCGTTGATGAGCCGTCCACGCATCGTGTTCGCCGACGAGCCGACCGGAAATCTCGACAGCCGGACCAGCCACGAGGTCCTCGACTTCTTGCGCCGTTCGGTCCGCGAGCTCGGGCAGACGACCGTCATGGTGACGCACGAACCTTCGGCGGCGGCGTTCGCCGACCGGGTCGTGCTGATCGCTGACGGGACCGTGGCCGGGCAGCTCGACGCGCCGACCCAGGACGACATCCTGGACGCGCTGCGCCAGATCGGCGGCTGAGCGTGCGTACCGTGATCCTCGCCTCGATGCGGACGTACGCACGTCGCTACGTCGCCGCACTCGTTGCCATCATGATCGCCACGGCATTCATCGTGGCGATCAACGCCCTGAGCCAGGCGGCCCGTGAAGGGTCGAATCACGCGGTCGAACAGCAGTACCGCAATGCCGATCTCGCGGTGAGCGCGATGGGGTCTGTCGATGCCTTCACGGCAGCCGCACGCGAGACCGAGAACGCCACCGGCGTGACCGATGTCGCGACCAACTGGCAGGCATATGCCAAGGCCCGTTTCCCCGACGGCACCCAGAACATCGCGATAGGCAGCATCGCGACTGCCTCACCGCTGCGCTGGCAGCAGGCGGACGCCGGGCGTCTGCCCTCGAAGGGCGATGAGGTGGCCCTTTCGGCTGCCCAGGCGACACAGCACCGGGTCAAACCCGGAGACGTCATCACCTTGGACCTGCCTGCCGGTGACAAAGCGCTGACCGTGACCGGGACGGTCAAGGACGTGGACGGACCGCTCAAGGCGACTGCCTACCTGCCCGAACGCGCCTTCGGCAGTCTGGACGACTTCGGATTCCCCCTCGACATCGTGGCCACGGCAACCGATACCGCCACGGTTGTCGCTCACCTGAGCCGCGAATTCGGTTCGGGCAGCGAATCTGGCGGAACCGTCCTCACAGGAGACGAGCACCGTCGCGCGCTGCAACTGACCGCTACCCGTGGCATCGATGTCTTCCAGAAGCTGATCTTCGTGTTCGCAGGCATCTCATTGTTCGTCGGTGCCCTCGTGATCGCCAACACCTTCACGATCCTGCTGGCCCAACGTGCCCGGGACCTCGCGCTGCTGCGGTGTGTGGGAGCACAACGCGCACAGGTCGCCCGGTCTGTCGTGTGCGAAGGGGCACTGGTCGGGGTGATCGGATCTGCTCTCGGCGTCGCATTGGGGACGCTGATCGCGGTCGCCGGTACCGCGATCATCGGCGAGCTGTCACCTGAGACGCCCATGAGCTCACCGTCGCTGTCACTGTTCGCGGTCGCCATTCCGGTGCTGCTCGGAATCGCCGTGACAGTCGCGTCGGCCTGGGCGCCGTCCCGTCGCGCGAGCGCTCAATCCCCACTCGGCGCCTTGCATCCCCAAGGCGTCGTCGAGGTACGAAGTCGATCCGGTCTACTGCGGATCGGCACGGGCACAGGATTTCTGCTGGTCGGCATCGGCGGACTCGTGCTGGGAGTCAAGGGCTCATTGGCCGTCGGCATGCTGGCAGGGATGCTCTCGTTCATTGGAATCGTGCTGTTGACCCCACTGACCGTCCCCTTCGCGATTCGGCTCGCGGGCCCCATCGCACGCCGATTGGGCGTACCCGGGCAATTGGCCCACATGAACTCGATGCGAAATCCACGACGCACTGCCGCGACATCGACTGCGCTGCTGATCGGCGTCACGCTGATCACGGCGGTCGTCGTCGGATCGGCCTCGATCCAGAACAAGGTCAACACGTCATTGGATCTCAACACGCCGGTCGACCTGACCGTGAGTGTCAGCAGCGGAACAGTCTCGTCCAGCGTCGTCAAAGACCTCCGGGACGTCGATGGAGTCGCTGGGGTGGCAACACTCGGCACTGTCGATTCCCGGCTCGGTTCACAACCGCAACGTGTCCTTGCCGTGGACCGCGCGGCACTGGCGACGATGCGTGGAGATGGGTCACTGCAGAAACTGCGCCCTGACCAGATCGTGTTGCCCGTGGGATCCGAGGATCTCCTGAAAGGCCGTGACACCGTGATGCTGCGGATCGGCGATCAACGTCGTGAGTTGCAGGCGATCTTCGCTGAAGAGATCGGCTCGGCGCCCCTGGTTTCCGCGTCGACGCTGAAGGCCATGGGCGGCACGAGTGCGGGGATCGGCGCGGTCTGGCTTCGCGCATCCGATCAGGCAGATCCGGCCGATGTCACCTCCGACGTACGGGCCATCGCCGAGACATCGGATCTCGACCTGGCCGGCGGCCTGCCGGACCGAGCAGACATCCTCAAGACCCTCGACGTCGTATTGGCAGTGACGGTCGGTCTGCTCGCGATCGCGGTCCTGATCGCCTTGATCGGAGTCGGCAACACCTTGAGCCTGTCAGTGCTCGAACGGGTCCGGGAGAACTCGCTGCTGCGGGCGCTCGGCCTACGACGGTCGGGGCTGCGCACGATGCTGGCGATCGAAGCGCTCCTGATCGCGGTGGTCTCGGCCGGTCTGGGCGTGGTCCTCGGCACCGTATACGCCTGGTTCGGGGTCAAGACCGTGTCGGTCGGCGTCTTCATGACGTCACCGGACGTCCTGATGCCATGGGGTCAGATCGTCCTGATCATGGTGATCTCCGCACTGGCCGGGCTCGGCGCCTGCGTCCTGCCGGCCCGTAGAGCCGCCAAGATCGAACCGGCGGCCGGCCTCGTCGCCGATTAGAACCGCGAGCGGTGCAAACCGACCCGCGAGTGGTGCGCTCTGGACAGACACGTCGTCTCAAAACGTCCCGTGCGCACCACTCGCGGTTCAGTGGGAGAGGTGGTTGGCTTTGCGGATCTCGTCGACGATGCGGTCCATGATCGAGGTCATGCCGAAGTCCTTGGGCGTGAACACCGCAGCGACGCCGGCGGCCTCCATCTTGCGGGCATCGGATTCGGGGATGATGCCGCCGACGATCAGCGGAACGTCACCGATGCCGGCCGCGTCCATGGCCTTCTGCACGTCCGGGACGAGCTCCATGTGCGATCCCGACAGGATCGACAGCCCGATCGCGTGGACGTCTTCGGCGACCGCGGCGGAGACGATCTGCGCGGGAGTCAGACGGATGCCCTGGTAGACGACCTCGAAGCCGGCATCGCGGGCACGGACGGCGATCTGCTCAGCGCCGTTGGAGTGCCCGTCGAGGCCTGGCTTGCCGACCAGGAAACGCAACCGGGTCCCGAGTTCGTCTCCGGTCTGGCGGACCCGCTCGCGCACTGCGGCCAGCTCAGCACCTGCCTCGGCGACACTGGCGACTCCGCTGACGCCTGTGGGCGCCCGGTACTCGCCGAAGACCTCACGCAGTGCGCCGGCCCACTCGCCGACAGTCGCACCGGCACGCACGGCCGCCAACGTGGCCGCCATCAGATTGGCCTCGGTCTTGGCTTCGCTCTGCAGACGCGCGAGAGCCTCGTCCACGGCGGCCTGGTCGCGCTGCTCGCGCCAGGCCCGCACGTCGGCGATCGCATTGGCCTCGGCCTCGGGATCAGCGGTCATGATCGCGGCGTCGAGGTCTGCCGTCAGCGGCGACGGCTCGGTCTCGGTGTAGGAGTTGACTCCGACGACGGTCATATCGCCGGCCTCGATCCGAGCCCGGCGCTCCGAATGGGAGCCGACCAGCGCCTGCTTCATATAACCCGACTCCACGGCGGCAACAGCGCCGCCCATGGCCTGTACCCGGTCGATCTCGGCCTTGGCACCCTCGATCAGCTCGTTGACCTTGGCCTCGATGACGACAGAGCCCTCGAAGATGTCGTCGTACTCGAGAAGGTCGGATTCGAACGCCAGCACCTGCTGCAGCCGCAGAGACCACTGCTGGTCCCAGGGGCGAGGCAGTCCCAGGGCCTCATTCCAGGCCGGCAGCTGCACCGCACGAGCCCGGGCGTCCTTGCTCAGCGTGACGCCGAGCATCTCCAGGACGATGCGCTGCACATTGTTCTCGGGCTGTGCCTCGGTGAGGCCGAGGGAGTTGACCTGCACGCCGTAGCGCATCCGTCGCATCTTGGGGTTCTGCACGCCGTAGCGCTCTCGCGTGATCTCGTCCCAGAGCCGCCCGAAGGCGCGCATCTTGCACATCTCCTCGATGAAGCGGACGCCGGCGTTGACGAAGAAGGAGATGCGTCCGACGACGTTCTCGAACTCCTCCGGAGGCACCTGACCGGAGTCACGCACCGAGTCGAGCACCGCGATCGCCGTCGTGAGGGCGTACGCGAGCTCCTGCGTCGGCGTCGCCCCGGCTTCTTGCAGGTGATAACTGCAGATGTTCAGCGGATTCCACTTCGGGATCGTGCTGACCGTATAGGCGATCATGTCGGTCGTCAGCCGCAATGACGGCGCCGGTCCGAAGACGTACGTACCGCGCGACAGGTACTCCTTGATGATGTCGTTCTGGGTCGTGCCCGACAGCAGCGCAGGATCGACGCCCTGCTCCTCGGCAGCGACCTGGTACATCGCGAGCAGCCACATCGCCGTGGCGTTGATCGTCATCGACGTATTCATGGTCTCGAGCGGAATGTCCTGGAACAACCGACGCATCGCACCCAAGTGCGGAATCGGCACGCCGACCTTGCCGACCTCTCCCCTACTGAGCTCATGATCGGGGTCATACCCGGTCTGAGTCGGTAGGTCGAAGGCGACCGACAGGCCGGTCTGCCCCTTCGCCAAGTTACGACGATAGAGAGCATTCGACTCTGCGGCAGAACTGTGTCCGGCGTAGGTGCGCATCACCCAGGGCTTATCAGGCATTTCGTCAGGTTACCGTTTCGTAACCAGGGGGTCACTGGTTACTGGGGCGTTCTGTCTCACACTCTTGGGACGACCTAAGATCTGGACATGGTCAACCTGACACGGATATACACAAGAACCGGCGACGACGGCACCACGAATCTCGGCGATATGAGCAAGACCAGCAAACTCGATCTGCGGTTGGCGGCCTACGCCGACGTCGACGAGGCGAACGCCGGGATCGGCTTCGCGATCTCGCTGGGAACGCTCGAACCCGACGTGGTCACGATGCTGACCCACATCCAGAACGATTTGTTCGACGTGGGGGCAGATCTGTCGTGCCCCGTGGTCGAGAATCCGGAGTACCCGCCGCTGAGAGTGGAACCGGACTACATCGACCGGCTCGAAGCCTGGTGTGACCACTACAACGAACAGGTCCCCAAGCTCCGCTCGTTCATCTTGCGCGGCGGAACACCGGCGGCGGCCGCCGTGCACCTCGCCTGCACCGTGACCAGGCGTGCGGAGCGTTCAGCCTGGGCGGCTCTTGACCAGCACGGCGACACCATGAATGTCCTGACGGCCAAATACCTCAACCGGTTGAGCGACCTGTTGTTCATCGTCGGCAGATACGCCAACCGGGACCAAGGCGATGTGCTCTGGGTCCCGGGTGGCGAACGTTGATCTGACTACAGGGTCAGTCCCAATCGATCCGCATCGTGGTGACGCCGCCACCGGGGGCAGGCGTCGGAGCATCCCAGTCGATGACCTTGGGAGGCTTCGGGGCCTTGTACTTGGCGACCTTGACCACGGTCGTGCCACTGGCAGTCGACTCCTCGGCCGAAGCACCGGAGACGGATCCCAAAATCGCGAGGGCCGAGACGGATGTTGCAACCACTAGACGCTTGAACACGTGACACCTTCTTGGCTCAGGATGTACTGGGTCGGAACCCAGGGAACAGAAACGATTCTCCTCGCCTCCCGACGAAGCGTCAAGGAAACGAGAGAACCTGTACGACCGCCCGACTCACGGGCGGTCACAGGACGTTGTTGACCCGCTGACCCGGTGGCGAGGACTCGAGCCACGAGAGCAGGCCGGTCAATGCATTGGCACTCATCGCGAACTGGTTGATGCCCGAAGCATTCTTCGTGCCGACGATGAGATGACCCGCATGGATCGCGTGGACCTCGTGGCCGACCGGCTCACGCCGACCATCGATCAGCACATCGCCGCGGATGAACCGGTAGCGGGGGCGCCACGACAAGGAGAATGTCCGAAACCACGCAAGCTCATTCTCGCCGTAGACCGCCAGTCCCAGCATCCAACCCACAGCGTCCGGTACCTCGCTGGGGTTGACGCTCATTTCGAACGTCACACCCGAGCGGGTCAGCAGCCAACGACGTACGAGCAGGCCCACAAGGAGCAGAACCACGCCGACCACGAGCACCGCGAGGATATCGATGACCCACCACCACAGCGGCACGACGGTCGACCCCCTCCCAGTTTTCGGAACAGCCGAGTCTCACAACACAAGCGTCAGGAAGCCTTGTCTATCAGACGCAACTTCGCCTCGGCGCGCAGCACAGCCTCAGAGTCATCCGCGGCCTGAGCTGCTTCCAAGTCTGCCTTAGTCGCTGCAGCGTCGACCTCGGAGGCCAAGAACGCATCCTCGCTCAGGATCGACACGTGGTTGTCGGCGACCGACAAGAATCCCGAATCGATCGCTGCGCGAACGACCTCGCCCTCGAGCGGCGTGATCTCCACGACGCCCGGGACGAGTAGCGACAGCAGCGGCGAGTGGTTCGCCAGTACACCCAGGTCGCCGTCGACGGTACGCGCCAGCACCTCGCTGGCCTGCCCCGACCACACGACGCGGTCCGCGGCAACCAGCTCGATCTGCAGCGCAGCTGACGTTTCGTTGTTCGCCATCAGAGGCTCTTCTGGATTTCTTCCCACTTCTTGTCGACGTCTTCGAGACCGCCGCACATGAAGAAGGCCTGCTCAGCCACGTGATCGTAGTCACCGTCACAGATCTTGGTGAAGCCGTCGATCGTCTCGTCGATGGAGACGGTCGAGCCTTCGATGCCCGTGAACTGCTTGGCAACGTACGTGTTCTGCGAGAGGAAGCGCTGGATACGACGTGCGCGCGAAACGAGCGTCTTGTCCTCTTCGCTGAGCTCGTCGACACCGAGGATCGCGATGATGTCCTGAAGCTCCTTGTTGCGCTGCAGGATGCTCTTGACCCGGTTGGCGGTGTTGTAGTGATCCGCCGAGATGTAACGAGGATCGAGGATTCGCGACGTCGAGGTCAGCGGATCCACGGCCGGGTAGATACCCATCGACGCGATCTCACGGTTGAGCTCGGTCGTCGCATCGAGGTGCGCGAACGTCGTGGCCGGAGCCGGGTCGGTGTAGTCATCGGCCGGAACGTAGATCGCCTGCAGCGAGGTGATCGAGTGACCACGCGTCGAGGTGATGCGCTCCTGGAGAACGCCCATCTCGTCGGCCAGCGTCGGCTGGTAGCCCACGGCAGAAGGCATACGGCCGAGCAGCGTGGAAACCTCCGAACCGGCCTGCGTGAAGCGGAAGATGTTGTCGATGAACAACAGCACGTCCTGGTTCTGGACGTCGCGGAAGTACTCGGCCATCGTCAGGGCCGACAGGGCAACGCGAAGACGCGCTCCCGGCGGCTCATCCATCTGGCCGAACACCAGTGCGACCTTGTCGAGAACGCCCGACTCTTCCATTTCGACGATGAGGTCGTTGCCCTCACGCGTGCGCTCGCCGACACCGGCGAACACCGACACGCCGTCGTGATCCTTGGCAACACGGGCGATCATTTCCTGGATCAGCACGGTCTTGCCGACACCGGCACCACCGAACAGGCCGATCTTTCCACCGAGCACGTACGGCGTCAGAAGGTCGATGACCTTGATGCCGGTCTGGAACATCTCGGTCTTGGACTCGAGCTGATCGAAGGCAGGAGCCTTGCCGTGGATTCCGCGGCGTTCCTTGACTTCCCACTTCTCGCCCTCGGCGAGGTTCATGACGTCGCCGGTGGTGTTGAACACCTTGCCCAGGGTCTGGTCGCCGACCGGAACCATGATCGGCTCGCCGGTGTTGGTGACCGTCGCACCACGGACGATGCCGTCAGTCGGGCGCAGGCTGATGGCTCGCACCAGGCCGTCGCCGATGTGGAGGGCGACCTCGAGGGTCAGCGTCTCGGTGACACCGTCGATCGTGGTGTCGACCTTGAGCGCGTTGTACATGTCGGGAATCGCATCGCTCGGGAACTCGATGTCGAGGACCGGGCCGATGACCCGAGCGACGCGGCCGGTGGCCAGCGTGGTGTTCTCAGCGGTATTGGTAGGCATCTCTCTCACTCACTCCCAGCGGTGGCATCGGCCAGAGCGTTGGCTCCACCGACAATCTCGCTGATTTCCTGGGTAATACCCGCCTGGCGGGCCTGGTTGGCTGTCCGGGTGTACTTCTCGATGAGGTCCTGCGCATTGTCGGTGGCCGACTTCATGGCCTTCTGACGTGCCGCGAGCTCCGAGGCAGAAGCCTGCAGCAGGCAGTAGTAGATGCGGCTGTGGATGTATTTGGGCAGCAGCGCATCCAGGACCTCGTGTGCCGACGGCTCGAACTCGTAGAGCGGCAGCAGATCCTCGTCTTCGGGAGCCTCGGTTCCCTCGACGACCTCCAGCGGGAGCAGACGAATCACGTCGGGCTCCTGCGTCATCATCGACTTGAACCGGGTGAAGACAACATGCAACTCGTCGGCGGCCAGAGCCGGGTCGAGGGCCTCTTCATCGGTTTCGTCGATGTGGAAGGTCCGGACCAAGGTGTTGCCGATCTCGCGGGCATGGGAGTACTCCGGCTTATCGGAGAATCCGGTCCACGATGTGATGAAGGGACGGCCACGGAAGTTGTAGTACGCCTCAGCCTTGCGGCCGGCCAAGTAGAGGTCGACCTCCTTGCCTTCAGCGTGCAGCTTCTCGACGAGACGCTCGGCTTCCTTCATGACCGACGACGAGTAGCCGCCGGCCAGACCGCGATCGCTCGCGATGACCAGGACTGCCGCCTTCGTCGGGTTCTCCCGCTCCGACGTCAACGGGTGGTCGACATTGGAGAAGGTGGCGACGGCAGACACGGCGCGCGTGAGCTCACGGGCGTACGGCGCTGCCGCCGCCGCTCGCTGCTGCGCCTTGATGATGCGTGACGCTGCGATGAGCTCCATGGCACGCGTGATCTTCTTGGTCGCCTGTGTCGACCTGATCTTCGCGCGTAGTTCGCGTACCGATGCCGCCATCGTCAGCCCCGCTTCTGCTTGACGATCTGCTCCTGCTCGACATCTTCGTCGGCGAGGGCGTCGAACTCTTCGTGGCCGGCCTTGATCGAGCCGCCGTCCGAAGTCTCGAACTGATCGGTGAAGGAGTCGTACGCAGCCGTCAGGGCCTGCGCGTTGTCGTCGTCGAACTTGCCCGTCTCACGGATCGCGGCGAGGACATCGCTGTGCGAACGCTTGAGGTAGTCGAGGAACTCGGTCTCGAAGCGGCTGACGTCCTCGACTGGGACGGCGTCGAGCTTGCCGCTCGATGCGGCCCAGATCGACACGACCTGGTTCTCGACCGGGAACGGTGCGTACTGACCCTGCTTGAACAGCTCCATGATGCGCTGACCACGAGCGAGCTGCTGCTTGGATGCGGCATCGAGATCGGAGGCGAACATCGCGAACGCTTCCATCGCCCGGTACTGGGCCAGCTCGACCTTGAGCGAACCCGTGACTGACTTCATCGACTTCTGCATCGCCGCACCGCCGACTCGCGAGACCGAGATGCCGACGTCGACAGCGGGACGCTGGTTGGCGTTGAACAGATCGGACTGCAAGAAGATCTGACCGTCGGTGATCGAGATGACGTTGGTCGGGATGTAGGCCGACACGTCATTGGCCTTGGTCTCGATGATCGGCAGACCCGTCATCGAGCCGGCGCCGAGCTCATCGCTCAGCTTGGCGCAACGCTCGAGCAGCCGCGAGTGCAGGTAGAAGACATCGCCCGGGTAAGCCTCACGGCCCGGCGGGCGGCGCAGCAACAGCGACACGGCACGGTAGGCCTCGGCCTGCTTCGACAGGTCGTCAAAGATGATCAGAACGTGCTTGCCGGCGTACATCCACTCCTGGCCGATGGCCGAACCGGTGTACGGGGCGAGGTACTTGAAGCCTGCCGAGTCGGAGGCGGGAGCAGCGACGATCGTCGTGTACTCCAGCGCGCCGGCCTCTTCGAGGGCGCCGCGCACCGAGGCGATGGTCGAGCCCTTCTGGCCGATACCGACGTAGATGCAGCGGACCTGCTTGGTCGGATCGCCGGACTCCCAGAAAGCCTTCTGGTTGATGATCGTGTCGATCGCGATGGCAGTCTTGCCCGTCTGACGGTCACCGATGATCAGCTGACGCTGGCCACGGCCGATCGGCGTCAGGGAGTCGATCGCCTTGAGGCCTGTCATCAGCGGCTCGTGCACGCTCTTGCGCTGCATGACGTTGGGGGCCTGCAGCTCGAGCGCACGGCGCTTGTCGGAAGCGATCTCGCCGAGACCGTCGATCGGGGCGCCCAGCGGGTCGACGACGCGACCGAGGTAGGCATCACCGACGGGGACCGAGAGGACCTCGCCGGTACGGCGCACTGTCTGGCCCTCTTCGATACCGGAGAACTCACCCAGGATGACGACACCGATTTCGCGGACGTCGAGGTTGAGCGCGAGGCCGAGCGTGCCGTCCTCGAACTCGAGGAGTTCGTTGGCCATCGCCGACGGGAGGCCCTCGACGCGAGCGATGCCGTCACCGGCGCTCGCCACGATGCCGACCTCTTCGGTCGCTGCAGCGCTGGGCTTGTAGTCAGCCACGAACTTCTGCAATGCGTCGCGGATCTCGTCCGGACGGATCGTGAGTTCCGCCATGTGTGTGCCTGCCTTCTTGTCTGGGGAGAGTGTTTCTAGCCTGCGAGTCGCCGACGGGCGACTTCGAGGCGAGTGGACATGGAACCGTCGACAACCTCGTCGGCAACAGAGACCGTCAGGCCTCCGACGACTGAGGGATCGACGACGATGTTCAGGTGGACGTCGTGTCCGTACTTGGTGCCCAGCGCGGCGGCCAGGCGGTCCTTCTCGGTGTCGTCGAGTTCATAGGCGACTCGCACCTCGGCGAGCAAGCGGCTGCGGCGAGCCGCTGCTGTCTCACCGAAAGCAGCCAGGGCCTTCTCGAACGAACCCGTGCGCGCGACGGACGCCTGAGCCGTGAGGGCCAGTGTCGTCGCGGTGACCTTGCCGTCCAGCAGTGTGCTGAGCAGCTTGCCCTTCGCAGCAGCCGGAAGCGCCCTATCGGACACGACCTGCCGCAGCTCGGCATCGGAGCGCACCAGGCGTCCGACTTCGAACAACTCGGTTTCGACAGCATCCAGTTCACCGGCACTGTCGGCGGCGGCGACCAGTGCGGTCACTCCCGCGGTCTCGAGGCCGTCGGTGAGATCTCGTCCCGATGCCCAACGGCCCTTGACCGCAGTCTCGAGGACCGCGAGTGCGTCCTTGCTGAGCTGGTCACCGAAGACCTGCTTGGCAAGGAGCGCCTTGGCCGACGACTCGGTCGACGGATCGGTCAGGACCCGCCTGAGCGCCGGCTCGCGGTCGAGCACTGCGACGACGTCAAACAACTCGGCGCCGAACTCGGCCGACGAGCCCTTGACCGCGTTGACCGCGGCAAGAACGTCGTCGAGCGACCTCGCAGAAATCCCTCGCATCAGTTCGCCGACTCCTCGAGCTCGGCGATGAAGCGCTCGACCGTACGCTTCTGGGCGGCAGAGTCGGAGAGTTCCTCACCGACGATGCGACCAGCAAGCGTCGTGGCCATGGCTCCGACCTCACCCTTGAGCTGAGCCAAGACCTGCGAACGCTCGGCCTCGACCTGCGCATGCGCGGTCGTGGTGATGCGCTCTGCCTCTGCCTGGGCCTGGGCCCGCAGCTCGGCGATGATCTGGGCGCCCTGTTCCTTGGCTTCCTCACGGATAGCCGCAGCTTCATGGCGTGCACCCGCCAGCTGGGCGGTGTACTCGTCGAGGGCGGCCTTGGCCTCCTTCTGAGCTGCCTGGGCATCTTCGATGCCGCCTTCAATGGCAGCAGTGCGCTCGGCGTACGCCTTCTCGAAGTTCGGAACAACGAACTTCCAGATAGCGAACACCACGATCGCGAAGACGATCAGACCGAGAACGAGCTCGCTCCAGACCACGGCGAGAGGGCTGTGCTCCTCCCCCTCGGCCGATGCGGCCAGCAGAGTCTTGTACATGGCGATTCCTGTCCGCTACTGGGTCAAAGAACGAAGGCGAGGGCGATGCCGATGATGGCAAGTGCCTCGGCAAGGGCGAAGCCAAGGATGGCGATCGCCTGCAGGCGAGCCTGCGCCTCGGGCTGACGAGCGACACCGTTGATGTAGGCCGCGAAGATGAGACCGATACCGATGCCAGGACCGACAGCAGCGAGGCCGTAGCCGATCATGTTGAGGTTGCCGTCCACGGCAGTTCCTTTCGTTGTGACGCAGATGCGCGTCGTTCATGGTGAAGAAAAGCGTATGAAGTTGTAAGTCTGGGTCGTGCTAGGGGTGGCTCAGTGCTCTTCGGCGATTGCGCTGCCGATGTACATCGCAGTCAGCAAAGTGAAGACATAAGCCTGCAAGAACATGACCAGCAGCTCCAAGAAGCTGACCAGGATGCCCAGGATCAGGGAGAGGATGCCGACCGGCGCGTACGCGATCTTGTCGGACTCGAACACCAGGTAAGCCGCGCCCGTGGAGAACAGGATCAGCAGGAGGTGGCCGGCGAACAGGTTGGCAAACAAACGCAGTGCCAAGGTCGCGGGGCGGACCAGGATGTTCGACATGAACTCGAGCGGGATCAGCAGGATCAGGATCGGGCCCTTCATACCGCTGGGCACCGTCTGATGCTTGAGGTAGCCGAAGAAGCCGTGCTTCACGATGCCTGCACCGTTGTAGACGATCCAGGCCAAGGCCGCGAGTCCGTAGACATAGCTGATGCGCGAGAAGCTCGGGAACTGCAAGAACGGGATGACACCGTAGTAGTTGTTCACGAACAGGAACAGGAACAACGAGAACAGATAGGGCACGTACTTCATGAAGTCCGCGCTGCCGATCGAATCGCGCGCGATGCCATTGCGGACAAAGCCGTAGACGGCCTCGCCGGCGAACTGCAGGCGTCCGGGCACGACAGCGGCCTTGCGGGACGCGGCATACGTGAAGGCGATGATCACCACAGCCGAGAGCGTCAGCAGCAGCATCGACTTCGTGACACCGAAGTCGCCGATGTGGAAGGCCGGCGGAAGTTCAAAACTGCCTGGTCCCGGCGCAATGAAACTCTCGGAAGCTACGTTCGTCACTCACATAACCCTTCAGATGGCGCGGTCGATTACTCAGTCCGGCTACGGCCTGCGTCATTGCGATGCGGTTCTAGCGAACCGTCGGTGCCCGAGGGCTCCCACACTGCTGCCTTAACCACAGCGCACGGGTGACTCGAAATAAATCGGGCGGTCCCGTTGTTGCGGCATCAGGCTATCAGGCTACTACGGAGCGTCGTTGCCCAGGTCGTACATCGGCAGTCGCTGACGCTTCGCGGCTCGGATCTGGAAGTACGTCCACGCGAGTGTGGCCACGATCACGGTGCCTGCGAGGCTTTTCGGGTCGAGGCGGTCTCCAGCCCGGTCGCTGTCGGCCAGCACCGTGAAGAGCGCCAACAGCGCCACGACCTTGGTCACGAAGAACATCATCGCCACGAGCAAGGACAGCTGCGGGCTGACTTTGGTGATGGGCCCGAGCGCGAATGGACTCGAGCTGAAGAACACGCACACCAGCCCCCCGCCGAACAGCGCACCCAGCGCACCCGCCGAGCCTTGGATGATTCCGGCGACGACGGCGCAGACCGCCACCACGGCAACAACCCATGGAAGGACTTTGAGGACCTGCTGCACTTACGACCAGACCTTCTCTTCGAACTTGGGTAGGAGGAACACCGCCGCGATCGTGACAACCGCCAGGACGCTGAAACCGACGATCGACTGCCACCCGCTGAACAGGCTGATCACGACACTGCCGAAGGCGACCAGGCCGGCAAAGGCGTACATCAGCAAGACGGCACGGCGGTGGGAGTGGCCGATCTCCAGCAGCCGGTGGTGGATATGCATCTTGTCGGGGCTGAACGGCGAGCGGCCGGCGCGGGTACGTCGTACGACCGCGAGTGCCAAGTCGACGAACGGCACCAGCAGGATCGTGAACGGCAGGATCAACGGCAACAAAGCGGGGAGGAAGCTGACCTCCGCTCCCCCGATGCCCTCGCTCAGGGCCGTGGCCGGGAACTGGCCGGTCAGGCTGATCGACGAGCATGCAAGCACGAAGCCGATCAGCATCGAGCCGGAGTCACCGATGAACATCCGGGCCGGGAAGAAGTTGTGCGGCAAGATTCCGATGCACGCACCCGCCAGTGCGGCGGTGAGCAGTGCCGCGGCGATCGCGCGGGTCTCGCCGTTCTCGACGGCCAGGATGAACGCGTAGGCGAAGAAGGCGACCGCCCCGATCGCGACCATTCCGGCCGCGAGGCCGTCGAGCCCGTCGACGAAATTGACGGCGTTGGCGGTGCCGACGATCAGCAGCACCGTGAAGATCATGGCCTGGAACTGATCGAGACCGATGTAGTTGCCGTACAACGGCAGGTAGACGAACTGGACACCCTGCGCCACGACGATCACGCCGGCCAGCACCTGCCCGGCGAACTTGCTCAGGGCATCGAGTTCATACAGATCATCGACGACTCCGACGATGCAGATCACGATGCCGCCCAGCAGGACCGCGCGGGCGTCCTTGAACACATCGCTGTCGGCGAGCGACAGGAACGGCAGGTTCGTCGCGACCAGGAATGCCGCGATGAGACCGCCCAGCATCGCCGGGCCGCCGAAATAGGGCGTGGGGATCGCGTGGACGTCGCGATCGCGCACCCGTGCGACGGCCCCGAAGCGGACTGCGAGCTGCCGCGCGATCGATGCCAGAAGATAGGTGACGCCGAGGGCGACTCCGAAGACGACGAGATACTCGCGCATCTACTGGGCCGGCTCGATCGTGTTGTTGAAGGTGTGGAGCGTCTCCAAGGTGATCGCGCCCTGTCGCAGGATGCGCGGGGTCGACCCGGTCGCGTCCAAGATCGTCGAGGGGACGTCGGACTGGCTCGGACCGCCGTCGAGGTAGACCGAGACGCGTCCGCCCAGCATGTCCTGCGCCTGTTCGATCGTCTGGGCGGCCGGGTCACCGGTTGTGTTGGCACTGCTGACCGCAAGCGGGCCGGTCTGCTTGATCAGGGCCAGTGCACGTTTGTCGTCCGGCATGCGCACCGCGACGGTGTTGTGGGTCTCTCCGAGGTCCCAGGTCAGGGACGGCTGCTGACGCAAGATGACCGTCAGCGGGCCCGGCCACAGTGCTTCGACCGTCGAGCGGAGCCACGACGGGATGTCGATGGCCAAGGCGTCGAGCGTCGTCGGCGAACCGACCAGCACCGGCGGCGGCATGTCGCGGCCGCGACCCTTGGCATTCAGCAGGTTCTGCACGGCTTGCGGCGAGAAGGCGTCAGCCGCCAGGCCGTAGACGGTATCGGTCGGCAGAACGACAAGTTTGCCCGCTTCGAGCGCCGCCTGGGCCGCCAGTAGTCCCCGATCGAACTCCTCGTCAACACTGCAGTCGAACTTCACGTGTTCATCCTAGGGCGCGCCGACTCCTTCGTCGTCGCCCCCACGGTTCGTTCCTCACAGTGGCCGGGCTTCGCCCGGGCGCCTGCCTTCGCTCGCTGCGCTCGCTCGGCCCATGGTTGGGGTGCCTGTTCGGTCTGGGCTTATAGCGGCTGGGGCGGGGTCAGAACCAGCTGACTTGGTGCAGGATGAATGCGATCGCGAGGAACTGGATGAGGCGGCCGAGAAAGACCATCGTCAGGAACAGCCACTGCGGTTGCTTCGATGCCCCGGCCAGGATCGTCACGATCGCCAGCGGCGGCACCATGACCAATGAGGACATGAAGACCGTGAGGCCGCCCGAATACGGCCGGTCGAGCAGCGTCAGTAGCCAGTCGTTGATCTTCTTGATCACCTGGAAGAACCGGGTCCGGCCCAGTCGTCTGCCGAACTGACGCGTAGAGGCCGAGAAGGCATTACGCGGCTTCTCGGGTTTGACCATACGAATCTTGTTGGTGCCGCGTCTGGCCAGCTGGAAGACGAAGCCCTTGCCGATCGTCGTCGCGATGACATGCACCAGGATCAAGAAGGCGAGAAACGGACGGCTGCTGACCGTCGCGCCCGTGGCGACGACGTAGACCTCGGCATTGACGAACATCGGCAGCAGTGCCGCGCCGATGCCAACAGCGAATGCGACACCGATCAGTGCCAGTTCTCCGCCGCCCATGATGCAAGAGCCTAACGTCGAGGCTTGGTGGCGGTGACGAAGCGTGGCCGGTCGGCAAGGTCGGCGTGATCGCGCACCTCTGCCCAACGGGGCAGGAACACCCCGGGAGCAGACTCACCCTGGGCATCGGCATGTTCGGCACCGACGACTCCGCCGGGCTTCAGCAGTCGCCACGCGACCTGATCGACAACCCGCATCGCATCAAGGCCATCATCGCCCGACCACAGCGCGAGCGCCGGATCGTGGTCACGCGCCTCCGGTGCCACGGACTCCCACGCGTCGAGCGGAACGTACGGAGGATTGGTCACCACGACGTCGACCTGTCCGTCGAGGTCGGTGAAGGCGTCGGCCATGTCGCCGAGGCGCAGATCGACGCCTGTGCCGGCCAGATTGCGTTGCGCCCATTCATAGGCCGGCTCGTCGAGCTCGACGGCGTGGACCTGCGCGCCCGGCACCTCATGGACGACCGACAACGAGATCGCACCCGCACCTGCGCACAGCTCGACGACGACCGGCGACTCGATCGTCTTGGCGTGGTCGATCGCCCAACCGGCCAGCAGCTCGGTCTCGGGGCGGGGCACGAAGACGCCCGGACCGACCTCGACGTCGATGTAACGGAAGGCGGCACTCCCGGTGAGGTGCTGCAACGGGGTGCGAGCCGCACGTGCGGCCACCATCGACTGGAATTCCTGCACCTGACGCCCGTCTGGCTTGGCCTTGCCGAGCAGCATCATGCGAGGCACGCCCGTGACATGGCTCAACAGCATCTCGGCGTCATGACGCGGCGATGACACTCCCCCGGCCTCGAGGTCTGCTGTGGCTTGCTCCAGCAGCCGCTCTGCCTGCGATCGTACGGTCATGAACCGCTCTCGACGGCGGCCAGTCGCTCAGCGAGCTCGGCATCGACGAGCGACTTGATGACGTCATCGAGCGCCCCGTCCATGACCTGGTCGAGGTTGTAGGCCTTGAAGCCCGTGCGGTGGTCAGAGAGCCGGTTCTCGGGATAGTTGTACGTCCGGATGCGCTCGGAACGGTCGACGGTGCGGATCTGCGATTTGCGGACATCGGACGCTTCGGCGTCGGCGGCGGCCTGCGCAGCCTCCAGAAGGCGCGCACGTAATATTCGCATCGCCGACTCCTTGTTCTGCAACTGGCTCTTCTCGTTCTGGCAGCTCGCGACGACACCGGTGGGTACGTGGGTGATGCGCACCGCCGAGTCGGTCGTGTTGACGCTCTGTCCGCCGGGACCCGACGAGCGGTAGACGTCGATGCGCAGATCGTTGTCGTTGATCTCGATATCGATGTCCTCCGCCTCGGCCAGGACCAGGACGCCGGCAGCAGAAGTGTGGATGCGTCCTTGCGACTCGGTCACCGGGACCCGCTGCACGCGGTGGACGCCGCCCTCGAATTTCAGCAGGGCATGCGGGGCTTCGCCGGGCTCGGGGGTGCCCTTGGCCTTGACCGCCATCGTGACGGACTTGTAGCCGCCCAGCGCCGATTCGGTCGCGTCGATGATCTCGGTCTTCCATCCACGCTGCTCGGCGTAGCGCGAGTACATCCGCTGCAGATCGCCGGCGAACAGGGCCGACTCCTCACCACCCTCGCCGCCCTTGATCTCCAGCAGGATGTCTTTGGAGTCCTGGGGGTCACGCGGAACCAGCAACCGCTGCAGACGCTCGGACAGCTCATTCAGACGCGGAATCAGGGCTTCGACCTCGGCGGCGAACGATTCGTCCTCTGTTGCGAACTCGCGCGCGGCCTCGAGGTCGTCGGTCGTCTGCTGGAACTCGCGATACGTCTTCACTATCGCGCTGAGCTCGGCGTAGCGCTGTCCCAGCTTCTTGGCCAGGCGCTGGTCAGAGTGCACCGAAGGGTCGGCCATGCGCTCTTCGAGCTCGGCATGCTCGCTGACGAGTGTCTCGACTGCCTCGAACATCTGGACCTCCTGGTTACGGTGCAATAGCGCGGGCGACAATCACCGGCACCCACAGACAACAGCGCCGACCCGAGCCCGGAGGGCAGGGGTCGGCGCTGGTAGGTCGCTACTTCTTGGCGTAACGCTTCTCGAAGCGAGCCACGCGGCCGCCGGTGTCGAGAATCTTCTGCTTGCCCGTGTAGAACGGGTGACAGGCCGAGCAGACGTCAGCGCGCAGGACGCCTTCAGGAGCCGTGCTCTTGGTCGTGAACGAGTTGCCACAGGTACACGTGACCTGGGTCTCGACGTAATCGGGGTGAATGCCTTGCTTCATGATGTCCTCTCGGCGGCGCTGGGTCGTATCGCGGGATGCGGTGCGTGAACCAGAACCAAGGATGAATTCTGCCAGTTGGCACCCCACATAAGGAAATCGGGTCCGGATCTATTCCCCGGACCCGGCGGCCTCTGCCCTCGCAGCATCGGTCGCTGCGACGATCTGCTCCATCAGCGTCGTGAAGGCCCGCAGGTCGGCGGGGTCCTGGACGTCCAGGACGCGGCGCATGTGCTGGGCGAGGACGCCGAACATCGATCCGCCCACCGCCCGCGCGGTGTCGGTGATCTCGATATGGACCGAGCGACGATTGCCGGGCAACTGCGAACGCTCGATGTGGCCGGCTTGTTCGAGTCGGGCCAGCATCGCCGAGGTCGCCGGTGGACTCAACGCCATGACGTCACTGAGCTCTTTGGGGCTCGACGCCTTGTGGTCCATGATCAACGACAGTGCGGTCAGATCTGTGCGGTGCATCGTGTGGAGATGGCTCATCTCGGTCATATAGCGCTCGACGCTGCCGACGAATGTCCTGAGCTCCCTCACGAGTCCGAGCACATCGTCATCGGTCGGTACTGCTCGTTTGGCGGCTTCCACGTCGTCAGCATACTATTTCACCCATGGAACTATTCAATGATGGAAGCGGGTCGGGAAGGCGGACGCGCTCCCGGTCGCTCCTCGGGCCGCGATCCAAGCTCCTCGTCGTGGCGTTCTTCCTGATCGGCTCGGCCCTCGTACTGACGTCCGGGCTCACGGCTCGCGAGAACAACTCCCCCACCGCGCTGCTGCCCGATTCGGGCGAATCGACGAAGGTCGCCGCCTTGCAACGCAGTCTGCCTGCCAGCGACGAGTCTCCCGCCCTCGTCGTGCTGAGTGCCGACAAAGGCGTTCTGGAGCGTGGCGGTTCAGTGACAAAGGCCGTGATCGACGCGGTGCAAAGATTCTCGGTAAGCGACGATGCACTCACCCCGCTTTTCTCCAACGACTCCACGATCGCCCTGATCCCGGTGCCGCTCGACTCCGAGACCGGCAAGGAACAGATCGAAGACCTTCGCACGGCGCTCGACGAAGCCGTCCCCGCTTCGGTCACCGCCGAGGTCACGGGCGGGCCGGCATTCCAGGCAGATCTCGCCGACGTCTTCGCCGGTGCCGACCTCCGCCTGCTGCTCACCACCGCATCCGTCGTGGCACTGTTGTTGCTCATCACCTACCGGAGCCCATGGCTCTGGCTCGTGCCGCTCACCGTCGTCGCGGTCGCCGACCGCGTGGCGGTGACCGCTGTTGCGGCGGCCACCGAAGTCTTCGGCTTCTCGGTCGACGGCTCGACCATCGGCATCACCTCCGTGCTCGTCTTCGGCGCGGGAACCAACTACGCCCTACTGCTGATCGCCCGCTACCGAGAAGAGCTGCGCCGGCACGAGGACCGCCACACAGCTATGACCTCCGCCTGGCGGCAGGCTGCTCCCGCGATCCTCGCGAGCGCCGGCACCGTGATACTCGCCCTGCTCACTTTGTCGTTCGCCGATTCGCCCTCGAACCGCGCACTCGGCTACTCCGCTTCCATCGGCGTCGCAGTGGCCGCGATCTACGGACTCGTTGCACTGCCCGCCGCTCTGGTGTTGTTCGGACGCCGGCTGTTCTGGCCGTTCGTCCCCCGCGTCGGCCAGGACGACCCCGCTCGGTCGGGTTTGTGGTCGCGGGTCGGCGCACGCGTCGTCGCTCGGCCGCGCACCGTCGCACTCGGCAGCCTCGCCGTCCTGCTGATCCTTGCGCTCGGAGGGGTCGGCCTCAACGTCGGACTGTCCCAGAACGACCGTTTCCGCGAGACGCCCGAAGCAGTCACTGGTCAGGAGACGCTCGCGAAAGGCTTCCCGGCGGGGGCGGCCGAACCGACCGTCGTCCTCACGCGACCAGATCGAGTCGAGGAGGTCACCCGGCGTTTGCAGGACATCGACGACGTGGCCTCGGTGCGTCCCGGCCCGGCGAACGAGACCTGGGCCCAGCTGGATGTCGTGCTGGGTTCCGACCGCGGATCGGAACGCTCGACTGCAGCCGTCAAGGCTTTGCGCGACACCTTGACCGACGCCGAGCTCGTCGGTGGACCCGACGCACAGGACCTGGACTCCCGGGCTGCCGCGATCGACGACTTCACCCTGATCGCGCCGCTCGTCCTTGCCTGCGTCCTGTTGATCCTGCTCCTCTTGCTGCGATCAGTCGTGGCCGCTGTCGTCTTGGTGCTGACGGTTGCCGCGACCTACGTCTCCGCGATGGGCCTGGGCTGGTTCGTGTCCCAGTGGCTGTTCGACTTTCCTGCCCTCGACCTGACGGTCCCTCTGTTCGCGTTCATCTTCCTGGTGGCGCTCGGGGTCGACTACAACATCTTCTTGACGACCCGCGCCCGAGAGGAAGCCCGTACCGAACCGATCGCCCGAGCGATGACGACCGCGCTCGCGGTGACCGGCGGCGTCATCACGAGCGCTGGCATCTTGCTGGCGTCGGTATTCGCAGTGCTCGGCGTTCTGCCGTTGATCACATTGACCCAGATCGGCATCATCGTGGGTCTCGGCGTCCTGCTCGACACGCTTGTGGTCCGAAGCCTGCTCGTTCCTGCCCTAGCGACCCTGTTGGGCGAACGGTTCTGGTGGCCTGGTCATCCCAAGCGCTAGGCCGGCAGCAGCTTCTCGATGTCGCCGCGGATCTTCTCGGGCTTGGTCGTCGAGCCGTAGCGCTTGACCACATTCCCGTCGGTGTCGATCAGGAACTTGGTGAAGTTCCACTTGATCTTGGCTGGACCGAGGCCGCCCTTCTCCTCTTTGAGCCATTTGTAGAGCGGATGGGCCCCGTCTCCGTTGACCTCGATCTCGGAGAACAGCGGGAACGTCACACCGAAGTTCTTCTCGCAGAACATCGCGGTCTCCTCGTCCCCGTCGGGGTTCTGGTGCCCGAACTGGTCGCATGGGAAGCCGAGCACGACCAGGCCACGGTCGACGTACTCCTGGTACACCGCCTCGAGCCCCTTGAACTGGGGAGTGAATCCGCACTGCGTCGCGGTGTTGACGACTAGCAGCACCTTGCCCTTGTAGTCGGCGAGGAGACGCTCCGTGCCGTCAATCGCGGTAGCAGAAAAGTCGAATGCGCTGGTCATGACGCAAGCGTAGGCCGCACAGGGAAGCACAGCCATCCCAAACAGTTTCGGCCCAGGCCCGATCCACCTCATGACCAACCAGACCTCCCGTATTCTGGCGCCACATGGGCACGCAGGCGTCCACGTCCATCACGAGGAGCGTTGTCCACCGGGTTGGGAGGTCCGAATCGATGAGAGCACTCAAGTGCGTCGAAGCCTCGACAATTCTCGTTGCCGCGGTCCGCGCGAACATCGACACCGTGAGCTGAGCCATGTCTCACCTCCTTGAAGATGCCGAACCACTCCGTGGTCGCGACACAGCAACCGAGCCGCGCCTGCCGTTCGAGTACCTGCCGATCCTCGATGTGGCCCGCGGGGTACCGGCCGGATACCAGGCGATGGGGTTCACCGGCGGCTCTCCAGAACACCGTACGACCGATCCGACAATCGACATCGCCCGCGCCGCGCTCACGGCGTTCTCGATTCTGCCTCCCAACACCTTCATGGCGATCCCCGTCCCACTGAGACGGCTGGGTGACCCGGACGTCCGCGCGGCCATGCGTGATCACGGGAGTCTGGTTGGCGTCGTTCTCGACATCACGGACTTCTCACCGACGATCAGCATCGCGATCGAGACGGCACTCGGCGAGGCCCGCGACGCGGGTGCGCTGATATCGGTGGGTGGCCGTGAGACCGCCCAGCCCGAGCTCGGCAGCATTATCAGGCTCCGACCAGCGATCGTCAGACTCGGCAAGGCGTGGATCGCCGGCCTCGATCAGTCTCCGACGAAACGGACCGCTATCGAGGTGACCGGACGCCTGACAGAGCAGCTCGATGCCCGGATCCTGGCCGAATCCGTCAGCACCGCCGCAGAGCTGCAGGCCCTGTCCGAACTCGGAGTCCCGCTGGCCCAAGGATCGTTCGTCGGCGGACCTCGACCAGCGTGGCCGCAGGCGTGATCGCATGACAAAGGGGCGCACCCGGTCTCCCGGATACGCCCCTCACGATGACATGGGTCAAGTCAGCTGCTGACAGCCTTCTTGGCCGGAGCCGCCTTGTCGATCTGGGCCGCGAACTCGGCGTTGGTCGAGGTCTTCTTGAGAGTGTCGAGGACCAGTTCGAGGCCCTGCTTGCCTTCGACGCCGGACAGCTTGCGACGCAGCTTCCATGCTGCGGCGAGCTCGTCGGACCCCATCAGCAACTCTTCGCGTCCCGTGCTGGAAGCGTTGACGTCGATGGCAGGGAAGATGCGCTTGTCGGCGAGGTCGCGACGCAGACGCAGCTCCCAGTTCCCGGTGCCGGCGAACTCCTCGAAGATGACCTCGTCGGTCCGCGAGCCGGTCTCCACGAGCGCGGTCGCCAGGATCGTCAGCGATCCACCGTCTTCGATATTGCGGGCAGCACCGAAGAACTTCTTGGTCGGATACAGCGATGAGGGGTCGACCCCATGCGACACGGCCCGGCCCGAATTCGGCGCGGTCTGGCTGTAGGCACGGCCCAGACGGGTGAGACCGTCGAGCAGCAGGACGACATCGTGTCCCAGCTCGACGAGCCGCTTGGCGCGTTCGATCGCGAGTTCGGCAACTGTCGTGTGGTCAGTGGCCGGACGGTCGAACGTCGAGGCGATGACTTCACCCTTGACAGTGCGCTGGAAGTCAGTGACCTCTTCGGGACGCTCGTCGACCAGGACGATCATCAGGTGGCATTCGGGATTGTTGGCCGTGATCGCGTTGGCGATCTGCTGCATGACCATGGTCTTGCCGGCCCTCGGGGGCGAGACGATCAGGCCACGCTGACCCTTGCCGATCGGCGAGACCAGGTCGATGACCCGGCCCGTCAGTCCGCCCGCGTCGCCCTCGAGGCGCAGGCGCTCCGACGGGTGAAGCGGGGTCAGCTTGGAGAACTCAACGCGCTTATTGGCCTCTTCGAGCGTCATCCCGTTGACCGAGTCGATCTTGACCATCGGGTTGAACTTTTCCTTGCGCTCACCTTCACGGGGCTGGCGCACCTGGCCGACCACGGCGTCACCGCGGCGAAGGCCCCACTTGCGGACCATCGAGAGGGAGACGTAGACGTCATTCTCGCTCGGCAGGTATCCGGTCGTGCGGACGAAGGCGTAGTTGTCGAGGATGTCGAGGATTCCCGCTGCGGGAACCAGGACATCGTCCTCGGTGTAAGACGTGTCGACGTCAACGCCCGTGCGGCCGCCCGAACGGTTACGTCCGCGGCGGTTGCGACGACGTGCGTTGCCGTCCTCGTCCTCTTCGAGCGCGGCTGCGGCAGCCTGGCCCTGAGGGTTCTGCTGATTCTGTGGGTTGTTCTGGTTCTGGTTGCGGTTTTGGTTCTGGTTGTTGCGACCGGCACCGCGGCCTTCGTTGTTGTTCTGGTTCTGGTTGTTCTGATTGCGATTGCGGTTACGGTTGCGTCCGCCGTCTGCCTCGTCGTCCTTGGACTCTTCGGTTGCAGGAGCTTCGTTCCTGGCGGAGTCGGCCTTGACCGCCTCGTTCTTCGGCGCGGTCTTCTTGGCCGCTGCCTTGGGAGCCTGCTCTGCCGGGGCATCCGCCTTCACAGCCTCGGCCTTGGCCTCGACGGGGGCGTCTTCCTTGGCGGCGGCCGGCTTGCGCTTGCGCGCCGGACGGCTCGCCTTGACCGGCGCCGCGTCGGCAACCGGGTCGCTCTTGGCCTCGGGCACAGTCGTCCCGGTCGGCAGGACGGGCGCCGTGGTCGGCTCGTCGATGACGGCCGGAGCGGACGCAGCCTTGACGGCGGCCTTGGTCGAGGTGCCTGCGTCGCCGCGGGCGATCTTGATCGCGTCGATCAATGCACCTTTGCGCATCTTCTGCGCGCCGGTGATGCCGAGTTCTGCGGCAATTTCCTGCAGCTCGGCGAGCACCTTTCCACCCAGCCCTCCCCCGGTTCGTTTGGGGGCGCTGGCCGCAGCCGGAGGCGCGGAAATGTCAGGTGTCGTGGTGGTTTCAGTCACGTGGGTTCCTTTTAATGGGGGCGCAAGGCCAGTGATCCGGGATACCGGAACGCACCGAGGTGCAACTCGTACGGACGAGCGCCTCGTATGGCACTGCGGCACTTGCGTTGTCACTGTCGGGGAGATGAACTCAACTCCGACATTTCCACCATAGCACTCTGATGGCGCTTGGTCTCGCGCTTGGGTTGACCTGGGCGGAACGGATTTCAGACGACCCGGGCACCAGTCTGGTCGATCGCCAGTTCGTGCACGGCCCAACCAGCCGGGCCCCGGTCAGCCACGCCACGGGCGAAGGCCAGCACGGTGGGTCCGGCGCCCGAGATGATGGCCGGGATTCCCTCGACTCGGAGCTGACGCAGCAGCTTGTACGAGTCGGGCATCGCCTCGGCACGATAGGACTGATGGAGCCAGTCTTCGGTGGCGGAGATCAGTCGGCGCGGGGCGACGGTCAAGGCCGCGACCAGAAGCGCTGCCCGTCCGGCATTCGCGGCCGCATCGCGGTGCGGGACCATTTCTGGGAGTAGCCCGCGCGCCTTTTCGGTCGAAACCGGCGTCGGCGGCACGAACACCGTGACCTCGACGTCGGTCTGCAACCGCTCGACTTCGGCCGCAGCGCCGTCAGTCCAGGCGATCGTGAGTCCGCCGAACATCGCGGCAGCGACGTTGTCGGGGTGACCTTCCAGGTCGACCGCGAGCTGAAATGCCGCGGCGTCGTCGAGCAGCGATTCGCCCCCGTCGACCAGAGCACGGGCCAGCACGATACCGCCGACGATCGCGGCCGACGACGACCCGAGTCCGCGACCGTGCGGGATCGCATTGATGCACGTGAGGCGAAGACCCGGCGGGCGCCCGCCGATCAGATCGAATGCCGCGTACATGGCCTGGACGACCAAATGCGTTTCATCGAGCGGGACGCCGTTGCTGCCTTCGCCGGTGACCCGGATCTCGAGCCCGCTGTCGATCACCTCGGCCGTGACGATGTCGTACAGGTCGAGCGCGAGCCCCAGCGCGTCGAAGCCGGGTCCCAGATTGGCGCTCGAAGCCGGGACCTCGACCGTGACCGGGCCGTCGACGAACGTCACAGCAGGCCTGCGGCGGCTGCCGCGGCGTCAACGTCGGCCTTGATGACCGCATCGACAAGCGTGCCGACACCGGACAGTGCGGTGTCGATGTCCTTGAGCCCGTGACCCGTCACGGTGACGGCGATCGTCTGACCGGCCTCGACCTTGCCCGCCGCGGCGGCCGCCAGCAGACCTGCGACGCTGGCCGCCGATCCGGGCTCCACGAAAATGCCGTCGTGCGAAGCCAACTCACGCTGCGCCTGCAGGATCTGCTCGTCGCTGACCGAATCGATCAGACCACCGGATTCATCACGTGCTGCCTCCGCGAGATGCCACGAGGCAGGGTTGCCGATACGTATCGCCGTGGCAATCGTCTCGGGATTCGGGATCGGCGCACCCTGAACGATGGGATCGGCGCCCTTGGCCTGGAAGCCCCACATCGCGGGTGTCTTGCTCGCGATGCCGGCCTCGGCGTACTCGCGGTAACCCAGCCAATAAGCCGAGATATTGCCGGCGTTGCCGACCGGCAGGACATGTAGGTCAGGCGTCTTGCCGAGGGCGTCGACGATTTCGAATGCCGCGGTCTTCTGCCCCTGCAGTCTGACCGGGTTGACCGAATTGACCAGCGCAACCGGGTACTTGTCGGCGAGTGCCCGCGACAGCTGCAGGCATTCGTCGAAACCGCCCTCGACCTGGATGACCTCGGCCCCGTGCATGATCGCCTGAGCCATCTTTCCGGCCGCGATCTTGCCGTGCGGCACCAGGACGATCGGGGTCAGTCCCGCCTGGGCCGCATAGGCGGTCATGGACGCTGAGGTGTTGCCGGTCGAGGCGCAGACCACGGCCTTGGCACCTTCGCCCAGCGCAACCGAGACCGCCGCGGTCATGCCGCGATCCTTGAACGATCCGGTGGGGTTGTTGCCTTCGACCTTGATCCAGACATCGCCGCGCACGAGACCCGACAACCAGGCCGAATGGACCAGCGGCGTACCGCCTTCGCCCAATGTGACCACGGGAGTCTCGGCCGTGACCGGAAGCCACTCGCGATACTCCTCGATCACGCCACGCCACAGGTGTGCCATCAGAATCCTCCCTCGACGCGCATCACCGATGTCACGTCACGCACCATGTCGAGCTCTCGCAGCGAGTCGACCGTCGCCGACAACGCGGCGTCGTCGGCCTCATGGGTCACGATGACCAACTGGGCATCGGAGCCACTGCCTTCTTGACGAACCGTCTTGATCGAGACGTCGAACGCCGCGAAGGCGCTCGCGACCGAGGCAAGCACACCGGCACGGTCGTCGACGTCGATCGACACGTGATAGCGGGTGCGGGCCCGGCCCATGTCGAGGACTTCAAGGTCGGCGTGGGTCGACTCGCCCGGCCCGAAGACATTGCTGCGCCGGTTGCGCGCGACGGAGACGACATCGCCGAGCACCGCGCTCGCGGTCGGCGCACCACCGGCACCGGGGCCGTAGAACATCAGCTGCCCCGCGGCTTCGCTCTCGACGAACACCGCGTTGTAGGCGCCGTGGACGCTCGCGAGCGGGTGAGTCAGCGGAATCATCGCCGGGTGCACCCGCGCGGAGACCGCGGCTCCGTCGGGGGTGTCGCGTCGCTCGCAGATCGCGAGCAGTTTGACGACACAGCCCATTTCGTCGGCGGACCGAACATCTGCCGCGGTGACTTCGGTAATGCCTTCACGGTGGACGTCGCCGATCGTCACCCTGGTGTGGAAGGCGAGGCCGGCCAGGATCGCTGCCTTGGCCGCGGCGTCGAAACCTTCGATGTCGGCGGTCGGATCTGCCTCGGCGTAGCCGAGCCTCTGGGCCTCGTCGAGGGCCTCCGAGAAGCCCTGGCCGGTCGTGGTCATGGCGTCGAGGATGAAGTTGGTCGTTCCGTTGACGATGCCGAGCACCCGCTCGACCCGGTCACCGGCCAGCGACTCACGCAGCGGACGGACGATCGGGATCGCACCGGCGACGGCTGCCTCGAAGTAGAGGTCACGCTCGGCCTTGTGCGCGGCGTCGAACAGAGTCGCGCCGTCTTCGGCGAGCAGTGCCTTGTTGGCGGTGACGACAGAAGCGCCGTTCTCCAGCGCCGTCAGAATCAGTTCACGAGCCGGCTCGATGCCGCCGATGACCTCGATCACAACATCGATGTCGCCGCGTGAGACGAGTCCGACCGCATCGGTCGTGAACAGCTCGTCGGGCAGGTCGAGATCGCGTTCGCGGCCCAGACGACGAACCGCGATACCCGCCAGTTCGAGCGGAGCACCGACGCGCTGCGCGAGTTCGTCTGCGTCCCGCGTGAGGAGTCGGGCCACTTCCGTGCCCACGACACCGCAGCCCAGCAGGGCGATGCGGAGCGGACGACCGGGGGACCACGAGGATGCGCTCACGGGTCAAGGGTATCGGCGTGCGGGCCGCAGCGGACCACTCCCCCGAATCCCGACCCGCGTCCCCCACAGCAATGACACCGCAACCGACCCGATTTGGCCCGCAGACACAGTGTCTGCCTATTATCGAACGCGACGGGGGTCGAGGGGCCCTACTGATCGAATCCTCCGGGGGCTCCATGAACACGTCCACGACCACGCGGTCGCGCAATTTCCGACCGACCAGCCTGATCGGCGCTGTCATCGCCCTGTGTCTGGTTCTGACCGGCATGACGATCCAGTCGGCACAGGCCGCCGACACCGGCTCGATCACCGGCAAGGTCTTCACCAAGGCCGTCGGTGGGAGCAACGTCCCGGCCAGCAGCGTCTTCATCTATCTGTCCTATTCGGCGACGATCAATGGCGGCTACGACAGCGTCGACTCCGATCCGTCCACGCCGAACACCAACGGCTTCTCGTTCACCGGCAACACGTTCGCGTTGACGGGACTCAAGGCTGGCTACTACAAGTTCGAGGTCGCCGGCGTCGGCAACAACGCTTACCAGCGCGAGTACTACAACGACAAGGACAGTCTCGGCGGCGCGACCCCCGTCCAGGTCGGCACCGGAGCCACGGCGGTCAACGACATGGTGCTGGAGCCCGCCGGCCAAATCACCGGCAAGGTCACCGACCGCGCCGGGAAGCCTTTGGCCAAGGCGTCGATCTCGTTCGAGGACTCTGATCGCGGCGGAAGCCACTCAGCCACTACTGACGCCAACGGAAACTTCACATCTCAGAAGGACCCCGCGGACGGATTCGGCGTCGGCCTGGTCCGCGGCTCCTACCGTGTGTCGGCACGATTCGACGACTACACGAACCCTGATGCGCCGTCCTACGAACAGCGCTACTGGCAGGACAGCGCGACCTACGCCGCCGCGACCCCTGTGACCGTGACCCCAGGAGCCACCACAGGGTCGATCAACATCAAGCTGGACGTGGCTCCCCGCATGAAGCTCACGGTCAAGGATCCGGCCGGCAACCCGCTGCCCAACACTCCTGTCGGCATCTACGTGTTCTACAACGGCGCTTGGGGCCCGTATCAGGCCGGACCGAACGAGACCGACGCCACCGGCGTCTACCGCCGGACCTTGCGGATCGGTGACCGCTACAAGTTCTTCATCACGCCTCCGACAGGCGTCGGTGGGGTCAAGGAGTGGTACGACAACGCCTACACCGAGGCCACGGCCAAGGAGATCAAGGCCACCGCGTACGGGCAGGTCATCGACTTCGAGATCAAGCTCGGCGCCGCCCCCGCGGTGACCGGTGCCACCCCGACGATCTCGGGGACGCCACAAGTCGGCCAGACCCTCACCGCGGCTCCCGGCACCTGGGGGCCCACCGGCGTCGCACTGACCTACCAGTGGCTGGCTGCCGGCGCACCGATCACCGGAGCCAAGGCCAAGACGTACTCCCCCGTCGCAGCCGACGTCGGAAAAGCCCTGACGGTCAAGGTCACCGGAACCCTCGCCAACCACACGTCGACGTCCAAGACCTCCGCGGCGACCGCAGCCGTCACGCTGCCGACCGTCACCATCACAGGCGCCACCCCGACGATCTCGGGCACGCCGACGACCGGCCGGACGTTGACCGTCAAGCCAGGTACCTGGGGACCCAGCGGCGTGGTGCTGAGTCAGCAGTGGTTCGCCAGCAACGTCGCCATCCCCGGTGCCACGGGCACCACGTTCAAGGTCGCCAATGCGCAGGCCGGCAAGCAGATCACGGTACGAGTGACCGGGAAGCGCAACGATGCTGTGGCCGTGACGAAGGCATCAAGCCCGACAGCCAAGGCCTCCGGCGTCCTGACCCCGAAGAAGGTCTCGATCAGCGGAACTCGGAAGGTCGGCAAGAAGCTTCGGGCCGACACCTCCTTGTGGGGTGCCAAGCCGATCAAGTTGAGCTACAAGTGGTACCGCAATGGCAAGACGATCTCGGGCCAGACCGGCCGGTACTACAAGCTGCGCAAGGCCGACAAGGGCAAGCGCATCTCGGTTCGGGTCTACCAGCGCAAGACCTCGTACCTGACCGCCAGCAAGCTCAGCTCGAAGACCGGCAAGATCAAGAAGTAGCCCTCGCGACGAGTCGTGAGGCCAGTCCCGCCGCCGTCGCAGCCGCGACGGCGGCGAGGACGAACACCAGGACATAGCCCGTCATCGGGTGGACCGTCAGCATCGTCGCGAACACGACGCCACCCACCGCGAGAACGAGCGACTGCACGACCGCGTCATTGGTCTGCATCGCGGCGCTGTTGGCACCCTGCTCATCGGGCGCCGAGCTGTCCAGCAACAGGACTCCGAGGGTCGGCGCGGCCATCCCCATACCGAGACCGCCAATGCTCCACAGCGCCGCGACGATCACGATGGGGACGGTCGAATCGAGCGTCAGGAACGCCGAGCCGATCGCGACGAGGACGCCCAACGCCCCGAGGCGCACCCGCAGCGGCTTTGATCCGAGCGCAGGTAGATTCGCTGCCAACCACGAGCCGGTGAACCACAGCACCGCGGCCGAGGTCAGGAAGAGTCCCGCCTGCGTCACGGTGAAACCGCGATGCTCCACGAGCGACAGGGGCAAGTAGGTCTCCGCGCCGAAGTAGCCGGCACTCAGGAGCCCTCGCGTCGCGATGACGCTCGGCAGACCCCGTCTGCCTTTCCAGGCGCCTCGCGGGAGAAGCTTCGGAGCATTGAACACGACGAGGACGAGTCCGCCCGCCAACATGACCGGCCACCACGGGTGAGACCTCTGCCCCGCAAGGCTCACCGCGAGGATTCCGGTTGCGATCAGCGCGGCCCGCCACGTCCGCCGGTGACTCGCTCGAATCGCCGGATCGCCGTCGATGGAGCCGACCGCCGGCCAGATCAATGACAGCGCGACGACGGCAAGTGCCGGAACGATCAAGAAGACCCACCGCCAACCCACCGTCTCGGCGATGAACCCGGCGATGACAGGTCCGACGAGCGCAGGGAGCACCCATGCGCTGGTCATGACCGTGAACACTCGCGCACGCAGATGTTCGGGGAACGTGCGTCCGATCACGACGTACAGCGCAACCGAGATCAGCCCCATGCCCAGGCCCTGCACGACGCGTCCTACCAGGAATACCGACATCGTCGAGGCGATTCCGGCCACGATCAGCCCGGCTGAGAAGACCCCGACGCCGAGGCGCAGTGCCCGTGCTGGTCCGTTGCGGTCGATCTCGGGCCCGGCGAGGGTCATTGACACCACGCCGACAGCAATGGGGGCCGCGAACGACAACGCGTACAACATGAGCCCGTCAAGCTGCTTGGCCACCTCAGGCATGACCGTGGCGACCGCGAGCGATTCGAACGCGACCAGGAATGCCAACGCGAAGATTCCGGCCACGACGGCCCCATGAGGTCCGAACCACAGATTCTCCGACCTCGTCCGGCCCAACTCGTACTGCCTACTCGCGTGCATTCTGCTCCTTCAAAGCTCGATGCCCACATTCCACAACCTCAACTTTGGTTTAGGTCAATCGAACGAGGGATACCTCACGCCTCGGCCCGGTTCTGGATACCTCAAGTAAGGTCAAGGTCATGGTGTCGAAACATCGCGATCTGACTCCCAAGGAAGTCGCCGAGCGATCTGGAGTCGCAGTCTCCGCTCTGCACTTCTACGAACGCGAGGCTCTCATCGAGAGCACCCGGACGGCCGGGAACCAGCGCCGCTATCACCGCGATGTTCTGCGCCGGATCGCGTTCATCCGGGTCTCGCAGCGACTGGGGATACCGCTCGCACGCATCCGCGACGCCCTCGGCACTCTTCCGACGGACCGGGTGCCGACCAAGGCAGACTGGTCTCGGCTGTCCCAGAAATGGCGTTCGGATCTCGACTACCGGATCGACCAGCTGCAACGACTGCGCGACGACTTGGACGGTTGCATCGGCTGTGGCTGCCTGTCGCTGAGGAGCTGCACGCTCTACAACTCCAATGACGAGCTGTCCGCCCGCGGCTCCGGTCCCCAGCGCCTCTGACCTGCCGGAGGCCTCAGCTGGCGAGGCTGATCGCCAGGTTGATCGTCGTGGCGACGACCACGGTACCGAAGACGTAGGACAGCAAGGCATGACGCAACACGATGCCCCGCAGCGCGCTGGTTCTCAGGTTCGTGTCGGAGATCTGAAAGGTCATGCCCACCGAGAACGCGACATAGGCGAAGTCGACATACCGAGGCGCATCGTCGGTGTTGAAGTCGATGTCACGGACCGGTCCGTCGAAGTATTGGCTGGCGTAGCGCAAAGTGAAGAGGGTGTGGATCAGGAGCCACGACAGTGCGACCCCTGCCAGAGCAGTGGCTGCCAGCACATCGGACCTGGTCGAGGAGCCCGAACGCGCCTCGACCAACAACATCGCGGCTGCACCGAGGCTCGCCACGCTCGCCACCAGTATCAACAGCTCCGCCATGGATCTGACAGGATCCTCGCGCTGAGCATGCGATGCGGTGCCGGCCGCATCCATGCGACCGATCACGAGCCACACCCACGTGATGTAGACCAGGCATGCCGCCGCCCAGCCGAGGACCAGCCCGAGCGTCCAGCTGTCCGCCACCGCGACCATCGCACCGATGACCACGCCGACCACGAGCATCGCGGCGAATCTGGCTACAGAGCGGTGGACCATGGTCGCCACAACCTAGCCGATGTCGAGGACCAAGAGATCGTCTTCGGTCTCACGCCGCAGGATGACCCGTGCCTCACCATCGCGGACCGCGACGACCGCAGCACGCGGGACGTGGTTGTAGTTGCTCGCAAGCGAGCGGCAGTACGCACCCGTGCCGGGAACTGCGAGCAGATCGCCGACCGTGACGTCGCCAGGCAGGAACTCGTCCTTGACCACAATGTCGCCGGACTCGCAGTGCTTGCCGACGACCCGACTCAGCACCGCGGGCGCGTCCGACGTCCGGGAAGCCAAGGTGCATGAGTAGTCGGCGCCATAGAGCGCCGGGCGGATGTTGTCACTCATACCGCCGTCGACCGATATGTAACGTCGCGACGCCCCGGCGTCGAGTGCGACCGACTTGGTCGTGCCGACTTCGTACAGGGTGAAGGTCGACGGTCCGGCGATCGCACGTCCGGGCTCGATCGACAGATGCGGTATTGCCACTCCCAGTCCAAGACATTCATCTTCAACTATTTTCAACATCGCCGTCGCGAGATCGGCTGCAGACGACGGATCGTCCTGGGTCGTGTAGGCGATGCCGAAGCCGCCACCCAGATCGAACTCGGGCATCGCCACGCCGAGTTCCTTCTCTATCTCGGCATGCAGCCGCAGCACACGACGGGCAGCGACCTCGAAACCGTCGGTCACGAAGATCTGCGAGCCGATGTGCGAGTGCAATCCGCGCAGTTCGAGGCCAGGCGTCGCCAGCACCCTGCGGGCAGCCTCGAAGGCATCGCCCCCGCTGATCGAGAAGCCGAACTTCTGGTCCTCGTGCGAAGTCGAGATGTACTCGTGCGTGTGCGCCTCGACTCCGGCCGTCACACGGATCATGACCGGCGCTGTGACACCCAGCTCCGCGGTCAGATCGCGCAGTCGATCGATCTCCAGCAGCGAGTCGATGATGATGCGGCCGACTCCGGCCTCCAGCGCACGACGCAGTTCGGCGACTGACTTGTTGTTGCCGTGCAGGCCGATGCGCCCAGCCGGAAAGCCTGCCTTGAGCGCGACCGCGAGTTCGCCGCCGGAGCACACGTCGAGGTTGAGTCCTTCTTCGTCGATCCACCGCGCGGCCGCGACGCACAAGAACGCCTTGCCCGCGTAATAGACGTCGGCCCCGACGAACGCCTCCTTGAACCCGCGGGCGCGGCGGCGGAAGTCATCCTCGTCGACGACATAGGTCGGCGTGCCGAACTCGGCCGCGAGGTCGAGCACCGACTCCCCCGCGACGGTCAGGACGCCGTCGACCTTGGACACGCCGTCGGACCACAGGTGCGAGACCAGCTGATTGGGATCTTCGGGGCTCTTCAGCCAAGCAGGACCGCGGTCGCCGGCCTGGCCGTGGATCGCGCCGGCCTCATGACTGCGCATCACATACGCTCCGGTGCCGAGACGCCGAGAAGGCCGAGACCGTTGGCGATGACCTGCCGCGTCGCGGCGACCAGCATGAGCCGGGCTCGATGCAGATCGGTCGGTTCCTCGTCTCCCTTGGGCAGCACATGTGCGACGTCGTAGAACTTGTGGAATGCCGCTGCGGTGTCTTCGAGGTACCGGGCGACCCGGTGCGGCTCGCGCAACTCCGCGGCCCGTGCCACGACCTTGGGATAGTCGGCCAGTGAACGAAGCAGTGCGCCTTCTTGGTCGACGACCAGGAGCGAGGGGTTGAACGTCGACTCGTCGAGGACGACGTTCAGATCGGCGGCATTGCGAATGATCGACGACAAGCGCGCATGCGCGTACTGCACGTAGAAGACCGGATTGTCGCTGGTCTGGCTCGCCCACAGGTCGAGGTCGAGGTCGATCATCGAATCCATCGAATAGCGCGCCAGGGCGTAGCGCGAGGCATCGACGCCGATCGCCTCGACGAGGTCTTCCAACGTCAGGACCGTGCCGGCGCGCTTGCTCATGCGCAGCGGCTGGCCGTCACGGACCAGGTTGACGAGCTGACCGATCAGCAGTTCGAGGTTGACCTTGGGGGTGTCGCCGAAGGCGGCGCACATCGCCATCATCCGCGACACGTAGCCGTGGTGATCCGCGCCGAGCATGATGAGGCAGCGATCGAAGCCGCGCTCACGCTTGTCGAGGTAGTAGGCCAGATCGCCGGAGATGTAGGCCGGCTGACCGTCGGACTTGATGACGACGCGGTCCTTGTCGTCGCCGAACTCCGAGGTCTTGAGCCAGCGCGCATCGTCCTTGTCGTACATCATCCCGAGCTCGTCGAGGCGCGCGATGGCCCGATCGACCGCACCGGACTCATGCAGATCGTTCTCGTGGAAGTACACGTCGAAGTCGACGCCGAAGTCGTGCAAGCTCTGCTTGATCTCGGTGAACATCAAGTCGACGCCCTCGGCCCGGAACGTCTCGAGCGCTTCGGCGTCGGGCAGCTCCACGACGCCGGGCACCTTGGCGACGACGGTCGCGGCGATATCGGAGATGTACTGGCCGCCGTAACCATCCTCGGGAGCGTCTTCCCCGCGGGCATCGGCCAGCAGCGAACGGGCGAAGCGATCGATCTGGACGCCGTGGTCGTTGAAGTAGTACTCCCGCGTCACGTCGGCGCCGATCGCGGTCAGGATGCGACCCAGCGAATCACCGACGGCCGCCCACCGGACGCCGCCGATGTGAATCGGGCCCGTGGGGTTGGCGCTGACGAACTCCAGGTTGACCTTCTGCCCGGCGTACAGATCGCTTGTGCCGTAAGACTGACCGGCCGCGACGATCTGCGGTGCCAGAGCGCCTTGTGCGCCCGCGTCGACGCGGATGTTGAGGAAGCCGGGCCCGGCGATCTCGGCACTGGCGATCCCGTCGGCAGACGTCAGCGAATCGGCCAGCAGCTGCGCGAACTCGCGCGGATTCATGCCGGCCTTCTTGCCGAGTTGCAAGGCGATATTCGTCGCGTAGTCGCCGTGCTCCTTGACCTTGGGACGCTCGACCACGACTTTGGCCGGCACGCCGTCCGGCAAAACGATGGTGCCCGACTCGCTGAGGGCGGTCAGGGCACTGATGATGGTCGCGGAAAGCTGGTCGGGGGTCACCGGTCAAGGGTATCGGTCGAGCACTTCGTCCTGCTTCGACGACCCACGTGGTCGAGCACAATCAGGACTGGACTTCGCGGCCCTTGGCTCCTTCGATGACGTCACGCACCGTGCTGACCAGGAAGTCCGGATCGAAGGGCTTGATGACGTACGCATCGACCCCGGCCTCCGATGCCCTCTGGATGTCGGCGGGGTGACTCTGTGTCGTCACCATGACGACGGCGACGTGCTTGAACCGGGGATCCGCCCGCACTGACGTGACCGTCGCGACACCGTCGAGTCTTGGCATCATGACGTCGACCGTGATGACGTCCGGCAGAACTTCCATACGGCTGAGCACGTCGAGGCAGTCCACCCCGTCGACGGCTTCGTCGACGTCGAAGCCTGCAATTTCCAGGTTCGTCCGGATCAGGAAGCGGATCGATGGGGTGTCGTCCACGACGAGCACTCTGGGCATGCGAATGACCCTAGCCGTCGTGCGGTAGGCTCACACCGCAGTTGGCCGTATTGGCCCCCGTAGCTCAGGGGATAGAGCGCCGCCCTCCGGAGGCGGAAGCGCAGGTTCGAATCCTGCCGGGGGCACAGTTTCGAGGAGAATCCGATTCACAGCGCGGCACGAGGAACGCCACGACGTATCGCCGTCGTCGGTGCCGGAGTGGTTGGAGCCGCCGTTGCCTACCACCTCGCCCGCGAGGGTGCCCAGGTCCTGCTGATCGAAGCGGGGCCCACCGCCGGCGGCGGAGTGACCAGAGACTCGTTCGCCTGGATAGGCCTTTCTGCGTCTGCGCCCGACCAGGAGCAGGCGACCTTGCGCCGCCTCGCATCTGACGAACTCGATCGCCTCGCGACCGAGCTCCCCGTGCCGATCTCACTTCGCCGACACGGGGCGTTGTCATGGCCGGTCGGACCCGCCGCCGGCTCGGCCCGGATCGTCGACCGCCACGAGATCAAGCGACTCGAACCCCGGCTCCTCAATCCCCCGTCGACGGCCGTTTTCGCCGAGCATGACGGCAGCGTCGATCCGGTGGCATTGACGATGTCATTGCTAAGAGGAGCGCAGGGTCTCGGAGCCGAGCTGTCGGCGGAAACAGATGTGCACGAGGTGCTCGTGTCCAACGGGAGAGTCACCGGACTCCGAACGTCGGCCGGAACGATTGACATAGACACCGTCGTGCTCACCGCAGGCACCGAGACCACCAGACTGGCCCTCACCGCAGGCGTCCGGGTGCCGATCAATTCCTCACCTTGCATTCTCATGCGGTTCAACACGCCCACCCCTTTGGTGAATCGGATCGTGTCGGGTCCCGACTTCGAGCTCCGGCAAGCCACAGACACTGCGCTGCTCGCGGCCGAGGACTACATCGACGACTCCCCGACGAATGGACCTGACGTGCTCGCGCGACTCGCCCTTGCCTCGATCCACCGCGAGATCGCCGACGCGCAAGGCGTCACGCTCACCGACGTCTCGGTCGGTCACCGCCCCATTCCCGCAGACGGTCGTCCGATCGTCGGCAGCGCTGCAGAAGCCGACGGCCTGTACGTCGTGTCGGCCCACGCCGCGGTTGCGCTCTCGGCAGGACTCGGTCGTCTCGCAGCAGAAGAGATCTGCCACGACCGCAGATTCCAGATCCTCGAGCCATTTCGACCCGCCCGGTTCGCGAAGGCATGATCAACGCGTCAGGTGACGTGACCCACATCTGTTAGCTTGTGGATGGCCGTTCTGACGGCAGATCTATCCCGGAGCAGCCGATTCCTGTGGAATATCCAGTTCTGGAGTCCGCATGGACCAACTCACGCTCGGTGTCATCGCCCGCACGGCCAAGGAGAACGAACGGCGTCTGCCGATTCATCCCCGGCACCTCGAACGCCTGACCGACGCGGTCCGGCCGTACATCTTCTTGGAGGAAGGATACGGCGAGGGGTTCGGATTCTCCGACGACGAGCTGCGCCCTCTGGTGGCCGGACTACTGCCCCGCGCAGAGCTGATCGCCCGCTGCGACATCATCTTGCTGACCAAGCCGAGTGCCGCCGACCTGCTGGAACTGCGAGAAGGGCAGACGTTGTGGGGCTGGCCACACTGTGTCCAGGACCAGGCACTCACGCAGGCCGCGATCGATCGCAAGTTGACGTTGATCGCGTGGGAGGCCATGAACCACTGGAGCGGCGAAGGGAACTTCCTGCTCCACACATTCCACAAGAACAACGAGCTCGCGGGATACTGCTCGGTGCTGCACGCGATGGAGATCGCCGGGCTCACCGGCAACTACGGTCGCCGGCTCAGTGCTGCCGTGATCGGCTTCGGCGCGACCGCTCGCGGAGCGGTGACTGCGCTCAGTGCGCACGGAATCCACGACGTCGACATCTTCACCCAGCGCGGCGTCGCTGCCGTCAGCGCGCCGATCCACTCCGCACGTATCGTGCACTTCGATCCCGCCGCATCACCGGCCGAGAGCCGCGCGTTCGTCGATCAGGAGTGGGCGCCCATGCCTGCTCTGCTCGCCGGACACGACGTCATCGTCAACTGCGTGCTGCAGGACCCCAACTCCCCCATGTCATTCCTCATGGACGCCGATCTGCCCACGTTGCCGTCGGGAACACTCGTCGTGGACGTGTCGTGCGACGAGGGCATGGGCTTCGAATGGGCTCGACCGACGACCTTCGACGATCCGACCTTCACGGTCGGCAATGGCGTGACGTACTACGCCGTCGATCACAGCCCGTCATATCTGTGGAACTCCGCGACCTGGGAGATCAGTCAGGCGCTGCTGCCCTACCTCGGTAAGGTCCTGGACGGTCCTACATCGTGGGACGCCGACGAGACCGTGCGGCGCGCGATCGAGATCCGCAACGGTGTCATCCAGAACCCGGACATCCTGGCGTTCCAGAAGCGTTCGGGAGACTTCCCGCACCTGCCGGTCTGACGCAATCGCCTGACCGGCGTCAGGCGCTGGTCTTGCGAATCCGTCGACGGCGATCACCGCGACGGCGAAGATCGCGAGCCAACCGACGGTCACCGTAGTAGAGAATCGACTCCCAGTCGATCGTGTCGTCGACCGATCGCTCGACCTTGGCCTTCTGTGGTTTCGGCTCGACGTACAGCCAGTTGACGAGCCCCAGACCCATGTCGACGAATGATGCCCGGACGCCGATGTAGGCTCGGATCGCGCCGGCGGCGAGCACGGCGTTGAACACCGCGAAGCTGAAATTGCCCCAGTTCTCCTGGTTGAAATCACGCCACGCCGTGATGATCGAAAAGATCACGATCAGGTACGGCACCAGCACGTGGAGCGCCGGAGCAGCCGTACGGTCGCGGACCTTCGGCGTGCGGGCGAACGGGATCTTCTCGCCCGTGAAGGCCTGCTGGATCGACTTGAGCACGCCCGCGAGATTGACCGGCAGCAACACCAGGTTGAAGCCGTAGATCCTGAAGATGTCGCCGAACCGGTGCCCGCAGTCGCGCAGATCGCTGCCCATCGCCAGGAAGTACGGCACGGCCGCACCGAGCACGAGCGGGCTCAGCAAGCGACTGTCATAGGGATAGAACAGCAAGAACAGCAGACCGAAGCTGGCCCACGCGATCGAGGCCATGTAGTTGACCCGCAGCGCAAGCTCGGTCAGGTGGACGCGCTCACGGCTGAACCGGCGATGACGCACCTGCTCCCAGAGCTTCGGCAGGATCAACAGACCGCCATTGGCCCAGCGACGGCGCTGCACGACCAGGGAGCCGAAGTCCGGGGGCGTCGCGCTGTAACTCAGGCGCTCGGGATAGTTGACCAAGGTCCAGCCCGCGGTGCCGACGTCGATGCTCGACTCGGTGTCCTCGATGACGGTTCGGTCCTGGATATACGTCTTGATGTCGTAGCCGCCGACGTTCTCGACCTCGACAATGTCTTCCAACGCATGTTTACGGATGACCGCATTGGCGCCGACCCAGAACGTCGCATTGTGGTGGGTCTTGCCCTGGTGCAAGATGTGCTGCAAATCCGTCGTGGCACCCGCGATCCGTTCGATCCGTGTGGGCGCACCGCGAAACGACGAATAGGGTGTCTGCACGATCGCAACCCGTTCGTTCTCGCTCTGCTCCAGCAGGAACACCAGCCGGATGCAGTAGTCGCGCAACAGCTGGGAGTCCGCGTCGAGGGTCAGCACGTAGTACGAATCCGGGACGACCAGATCGCCCGGCTCGGCAGTCTCGACCTCGTCGAGCATGATGCCGGCCGCCGTGCGGTTGGGACGCCAGACATGGCCCATCAACCCCAGGTAGGCATTGACGTTCATGGCCTTATTGGCCTCGTGGGACAGCGAGCCGTAGCCCTTGCGCTCGAAACTCTCCAGGTCTGCCCGGAAGATCCACGCGAGCCGGCGGTGCAGCTCGACCAGACGGTCGGCCGCCGGGACGTCGCCCTGTTTCAGCGCCGCCTCGAGCGCGATCGCGGTCAACATCAGTTCATTCGACAGGCCGATCAACACCTGGTCGACGAAGAACTCGCTGACGTGGTCGATGATCTCCTCGGCCTCGGCCATCGCGTCGAGCCAGGCCGCGGCATCGCGGTAGTCCGCCAGCAGGATCTCGACATCCTCCCGAGTGGCCTCGCCGCCGAGCAGGCGCAGCTCCGCATCGACCAGGGAGGCCTCGAACTGGCCGCTCGGCTCCCGCAACGCTTCGACGATGTCGGGTGCGAGCTGTCTGGTGGCGTCGAGCTTGGCGAGCACATCAGGATCGGTCGGCGACGGCGGATCGTCGATCAGGAGCACGACGTGCAGATCGGGATACTCCTGCAGCGCCGCACTCCACATCGTCAGCCGGACGACATCGGGTTCCTCGGCGTACGAGGGGATCAGCACCGTCAGGCGTTCGCTGCGCGCGTCGGCGAAATGGCGGTCGATCATGCCGCGCGGGGCGCGTTCGTGATCGCGGAATCTGAGCATCGCGCCTTGTCTGGCCACGAGGTACATCAACGCCGAGAACGTCAGGAAGCTCACGACGACGAGATAGGAGATGGCCTCCATCGTGAAGCGGAAACCGCCGCCGTAGTCGAGGAACTGCCGCAGAATCGTCGACACGACGTAGCCGAACCACGACACGATCGTCACGACGATCGCGATCCGTCCCCAGGTGATCTTGGCAGCGCTCGGCCTGGGGTGCACGATCGACAGTGGTTCCGAGCGCCGTTCGGCTCCCCACTGGCGTCGGGTCTTGGATTCGGTCAACCCGCTTTTCAACTTCAATGCCATCGGCCTCCCTCAGCCTCAGGCGACACAGTAGCGGTCGGTAGCGGCCAGAAAAACCATTTGACCCGATTGGTGGCACGATAGGCACCTCGACCGGTAACTAACAAGGGACATATCAGTGACGCGAAGCAACGGGCGCCGACTGTCGATCGTCCGGCTGGCGGTCCTGCTCATCGCCTTGGCGAGCGTCGCCTTCGTCGGCACGTCGAGCTGGCGCCAACACCAGGACGCCAAGGCCGCATCCGACAGCACGGCCTGGTTCGCGGGCTACGTGGATGCCACCGTCACGCCGCTGTACGCATTCGAGCAGCCGGTATCGGCCTCGACCCGCGATGTCGTGCTGTCATTCGTCGTGGCCGATCCTGCACGCGCCTGCAAGCCGACCTGGGGCGGAGCCTACTCGCTCGAATCGGCCGCCGAGGACCTCGATCTCGACCGCCGTATCGCCCGCCTGAGCCAGCGCGGCGGCAGCGTCGCGGTCTCATTCGGCGGGGCCATCAACTCCGAACTGTCCACAGCGTGCACCGACCCGGACGATCTCCTGAAGGCCTACCGCACAGTCGTCGACCGCTACGACCTGCGGACGATCGACCTCGACATCGAAGGCGCCGCGCTGGGTGACACCGCTGCGTCGGCTCGTCGGGCGACTGCGATGAAGGCGCTGCAGGACGAGCGCGAAGCCGCAGGCAAGGACCTGCGCATCTGGCTGACGCTGCCCGTCTCCCCCGCCGGGCTGTCCGCCGAGGGCAAACAGGCCGTCGCTGCGATGTTGACCGCTGACGTCGATCTGTCCGGCGTCAATGTCATGACGATGGACTACGGCAACAGCCGCGAGAAGGGGCAGTCGATGCTGGATGCCTCGACCAGTGCGCTCGACGCGACACACGACCAGCTGGACCAGATCTACAAGCAGGCCGGGGTCGAGATCGGTTCGTCGACATTGTGGCGCCGCATGGGTGCGACGCCGATGATCGGACAGAACGACATCGCCGGCGAGGTCTTCACGATGAGCGCCGCCCGAGAGTTCAGCGCGTTCGCCAACTCCAAGGGCCTGGGCCGAATGTCGATGTGGTCGGTCAACCGCGACCGCACGTGCGGCGAGAACTACCCGGACGTGACGATCGTGTCGAACTCGTGCAGCGGCGTGGAACAGGGCGCCGAGTCATTCGCCGCGGTGCTGCGCGGAACCATGACGGGCAGCCCCGACAAGACCGAGGTCACCCCCGTCGAGCCCGAATCGACCGGCGGACGGCAGAACCCCGAAAGCGCCGTGACCGACGATCCGGCCAAGAGCCCGTACCCGATCTGGGACGAGAACGTCACCTACGTCGAAGGCACCCGCATCGTCTGGCACCACAATGCGTACGTCGCCAAATGGTGGACTCTCGGCGATGTGCCGGACGATCCGGTCGTCGACGAATCATCGTCACCATGGCGTCTCATCGGTCCGGTCCTGCCGGGCGAGAAGCCAGTGGTCGTCAAGAGCCTGCCGAAGGACACCTATCCGACCTGGAAGCAGGGCACGGCCTACCGCAAGGGCGAACGCGTCATGTTGAACGGGACACCGTTCACCGCGAAGTGGTACTCGGTCGACGTCAGCCCGGACGCGCGGGCCACCCAGGAAGAGCCCTCCCCTTGGCGAAAGCTGACCGATTCTGAGATCCGTAAGGTCGAGGAGTCCCTCAAGAAGAAGTAGTAGGTGGGCCCATGAAGCCGACGATTCCCGGACGCCTGCACGCGCAGGGCCTCGCAGCGGCAAGATTCGACACCGCCGCGGATGTCGTGCGGCATCTGGGCGGGGTCCAGTCACAACTCCACGACATGGCTCTGTGGGCCGTCGCGCGCCGGACACCGACGCTGACGCTCGCCGACGTCCAATCGGCCTTCGACCGGGGCGACTTCGTCCGCACCCACATACTGCGGCCCACGTGGCACTTCGTGAGCCCAGAGGACATCCACTGGATGCTGACCCTCACGGCACCACGCATCCGACGACTCATCGAGGCCAGCAGCCGAGGCCACGGCGAATCGGGCGTGCTCGAGCGGTCTGCCAAAATCATCGCCGCAGCGCTGGCAGATGGTGAACCCCGAACCCGGGCGGAGCTCGGCGCCTTTCTGACCGAGGCCGGGATGCCCGGTGCGGGTCAGCCACTGGGCGACCTGGTCATCAACGCCGAAATCAGCGCGCTGATCGTCAACGGCCCCATGCGGGGCAAGCAGCACACGTACCGGGCACTACCGCCGCACAGTGTCGGGGAGGGCCGCGACGAGCTGCTGTCCCGAGTGGCCCGGCGCTACGGCATCGGGCACGGCCCGTTCCGCGACAAGGACTTGGCGTGGTGGGCCGGTCTGACGTTGGGCGATGCGCGTCGCGCGATAACACTGGGCGAACTGCGTCCACTCGATGTCGACGGCGTGGCCTACTGGACAGTCGACGAGCCGGTCGAGGTCGAGATCCCCGCAGCAGTCCTGCTGTCGAACTTCGACGAGTACATCTCGTACGCGCGCGACCCCGACGACTATGCATGCTTCGAGGGCGGGAGCGAGCAGATCATGCGTCGCAGCGGCCTGCTGTTGATCGATGGTCGACTCGCCGGTGCCTGGGGTCGCAACATCACCTCGTCCCGTGTCGAGATCACGGTCGAGACCAATGCGAGCTTGACGCCACGCATCCAGCGGGCACTCACGAACGAGGCCGCCGCCTTCGGGACGTTCCTTGACCGTGATCCTGTGTTGAACATCACTGCCTGAACGCACTCCCGCACCGATCCGGCATCCCGCCCGCGTACCGGACGTGCCACTGTGAGTACCAGGCGATTGTCCGTCGAGCCTGCCTGCAGCCGCCTGGACCGTCGCGTTACCCTGTTAAGCGACGTTTTAACCTGCGCGCCAGCACACAATTGGAAGAGGCGATCGAGGCTGTGGCCGAGTCCTCACAAGACCATTCAACCCCTGATTTCGGCACGAACCAGTGGCTCGTCGAAGAGATGTACGACCGCTACAAGGAAGACCCTGCGTCTGTTGATGCGACGTGGGTCACATTCTTCACCACCGGTGACGGAGCTTCTCTGAACGGCAACGTCGTGCCGGCCGAAGCTGCCGCCAAGACGCCTGCGCCGGCAGCTGAACCTGCGCCGCAGAAGACCAAGTCCGCCGAGCCGCCTGCCCCGGCCGCGAAGCCGGCAGCCAAGCCCGCCGATCCGGTCGCCGCGAAGCCGGCCGTCACCCCGGCCGCCAAGCCCGCCGCTGCCAAGGCGGTGGCGACCCGCCCGGCCGCCGCACCCACGCCTGCCGCAGGTCCCGGCGAGGTCGAGAAGGTCATCCTGCGCGGTGCGGCCTCTCGCACCGTGGCCAATATGGACGCGAGCCTCGCTGTTCCCACCGCGACCAGCGTGCGTTCGGTCCCGGTCAAGCTGCTGTTCGACCAGCGAGTCGTGATCAACAACCATCTCGCCCGCGCTCGTGGCGGCAAGGTCTCGTTCACGCACCTCATCGGCTGGGCGATCGTCAAGGCGCTCAAGGCGATGCCCGAGATGAACACGGGCTTCGAAGTCGTCGACGGCAAGCCCAACCAGCTCAAGCCCGAGCACGTCAACTTCGGCCTCGCGATCGACCTGAAGAAGCCCGACGGTTCGCGCACCCTGCTCGTCCCCTCGATCAAGGCCGCCGAGACCATGACGTTCGCCGAGTTCTGGGCGGCGTACGAGACGATGGTCGGCAAGGCCCGCGACAACAAGCTGACGGTCGCCGACTTCCAGGGCACCACGGTCAGCCTGACCAACCCCGGCGGCATCGGCACCAACCACTCGATCCCGCGTCTGATGCAGGGCCAGGGCGTCATCATCGGCGTCGGCTCGATGGAGTACCCGCCAGAGTTCCAGGGCGCGTCGGAGCACACCCTCGCCCAGATGGCGATCTCCAAGATGATGACCCTGACGTCGACCTATGACCACCGGGTCATCCAGGGCGCGCAGTCGGGTGAGTTCCTCAAGCGTGTCCATGCCCTGCTGCTGGGCGAGGACGAGTTCTACGACGAGATCTTCCGCGCGCTGAAGATTCCGTACGAGCCGATCCGCTGGGCACGCGACATCCCGGTCAGCCACGACGACGAGGTCCACAAGCAGGCTCGCGTCCTCGAACTGATCCACGCCTTCCGGGTCCGCGGCCACCTGATGGCCGACACCAACCCGCTCGACGCCTCACCGCGCATGCATCCCGATCTCGACACCGCATCGCACGGTCTGACTCTGTGGGATCTCGACCGCGAGTTCGCGACCGGCTCGTTCAAGAGCGAGAAGCGGTTCATGAAGCTGCGCGAGATCCTCGGGATCCTGCGCGATTCGTACGCCCGCACGATCGGCCTGGAGTACATGCACATCCAGTCGCCGACCGAGCGCGAATGGTTCCAAGAACGCATCGAGCGTCCGCACACCAAGCCGCCGCGCGAAGAGCAGCTGCGCATCCTGCAGAAGCTCAACCAGGCCGAAGCCTTCGAGACATTCCTGCAGACCAAGTTCGTCGGGCAGAAGCGGTTCAGCCTCGAAGGCGGCGAGACCACGATCCCGTTCCTCGACGAGATCTGCGAGGCAGCTGCTGCCGACAAGCTCGAAGAGGTCTGCATCGGCATGGCCCACCGCGGCCGTCTCAATGCCCTGGTCAACATCGCCGGCAAGCGCCCGAGCCAGGTCTTCCGCGAGTTCGAAGGCAATATCGATCCCCGCACGGTCCAGGGCTCCGGCGACGTCAAGTACCACCTCGGCGTCGAAGGCGAATTCACGTCGGGCAACGGCGACAAGATCAACGTCTCGATCGCGGCCAACCCGTCACACCTCGAAGTCGTCGATCCGGTCCTCGAAGGCATCACCCGCGCCAAGCAGGACCGGCTCAACCGGGGCGAGGAATTCCCGGTCCTTCCGGTCCTCGTGCACGGTGACGCAGCGTTCGCAGGTCAGGGAGTCGTCGCCGAGACGCTCAACCTCTCGCAGCTGCGCGGCTACCGCACCGGCGGCACGATCCACTTGATCGTCAACAACCAGGTGGGCTTCACGACGTCGCCGTCGTCATCGCGCTCCTCGATGTACTGCACCGACGTCGCCCGGATGATCCAGGCACCGGTCTTCCACGTCAACGGCGACGACCCCGAAGCATGTATCCGGGTTGCACAGCTGGCGTACGAATACCGCCGCACGTTCCACAAGGACGTCGTGATCGACCTGGTCTGCTACCGCCGTCGCGGACACAATGAGGGCGACGACCCGAGCTTCACCCAGCCGCTGATGTACGACACGATCAACGCCAAGAAGTCGGTGCGCAAGCTCTACACCGAGGCCCTGGTCGGACGTGGCGACATCACCCTGGAAGAGGCCGAAGCAGCGCTCAGCGACTACCAGGCACAACTCGAGCGCAACTTCGCCGAGGTCAAGCAGGCCTCGACCGATCTCGACTACAGCCGGACGCCGGACTATCCGGACAAGCCGTTGGCCGCCGACACGCTCGTCACCGCGATCACGCCAGAAGCCATGAAGGCCGTCGCCGACGCGTACACCAATGTGCCCGAAGGTTTCACGGTCCACCCGAAGGTGCTCCCCCAGCTCCAACGGCGTGCGCAGTCGATCTCTGCCGGGCCGATCGACTGGGGCACCGGCGAGATCCTGGCTCTGGGCTCGCTGCTGCTCGACGGACGTCCTGTGCGCATGGCTGGCCAGGACACCCGACGTGGCACGTTCTCATCGCGTTTCGCGACGATCATCGACCGCAACGATGCGAGCGAGTGGACCCCGCTGTCCCATGTGGGCGACGAGCAAGCCACGTTCTACATCTACGACTCGCTGCTCAGCGAGTACGCCGCGCTCGGCTTCGAATACGGCTACTCGGTGGCCCGCCCCGAAGCGCTGACCCTCTGGGAAGCCCAGTTCGGTGACTTCGTCAACGGCGCGCAGTCGGTCATCGACGAGTACATATCGGCGGGTGAGACCAAGTGGGGACAGAAGTCGGGCGTCGTCCTGCTGCTGCCGCACGGTTACGAGGGTCAAGGCCCCGATCACTCGTCGGCCCGCATGGAGCGGTTCCTGGAATTGTGCGCCGACGATGCCATGACGGTCGCTCAGCCCTCGACGCCGGCATCGTACTTCCACCTGCTGCGTCGTCAGGCACTCGAGAGCGAGCACCGCCCGCTCATCGTCATGACACCCAAGTCGATGCTCCGCAGCAAGGCCGCCGCGTCCCAGCCGGACGATTTCACGAGCGGTACGTTCCGCCCCGTGATCGGCGATGACGTCGTCGATCCTGCATCGGTCGAGCGGGTGCTCGTCTGCTCGGGCAAGATCACCTGGGACCTGATGGCCGAGCGGGAGAAGCGCGAGTCGGGACTGTCCCGCACCGCGATCGTCCGCCTCGAGCAGATCTACCCGCGACCCGTTGCCGAGCTCAATGCCGAGATCGCCCGCTTCCCCAATGCCCGCGAGGTGCGTTGGGTGCAGGACGAGCCCGCCAACCAGGGTCCGTGGCCGCATGTCGCGCTGCACTTCAGCGGCGAGTTCGACGGCCTTCCGCTGCTGCGGGTCTCGCGCCCCGAATCGTCGGCGCCTTCGGTCGGTTCGCACAGCCGCCACGTCGAGGAGCAGGCCACGCTCATGCAGCAGGCCTTCAGCTGAGTACGCATGTACTTCACGGATCGCGGTATCGAGGAGCTCCAGAGCCGGCGAGGTGACGAAGAAGTCACCTTCGCCTGGCTCGCGGAGCAACTCAGTACGTTCGTCGACCTGAATCCCGACTTCGAGATTCCGGTCGAACGGCTGGCGACTTGGCTGGCCCGACTAGACGACGATGATGAGTGAGACCGAGGGCGCTTAGCGCCCGAGCGTCGAGCCAGGTTGAGCCGTAGCGCGGCGAAGCCGCCAGCTTGTCGATGCGCTCAACCGAGGGCGCCTAGCGCCCGAGCGTCGAGCCAGGTTGAGCCGTAGCGCGGCGAAGCCGCCAGCTTGTCGAAACCCGGTGAGGTCACCATGCAAGGTGACCCATCGGGTTTCGAGACGTGGTTTCGAGACGCGCTCGTTCCTCGCGCTCCTCAACCACCGGGTTTTGTCACTCGCAGATGTCACAGTTACAGCGTGAACTTCGATCAGCCACCTGTCGTCCGCGTCTCCCGTGATCCCACCTCCGAGTGGGACCGGGAGACGTGGCCGTTCACGGTCCCGGCGGTCGACCAGGTCCTCAACGACGGACTCGACCTTCCTCCGGGCGTGACCTTCCTGGTGGGTGAGAACGGCTCGGGCAAGTCGACGCTGGTCGAGGCGATCGCGATCGCCTATGGCCTCTCCCCCGAGGGCGGCAGCGCCCACGGGCGGCACACGACCCGCACGACCGAGTCGCCCCTGCACGAGAGCCTGCGCCTGCAGCGCGGTATCGGCACGGGGCGCTGGGGCTTCTTCCTACGCGCCGAGACGATGCACGGCTGGTACTCCTACATGGACGAGTACGGGAAAGGCGAGCCCGACTACCACGCCATGAGCCACGGTGAGTCATTCCTCGAGGTGCTGACCCGCAAGTTCGATTCACCCAGCTTCTACTGCCTCGACGAGCCCGAGGCCGCGCTGTCGTTCCGGTCGACGCTCACGCTGATCCGGGTGCTTCACGACATAGCGGCAGCGGGCGGTCAAGTACTGTGCGCGACCCACTCCCCGGTCTTGGCCTCGATGCCGGGTGCCCGCATCCTCGAGGTGGGCGACTGGGGAATCCGCGATGCCGCCTGGGAGGATCTGGAACTGGTCAAGCACTGGAAGGCCTACCTCGACGCCCCCATGCGCTATCTGCGCCACACATTGGCCGACTAGCGCGAGGCCCGAGCGCGCTCGGCGCGCGACCGGTCGAGCGGGTTGAGGAGCGAGGAGCTCTGCGACGAAGCCTCGAAACCAGGTGAGCTGGGAAGCTCGGCCAACCCTTGGTTTCGAGGCTCGGCCGCAGGCCGCCTCACACCTCAACCAGCGGGCCCCTACAGCGTCAGGACGATCTTGCCGAAGACATTACCCTCGGCGACGGCCTGGATGCCCGTTGCCGCCTCGGCCATGGGGATCTCGCGGTCGATCAGAGGACGGACGCCGGTGACGTCCATGAACTGCGCGAGTGCGTGCAACTCGTCACGGGTGCCCATCGTCGAACCGTGGACCTTCATCTGCTGGAAGAAGATCCGGGTCAGTTCCGCATGGCTCGGGGCATCGCCCGAGGTCGCGCCCGAGATGACAAGTGTCCCGCCGGGACGCATCGACTTGATCGAGTGCGACCAGGTCGCCGCTCCTACCGTCTCCATGACCGCGTCGACCTTGACCGGGAGCCGGGCACCTGACTCGAAGACCTCGTGCGCCCCGATCGTCAGAGCCTTGGCCCGCTTGTCCTCGTCGCGGCTGGTCGCATAGACCCTGAACCCGGCAGCACGCGCCAAGGTGATGAGTGCCGTCGCGACGCCACCGCCGGCGCCCTGCACCAGCACACTGTCGCCGGGCCGGAGGCCTGACTGGGTGAACAGCATCCGATACGCCGTCAGCCACGCGGTCGGCAGGCAGGCGGCTTCGGCGAACGAGAGTCCGGCGGGCTTCGCGATGACATTGCGAGTCGGCACCGTGACCTTCTCGGCGAACGTCCCCTGGTGCCGTTCCGACAGCAGCGACCGCTTCGGGTCGAGCGTCTCGTCACCGCGCCACGACGGATCGCTGATGACGGCGTGCACCAGCACCTCGTTGCCGTCCTCGTCGTATCCGGCGGCATCGCAGCCGAGGATCATCGGCAGAGACTCCTCGCGCAGTCCGACACCGCGCAGGCTCCACACATCGTGGTGGTTGATCGAGGCGGCTTTGACCGTGACAGTCGTCCAGCCCTCGGTCACCTGCGGCTCAGGTCGTTCACCGACGACCAATCCGGCAAGTGGGTCGGCTGGATCGATCGATCCGGCGTATACGGCGAACATACGACTCCTCGGGGCTGGTCGGATCAGAACAGGTCAGTACGGACGACGCGCAAGACCTTCACGGCGGGCGGTGTCGGTGACGGCGCGGGACACTGCTGTGGCCACGCGCGGATCGAATGGCGACGGGATGACATAGGTCTCGCTGATGTCGTCACCAACCAGATCGGCGATGGCATTGGCCGCGGCGAGTTTCATGCCTTCGGAGATGCGGGTCGCACGGACGTCGAGCGCACCCCGGAAGATTCCGGGGAAGACCAGCACATTGTTGATCTGGTTCGGGAAGTCCGAACGACCTGTCGCAACCACGCGGGCATACTTGTGCGCGATATCGGGGTGGACCTCGGGGTTGGGGTTGGCCATCGCGAAGACGATCGCGTCGGGTGCCATCTGCGCGACCGCTTCCTCAGGCACTGTGCCGCCGGAGACGCCGACGAACACGTCGGCACCGACCAGCGCGTCGGAGATCGATCCGGGCCGGGCCCAGTCGGAGGTCTGCTCGGCCAGCCAGCTCTTGAGTTCGTCGAGATTCTCCCGATCGGGGTGGATGACGCCCGTGCGGTCGACGATCGCGATCTTGCGGACGCCGGCTGTGCGCAGGATCTTCATGATGGCCACACCCGCAGCACCCGCGCCGGAGATGACGACCTTGAGGTCTTCCAGTTCGCGATCGGTCAACCGCGCCGCATTGATCAGCGCGGCGAGGGTCACGACTGCGGTGCCGTGCTGGTCGTCGTGGAACACCGGAATGTCGAGACGCTCGATCAGTCGGCGCTCGATCTCGAAGCAGCGCGGGCTCGAGATGTCTTCCAGATTGACGCCACCGAATGTCGGTGCCATGCGAACGATCGTCTCGACGATCTCGTCGACGTCGGTCGTGTCGAGAGCGACCGGGATCGCGTCGACGCCGCCGAACTGCTTGAACAAGATCGCCTTGCCCTCCATGACCGGCATGGAGGCGGCAGGGCCGATGTCACCAAGGCCAAGTACCGCGGTCCCGTCGGTGATCACCGCGACGGTGTTCGACACCCAGGTGTAGTCGTGGGCCATCTCGGGATCCGCGGCGATCGCCTCGCACACTTTGGCGACGCCCGGCGTGTACGACATCGACAGGTCCGCCGCATCGCGCAGCGGTACCGTCGCGGTGATTGCCATCTTGCCGCCGCGGTGCAGCGCGAAGACGGGATCCTCAGCGTCTGCTGGGTCGGTGTGCAGGTCGATGTCAGTGGCAACCATGAAGTAAAGAATCCTCGGGGACGTTTCCGTAGTGGTCATCGGCACCGATCAGGTTGCCGGCGCGGCTGCGTGCCGCATGATGATGTTCCGCGTCAGCGGAGTTGACGGGTTGTGCCCGGCTCCCAGTGTCTCACACGGGATCGTCTTGGCTGAGCGCCCGGGTCACCGGCGGAGCCAGCAGGCAGACCAGCGTCACCACCGCCGGAACCGCAACCGCCGCAGCCAGCGCGACCGAGTCGACCCTGAAATTCCACGCCAGTCCGAGCATGATCAGCTGCGTGAACACCAGCGGACTACGCGCTCGTGGGTCGCCGTGCGCGATGAGCCAGGCGGCCCAGAACAGGCCCGCGGCGAATGCCAGGAAGAACAAGGTGACGCCGATTCCGAAACCCACTCGACCCGATGTGACGTTGACCGCTTCCAGCACGGCCAGCACGACGAACGTCAACGCTTCCAAAGACACGATAGTTGCGGCCAGGAGTAGCAGGTTCTTAGCCGTTCCAGACGGCCGTCCAAGAGACGTCACCGCGCCAGCGTAGGTGTCATGTGACCGATACGACAATTCGCGGTGGGTCGTTGCCCTTGTAAACGTACTGAAATGTTGAAAACATGGATACCAATGCCCCGTGGACAGGACAAACAGTGCTGTCTGAGGGCGCAACACCGAACGGGAAGGAGTGTCCCTATGGACTGGCGCCACAAATCGGCTTGTCTGGATGAGGACCCTGAGCTCTTCTTCCCCATCGGCAACACGGGTCCCGCCATCTTGCAGATCGAAGAGGCCAAGGTCGTATGCCGCCGCTGTGACGTCCGTGAGCAGTGCCTCCAGTGGGCATTGGAATCTGGACAAGATCATGGTGTGTGGGGAGGCTTGAGCGAAGACGAACGTCGTACGCTGAAGCGCCGCAATGCTCGGGCACGTATTCGTACTGCCTGAACGTACGCACGTATCGGTGAACCCCGTGGCCTCTGGCCGCGGGGTTCTTTGTTTCTCCATGCGTGGACCCGTCGCCGAAGGGCTCAGACTGACAAGGAGATCGCCACCGTGGTGCCCCCACCGGCCCGCGGTTCGAAGTCCAAAGTTCCGTCCAATTCACCCGTGACGAGGGTCGTCACGATCGACAGCCCCAGACTCCTGGCGGGGTCGAAGTCGGCGGGCAGGCCCACCCCCTCATCGCTGACTCGCATGCGGATCCGGCTGCGGATCCGATTGACCGCAATCGTCAACGGCCCGCCCTCTTCACCGTAGGCATGTTCGGCCGCGTTTTGAATCAGTTCGGTCAGCACCATCGCCAATGGCGTCGCCACTTCTCCCGGCAACTGACCGAAGCTGCCGAAGCGATCGGGCTTGATCCGATTGGCAGCCGCCGGACCGTCCGAGACGTCCAGCACTGTCCGCAGCAACCGATCCGCAATCTCGTCGAAGTCGACGAAATCGGTGAATGACTGGCTCAGCGTCTCGTGGACCAGCGCGATGGAACCCACCCGTCGCACCGCTTCGTCCAGCGCGGCGCGCGCCTCCGGATTCTCCATCCGACGTCCCTGCAGACGCAGCAGCGCGGCGACGGTCTGCAGGTTGTTCTTGACCCGGTGGTGGATCTCGCGGATCGTCGCCTCCTTCGAGACGAGCTCACGTTCGCGAAGACGCAGTTCGGTGACGTCTCGCAACAGGATCAATGCACCGCTACGCCGTCCTGCCGACCGTAAGGGGATGACCCGCAGCAGCAGGGACGCCTTGGCGTTCTCGATCTCGGTCTCACTGTCACCGTCGCCGCGCAGTACGCCGCGAACCCCTCGATCGGTCGGTCGGCGGTCGACCAGCCCGGTCGTCACGTCGTCGAGCGGGGTGCCGATCAGATCGCCGGCAAGCCCCAACCGGCGATAGGCCGACATCGCATTGGGGCTGGCATATCGCACGAGTCCCAGACGGTCGGTACGCACGAAGCCGTCGCCGACCCGCAACGAATCGGCCAGATCGGATCGGTCTCCGGCCAGCGGGAACTCCCCGCGCCGGATCATTTCGGACAGCTCACCGGCAGCCTCGAAGTAGGCGTTCTCCAAAGCGCTGGCAGTACGCACCCCGGTCTCCGCGCTGCGACGGGACACCACCGCGATCGTGCGGTTCTCGCGTCGCACCGGAACGACCGTGAAGCGGGTGCGAATGCCGTCTATCTGCTCACCCAAATGCTCGGGGCCGGACTCGCCGGTAGCGAAGGCGCGCTCGAGCTGCTTGGCGCGACCCACCGGCAAGAACGTCCCGACAACATCCTCCAGCAGCGTCGTCGGGCCGGTCGTCGGCCGGATCTGGGCTGCTGCCCACAAGCCTTTGGACTCCGAGTCGGGCACCCACAGGACCAGATCGGAGAACGACAGGTCGGCGATGATCTGCCAGTCGGCCACGAGCGCATGGAGCCAGACAACGTCGTCGCCGCTCAGCGATGTCTGCGATCGTGCGATGTCATCCAAGGAGGGCACACCCTCAGAGTAGTGGCCCGTACGTGGCACCACGGCGGACTCTCCGTCCGCGATCGGATTATGGTGAAGGAATGTCCGAGGCGTATTGGCAGTCCGTCATGCAGGGCGCGATGGCCGTGCCGGCCGATCGCGGCCTCGACGAATGCACCGTCGAACTGGTCGACATGCTGGGCGCCGCGAATCCGCGAGTCCGCGAAGATCTGGCCTATCCGATCCTGACGACCTGGATCACCCGGGGCGTGTACGACGAACTGCTCTCCGGGCTCGGCGACGGCATCGCGCCCGGCCTGCGACACGGACTGGGCCATGACGGCGACGTCTCGGTCATGCGACGTTCCTACAGTGCCCTGATGCTGGCCGAGATCATCGGTCGCGACAACAACGAGCAACTCATGCCGGCAGCGTCTGTCCTCGACTGGGGCGACCGTGCGACGGCTTGGTACGTCCGCGAACAGGACCATCGCGGCTGGATTCCCGAGCAGGGCTGGGCCAATGCGATAGCCCACGGCGCCGACCTGCTGGCCGCACTCGCCAGATCACGGCATTTCGGCCGCCTCGAGCTGACGGTGCTGCTCGATGTCATCGCCGATCGGGTACTTGCACCCACGGCGTATATCTGGCGACACGGCGAGGACGATCGTCTGGCCTATGCCGTCATGACGCTGCTGCACCGCAATGAGCTCGATCCCGGGATCGTGGAGCCCTGGCTCGTCAGGCTCGGCGCCGGGATCAAACCGCCGCGCACCCGCGGTCACCTCGAAGCCGAATGGCCCTCACCCAACGTCCGGAACACATCGTCCTTCCTGCGCGCCCTGCACCTTCAACTCGCGTTGGGGGTCCAGGGACGAGACGATCTGCGCTCCGACGCGGAGCTGTTCGCCGAGCAGCCGGCCCACCGCGCGGACCTGTTGCTGGCGGTGCTCGATCAGATCCGCGCGGAACAGCCGTGGCTGTATCGTCCGACGACCCGGGCACGTCCACTGCCCTGACTCAGCTGCGCCGGGTCACGTGCGCGGTGACCTACCGGCGGGTAACCTGCGTCACATGACGCAGACCGAGCCGACCACTCCCGATCCGACTTCGCCTGAACCCGCCCACGGCGGTATCCACGCCTTCGACGTGGCCCGCGCCCACGGCGTCGAGTCGATGTTCACCCTGTCAGGTGCGCATGTCTTCCCGATGTACGACGCCGCGGTCAAGGCCGAGCCCCCCATGCCGATCATCGACGTGCGACACGAGCCCACCGCGGTGTTCGCCGCCGAAGCCATCGGCAAGCTGACCCGAAAGCCGGGCCTCGCGGTGCTCACGGCAGGCCCAGGTGTGACCAATGGCGTCAGCCCGGTCGCGCAGGCCAGCTTCTCCGGTTCGCCGCTCGTCGTGATCGGCGGGCGTGCGCCCAATAACCGTTGGGGCACCGGAAGTCTGCAGGAGTTCGACCACCCGCCGGTGTTCGAGTCGATCACGAAGTCTTCGACCACCGCGACACACCTGGCCGACATCGCGCCGACCGTCGATGCGGCATTCACCCTGGCGGGTTCATCTCACCGCGGCCCGACGTTCGTCGACGTCCCGATGGATGAGTTCTTCAACAGCGGAGCAGCGACGTACGCCTCCACGGGACGTCCGGCCGATCCGATCGCGCCCGACGCCGAAGCGATCGGTCAGATCGCCGCATTGCTGGCCGCGTCCGAGCGACCGGTCCTCGTCCTCGGAACCGACGTGTGGGCCGACCATGCCGAGGTCGCGGCGCTGCAGTTCGTCGTCGAGACCGGTATTCCGGTGATCTCCAACGGCATGGGACGCGGCATCGTCCCCGGCGGCCATCCGCAGCTCGTGACCAAGGCTCGGTCGACATCGTTCAACCGCGCCGATCTCGTGATCGTTGTCGGCACACCTTTGGACTTCCGGCTCGGCTACGGCGTCTTCGGCGGCAAGGACGGCGCCACCCCCGCGCGGACGGTTCACATCGCCGATTCCCCCGGCCAGGTCTCAGGTCATGCCCCACTGGCCGGATCAGTCAGCGGCGACCTGACCCGGGTCTTCGACGGACTGCTGTCCGCTGTGCAGTCCACTGCCGGCAGCAAGCCCGACTGGTCGCCGTGGCTGGCGGTGCTGCAGGACGAAGTCGCCGCGGCGACCGCTCGCGACAGTGAGCTGCTGACCGCGCAGGCAGATCCGATCCATCCCGCCCGCATCTACGGCGAACTGCTGCCGCGCCTCGCGTCCGACGCCGTCGTGATCGGTGACGGTGGCGACTTCGTATCGTTCGCCGGCAAGTTCGTCGAGCCCCAGCGACCCGGCGGATGGCTCGATCCGGGCCCGTACGGCTGTCTCGGCGCCGGCCTCGGTGCCGCGATCGCCGCGCGGATCGCCCGGCCGTCGAGCCAGGTCGTGCTGCTGTACGGCGACGGGGCAGCGGGCATGTCGCTGATGGACGTCGACACGCTGGTCCGGCACAATCTGCCGGTCGTGATGATCGTGGGCAACAACTCGGCCTGGGGACTCGAAAAAGGCCCCATGCAGTGGCTCTACGGCTATGACGTCGCGGCCGACCTCGCCCCGCAGACGCGTTACGACCAGGTCGTGACCGCACTCGGAGGCGGCGGCGAGCTGGTCACCGATCCGGCGGACATCGGTCCGGCGATCGATCGCGCCTTCGACTCCGGCGTGCCCTACCTCGTCAACGTCATGACCGACGTCAACGCGGCATATCCCCGAGCGACAACCGGCATCTGAACGCTGACGAGGTCCTTATCGCCCCTTGAAGAGGTACTTGTCGCCTCCTCAAGGGGCGGTTGTCGCCCCGCAGATACGTTGGTGACATGAGTTCCGGAATTCAGATCCGATCCGCACAGGACGCCGAATTCCTGGCCGTCGGCGAACTCACCGTCGCCGGGTACGACGCCAACGGATATCTCGTGAGGCCTGACGGCGCATATGACGAGGAGTACGCCACCTGGCTCGCGGATGTCCGAGGACGTGCCGCTGGCAGCACCGTGCTCGTGGCCGCCGAACACGGTGCGCTGCTGGGCACTGTGACGTGGTGCCCGCACGGCTCGCCGAGCGCGCAAATGGCGCATGCCCCTCATCAGGGAGAACTACGGACACTGTCGGTAGCCCCACTCGCCCGGCGCCGCGGTATCGCTCGTCTGCTCGTGTCGGCGTGCCTCGATCAGGCTCGGGATTCCGGGCTCAGCGAGGTCTTGTTGTGCTCCTTGCCGGAGATGACCGCTGCGCACGGTCTGTACGTCTCGGAGGGTTTCGCCCGGCGACCTGACCTCGACTGGTCCCCCGTACCGGGCGTCGCACTCTGGGGATTCTCGCGCGAGATCTGACTCGCCCGGAACCACAACCGGAGGGGGTCCTGACGACCCACTCACAAGTTGGTTAGCCTTACCTTGTGTCTATGGGCTGCTTCGGAACTCCGCGTCGGACTGCGGCCCATGCCTGAGACCCCCACCTCAGGACTACAACTGATCTGGCGCGCCCTGAAGCGTCACCGCCGGCGGTTGGCATGCGGATATCCGTTGATCATGTCGTGGCAGTTGTGCGAGACCCTCGTCCCGGTCGCGATCGGCGTGATCATCGACCAGGGTGTGACAACCGGTGACGCCAGTGACTTCGCACTGTCGATCCTGATGCTCGTGGTCCTGTTCGCGGTGCTGAGCAACTCATACCGTTTCGGCTCCCGTTTCGTCGTCAGAAGCGTCGTCGAAGAGGCCCATCTCCTGCGCAGTGAGATCRCCGAACACGTCCTGGATCCCCGCGGCGCGAAAACCACCGCCTTGCCCGGCGAGACGCTGTCGCTCGCCACGTCGGACGCCGATCTTGTGGCCGTCGTGCTGCGGCAACTGGCGTTCGCCGTCGCATCGTTGCTCAGCATGCTCGTCGTCGCCGCATATGTCCTGCAAGTCGACATCGTGCTCGGTCTGCTGATCCTGATCGGCGTTCCCACAGTCGTTCTGGTCATCCAGGCCGTCACGCCGCTGGTAGCGCGCCGGACCGGACGCCAGCAAGAGAGCACTGCTGCCGCGAGCGGGCTCGCCGGCGACCTGGTTCAGGGGCTGCGCCCGCTCAAAGGCATCGGCGGCGAGGACGTCGCCCTGCGCAGCTACCGGCGGGCGAGCCTGCGGGCGCGGGACGACACGATCGCCGTCGCCCGTTCGTGGGGCTACCTCGCCGGACTCACCACGGGTCTCAGCGGCCTGCTTCTGGCAATCGTGACGGTCGTCGCCGGCACCCGCGCCCTCGACGGCGACATCACGGTCGGCCAGCTCATCGCCCTGGTGGGGCTGACCCAGTTCCTGGCCGAGCCGATCGCCGGCCTTGGTGAGATCAGTGCCCAGTTCGCGGCGTCACGGGCTTCGGCGGGACGGATCAAGAAGTTCCTCGACACTCCACGTCTTCTGACGGACGGTGATCAGTCGCCGACTGGACCCCGTCCGCAGATCGTCTTCGACCAGGTGTCGGCCGGGCCGATCGGCCCGATCTCCTTCGAGACGGTCGACGGCGAGCTCCTCGCCCTCGTCATCGACGATCCGTCGGCGTCGGATGCCGTCGTCGACCTGCTTGCCGGCAGCCGGACGGCCGACAGCGGCCAAGTGCGTCTCGGCGGGGTGCACCTGGTCGACGTGTCGATCTCGTCGCGTCGACAGGCTCTGCTCGTCAACGCCCATCACACCGAGATCTTCGCAGGCACCTTGCGCAGCGTCGTCGATCCCGGCAACACGCTCGGCCCGGATGACCTCGCAGTTGTCCTGACCGCGTCGGCAACAGACGATGTCGTCGCCCTGCACCCCGATGGACTCGATCGAGCCGTCCGTCCCGGCGGCCTGAGCCTGTCGGGCGGACAACGTCAGCGGCTCGCACTCGCACGGGCCCTCGCGGTCAAAGCGCCGCTCCTGGTGTTGCAGGATCCGACCAGTGCGGTCGATTCAGTGACCGAGCAGGCGATCGCCGACGGACTGCACGCCGTGAGGGCCCCGGTCGGAGCGACGATCCTGATCACGTCCAGTCCGGCGCTGCTACAACGCGCCGACCGCGTGCTGCTCATCCAGGACGGACGTATCGTGACCAGCGGGACACACGTCGAACTCATGAACGACACCGCATACCGGGCGGCAGTGCTGCGATGACGACACCCTCGACCAGCAGCTCGAACAAGCTGCTTCCCGTCGCATCTGCGCGTGACACGACCCGCTTGGCCTGGCGCCTCGTCGCGGCACGGCGCGCAAGCCTGACGCTGACGATCGTGTCGTTCCTGGCCGTCGGACTGGCCGGAGTCGTACCCGTCTGGATGATCGGACGGGTCGTCGATGCCGTCCGCGATGGTGCCAGCAGCGGCGAGATCCAACGCTCGGTCGCGATCATGGTCATCGCGGCGGTACTAGGGGGCCTGTTCGCCGTCCTCTCCACGACTGCACTCGCACATGCCGCCGCTCCTGCCTTGGCCAGCCTGCGTGAGGACGTCCTCGATCGCGCCCTGCATCTGGAGACCGAGCGCATCGAGGCAGCCGGGATCGGCGATGTCATCTCACGCGTCGGCGACGACGTGCGGCATCTGACCGAGTCCCTCGACGAAGCCGTGCCGCTGCTGATCAACTCGCTCGCCGCGATCATCTTCACAGCCGGTGGGCTGTTCGCGCTCGACTGGCGTCTCGGGGTGGCCGGACTCGCTGCGGCACCCTGCTACGTCCTCGCATTGCGCTGGTACCTGCCGCGCTCCGCGCCGTTCTACCGCAAAGAACGCACCGCCGAAGGTGAGCGGGCCGGCGCCCTGGTGACAGGCGTCCACGGCGCTCCGACCCTGCGTGCCTTCGGCCGGGAACATGATGCTCTCGACCAGATCCACAGCACATCCCGCAACGCCCTCGAGATCACGATGTCGGTGTTCAAGCTCTACACCCGGTTCGGGTTCCGCACGAACGGCTCGGAGCTGGTCGGCCTGGTGCTCGTGCTGTCAGCCGGTTTCCTGCTCGTCCGGTCCGACATCGTCTCGGTCGGCGAGGCGACCACTGCGGCGCTGTTCTTCCACAGACTCTTCAATCCCATCGGCGCCCTGCTGCTCGTGTTCGACGCTGTCCAATCGAGTGGCGCGGCGCTGGCCCGGCTTGCGGGAGTCGCGCTGATCCCCGCGCCGGTCAGAACCGACCAGCATCCCGGTGAAGGAGCACAACTGCGAGTCGGCGGCGTCCGACATGCCTACGAGAGCGGCCGTGAGGTGCTCACGGACGTCCAGTTGGAGATCAAGCCCGGTGAACGCATCGCGGTTGTCGGCGCGACGGGCGCCGGTAAGACAACGCTCGGCAGTATTGTCGCGGGCGCGATCTCGCCCACTGCCGGAACCGTCCAGCTCGGGCAGCTCGATCTGGGGAGCGCACGCGAGGCCGATATCCGTCGGCACATCGCCCTTGTCTCGCAAGAAGTGCATGTCTTCGCCGGAACCCTGCGCGAAAACCTTCTTCTGGCGGCCGGAGACGCCGATGACGATGCCTTGTGGTCAGCACTCGAGGTCACCGGCTCACAACGCTGGGCCCGAGCGCTGCCTGCCGGACTCGACACCCGAGTCGGCGACCTGGGAACGCCACTGACTCCCTCGCAGGCCCAGCAGTTGGCCCTCGCTCGCGTTGTCCTGCTCGACCCCATGCTGGTCGTGCTCGACGAGGCCACCGCCGAAGCGGGTTCGTCCGGCGCCCGTGATCTGGAGCAGGCCGCGCTCGCGGTGACCGCCAACCGGATGTCATTGGTCGTCGCGCACCGCCTGACCCAGGCGCAGACTGCCGATCGGATCATCGTGATGCACCAGGGTCGCATCGTCGAACACGGCACCCATGATGCGCTCGTGGCTGCCGACGGTCGCTACGCGAAGCTCTGGCAGGCCTGGTCCTCCTGACGCTCCCGAGTCACTCAGTTACCACTCCCGAGTCACTCAGTTACCACTCCCGAGTCACCGTCGTAAGTAAGCGACTCGTCGGGAGTAACTCAGTGACTCATCGTTTGTAAGTTGGTGACTCGCGAGCGTTAGGTTGGGGGGATGCAGATGGCGAGCATCACTCACACAGTCACTCCCGCAGACACCGCCCGCGCCGTGGGGTCGGGCGATCTGGAAGTCCTCGCGACGCCCCGGCTGCTGGCCTGGTGCGAGGAGGCCACCTGCGCGGCTCTCGACCTCTCCCCCGAGCAGACCAGCGTCGGCACGCGAATCGAGCTCGAACATCTCGCTGCGACGGCCGTCGGCTCAGAAGTGACCGCCACCGCGACCGTGATCTACGAGGACGGACGTCTACTCCGCTTCCAGGTCGTCGCGCAAGACGCTGCGGGAACGCTCCTGGCGACCGGCGAAGTGCGCCGGGTCATCGTCGACAGGGAGCGATTCTTGTCGCGCATCGCGCCTGTGGGAGACTGAACCGACGATTTTCTTGAGGAGGACACCATGAGCAAAAGAGGACGGAAGCGTCGTGCGCGCGCCAAGAAGGGCGCAAACCACGGCAAGCGCCCCAACTGCTGAACTGCCGTAATAAGAGTTGCCCCTGTCCTCCTGGGACAGGGGCTTCGTCGTTATTACTGCGCCCGTTGCTCGGTGATCTGGATCTGCACGGTACGGATCGACATCAGCACTTTGGCGCGAAGCGGCTCCGGGGCCACCTCGGAGCACGAGCGCGACACCAGCGACTTGACCACACGTTCAAGCTCGTATTCGCTCAAGCACGGCGTGCACTCGCTGATATGAGTCTCGATCTCAGCGCAGCTGGCGGTGTCGATCTCCTGATCGATGAACAGGTAGAGATTCTCCAGCGCCTGCTCGCAGTCGGGTCCGTCACACGGGTTCATTTCTCCCCCACCGCCGTCACGACCATGCCCCGATCACGGGCATAGTCAGCCAACATCTCGCGGAGCAGACGACGGCCCCGGTGCAGTCGCGACATCACAGTGCCGATCGGCGTCTCCATGATCTCGGCGATCTCCTTGTACGGGAATCCTTCGACGTCGGCCAGGTAGACGGCCATCCGGAAGTCTTCGGGCAGTGCCTGCAGCGCATCCTTGACGTCGCTGTCGGGCAGATGCTCCAGCGCCTCCATCTCGGCGGACTTCAAGCCCGACGATCCATGTGACTCGGCGCGCGCGATCTGCCAGTCCTCGATCTCATTCGTGACCTGCTGGGGCTGACGCTGCTTCTTGCGATACGAGTTGATGTACGTGTTGGTCAAGATCCGGTACAGCCACGCTTTGAGGTTGGTGCCCGGCCTGAACTGATGGAATGCGGTGAACGCCTTCGAGAACGTCTCTTGGACCAGATCCTCGGCATCATGCGGATTGCGCGTCATCCTCAGCGCGGCCGAATAGAGCTGATCGAGGAACGGCAACGCGTCAGCCTCGAAGCGAGCCTGTCGCTGCTCCGTGGTTTCGGTCTCCCGCACATCGGGGATTTCGGGGGGTTCGGGCGTCGCTGTCATCGCCTCCCACCCTACTCCCGCCTGCGGACGTTTGCGCAGTGGCGTGATGGACGGCTCCAGGCATGCGGCGTTATTCGTCATCTGACCTCCTACGCACTACAACCATCCACACCGGCCCGCTATTCCGGTGGCAGCGGCTCGATCAGTTCGGGCCCGTTGTTGCGGACGTTGTTGACCGCGGTCGACACCGCGAATGCGTCGAGCCGCCCCGGCGCGGCCGGGATCAGCAGGTCGAGCAGATCATCGGAGTGTCGTGGTGCCGGATCCAGCCAGGCATCGTAGGACGCGGGATCGAGGAACAGCGGCATGCGATCGTGGACCCGCCCCAGCGCGTCCTCGGCCGACGTCGTCAGAATCGTGAAGCTGACGACCCATTCATCGGCCTCGCGATCCTTCCAGAACTCGTACAGACCGGCCATCGCGAGAATCGACCCGTCCTTGGGCGTGATGTAGAACGGCTGCTTGGCCGGCTTCTTCTGGCCCTCCACCGGCGGCGCGGTGTACCACTCGAAGTATCCGTCGGCCGGCACCAGCGCCCGCCGTTTGGCGAATGCGTTCTTGAACGAAGGTTTCTCGGCGACGGTCTCGGTCCGCGCATTGATCAGCCGACTGCCGATCGACGGATCCTTGGCCCAGCTGGGGATCAGTCCCCACCGCGCGGTCAACAGCTCACGCTGGAACTCGGCGGTGTCGTCCGCACGTCGACCGATCACGAGCGGTGCGGGCTTGGTGGGCGCCACGTTGTAGTCAGGTTCGAACTCGTCGGTCGCCCGGGCCAGATCGATCTCGAAGGCCTGATTCAGCGATGCGGCGGTCTGAGTCGTGGCATAGCGTCCACACATGCCTCAAGCCTGCCACACCGGGCTATTCACTCAGTTCGGCGAGCACATGCGCGATACCGTCGACCGACGCCGGCAGGTGCTCGACCCAGATACGTGACTGTCCCTTGTGCTGCATCGCACGATCGACCAGCAGCCCCAACAGGCTGATCGTCACATCGTCGGTACGTTCACGGGCGACCAACGCGGCGAATCTGCGCGTCGACAACTGCGCGATCGTCTCGTCGCCGGTGTACACGAGTCGAAGTACCTCTGCGATGTCGAGCGCCCGCAAAGACAGTTCGATCTCGTGTCCCACCGTCATCCGCGGCAACTCCACCACGACCAGCGCACTGGTGTCCGTCGCCCGCCGCCCCACGCTCTCAGCCCCCCGATAGATCTCTGCCAAGCGCGAGCGGACGTACGGCAAGGTGGCCATGGACGTCAACGGATCCTCACACGCGATATCCGCGTGATGGATCAAAGCCGTCTCGGCCCAGGCGACCGCAGCCGCCCGAATCGCCGCGAAGGACGGCTCCTGCGGGGCATAGGCCCGCTCCACGTGATCCAGGACCTCGTGAAGCGGGACACCCAGTTGCGCTGCACTCGCTCCCACCTCGTGTGCAACGTCAACAACGTCCGGCCCACCGTCGCGGACGGCATTTCGCAGGAGCGCGTGGTTCAACCCCGAGTCGAACACTCACCACTCCTCTCAATTGCCGGACATGAGTGAGACGACGCCGGACACGGTGCATGACGCGGTTTCGCTGACAAAGTTCAGCAAATGTTCAGCAGGTCCCTCGTGACCGTCCGCATCATGGCTCGTTGATCCGGGAGGGAAGGATTCGACGTGTCAGAACTACTCGGCGACATTGCCATGGCAAGCGACGCCGAACTCATCGTTGCCGTACGTGCCGGAGACACCCACGCGTACGGCGTCCTGTTCGAGCGTCACCGCGATGCTGCGATGCACTTGGCACGGCAGCTCGTCTCCGGACCGGATGCCGACGATCTGGTCGCCGAGAGCTTCATCCGGGTCCTCACGACGCTGCAGAACGGCAAAGGCCCGGAGGAGTTCTTCCGGGCCTATCTCCTGACGTCGATTCGTCGCCTGCACATCGACCGGATCCGAGCGGGCCAACGAGTGAGGACGACCGACGACGAGGCCGAACTCGACCGCGCCGTCGACTTCGTCGACCCGGCTGAGATGCGTTTCGAACAAGGCGCGGCCGCGACCGCATTCGCCTCATTGCCCGAACGCTGGCAACTCGTGCTGTGGCATCTCGATGTCGAGGGTCACAAGCCCGCCGACGTCGCACCGCTCCTGGGCATGACCGCCAACAGCGTCTCGGCCCTGGCCTATCGCGCTCGTGAGGGCCTACGCCAGGCGTATCTGCAGAGCCACCTGGCCCCGTCGCTGCATGCCTCCTGCCGGACGACGACCGGCATGCTCGGCGCATATGTCCGCAAGGGATTGTCACAGCGCGACGTCGTCAAGGTCGAGACCCATCTCGACGATTGCAGCCGCTGCACCGGGCTGTACCTCGAACTCGCCGAGATCAACGGGAACCTGAGCGGAATCCTCGGCCCGGCCCTCCTCGGATCGGTTTTCACCGGCTATACGGCAGGGACCGGGACCGTCGGACTCAAACTCGTCGCGGCCAAGCTGATCATCGAACCGGCGAAGTCGGTCGGGACCGTGGTGACGGGATCGGGCGTGCAGGGGATCGCCACAGCGGCGGTCGTGACATGTGTCGCGGCGGCCGGCACGATCGCCGTCGTGACCGACTTCAACTCTGCTGGTAACAGAGCCCCCCAGATGACCGAGGCGGCGCCAGCCGCCAGGATCACGACACCGGCCAAGGTCGCCCCCGACACCGCGGAGACGACCCGCCCCCATGTCGAACCGGCCGCCGCGACGCCCACGCTGTCCCCCGCACCTTCGGCCACGCAACCTTCGGAACCGACCGCGACCACACCGACCGATCCCCAGAACTCGCCTGGGCCGGCGGACCAGCCCGATTCCGAACCGTCGATCACCCCCACCCCGGCTCCCACGCCGACGTCCCCGCCGGAACCAACGCCTCCGCCGCCCATCAGCCCGACGGACTACGGCATCGCCGCTTCGACGATCACCTCGGACGACACACTTCTGCAGCGCAGGTTCACGACTTCGATCACTGCGGCCAATGCGGGACGCGCCGCCGATCAGACGGTGACCGTGACGATGCAGTTCACCAGACAGGTGACATTTCGAGGTGTCGTCAGTGCCGGATGGGACTGCGGGCCGGCGACCCGGAACCAGAATCTGAGTTCTTTGACCTGCAGCACGAGCCTTCCAGCCGGGCAGGGCGCGACGTTCATCGTCAAGGCCATCGGACTGCGACCCTCCGGCAGTATCAGCGTGACCGCGACGGGCGATCCGCGCCCCGACAACAACTCGGTCTCCTTCCGATCGCCGATCTACCAGTACCCGTCGTGACACCAATTTTCGATCCCACCTTGCTTACCGGCCCGGGTCCGGTATGAATTGAGTCATGACTTTGTTGCGAACCGTCGCCCGTCCGTTGCTGGCATCGATGTTCATCGTCGGCGGCGCCAATGCGCTCAAGTCGCCGGGGCCCCGCGCCGCCAAGGCCCAGCCGACTGCCGATCTGATCAAGAAGATCGCGCCTGAACTTCCGGTCAACGGCGCGAACCTGACCCGGTTGAACGGTGCCGTGCAGCTCATCGGCGGCGTCGCCTTGGCCACGGGGCACCTGCCACGTATCGCCTCGGTCGTCCTGGCGGCCACGATGCCGCCGACGACGATCGCCGGTCACGCCTACTGGAACGAGACCGATCCGGCCGCCAGGGCCAATCAGCGCATCCATTTCCTGAAGAATCTGTCGATGACCGGCGGGCTCCTGATGGCGACATTGGATCCCGAGCCGCACAAGAAGTTCATCGGGCGCCGCGCCAAGGACAAGGTCACCGAAGCCGCATCGTCGGTCGCCGACCAGCTGGACCATCTGCGCAGCTAGCTCCGCGTCGCGCGACGGAGCGATAAGCTGGGCGCGATGACTGCCCCGCTCCCCTGGCTCGCGCCCTACCGCGACACTCCCTTCGTCGGCGAGGTCCTGGTGCCCGGCTCCAAGTCGCTGACCAACCGGACCCTGATCCTGGCCGCGCTCGGCGACGGTCCCTCGACCATCACCCGGCCGCTGGGATCACGGGACACTCAACTCATGTCGGCCGCGCTCACGGCTCTCGGCACGACGATCCAGCGCGAAGGCATGACCTGGACCGTCATACCTGCCGCAGCCTCTGGAACCGAGCCGGTCACGGTCGACTGTGGACTGGCCGGCACCGTGATGCGGTTCGTCCCTTTGCTCGCTGCCCTCGGCAACACCTCAGTGACGTTCGACGGTGACGAGCACGCCCGCATCCGCCCCATGGCCACGACGATCGCGACGCTGCGCAGCCTCGGCGTCACGGTCGACGACGAGGGTCGGGGTTCCCTGCCGTTCACGGTGCACGGGACGGGCCGGGTTGCGGGTGGACCGGTCGAGATCGATGCCTCGTCGTCGAGCCAGTTCATCTCGGCGCTGCTGCTGGTCGGCGCACGGTTCGACAAAGGCCTCGACCTGCGCCACATCGGAACCTCACTGCCGTCGATGCCGCATATCGAGATGACGGTCGCCGAACTGCGCCGCCGCGGCGTCCGCATCGACACCGACGAACCGGCCCGCTGGATAGTCCATCCGGGACCGATCGAGGCGCTCGACGTCCAGATCGAGCCCGATCTGTCGAATGCGGGTGTTTTCATCGCCGGCGCCCTGGTCACCGGGGGCAGCGTGCGGATCCGCAACTGGCCCACCCATACCGATCAGGCCGGCGATGCGTGGCGCGAGATCGTGCCGGCCTTCGGAGGAAGCGTCGCGGCTGACGGCGACGATCTGCTGTTCACGGCCGGACCGGACCTCACCGGCGTCGAACTGGATCTGCATGACGTCGGCGAGCTCACACCGGTCATCGCCGCGATGGCCGCCCTCGCCACGACCCCGTCGCGGCTCACCGGCGTCGCGCATCTGCGCGGACACGAGACTGACCGGCTCGCGGCGCTGGTCACCGAGATCAACCGGTTCGGCGGAGACGCCGAAGAACTCAGCGACGGTCTGGCCATCCGGCCCCGGCAGCTGCACGCCGAGACGTTCCGCACCTACGACGATCACCGCATGGCGCATGCCGGCGTCGTACTAGCCCTGCGGGTCCCGGACACGTACGTCGAGAACGTCGTCACGACGATCAAGACCTACCCCAATTTCGCGCCGGTCTGGGAACGCCTGATGACGAACAACTCATGACGGGCCTCATGCCATGAGGAATGACGACGAGCACGCACAGTTCGAACGTCCGCGCCGCCACACCAAGCCGCGCACCAAGGTGCGACCCAACTACGACGACGCCGACACCGCGCGCGTCGTCACGATCGACCGTGGTCGCTACACCGTGACGCTCGACAGCGACGGCCGCACCGTCACGGCGATGAAGTCGCGCAACCTCGGCCGCAAGGGCGTCATCGTCGGCGACGAGGTCAGGATCGTCGGAGATGTCACGGGCGATGACGGTTCCCTGGCCCGCATCGTCGAGGTGCTCCCCCGTCGCACGGTCCTGCGCCGCACCGCCGACGACGATGACCCGATCGAACGGATCATCGTCGCGAATGCCGACCAGCTTGTCATCGTCGCGGCGCTCGCCGACCCGCCACCTCGGCCTGGCCTGATCGACCGGTGCCTGGTCGCCGCATTCGACGCCGGCATGGAACCCCTGGTGTGCCTGACCAAGGCCGATCTGGGCTCTGCCGATGAACTCGTCGCGATGCTGACCCCGCTCGGGGTGCGCGTCGTCGTGACGCGTCAGGACGGCGATCTCGACAACGTCCGCGATGTGCTGCGCGACCGGACCAGCGTCCTGGTCGGACACAGCGGCGTCGGCAAGTCGACGCTGGTGAACGCGCTGGTGCCCGATGCGCATCGGTCGGTCAGCTATGTCAATGCGATCACGGGCCGCGGCCGGCACACCTCGACCTCGGCGATCAGCCTCGAGCTGCCGTTCGGCGGCTGGATTATCGACACACCCGGAATCCGCTCGTTCGGCCTGGCGCACGTCGAGATCGACAACCTGATCAAAGCCTTCCCCGACCTGCAGGACGCGGCGCGCGACTGCCCCCGCGGCTGCCTGCACTCGGCCACCGAACCGGAGTGCGCACTCGACATCGCGATCGCCGACGGCACACTGGCGCCGGAACGCGTCGAGTCATTTCGCCGTATCCTGGCCAGCCGCGATCAGCTGGACGAGTACTGATGGGGCGTCGCACGCCGTCTCGCGCCCGCAACGCCGTAGTCTGACGCCATGGCTCACTCGTACAACGACGACTTGCGCCTCGCTCACGTGCTGGCCGACAACGCCGACAATCTCTCGATGGACCGCTTCGGCGCGATCGACCTGCAGGTCGACACCAAGCCCGACATGACCTACGTGACCGAGTCCGATCAGGCAGTCGAAGCCGCCATCCGGCGCACGCTCAAATCCGCCCGCACCCGCGATATCGTGCTAGGCGAGGAGCAGGGCGAGGACGAGGGAACCGGCGGCCGTCGTTGGATCATCGACCCGATCGACGGCACCTCCAACTTCGTGCGCGGAGTACCCGTGTGGGCGACCCTCATCGCGTTGGAGGAAGACGGCGAGATCGTCGCTGGCTGCGTCTCCGCCCCCGCGCTAGGTCGCCGCTGGTGGGCCAGCAAGGGCACCGGCGCGTACACCGGCAAATCACTCATGGCCTCGCGGCAGATACACGTCTCGGGAGTCTCCGACCTCGAAAACTCCTCCTTGTCCTACTCATCCCTCGGTGGCTGGGACACGATCGGCCGCGCCGACGCATTCGCCGCGTTGATGCGCCGGTGCTGGCGCACCCGTGCGTACGGCGATTTCTGGTCGTACATGCTGCTGGCCGAGGGCGCGGTCGATATCGCCACCGAGCCAGAGCTGAAACTGTGGGACATGGCCGCACTCGACATCGTCGTCCGCGAGGCCGGCGGCGCGTTCACGAGTCTGGCCGGCGCCACCGGGCCCTGGGGCGACAATGCGCTTGCCACCAATGGCCGGCTGCACGATTCGGCCATGGCCTACGTCGGTCATTTCCCCGATCAGGGTCCACCCGACGAGTCGTGGACCGATGAGCCCGAAGGTGATCCGGAGCCCCCCAGCAATATCCGCTCCCTGTCATTCGGCCGCGATCAGGCAGACGGCGGGTCATGATCCTCGCCCTCGACGTGTGACGCGGGTTACAGTACGAGGACACCGAGATCGGAGTCGTCGATATGCGCGTACAGGATGTTCTGACTTCCAAGGGAAGCAGCACGATCTACACCATCAAGCCGGATGCCACCGTCGCCGAATTGATGGATGAGCTCGCGGAACACAATGTCGGCGCACTGATCGTCAGCACCGACGGCACCACGATGCTCGGCATCGTCTCCGAACGCGATATCGTCCGCAAACTCCGCAAGGTCAACGACGCCCGCGGCATCGCGGTCTCCAAGATCATGACGACCGATGTGTCGGCATGCTCGCCCGACGACTCGTTCAAGTCGTTGATGAACACCATGACCGAGCAGCGGGTCCGCCACGTGCCAGTACTGCAGGACGGGCAGCTCGTCGGCGTGCTGAGTATCGGCGACGCCGTCAAACATCGTATGGAACAACTGGAGTTCGAGCGCGATCAGCTCAGCAACTACGTCGCCGGCGGCTGACCCGCCACCCGACCCCAACCGGGGGGGGGGGGGGGGGGGGGGGGGGGGGGGGGGGGGGGGGGGGGGGGGGGGGGCCCCGGAATGGGCGGGCCCGGCCGTCCTCGTGGGCGACGTCGTGGCGGGCGGGGCGGCGATGTCCGCGCCGCAGCGCTGCTGATCCTCGCTGAGGGCCCGCAGCACGGCTACCAACTGATCCAAGAGATCGCCGAACGCAGCGAAGGCGCCTGGACCCCCAGCCCCGGTTCGATCTATCCCGTGCTCCAGCAGCTCGAGGACGAAGGACTCCTGACCTTCGAACGCGTCGACGGTCGCAAGACCGCGACCCTCACCGACGACGGCACCTCGTACGTCGAGGAGCACCGCGAGGAGCTCGGCACGCCGTGGACCGCAGCCCAGGGCGATCCGCGTCACGACATGCACGAGTTCGCCACGAGCCTCAAAGGCTTCATGAACGCCTGGAAGCAGGTCGCTCAGGCCGGTACCCCCGAGCAGCGCGAGAAGGCCACTGCGGTGGTCGAAGACGCCCGTAAGGCGATGTACCAGATTCTTGCGGATGACTAGTCTTGCGGATGGGTAGTCTTGCGGACGATGACGCATAACAAACTGTCCTTGCCCGAGGGCGAGATGACCTGGCGGTTCTCTCGCTCCTCGGGCCCCGGCGGCCAGCACGTCAACACGACCGACACACGGGTCGAGCTGATCTGGTCGCTCACCGACACCACCGCGCTCTCCCCCGCCCAGAAACAGCTGGCTGCGACCCAGCTGAGCAACCGCCTGGTCGACGGGACGATCACGGTGGTGTCGTCGCAGTACCGCTCACAGCACCGCAACCGTGAGGCCGCGCGCGTCCGCCTCGAAGAACTCGTCGCCGACGCGATCGTGCCGCCACGGACACGTCACAAGACCAAGCCCACCAGAGGTTCCAAAGAACGCCGCCTCGACGCCAAGAAGCGTCGCAGCTCGGTCAAGCAGGGGCGCCGCACCGACTGGGACTGAAACCGATGGGAACTGCAACCGACTCGGACTACAGCAGAGTCACCAGTCGGGTCAGGTGCCAGGCTGGATCAGGCTGGCCGTCCAGCGCCACGACCGACGCCACAGAAGTCACGGCCGCAGACACCGCTCGCGCCCTCACCGTCAACGTTTCGTGCATCGCGGCGCTCGCGGAAAGAACCGCTGCGTGGGCCATGGCCCGTCTCAAGCGCGAAGTGTCATCCGGAGGCGGTTGCATGGATCGCAAGGCGCCGACCAGGGCAGAGACCGTCAGCTGGTCCTCCAGACGCGCCCGCTCGTGCAGGCCGGTGACGACGTCGTCCTCGGTCAAGTCGACTGTTGTCCCGATCGCGTCGGTCGAAACGATTGCCAACACCTCATTGTCGCCCTCATCGATCGCGAATGCAGCGAGGTGGGAGATCCCGGCCGGCACGTGGATCGAGGCGGGAAGTCCAGTGATCCGCCAGCCAGGACGGGACCGTTCCGCCTTCAGGCTCATGTGCACGACAGGAGCAACGTCCCCAGCCCGAAAGAACCCCGATCGGGCCATGATCTCGGCCATCAGCTCCACAGGATTCACATCGTCGGGTGCGAGGACGGGGATCTCGACGCCGGGCACCACACCCGCGTCGACCGCTCTGGCACGACGAGCAGCATCGGGCCAATAGCCCTCGTCGAAGGAGGCCGGGTCACGAAGCGAACTGGTGGCGATTTCACACAGTCGTAGATTGAGCTCGGCGGAAATGACCTCCACGGCTTTCCCAAGCTGCTCTGCGGCGTCGCACATCGCCCAGATCTGGGCCAGCTCGCGGCGCAGGTGATCAGGGTGTTCCTCGAACGCCGGATCGCCGGCCTGCAACCACAATCGCTGCCACGAGCTCTTCAGTTCTTCTGCCACATGCACGTCATGAGACTAGCGACCTGCCACACGCGCTAGCCTGTCGCTCATGAAATGGCTGTGCTCATGAAGTGGCTGTCACGAGTGCTGTTCGCCCTGGGCTCCTTTGCGATCCTGCTGGGTCTGGTCGCCGGCGTCGTCAACCGCGAGGTCATCGACGGCAACCGATTCGCCGAACACGTCGACAACATCCGCGCGGACGGGGATGTCTCCCGCCAGGTCGGGACGTTGTTGAGCGACAGGCTCATTGCGGCGAATCCCGAACTCGTGGGTCTGCGGCCCCTCGTCGAGTCCGCAGCCGCCGCAACAGTTTCGAGTCGCGCGCTCGGGCCGGTCATCCGCACGACCATCACTCCTTTGCATGACGCGCTTGTCTCGGACAGCAATGACCAGGTCATCCTCCGCCTGGCCGACCTCGGCGCCATCGTGGCAGCCGCTGTGACGACGCTCGCCCCCAAACAGAGCGCCCCGCTGCCAGACAATCTCGCGCTCCACTTGTCGGCCTTCGGAAGCCAGCGGGCCAGCTCCGATCTGGTCGAGCTGGCGCAGACGACCACCACGATGTCCTGGCTCCTGCCTTTGCTGGGGCTGTTGTTGGTCATCGCCGCCGCCCTGATCCGACGACGCCGCATCCGCGATCTCCTCGCGGCCGTGGGCCGCAGCCTGCTGTGGGTCTCGGTTGTCATGACGCTGCTGCTGGTGATCGCCTCGATCATCGCCGACCGATTGGACCGCGCGACCCTGACCGGCGCCATCGCGAGCGCAACCTGGAATGAACTCAACGGCAGTCTGTGGCGCTCCACCGTGATCGCCGGGATCGCGGGTCTGATCCTGTGGCTGACGCAGCGCGCCGACAAGGTCCCGGACTTGTCCGACCTCGTCGTCCTCGCCCGCCGTCACTTGTCGACGTCGCCGACGACAGTGCGTGGCCTGCTCGCTCGTGGTCTCGGACTGGCCGCATTCGGCATCCTGACCGTGCTCCACCCTGTCACGGTCGTCTCGGTCGTGATCGTGACGATCGGAGCCCTGGCGGTCGTCACCGGCGCCGAAGACATCGTCCGCGGCATCGCGGCGGCCCGGCGCATGCGGGCGAAGCCGCCGCGCATTCAGTGGTCGCCTGCGGCAACCCAGACCGCCGCGGCTGCGACCGTCATCCTGCTGCTCGCCGGCGCAGCCACAGCGGCTGCCTGGCCGGCAACGAGCAAGCTGCCCATCGTCGAGGCAAGCCAGCTCGGCACGGCCTGCAACGGTCACGACGAACTGTGCGAACGCACGTACGACCAAGTGTCATTCGCAGCGACCCACAATTCGATGTCGGCGGGCGATGCACCTGGCTGGTTCCTGGCCGAGCAGCCCACCGGCATGATCGGACAACTCGAAGCCGGTGTCCGAGTGTTCTTGATCGACACCTGGTACGGCCAGCGCACCCAACGCCAGGACATTGTCGCCACCTCCGAGAGCGGCCGGGCTGCGGCCTTGATCGAGGCGGAGGAAACCTACGGCAAGGCGGTGGTCGAATCAGCTCTGCGCCTGCGGGACGCCCTCAGCCTGACACCCACCGGGCCGGTCGGGGCGTACATGTGTCACGCATTGTGCGAGCTCGGGTCCACCGAGTTCGAGCCAGAACTCAAGCGGGTCCAGGCCTGGATGACGGCCCATCCGCGCGAGGTCGTGACGTTCATCGTGCAGGACGAAGTCACCCCCGCCGACACCGCAAAGGCCATCGAGAACGCCGGGCTGATGCCGTTCATCCACACGCAGAAGAAGGGAACCCCGTGGCCGACGCTGGAATCGATGATCGACTCCGGCAAGCGCCTCGTGGTCCTGATGGAGAACGTCGGCGGCGGGGAGAAGCTGCCATGGCTGCTCGACAACGACACCTGGGTCCAGGACACACCGTTCTCGTTCCGCTCCGCCCAGCAGTTCAGCTGCGAGGAGTTCCGCGGCGAACAGGACGCTCCCCTGTTCCTGGTCAACCACTGGCTCAGCAACTACCGCACGCGGGTCGCAGATGCGACCGTCGTCAATGCCAAAGATGTGCTGCTTACCCGACTCGAGAAGTGCCAGCAAGAACGCGGCATGCGGCCCAACTTCGTGGCGGTCGACAACTTCGACCGCGGCGATCTGTTCGGCAGCGTCGACGCCCTCAACGGACTGAGCTGAGATGTCGACACCATCGCTGTTTCGGCGCGGCACCGCACTGATCCTGGTTCTTGCCGGCTGCCTTCTGGCGGTCCTGAGTGTTGTCGCGGTGTGGAGCCGCGGTCAACTACTCGACACGGATCGCTATCTGTCGAGTGTTTCGCCCTTGGCCGGAGATCCGGTCATCCAGGACGAGATCGCCGGCAAGGTCGCCGCCGCGATCAATCGGCAGATCGACGTCTCGGGTCGCACCGGCAACAGGCTGCCGGAAGGCTTGGCCGCCAGACTCGGCAGCACCGTTGATCAGGCTGTCGAGCGGCAGACCCTGGCCTTCACCCGCAGCCCCGCGTTCGAGACTCTGTGGCGCGAGATCAATCGCATCGCCCACCAGGATCTCGTCAGCCTGCTGACCGACGACGGCACGTCGACGGTGGCGGTCGACAACGGCAGGCTGATCCTCGACCTGTCGACGATCGCCGATGCAGCCCGCGACCGGCTGGCCAAGGCAGGTCTCACCGCCGTGACGGCCCTGCCCCCGATCAATCTGACGATCGATATCGCCGATGCGAAGGACATCGAGCAAGCACGCACCGCCGTGACCTGGCTCGATCGTCTGGCAGTCGTCCTGCCGATCGCCAGTCTCATCCTGCTCGCCGCCAGCATCGCACTACGCGGCCGGGTGCGCCGCCCGCTGGCGCGGCCGGCCGTCATGCTCGCCTTGAGCATGGCGCTGTTGTGGATCATGGTCCGTTGGGGCGGCGCCGCGCTCGCCGCTTCGCAGGTACCCGCGACGGTCGCCTCGGATGAGGCAGTGCGGATCTACTACAGCCAGCTGACGAGCCTGCTGCGCCACAGCACGCTCGTCGTGGGTCTGGTTGCGGTGATCGTGGCTGCCGCTGCCTTCTGCTGGGACCTCATCGTCCAGCGGCGACCAGCGTCCTGATGGAGTCGTCGGTGCAGTTGGCCCAGAACTCGCCGACGACATCTTCGACCTGCGAGAACGAGCTCGCCGCGAACAGCACCTCTTGGTAGTGCGTGATGTCGTAGTCGGTCGTTCCCATCTCGACGATGTCGAGGGGGCGGATCGTCATGCCCCGGAACTCCTCGATCTCGCCCGGACTCGACAAGATCCCCGCCCCGTAGGCTTTGAGGCCGTCGGCCTCGTGCAGGACACCGAATTCGAGGGTGAACCAAAAGACCTTGCTGACGAATTCGAGCGCTTCGTCCGACGCGACCCGTCGTGCCGCTGAGCCGGCGGCCTCGTACAGGCGGGTGAACCGCCGGTCGGCCAAGGTGTTGCCGTGTCCGACGACCTCGTGCAGGACATCGGGCTCAGGCGTGTAGAGCGGTACGGAATGATGCCGGACGTATTGCGTGGCCCAGAAGCCGTGATCGGCGAGTGCGCCGTAGAACTCCCGTAACGGGACGAGCCCGGCGGCCGGACGATACCTGAAGCCGGTGATCGGCTCGATCCGGTCGGACAGCTCTTCGAGCTGCGGCACCCGGTCGACCGGGAGCCGTAAGGCCTCCTTGCCGTCGAGGAACTCCTGGCACGCGTATTTCTGGTGCTTGGCCTGCAGATCCTGACAGACGACCCGCCACACCTCGTGCTCCTCGTCGGTGTACTCCACCTCGGGGGCGGGTTCGCCCGGCGTCCACCGATCGGCTCGGGTCGCGATGAGATCGCGCCGTTCGCGATAGATCGGATCATCGAGCCCCGGATGCCCCTCGCCGAGTTGCACCGCCAGGCTGCCGTCGTTCTTGGTCACGACCGGCGCGAAGTACTGACCCTCATCGAACATTGCTTCTCCTCATCGATCGCTTCATGCGATCACTTGTCCGTCTACTTGTCCTAGCCACAGATGCTCGCCGTCGGCCAGCCGCGCAGTCGCGGTGATCGACACCTCATCGCCGTCGAGCAAGAACGTGCGACTCGTCCCGTCAGCGAGCATCAGCGGTGACTCGCCATTCCACGACAGTTCGATCAACGATCCCCGTTGGTTGTCGTCGGGGCCGCTGACCGTGCCCGATGCGAACAAGTCACCGGGACGCAATGACGCCCCGTTGGCCGTCATGTGGGCCAGCATCTGCGCGCCGGTCCAGTACATCGTGGAGAACGGCGGACTGGATATCTGCTGCCCGTTCAGCGTCACGACGAGTTCGATGTCGAGCCCCCACGGCTGTTGGTCCCGCAGATACGGCAGGAGTTCGACGTCACGGGCCGGCGGTGCGATCCGCGCGCTCTCCAACGCCGCGAGCGGCACGATCCATGGCGACACCGAGGTGGCGAACGACTTACCGAGGAACGGGCCCAGTGGCACGTACTCCCACGCCTGGATATCGCGCGCCGACCAGTCGTTGACAACGCAGATACCGAAGACGTGCTGGTCGAACTCCCCCACCGTGACGGGTTGCCCCATCGATGAGCCCGCACCGACGACGAAACCGATCTCGGCCTCGATGTCGAGCTTGGCGCTCGGCCCGAATTCGATCCCGTCGGCCCCGCGCAGCTGACCGGACGGCCGCCGCACCGGCGTGCCCGAGAGCACGACGGTGCCGGCGCGTCCGTGGTAGCCGACCGGCAAGTGTTTCCAGTTGGGCATCAGAGCTTCGCCGCCGGGCCGGAAGATCCGACCGAGGTTCGTCGCATGATGTTCAGAGGCGTAGAAGTCGACGTAGTCGGCAACCGCGAACGGCAACACCAACTCGGCCTCGCTGCTCGAAATCTGCTCGTAGCGATCGACGCCGTCCAGCAGCGCAGCACGCACCTCGGCCCACACGTGTGGACCGGCCGCAAGGAGCGGATCGAGGGTCCCGAGTGCGAACAGCTCGGCATGCCCCGGCATCAACTCCACGGCGGCCTCGGTCAGATCGACGATGCCGGTTCCGACCCCGACTCCGACTCTCGGCGCGTCCTCGCCCGCTCGGACGAAGGAGCAATACGGCAATGTGGTCCGACCGAAATCGTTCATGACAGCCATCCCAGTGCACGTAGGTCGGTGAGGGGTTCGTCGATGCTGCACGTGCCGATCGACCTGAACAACTGTCGAGCCGCCGCAGGATCACGGACTTTGAGCGCTCGCGGATCGTCATTGAGCAGTGCAGGGACCGGATCGTCGCCGTCGAGTGCAGCCTCGACCGCGGCGAGGACGTTGAGAAAGCCGTGTTCGTCATCCGTGCGCACCGCGTGGTGCAGCCCCGCAGTGAGCTTGAACGCGAGGCCCTGGTCGACGCATTGAGTTATCGCATGACCGAGTTGGCATGCCGAAGGCACATACTCACCGCCGCAACGCAGTTTCAGCATCGCACCGGCAGGAACTCGGACCGGCTCCCCCCACGGCTGTTCGACGAAGATCCGAACTGAGGCGGGGAGCGTGGGAAGTTCCGTCAGGGGGCCCTTCAGCTCGACCGCGACGACCTTGACACCGGCCGGTATCGCAGCTTCAGGCGTGCCGGTGACCGCGACCTCGATCCGGTCATCGCCCAGAGCATCGGCCAATTCCGCGAGTCGTCCGGCAGGACACACGAACGGTCCGACGTATGCGCCGTAGCGGGTCGCCCTGCGCGCGACGTGTGCACGGACTGCGGCGTCCATCGGCGCATTGCCCGGCGGAAACAAAGCCGCATCGTCGAAGAATGCTGTGAATGTCATCGATTCCACGACCAGGCATAGGTTCCGTCGTCCGAGGCGGTGCCGGCCTCGCCGAGTTCGAGCGGACGGAACGTGTCGACCATGACGGCGAGTTCGTCGACCGACTCGATACCGAGGCTCGCCTCGATCGCGGACGGGTGTGGCCCGTGCGAATGCCCTCCGGGATGCAGCGAGATCGAACCGGGACCGATACCCGAGCCCTTGCGTGCTTCGTAGTTGCCCGCGACGTAGAACATGACTTCATCGGAGTCGACGTTGGAGTGGAAGTACGGCACCGGGATCGCGAGCGGGTGGTAGTCGACCTTGCGGGGCACAAAATTGCAGATCACGAAGTTATTGCCCTCGAATACTTGGTGGACGGGCGGCGGTTGGTGCACCCGACCCGTGATCGGCTCGAAGTCGGCGACGTTGAATGCGTAGGGGTACAGGCAGCCGTCCCAACCGACAACATCGAAGGGATGCTGCGGCACGACGTGGATCGTGCCGCTGACGCCGCCTGGGCCGGAGCCACGGTGCAGGATGTGGACCGGGACATCGGTCTCGTCGCGGATCTCGGGCTCGCCCGGTCCGCGCAGATCGCGTTCACAATAGGGCGCGTGTTCGAGCAACTGGCCAAAACGCGACAGATACCGTTTGGGCGGCGTGATGTGGCTGCTGGCTTCGATGCAGTACGCCCTGACGGGTTCGGCCGCGGCGGTCGAAGTCTCGACCACCCATCGATGCGTCGTCGCCCTCGGTACGATCAAATAGTCGCCCGGGCCGAAGTCGATGTGCCCGAACACGGTTTCCAACCGGCCGCGGCCTGCTTCGATGAAGACGCATTCATCACCGATGGCATTGCGATACAGCGGTGAGGTCTCTGCCGCGACGACGTACGAGATTCGCACATCCGCATTGGCAAGGACGAGCCGCCTGCTCGTGACCACGTCGTGGCCCGCGCCGCCGGTGAACAGTTCATGCAGCTTGAGATGACGGGCAAGCAGCGGCTCGTTGGGCGTCGTCGAACGATCCGGAAGCTCCCACGGCCGGGCGTCCACGATGGCCGAAGGCACACCGCGGTGGTACAGCAGTGAGGAATCGGAGGAGAAGCCCTCCTCCCCCATGAGTTCCTCGCGGTACAAGGCACCGTCCGGCGAACGGTGCTGGGTGTGCCGCTTCGGCGGGATATCGCCGGCGCTGCGGTAGTGGGCCATGGCTCAGCAGCCTTCTGCCCTAGAAGTTTCCACGGAGCGCCTGCTCGCGCTCGATGGCCTCGAACAGCGCCTGGAAGTTGCCCTTGCCGAAGCCCAGCGAGCCATGGCGTTCGATCAGCTCGAAGAACACCGTGGGGCGGTCCCCGATCGGCTTGGTGAAGATCTGCAGCAGATAGCCGTCCTCATCGCGGTCGACCAGGATGCCGCGCTTTTGCAGCTCGTCGATCGGCACCCGGACCTCGCCGATCCGCTCCCGCAGCGCGGGGTCGGTGTAGTAGGAGTCGGGGGTCGCGAGGAACTCGATTCCCGCGGCCCGCAGACGATCGACCGTGTCGAGGATGTCGTTGGTGGCCAGAGCAAGGTGCTGGGCGCCGGGGCCCTGGTAGAACTCCAGGTACTCGTCGATCTGTGACTTCTTCTTGCCGATCGCCGGTTCGTTCAGCGGGAACTTGACCCGGTGGTTGCCGCTCGCGACGACCTTGCTCATCAGTGCGCTGTATTCGGTGGCGATATCGTCACCGACGAACTCGGCCATGTTCGTGAAGCCCATGATCCGGTTGTAGAAGTCGACCCACTCGTCCATGTGGCCCATCTCCACATTGCCGACCACGTGGTCGAGTGCCTGGAAGATCCGCTTGGGCGCATCGGCGGGACGCACCAGCGACGATGTGCGGGAGACATAGCCGGGCAGGTACGGACCGTCATACCGGCTGCGGTCGACCAGCGTGTGACGGGTGTCGCCGTAGGCCGCGATCGCGGCCATACGCACGGTTCCGTGCTCGTCGCTCACATCATGCGGCTCAACCAGGATCGTCGCGCCCTCGGCCCGAGCGTGCTCGATGCAGGTGTCGACGTCGGGCACCTCCAGCGCGATGTCGGTAATGCCGTCGCCGTGAAGCCTGTGGTGGTCGAGCACGGGGCTGTCGATCGCGACGCCGCCCTTGAGCACGAACCTCACGGCACCGCTCTTGAGCACATAAGCGTGGTGATCGCGGTTGCCGGTCTCGGGTCCGGAGTAGGCCACCAGATCCATGCCGAATGCGGTCATGTAGAAGTGCGCAGCCTGAGTCGCGTTGCCGACGGCCCAGACCACGGCGTCCCATCCCGTCACCGGGAACGGATCGGCTGCAGCGTCGTATTCCACGAGACCCACCAGCTGCTGGAGCTGGGCGAGGTCGAGTTCGGCAAGGCGTTCGTCGTCAGTCAGATCGATGCTCATGTGAGCCAGCACACCGCATTCTTCACTGCTCGGCAACCGGCCCATTCTGGAGTGGTCAAACTATCTATTTGAGCGCATCATGGAGATAACAAACCATGCAGATTGTCTACTTGGAGGCGTAATGGATCAACTGGATGTCGCGCTCATCGAAGCCATGCACGACAACCCCCGGGTCGGCGACCTCGAACTCTCGCGCCTGACTCGCGTCGCCCGCGCCACCGTCCAGTCACGTTTGACCAAACTTGAAGAGACCGGAGTCATCACCGGTTACGGTCCCGATATCGATCTGGTCGCCGCCGGGCATCCGGTCGTGACCTTCGTGACGTTGGAGATCGTCCAGGGTTCGCTCGACGATGTGACGGCCGAACTCGACTCCTTGCCCAATGTGCTGGAGGCCTACATCACGAGCGGCAATGCCGACGTCATCTGCAAAGTCGCCGCGACTTCGTTGGAGGACCTCAAGGACACCTTGCTTCACATCAGTCAGTCGGCATCGGTGGCCCGATCGACCAGTGTCATCGTGCTGTCAGAGCTCGTGTCACCCCGGGTGATGCCGATGCTCCGCAAGGGCGCCGACGAGGGGCCGAGCCGATCACCGGCTTTTCGCTGAGGATCGCCACACGGACAGGTCCGATTTCCGCGAGACATATTTCCGGGCGGCAGCTTGACTGGACGCTATGAACGCCACGCCCACGCAACGCGCACTCCTTTTCCACTCACTTCACGACGCGAAGACTCCCCTCGCCTTGAGCAATGTGTGGGATGTCGCCAGCGCCGTCGTCATCGAGGCTGCCGGCGCACCCGCCATCGCGACAACAAGCGCGGGCGTGGCGTGGTCGCTCGGTGTACCTGATGGCGATCGGCTCGACCGCGCACGTGCCGTCTCGGCGATTTCCGCCATCACTGCAGCGGTCACAGTTCCGGTCACGGCCGATATCGAAGGTGGCCTGGCGCAGGCCCCCGACGGAGTCGCTGAGACTGTGCGCGCCGTGATCGAAGCAGGCGCGGTTGGCATCAACATCGAAGACGGCGACCGTACGCCCGAGTCCATGACCATGAATGTCGCAGCCGCCAGGCGTGCGGCCGATGCCGTCGGCCTGCCGTTGTACATCAATGCGCGGACCGATGTGTTTCTCGCCGGGATAGGCGATCCCGAGCAGCGGCTCACCGAAACCATCGAGCGGGCCAACCGCTACGTGGATGCCGGCGCCAGCGGCATCTTCGTCCCCGGTATCGGCGACGCCGAGACGATCGCCGCGATCACGTCGGCCGTCTCTGCACCGATCAACATCCTGGTCGGGCACGGAGCCCTCAACGTCAGCGAGCTCGCTGCACTGGGTGTTGCACGGGTCAGCCTCGGCTCCGATGTCGCGCTGGCCGCATACGCCGTGGCGCAACGCGCAGCCACGGAACTGTTGGCGACTGGCACCTACGAGTCCACCAAGGACGCGCTCGCATATGGGACTCTCAACAGCCTGCTCAGCTAAGCCGTCCCAGCCACGTCGTCATCTGGCCACCGTGACACCTGATCGCCGGTTTCGCCGCAGTCAGTGCGCCCAAGGCTGCAAGATGAGGTTTGTGAACAAGCAACCTGGCGGCGGGCAGATCCGCATCCTGTTGATGAACGAGTACGGCGCCCTAATCCCGCTGTGGACCGACGACGGACAGACTGACGGGGAAGAACTGGCACTCAGCGACAGCTTGCGCGCAGACCTTGCCACGTTCTCAGCCCGTTCGGAGGCAAACGTTCCGGACGAGGTCTCCGACGATCGTTTCGATGCCGTACCGGTACTCAGATCGCTTGCCAGCATGCGGTACTCACTCCGTCGCTTCATGACCCCGGCGGGGCGCCGTGATGCACGTGCAGAAGAAGACGACGACATGCAAAGGGTCGGCGAAGGTCTGCGCGACCGCCTCCAAGACGAACTCGGTGACGGCTACATCGTGACTTACCAGCATTAGGCAGGCCGAGGTGCCGCCGGATGTGGGGGTCAGGCGGCTGTTCGGTGGCTGGGTTGTCGTCGGCGGCGGCGTATCCGGCCACCGGCCCGGTTGGTGAACACGAACCCGTCAACCGCATTACCGGTGATCTTCAACAACCCACGATGCAACAGATGATGACACCGGGTACACAACCCGATCAGCAGATCCAGATCAGTCGGGCCACCACGGGACCAGAACACCGTGTGATGAATCTCCAAATGCGTGTGGCTACAACCCGGTGCCGCACACACCCCGCCCTGGCGGGCGATAACCGCCCGACGCTGCTTCAGATTCGGATCCCGACGCGTCGTCCCCACATTGAGAACCTGCGCCTGACGGCCACCGTCCTTCATCAAGAACGCCGTCAGATCCGACACGCACAACAGATACATCAACAGATTCGGGCCGATCGCACCATGACCGGCCAACCTGGCCGGTTCAGTCGGCGGCATCGGATCAGCAACACCAAACGGATGCTCGGCAGCCTGCTTGGCCTGATCGGCCGCAGCCTGCACCGTCTCGGCATCAACGAACACCGACAGATGGGGACTCACCCCTTTATCCGATGGCAAACCCCCACCCAGAATCTGTGACAACAGATCATCCAGTCCCTGAACGCGGCGTTCCGACCCCGTGCGTGTGTCGTCCTTATCGCGCGGCGCTGAGATCGAATCGAGCACCTTCTTGAGCTTCGCGCCCGTCACCGTGTTCAAGAACCCAGTCACATGCCAGCCCTCTGGCAAGGCATCGACCTGGAAATCTTCCTTGTCCATCCCGTTATTCCACGCCTCATCCAAATCCTCGGGATAAAGCCGGTCACGCAAATGCTTGACSACCTCAAACARYTCACCCGGAGCATTCTCAACAGCGACTTGGACCAACACATCCTCGAACTCACGCATCGGCTCCAAACCAATGTGCTTRAGCCCATAAGCAAACACCTGCACATGCGCCGCACTCATCCGACCAGCCAACGCCACCTCAGCCACCAACGACAGCTCCTTGAGCGCCGCAGCATTACGGACCAACTGTGAGGCCTGCCCCGCATTCATCCGCAACTGGTTACGCACCCACGCACTCAACGTCGACGCACCATCAACCTCAAAATCCTTCGACGAATCCAGCTCAGCCAACAACGCCGCCTTCGCCGCATCCAACGCATGCTGCAAATCCTGAAGCGCGTGAATCTGCTCGCGCACGTCGCCACTACGAAGCATCTGCGCCGCATTGCGCATCGCGTCGATCGTGGGTGCCGGATTCATAACTCCAACCTAAAGACACCCGCCGACACCCCAATTTCGCAGCAAGGCATTTATCCACAGGATCCGAACTCCCAAACAAATAACGTCGTTACTCAGATCGATGTCGGGAGAAACAAGTAGCGTGAGCCCCATGACCTGGACCACCGAGGACATCCCCGACCTGACCGGACAGCGCGCCGTCATCACCGGCGTCACAGGGGGACTGGGACTGCACACCGCGATCGGGCTGGCCCACAAAGGTGCGTCCCTCGTCGTCACAGCACGCGACACCGCCAAGGCAGATGAGGCTCTCGGCCGCATCGCGCGCGACTGCCCCGGTGCGCAGGTCGACGTCGTGTCACTCGACCTTGCCGACCTGGACGATGCCAAGCGCGCCGCGGCCGATGTGGTCAAGGCCTATGACCGGGTCGATCTGCTGATCAACAACGCGGGCATCATGGTTCCACCCAAGCAACAGACCGCCGACGGCTTCGAGCTACAGATCGGCACGAACCATCTCGGCCACTTCGCCTGGACAGCGGGCCTGTGGCCATTGCTCGACGCCAGCGACGCACGGGTCGTCTCGGTCGCCTCACTCGCGCACCACTACGCACGTGGATTCGACCTGCAGTCGTTGACCCCCGCCGGCTCACCGCGGCGGTACAGCCGGTGGCGGTCGTACGGCGAGTCCAAGCTCGCCAATCTGGTGTTCGCCCTCGAACTCGATCGACGGGCCAAGGCCGCCGGCAGCTCGGTCGTCAGCGTCGCATGTCATCCCGGCTACGCCTCGACCAATCTGACCAAGACCGGCCCTTCGGTCGGCGGACTCAATCTCCCTGGAATCGGGATGCACCAGATCACCAAGCTCATCGGCCAGCCTGCCGCACACGGCGCATGGCCGACCTTGCGGGCCGCCACCGACCCGTCTTTGCGCGGCGGAGAGTACATCGGACCGGCCTCGATGGGCGGCACCCGTGGACGTCCTGTCATGGTCGGGATGGACCGGCTCGCCCGTGACGAACACCTGGCTGATGAGATCTGGGCGGCATCTGAGACTGCAACCGCAGTAGATTTTAAAGTTTAAGACAATGTGTCAACCTTTTGTGGGATGACCCACAACCACCCGGACTGACCCCGCACCAGGATCCAGGTTGACGTAATGTCGAGGGCGATGATTCGAAATATGACGCATAACGACTTCGACAGCATCGTCGAGCTCAACCAGAACGCCCTCGAGGGCGTCGGTCCGCTCGACAATGAAAGCCTCTCCCTCCTGGTCAAGATGGCCGACCAGGCGCTCGTGGTCGACGAAGGCGACGGCGACATCGCCGGCTTCGTCATCACGGTCCCTCCAGGAGCCGAATACGATTCCAGCCGCTACCGCTGGTTCGAGGACAAGCTCGTCGAAGACTACGTCTACCTCGACCGCATCGTGGTCTCCGAAGACCACCGTCGCGAGGGCGTCGCGTCCCGTCTCTACGAGGAGATCGAGGCCGATCTGCCGATCGCCCTCGAGGTGTACGACACCAACGACGTCTCGATCGCGTTTCACGAGAGCCGCGGCTTCGAGTCGGTCGGTGAGCTCGAACACCAGGGCAAGGTCAACCTGATGCTGGTCCGCGAACCTGACGAAAGCTGAGCCGAGCCCGCTACGCGAGCCCGGTCATGCGTGACCGGGCTCCTGGGTCGGCGGCGAGGAGATACGCCCGGGTTCGGCGCCGATAGCGCCAGATCTGGATGAAGCCGAGTCCCCACAGGACGTACTGGAACGACATCGCCCACCGAAACGCTTCCGGTGTGTAGCTGGTGCCGGATCCTGGCGTCCGCCAGTCGAGGATCAGGCCGATCGAGATCACGAGCAGCAGGCTCGCGATGAACCCGCCCTGGTTGATGATTCCGGTCGCGCTGGCCAACCGGTCGGCAGGATTGGATGTTCGCCCGAGATCGAAGCCGATCATCGAGGCAGGACCTCCCACGCCCACGGCGACGACCAGAACGACCAGCATCCAGATCGGTGCATTGCCCGGCCAGCACAGCACTATCGCCCATGCCGCTGCGATCATGCTGACGACGCCCAGCACAATCGTCGAACGGTGCCAGGGATGGCGGCCGATGGTCCAGCCGATGATCGGGCCTGCTGCCATGGTTGCCAGCACCATGACGGTCAGCAGAACCCCCGCGAGATTCTTCGACAGGCCTTCGCCGCGCACAAAGAACGGGTAACCCCACAGCAGACCCAGCGACGTCGTACTGAACTGGCTCGTGAAGTGCACCCAGAAACCGAGCCGAGTACCCGGCTGGGACCAAGAACTGCCGAGACTCCGACGGATCTGGGTCAGGGACATCGATCGGCCGCGCCTGGTCCGATTGTCGGGGTCGTCACGGACCACGACGAAGAGCGCGATCGACAACACCACGCCGAGCGATGCCGCAAGCAAGTAGGCCTTGGTCCACCCCAACTCACCGAGCGCGATCGTCATCGGAACCGCTGCGATCACCGCACCGAACTGCCCGATGACGCCCGTCAACTGCGTGATCAACGGAATCTGGCGAGGTCCGAACCAGGCGCTGACCAGCCGCAGGACACAGATGAACGTCATGGCATCGCCGACCCCGACGAAGACTCGCGCGATCAGCGCAAGGGCGTACGTGTCGGCGAGGGCGAAACCCATCTGCGCGACCGTGAGTGTCATCGCTCCGGTCAGCAGAACGCGCCGCGGGCCGAACCTGTCGACCAGGATTCCCACCGGAATCTGCATTCCCGCATAGACCAGGAGCTGCAACATCGTGAACGTCGCCAGCTGCGAGGCCTGGATGTCGAACCGGTCCGCCGCAGCCAATCCAGCCACACCCAGTGACGACCGGTGGAACACCGCCAGCAGGTAGACGAGCAGCGCGACCGTCCAGACCGCATACGCTCCCGAGCGACGCGCGTGGTCAGGTTGATTCACCAAATGAGTCTAGGCCTCATCGGGAATCCAAGCCTCCGGACATTGTCAGTGCTTGGCGTCGGCAGCAGGCAGCTGGAGACGGTCGATATAGGCCAGTCCGATCGCCGAGGCGATGAACGCCATATGGATCAGCGTCTGCCACATGATCATTGTGGCGGGGTCCTCGATCTTCGAATTCGGCCCGAAGTACGAGGGCGCCTCGATGAAGGTCTTCAGCAGGTGGATCGACGAGATGCCGATGATCGACATTGCGAGCTTGACCTTGAGGACATTGGGATTGACGTGCGACAGCCACTCCGGCTGGTCGGGGTGGCCCTGCATCTTGATCCGCGACACGAACGTCTCATAGCCACCGATGATGACCATGATCAGCAGGTTCGCGATCATCACGACGTCGACCAGTCCGAGGACCAGCAGCATGATGTCTTCTTCGCTGAAAGTGTTGAAGTCCTGGATCAGATGGACGAGTTCTTTCCAGAACAAGACGACGTACACGCCCTGCGCGAGGATCAGCCCCAGGTAGAGGGGCGCCTGCAGCCAGCGGCTGAGGAAGATGGTCGAACCGACCACATTGGCGAGATGACGTTCACGGGCGGGCTGAGTTGTCTGTTCAGTCACCCGCGAATCCTACTGGTATCTCAATAGGCCAATGCCCACGCGGGTTCGCGCAGGATCGCGGCGACGTCGGCCAGGAACCTCGAACCCTGCTCGCCGTCGACGACGCGATGGTCGAAGCTCAGTGCCAGGGTCGTGACCCACCGCGGCACGACCTGATCGTGCTCGTCGACCCACGGACGTCGCTCGATCGTGCCGAGCGCGAGGATTCCGGACTCCCCCGGGTTCAGGATCGGCGTGCCTGCATCGATGCCGAAGACGCCGATATTGGTCAGCGTGAACGTGCCACCAGTCATCTGGGCCGGCTGGGTCCGCCCTTCACGGGCGGTCGCCGTCAGATCACCGATCGCAGTGGCCAGCTCGACCAATGACAGGGCATCGGCCCCGACGATATTGGGCACCACGAGACCACGATCGGTGGCCGCGGCGACGCCCAGATTGATCGACTTCTTCATCACGATCTCCTGCGCATCCTCATCCCACGATGCGTTGAGCTCAGGGGTTTTGCGCATTGCAAGGCAGATCGCCTTCGCGACGATCAGCGTGGGCGAGACCTTGACGCCGGCAAATACCTGGGACTTCTTGAGTGTCTCGACCAGTTCTACGGTCCGCGACACATCGACTGTGACCCATTCGGTGACGTGCGGCGCTGTGAACGCCGAGCGGACCATCGCTGCGGCGGTTGCCTTGCGTACGCCCTTGATCGGGATCCGAACGTCGGTATCTGCGGGGCGGCCCGTCGTCGAAGATCCGGGTTGGGCAAAGGCCTCGACCTCCGCCCGCGTGATGATGTCACCTGCCGCGGGGACATCGGCCAGGTCGATGCCGAGATCCTTCGCGAGCTTGCGCACGGGCGGCTTCGCCAACACCCGGTTCGTCCGGCCTGGCACTTTCTCGATGTCTACCGAGGCGACCCGACCGGACGGTTCAGATGCGGCGATATCGGCAATGCGACGCCGACGCACGGTCGCGTCAGCTCGTGGCCCGTAGCCCACCAGCATGGCCTGCTGGTCGGGCGAAGCGTTCTCTTCCTCGTCGTCTCCCTCGGCGATGACACCAGCGGTCTCGACTCGGCCGAACACCTCACCCGGAGGCTCCGATCCGATCGAGATGATCGGCGTACCGACCTGCACCGTGTCGCCTTCGGCCACCAGGAGGGCCTGCACCTGTCCGGCGTACGGGCTCGGCAGCTCGACGATCGACTTGGCCGTCTCGATGTCGACGATGACGTCATTGACGTTGACTGTGTCACCGACAGCCACCCGCCAGGTGATGATCTCAGCCTCCGTCAGACCTTCACCGACATCTGGCAGTGCGAACTCGCTCATCTGCTCTCCTTCGATACGTTCGGATCAGTAGGCACGGACCCGGTCCACGGCATCGAGGATCCGGTCGAGGGACGGCAGATACTCACCTTCGGCGCGACTCGGCGGATAGGGCAAGTCGTAGCCCGTGACGCGTTGCACCGGCGCCTCCAAGGAATAGAAGCACTCATCGGTGATGCGGGTCGCGATCTCGGCACCGAGACCCAGCGTCCGGGCTGCCTCATGGACCACGATCGCCCGGCCAGTCCGCTTGACCGATTCGACCACGGGGCCAAGATCCAATGGCGAGAGCGCTCGAAGATCGATGACCTCGAGGTCGATGCCGTCATCCACGGCAGCCGCGGCCGAATCGAGACACGTATTGACCATCGGACCGTACGAGATCAGCGTCGCGTCACTGCCAGAACGAACGACCTGCGAGGACCACAACGAAGCAGACGCCGATTCGGTGTCAACCTCACCGGCCTCCCAGTAGCGCCGCTTGGGCTCCATGAACACGATCGGATCGTCCGACGCGATGGCCTGCTGGATCATCCAGTACGCATCGTGCGGATTGGAGCACGAGACGACCTTGAGACCTGCCGTCATCGCGAACTGGGCTTCCGGGCTGTCGGAGTGATGCTCGACCGCCCCGATACCGCCGCCGAACGGGATGCGGATCACGATCGGCATCCGGACCTTGCCCGCACTGCGGAAATGCAGCCGGGCGACCTGACTCACGATCTGGTCGTACGCGGGATACACGAAACCGTCGAACTGGATCTCGATGACCGGCCGCATCCCGCGGAAGGTCATGCCGATCGCGGTGCCGACGATGCCCGACTCCGCCAGTGGGGTGTCCATGACCCGGCCCTCGCCGAAATCCTTCTGCAGGCCCTCGGTGACTCGGAAGACGCCCCCGAGGCGGCCGACGTCCTCGCCCATGACGAGCACGCGGGGGTCGCTCTCCATCGCGGTACGGATTCCGGTGTTGAGCGCTTTGACCATCGACATCTTCATGCTGACACCTCCAACGATGCGCGCCAGGCGACGTACTCGTCACGCTGCTGCTGTAGCTCGGGTGTGGTCTCGACGAAGACGTGATCGAACCACTGCGCAAGATCGGGCTCCGGGATCTGCTTGCAGAATTCCCGCAGCCGCACACCGACCGCGTCGGCTTCCTCGTCCAGAGCCGCGAAGAACTCTGCGGACGTACCCTCGCGCTCGAGCAGCACGCGGATCCGGTCGATCGGATCCTTGGCCCGCCACGCCTCGACCTCGGCGGAATCGCGATAGCGACTCGGATCGTCAGATGTCGTGTGCGCCCCCATCCGATAGGTGACGGCTTCGATCAGCGTCGGTCCCTGGCCGTCCCTGGCCCGCTGCAGCGCGATCTCGGTGACGGCGCGGCAGGCCAGGACGTCGTTGCCGTCGACCCGTACGCCGGGGACGCCGAAGCCATCGCCGCGTTGCGCGATCGGCACACGGGTCTGTCGTGCGGTCGGCGCCGAGATCGCATAGTGGTTGTTCTGGCACAAGAACACGACCGGCGCTTGATAGACCGAGGCCCAGTCGAGTGCCTCGTTGACATCACCCTCGCTCGTCGCGCCGTCGCCGAAGTACACGATCACGGCGGTATCGCGTTCGGGATTCCCGGTGCCGACCAGACCCTCGAGGTTGAGGCTCATGGCGTAACCCGTGGCATGCAGTGTCTGTGCGCCGATGATGATCGCGGGCAGCCCGAGATGATGTTCGGCTGGATCCCAACCAGACATCTCGGATCCGCGGAAGATCCCCAGGAGATGCGTCGGATCGACGCCACGGCACCAGGCCACACCATGATCGCGGTAGCTCGGGAAGGCGAAGTCCTGCGTCCGCAGCGCACGTGCGGAGCCGACCTGCGCGGCTTCCTGGCCGAGCGACGGCGGCCACAGGCCGAGCTCACCATGCCGCTGCAGCGCATAGGCCTCGGTATCGACCCTGCGGGTCAGGACCATGTCGCGGTACAGCGCCTCGATCTCGGCGCGGTCTCCATCGAAGGAGTAGCTCGGATCGGAACGGCGTTCGCCCGCGGGCGTCACCAGCTGGACGAACTGCGCGTCGTCAAGGTTCTGGGCAGACGGGTTGTTGATCATGCGTCTCCTCAATCAACCGAGATGCGGGGTCTCCGCTCCGGAGTTCGAAGCCCGCGATCCTTCGGTGTCACGAGGGTGGGGGACGCCATGGGGATCGCAGTTGTGTGACGGGTGTCACGTTGATATCCACCGTAGTCGCCCGCAGTCCCCAGTTCCAGCTCTGGCCCGCGCCTGTCACCTCAAACGACCGAACGCAGCGAGGGTCACGACCGCGAGGCACCCTGTTTCCAGGCCGCTGCGAGCTCGATCAGCTCGGCGTTGATTTCGGGAGTGCCGATGCTGATGCGTACTCCGTCGCCGGCGAACGGTCGAACACTCACGGGGTCGCATGCGGCCGCGAACGCGAGCGCGTCCTCTCCCAGGGGCAACCAGACGAAGTTGGCCTGGGTATCGGGCAACTCGAATCCGTGCGCGCGCAAAGCTGCGACCATCGTGATCCGCTCCTGGACGATCGCCTCGACCCGCTCCTGCAGCGCGGACTGTGACTCCAACGAGGCGATCGCCGCCGCCTGCGACAGGTCGGTCACCGTGAACGGCGGCGTGGCCTTGCGGATCGACTCGGCGATCTGCGGCCGCGCGATCGCATAGCCGACTCGCAGGCCGGCCAGACCGTAGGCCTTCGAGAACGTGCGCAGCACCACGACGTTGTCGTGACCGGCCAAAGCCGCCAACCCGTCGGCCGCCTCCGGATCACGGACGAACTCGACGTATGCCTCGTCGACCACGACCAGCACATCGCCGGGCACCCGATCGAGGAAGGACGACAACTCATCGGCCGTGACGACCGGCCCGGTCGGATTGTTGGGGGTGCAGATCAGGACCACCTTGGTCCGCTCGGTGACCGCGGCAGCCATCGCTTCGATGTCGTGGGTCGCATCTGCCCGCAGCGGGACCTGGACGGACGTGGCGCCCGTCAGCGCAGCAGCGATCGGGTACGCCTCGAACGAACGCCAGGCGTAGATGATCTCGTCGCCGGCCTCCAGGTGCGCGTTGAGCAGCGCGAACAGCACCGCCACCGATCCCGTGCCTGCTGCGAAGCAATCGGACGGCAACTCGAACCGGTCTGACAAGGCGTCGTACAGACCTGTCATGCCCGCATCGGGATAGCGATTGATGCGGGCCAGTTCGGCCGAAGCCCGTTCCATGACACCCGGCAACGGCGCGTACGGGTTCTCATTGCTGGAGAGTTTGTGATCCTCGCTGATCGCGGTTTTGCCTGCACGATAAACCGGAATGTCGTCGAGCGCTTTCCTGGCGCGAGGGGTACTCATGCACCGACCTTAATCGCAGCGCGAATACCTGTCAGAATCGGGAGATGACGGCCCCTCATCCCCGGCTCGGATACGCCATGGTCATCATCGCGGCGATCCTGTTCGGCCTCAACGGTGGCGTCTCACGCGTCGCGATGGGGTCGGGGCTGGAGCCCGAGGCATTCACGACCGTGCGGGTGACGGCCGCCGCGCTGGTCTTCGCCGCGTACGCCGCCTGCTTCCGCCGGTCGGCCCTTCGGCGTCCCCGAGGTAGTGCCCTGCTGCTCGTCATCGCCCTCGGTCTGGTCGGCGTGGCGATGATGCAGCTCGCGTACAACGTGGCCATCACCCGGCTCCCGCTCGGTATCGCCTTGTTGATCGAGTACCTGGCGCCGGTGTTCGTCGTGCTTTGGGTGCGGTTCGTCCGCAAGGAGCCGGTCCGCCCGCAGATGTGGGCCGCCGTCGCGCTCGCGGTCGGCGGCCTGGCCGTCGTGAGTCGCGTCTGGAACGGCTTGCAGTTCGACGGTCTCGGCGTCGTGATGGCCCTGCTCGCCGCGATCAGCTTCGCGGCGTACTTCCTGATCGGCGAACACAATGTCGGCTTCGACGATCCGCTGCGCGTCATCTTGTGGGCGTTCATCGTGGCGACCGGGGCGATGAACCTGGTCCAACCGATCTGGGAGACGCCCCGCCTCTCGGGCAGCACCTCATTGCTCGGCCGGCTCGACGAACACTCAATCAACCCGCTGATCCCGATCGCGATGGTCGTGGTGCTCGGCACCGTCGTGCCGTTCTTCCTGCAACTGATAGCCCTCAAACATCTACCGGCCTCAATCGTCGTAGTCGTCGCGATGCTCGAACCCGTTATCGCGAACGTCTTGGGCTGGGCCTGGTTCGAAGAGACACTGACCCCGGTGCAGATACTCGGCGCAGTCGCGGTGATCGCCGGAATCGTGCTCGCTCAGACGTCCCGAAAGATCGAACACACGATCCCCGCGCCGTGATTGACTCCCCCACGTGTCGGGGAATGCAACAATCAAGGCATGGAGCGTTTCCTTTCGACCTGGCTCGTCAGCGCCGTGGCCCTGTCCGTAGCCGCTTGGCTGCTCGGCGATCACATGAATATCGGTGACTCCGGCGAATCGACCGGAGCGCGGATCGTCGCGATCCTGCTTGTCGCCCTCGTCTTCACGATCATCAACAGCTTCGTCGGCCCCGTACTCAAGGTGCTGTCGCTGCCGTTCATCATCATCACGCTGGGCTTGGCGCTGCTCGTCATCAATGCACTGCTGTTGCTGCTGACCGAGAAGATCACCGACGCATTCGACGTGGCGTTCCACATCGACGGATTCTGGTGGGCCGTCGTGGCATCCATCATCATCTCGGTGAGCCAGTCGATCGTCGGGGCGTTCGTGAACCCGCCGAAGCAGTCGGTTCGCGTCATCCGTCACTGAACACAGTTCGACTGTTGTGCTTCAGGACGTCGGTAGAACCAATACGTTCTGGAGTGACCTGGCCGCCTGTTCCGAACGCGGCGGCTCTGTAGTGGGCGTATCGGAGGTCGATGCCGATGTTGATGTTGATTGTGACGGCAACGCTGCCGATATCTGCCGTTCGGAGTGATCCGCAAACTACATCACGATCGCGTCCTCGGGCGCCGGCTTGCTCGGCAGCCTCAGAGACCGAGGGGACTTGGGAAAAAGTCCCTCGTTCCCGTCGGCCTCGAACCGGTTGACGTACTTGTAGAAAGTGTTGGGTTTGGTACCGAGCTCAACCCTGACTTTGGTCACGCCTAAAAATCAGGGCCCGGATTGGCCTCCTGATGATGCGTTCTTGAACAGATTCCAAGTCGCATCGGGTGGTTGGGCAGCAGGACGTCCGGTCAGCTAAGCGATTCGCTTCATCCAACCGCCGGGCGCGCAATCGTGGATTGAGCCGTTGCTGGCATTGCCTCGGCAGAGCCTCATGTAGACGGCCGCACCTTCAGCGATTTCCGCGTTGTAGGTGACATAGCCGCTGGCACTCGCGCTACGACTGTCCCACAACTTCCGAACTGTGCCGCCGGAACCGACTTTCCACTCCAGAACACCGGAATAGCCGTCGGCTCGTACGTCTTTCACGGAAAAAATCTCACCCTCGTGCTTGAAGATTCCCGCCACGTAGCCATTGCCGTTGCTGTCAAGCCAAATCCAATTCGCACCGGTTCCTGCCGACGCTGGCGATCCCATCATCACGAACATCGGCGCAACGAGCGCTGCCATAAGCATGCCTCGCACAGTCCTCTTAAACCTTGTCACTGGAACTCCACCCATCCTGTAAACGCCAGTTGATTAATTGTTACGAACTGTCTCAGATATCAGAGATGGGGTCAAACCTATGCCTCAACAGGCTTAGGGTTCTTCGGCGTCCAGTCCCAAACACGGTCTACCCGAGCGGATCCGTTCCCAAGCGGGGCTCGCGCAGATCACAAGGACTTGCTCGATCCCTTCATCATCGAGCAAGAGCACCGGGACCTAGGTCGAGCGGCGAAGCGTTGGAGGGCGTACCTCACACGGAATCACCCGACATTCGAAACGCCGGGTCCCTCGACGAATTCGTCGGACACTGACAGCCTGACCACCGCCAGTGGCCGCTTGATAGACAAGGATGCACCGTGTACGCGAATCGGTTGTCGGAATCGGGAGACGCACATGACCTACACCATCGCGATGGTGTGCCTCGGCAACATCTGTCGCTCGCCCATCGCGCACGTCGTCCTTGAGAGCAAGCTCGTCGAAGCCGGTCTCGACGACCGCTTCGCCGTTGTGTCGTCAGGCACCGGCGGCTGGCACGAAGGCAATCCCATGGACACTCGCGCGGCAGCAGTGCTCACCCGCGCCGGATACGATCCGACGCGCCACCGTGCGCGCACGTTCACGACTGATTGGTACGCCGAGAACGATCTGCTCCTGGCCATGGACCACAGCAACCAGGCCGACATGCTCGAACTCGCACCGACTGTAGCCCAGCAGAGCCAGGTGCGGCTGTTCCGGGACTTCGACCCGCTCGCCACTGAGCACGACAACGAGGTCCCCGACCCGTACTACGGCGGCGCCGACGGATTCGATCTCGTCCTGGCCATGATCGAGCGCACCGTCGACGAACTCGTCGATCAACTGCCCGCGCTCACCCGTTTGTAACGTATGGCGGCATCCCCCCTCCGCCATTAGGCTGCGAGCAATTGCACTGCGACTCCGGGGGATCACATGACCACACAAATTCGACGACGGGTCGGTGCATTGTTCGCCGGGGCCGCATTGACGACGGCCGCGCTCGTTGCCAACACCGCTCCAGCCCAGGCGGCCACGGGATGGACGGACATCATCTCCTACCCCGGCTCATATGCTGTCCTCGCCTGCAAGCGCGCAGTCTCCGGCCCCTTCGGACCTTTGTGGGAGATCACCCTCGGAGCGTTGACCGCGCCAGGTTACGGCGCCGCCGGCAGCGCCACCGTGCTGCGCTCGGGCAAGCTGGTCGCCAAAACCAGCGTGACCGCACGCGACGGCCAGTGGCACTTCACGACGATCCACGCCTCGCGCCTGCTGCCGGACAAGGTCGACTTCAGCGGCGGTTTCAGTGTCACGTCGATACCCGGATCCGGCGGCGGTGGCAGCACAGGACCAAAGAACCCGGCGGCCTATCTGGCCACCTGCGACTGACCGGCCGCTCACACGGCCACTGCCCACGCGGTAACGTCATCGTCATGGCACGCATGGCAGGGACCGCGGCCCGGGCGGAGTCACTCCTCGGTCTGGGCGTCGTCTCGACCACTCCCGTCGCCGGCGGCGACATCTGCACGACGACCCGGTTACGGCTGACCGATGGTCGCGGCGCCGTCATCAAGACCCGCCCGCATGCGCCCGACACCTTCTTCGAACGTGAGGCCGATGGCCTGCGCTGGCTTGCTGAGGCCGACGGCGCCAAAGTCCCGCACGTGCTGGCCTCTGCCGAGGACTGCCTCATCATCGACTGGGTCGAACCGGTCAAACCGACCGCCGAGCTGGCCGAGAGGTTCGGCCGCGATCTCGCGGCGACGCACCAGTTCGGCGCGGACACGTTCGGCTCCACCGCCGACGGCTTCATCGGACTCGCCCCGCTGCCCAACCGCCCGCTGCCGGCCTGGCCGGAGTTCTTCGCCTCCCGGCGAGTCATGCCATACGTCCGCGCAGCTGTCGATCGGCGAGCACTGACACCCGACGAGGCCACCACGATCGAGACCGCGATGCGTCGTATCCACGATCTCGCCGGTCCGGCCGAGCCACCTGCTCGCATCCACGGCGATCTGTGGTCGGGCAATATGGTCTGGGGCGCCGACGGCAATGTCTGGCTCATCGACCCGGCCGCTCACGGCGGTCACCGGGAGACCGATCTGGCCATGCTGTCGATGTTCGGTGCGCCACATCTGCAGCGGATCCTCGACGCATACGCCGAGGCGACCCCGCTCGCCGACGGGTGGCAAGATCGTATGCCGCTGCACCAGCTGCACCCTCTGCTGGTGCACGCCGTGCTGTTCGGCGGCACTTACGGATCACGTGCCGCGGCCGCAGCCCACAGCCTGTTGTCGACCTGATCTCAGGACACCTTCAGACATGCGGGGCAGACTGATCCCATGCGCATCCTTGTCGTCGACGATGACCGTGCCGTGCGTGACTCGTTGCGCCGGTCCCTGGAGTTCAACGGATACACCGTCGACTTAGCCTCTGACGGGGCGGAAGCACTGGCCCGCGTCCCACTGATCAACCCTGACGCGATCGTCATGGACGTCATGATGCCCAAGCTCGACGGGCTCGAGGCGACACGAGCCCTGCGCAATGCCGGCAACGACGTGCCGATCCTGGTACTCACGGCTCGCGACGCCGTATCCGACCGGGTCGACGGGCTCGACGCCGGTGCCGATGACTACCTGACCAAACCGTTCGCGTTGGAAGAGCTCTTGGCCCGGATCCGGTCGCTGCTGCGCCGCTCGTCCCGCGCCGCCGAGGTCGAGCCGGATGAGGCACCCGTGACGTTCTCGGATCTGTCGCTCGATCCGGTGACTCGCGATGTCACCCGCGGCGGACGGTCGCTGTCGCTGACCCGCACCGAGTTCGCCCTGCTCGAACTGTTCCTCCGCCGGCCCAAGCGGGTGCTCGAACGATCGTTCATCCTCGAAGAGGTCTGGGGCTTCGACTTCCCGACGACGGCGAACTCCCTCGAGGTCTACGTCGGCTATGTCCGGCGCAAGCTCGAGGCCGAAGGCGAGCCCCGGCTGCTCCACACAGTGCGCGGCGTGGGGTATGTCCTGCGCGAGACTCCCCCGTGATCGACGCTGCCCACCGCGCACTGCAGAAGATCACCGGCCGGATGTCGCTGGCACTGCGCGTCGCAGTGCTCACCACTGCGGCCGTCGCCGCGACGCTCGGCGTCGTCAGCGCGGTCGCGTTCGTCACGGTCCGAGCCGAGTTCCAAAGTTCGCTCGATGAATCGATGCTGCGCCGCGCGAACGCCGCCGTCGACAGCGGCTTCAGCCAAGCGCTGCTAACCAGCGAGTCAGTGGGCGCGCTCGCCTACCTCGGCATCCAACCGTTCATCGTTCAGGGCGGGCAACTGTTCACTTCCAATCCCGCCACCAGTTCGGAGTTCGTCAAGCTCAAGAGCCATCAAGAGGTTGAGGTGTCGATCGGCGAGCGCAAACAGTCTATGCGTACCGTCACGATCCAGGGTGTTCCGCACCGAGTCGTCGCAGTCAGCGCGGGTCCTGGCAAGGCACTGGTTCTTGCGCAGTCGATGGAATCCAACCGCGATGCGCTCGAACGGCTCAAAATAATCCTGCTCCTTGCAAGTACCGCCGGCGTGTTGCTGGCCGGCGGTGCCGGATGGGCTGTTGCGACCAACGGTCTGCGTCCGGTACGCCGGCTCACCGCGGCGACCGAGCGGGTCGCGCGCACGTCCGATCTCACGCCGATCCAGGTGACAGGACGCGATGAACTGGCCCGACTGACCACATCGTTCAACTCGATGCTCCAGGCGCTCGACGCCTCACAGGAACGGCAACGCCAACTCGTCGCCGATGCCGGCCACGAACTGCGGACGCCGTTGACGAGCCTGCGGACCAATATCGAGCTGATCGGGCAGGCGGCCGACAGCAGCGACCGTCAGCTGTCCGTCGAACAGCGGCACGAGATCATGGACGATGTCCGCGCGCAGCTCGAAGAACTGACCAACCTGGTCGGTGACCTGGTCGAACTGGCCCGTGACGAGCCGATGGGACGGGCACCCGAACCGCTCGACCTGGCCGAGGTGGTCGCGCACGCCGTCGACCGGGTCAGGCTCCGCGCACCCGACGCCCACTTCGACGTCGAGGTCGAACCGTGGACCGTCATCGGCGAGGCTCAGCTGCTTGAGCGCGCGGTGACCAATCTGCTCGACAACGCCGCGAAGTGGAGCCCGGACGACGGCCTGATCACGGTGCGACTCAGCGGCGGCGAACTCACTGTGATCGACCAGGGTCCCGGTATCAACACCGAAGACCTGCCGCACATCTTCGACCGTTTCTACCGTTCCAGCGAAGCCCGCACACTGCCTGGATCAGGTCTCGGATTGTCGATCGTCAAGCGCGCGGCCGAGCGCCACGGCGGGACCGTCGAGGTCGCGTCGCCGCCAGAGGGCGGCACGCGTTTCACGTTCAGGGTGCCCGAATCGGTTCTTCCCGACGACATCTGAGGGGTCCGTGGTTCTTTGATCCCTCACACGCCACTCTTAGACATGTCTCAGTGATAGGCGAGAATCTATTTCTATGACCGATTCGCACGATCCTTTCGCCGCAAACCCGTATGTCCCCCCGTCGGACCGCGGCGACGATCAGCAGACTCCCGCACCGACGGAAGAGATTCGGGTCGAGGCAACGGACGGGCCTCCCGCGCCGGCCGAACCCACCATGACGCAGCCCGCGACACCTGCTGCGCCCCAGCCCTTCAACGAGGACGTCGAGCCCACCCAGCCCGTCGAGCTCACCCAGCCTGTCGAGCCCGTCGAGCCTCCTGAGTCCGCTGCTGCGGCACCCGTGAGCACTCCGGTTCCCGACGACTTCTCGCACCGCTATGCGGCCGGGTCGCCGCCGCCCGCGCCGTCAGCGCAGACCGATCCGTTCGCCGCGCCGATCCGCGATAACGAGCCCACCGTCGCGCTGCCTCCATTTGCGGCCCCCCATGACTCCGGCAACGGCGCGGCCACACCACCGCCCAAGCGTCGCGGTCGCAAGATCGCGAGCATCGCCGCATTCGCCGTACTTGCCGGTGGCGCAGGATTCGGCGGCGCGTGGGCCTACGACCAGGCAAATGACGACTCGGGATCGGGCGGCAATGTCGTCAACTCGCTCGACAGTGAGAACAAGGCAACGCAGACCAAGGCTCCAGCCGGCACGGTCCAGGCCGTGGCCGCGAAGGTGCTCCCCTCCGTCGTCCAGATCAACGTCAAAGGCTCCGAAGGTTCCGGTTCAGGCACCGGCATCATCATCAGCAGCGATGGCGAGATCCTGACCAACAACCACGTCATCGACGTCGCCAACGGAGGCGGCACGATCACCGTCGCGTTCAACGACGGCACCAACACCAAGGCCGAGGTCATCGGTGCCGATGCCAAGACCGATCTCGCGGTCATCAAGGCAGAGGGCAAGACCGGCCTGACCCGGGCAACGCTCGGCACGTCTGCTGATCTCAAGGTCGGCCAGGAAGTCGTGGCGATCGGTTCGCCGTTCGGCCTGGAGAGCACCGTGACGCAAGGCATCATCTCTGCCCTCAATCGACCGGTCTCCTCGTCCGACGGATCCGGTAACGGCGAGTCGACCACATTCCCGGCAGTGCAGACCGATGCCGCGATCAACCCCGGAAACTCCGGCGGTCCCCTGGTCGACCTCGACGGCAATGTCATCGCGATCAACTCCGCGATCCGTTCGGGCACGACGACCTCGGGCGATGCCGGTTCGATCGGCCTGGGATTCGCGATTCCGATCGACCTCGCCAAGAACGTGGGCAAGCAGCTGCTGGCGGGCAAACCCGTCCAGCACGCACAGATCGGCGTCGAGGTCGGCAACTTCCTCAGCACCGACGGCATCACCGGAATCGGCGCCGAGGTCAAGGAGATCACTCCTGGCGGAGCCGCCGAAAAGGCCGGCCTCAAGAAGGGCGATGTGATCTCGGCTGTCAACGGCGCTCTGGTTCCAAGTTCGGAGGCCCTGGTTGCCTCGGTGCGCGGATTCAATCCCGGCGAGAAGATCACGCTGACCTACACCCGCAACGGGAAAAAGGACGAGATCGAGGTGACCCTCGGTTCAGACGGCGGTAAGACCCAGCAGTCTCAGAAGCCTGCCCCGTCTATCCCCACCCCCTGATCGACCCGATACTGCGCCCGGTGATCTCTTCGCCGGGCGCAGCGTCGATGGCGGGTTCTGCGGGGACGTTGGCCGATTTCCGCTCGCGCTGAAGGGCCGGGGATCACTAGTGTTTGAACGTGTTGACCTCGCGTGACCTCTCCTTCCCCGCGATGCTCGTCACGGTCGTGCTCTGGGCCTCGGCGTTCGTGGCGATTCGCGCGGTCGGTGACACGTTCTCGCCCGGATCGCTGTCGCTCGGTCGACTCGCCGTCGGCGTCGTGGCGCTGACACTGGTCGCCCGGCCCACCCGTGCCAAGATGCCCCGTGGCCGGGCCCTACACCTCGTCCTCATATACGGTGTCGTCTGGTTCGGCGCCTACAACATCGCGCTGAATGCCGCCGAACGCGACCTCGACGCCGGCACCACCGCGCTGATCGTCAACATCGCCCCGGCGATCGTGGCGCTGCTTGCCGGATTCATCTTCAAAGAGGGCTTCCCCAAGCCGCTGATGATCGGAATAGCGATCGCGTTCGCGGGCGTCATCCTGATCGCCGTCAGCACTCATCACGATCCCACCTCGGTCGACACCGCGAGCGGCACCGCTGTCATCATGTGCCTCGCCGCGGCGTTGTTCTACGCGATCGGCGCCCTCGCCCAGAAGCCCGCCCTCCGCACGGTCGAGCCGGTCATGTCGGTCTGGCTGGGTTGCCTCATCGGCGCCGTGGTCTGCCTGCCCTTCGCCCCGGCGTTGGTCAGCGAGATCTCCGATGCGTCCACCCACGATCTGCTGTGGCTGGTCTACCTCGGCGTCTTCCCCACCGCGATCGGCTTCACCACCTGGTCGTACGCCCTGAAGCGCATTACCGCGGGGCAGGCCGCTTCGACGACTTACCTCGCGCCGGCTGTTGCCACGTTGATCTCGTGGCTCATCTTGGACGAGGTCCCTGCTGCTCTGGCATTCGTCGGCGGCGCCCTGTGCCTATTCGGCGTCATGGTGACCCGGATGAAAAGCCGGCCGGCCGACGACCCCATCCCCGGGGCGGTGCGTTAGCGTCCACGCGCGTCCTGGGACGGTGCGTTAGCGTCCATCCGCGCGGTCATCCTGGACGCCAGCGCACCGGCCCAACGGACGGGCGGGCGGGGATTCAGCCGACCAGGTCAGTGACCAGATCGCGCAGGATGCCGAAGCCGTTATGCGTCAGGATCGACTCAGCATGGAACTGGATGCCGCGATAGTGCGGTCCGGCCACCAGGTGGATGTCACCGGTCTCCGGTTCCAGCTCCACTGTGACACCCTCGGGTAGCCCGGCGGCCGGAACCCGCGCCACGAAGGTGTTGTAGAAGCCGACCGTCTCGGGACGGTCCAACACCGTGAGCTTGCTCTGCGTGCCCTGGAACACGATGTCCTTGAACGTCAGGTCGAGACCTATCTGGTGGCTCAACGTCTGATGTCCCAGGCACACCGCCAAGAACGGTCGCTCCGACTCCAGGAGACCCGCGACGAGCGCATGCATCGTTGCCATCTTCGGATCGTCGAGGTCACGTGGATCGCCCGGACCAGGACCGACGACGACCAGGTCGTAGCCATCCAGATCCCCGTCACAATAGGCATCGTGGCGAACGATGTCGGTTGTCATGCCCAACACCCCGAAGACGTGCGACAGCATGTTGACGAAATCGTCCTCGGCGTCGACGATCACGACTCGCTTGCCCGTCAACGACGGCACCGGCGCGGCCCCTGACTGGTCAGTCAGCCAGAACTGGCTGAGTCGCTGGTTGCGAGAACCGAGCGCGATGATGACCTCGTCCTCACGGGTGAACGCATCGAAGCCCTCGACCGGGTCCGGCGCCGCCTCGACGAGACCGAACGCGCTGAGGATGCCGGCGGCCTTCGCCCAGGTCTCGGTCGTCTCGTACTCGGCGCTGGAGTCACGCACGAGCGTCGCGCCGGCTGAGACCTTGAGGTTTCCAGCAAGGTCGACGTCGGCGGTGCGGATCAGGATCGGCGCGTCGGCGAGCTGCTCGCCGTTCTCATCACGGCCGATCAACGCGGCCACCGAGGCGTAGTAGCCACGGCCTTGCGGCTCATACTGCTTGATCAGACGGCAGGCGTTCTCGACCGGGCTGCCCGTGACGGTGGCGGCGAACATCGAGTCGCGCAGCACCTCGCGGACGTCGCGGTGCGTGCGGCCCGCGAGCAGATACTCGGTGTGCACGAGATGGGTCATGGGCTTGAGGTACGGCCCGAGCACGAGCCCGCCTTCGTGGCAGATATCGCACATCATCTTGAGCTCTTCGTCGACGACCATGAAGAGCTCGTAGATCTCCTTCTCGTCCTCGAGGAACTTCAGCAACTCCCGCTTCTTGTCGGCGTGGGTCTCCAGGCCGCGCATGCGGAATGTGCCGCTGATGGGGTTCATCCGTACCTGCCCCGCTTCGAGGCTCACGTGACGTTCGGGCGAGGCGCCGATCAGGTAGCGGTCGCCGGTGAAGATCAAGAACGTCCAGAACGCGCCGCGTTCACGCTCCAAAAGGCGGCGGAACACCGTCAGCGCGGTGTCGTGGTTCCAGTCGGCGACCTGTGCGCGGTAATGCCGTCCGATCACGACATTCGCGCCCTCCCCCTGGCCGATCTCGTCGTCGATGATGGTGCGGACGATGTCGGCGTACTCGTCGTCGCTGGTCTCGAAGCCCCCACGATCGGTGAACTCGACCGAAACGTCGGGCAGCACGTCGAGCAACTCTGCGATCGGCAGCTCAGCGCTATAGGCGATGTCGATCGCCGACAACGGCGTGTCGTCCTGGTGAGCCTCGAAGCCGCGTTCATGGGCTTGGGCATACGGAACCAGGACCAGCTGATCCCAAGCACGTCCGGGGCCGGACTTCAGCGGGATATCAGCCAGCACATCGAGATCGGTGCGGGGTCCACCGACCAATGTGACGGTGTCGGACTCTCGTACACGGATCAGCGCAAAAGCCGGTTGAGCCAGGAGCTCGTCGAGGGAGGTCATTGCAGTTCCTTGGGTTGTGCCCGGGCCGGCCAGGACGAATGCTGCACAGACAACAAAGCCCAGAGCCGGCCGTGAGGCGGTCTGGGCAGAAGTCGACAGGCCACCGTTACGGGTGGCGCCACCAAGTGAGGTGCTGGGCTGTCATGGCAGGAGCTTAGCGCAGGGCCGGCCATGACTGACAACCTTGTCCGAGTGCCGTCACGGCGACACCACAGCACCGGCGTCACGAGCTACCGCCGATCGGCTGCCAGACTGGCTGCATGGACATCGACGTCGACCTGATCCGGCGCGATCTCGCCCAACTCGTCAACATCCCCAGCATCGGTGGATCCGACGGTGAGATCGCGGCCCAACGTTGGTGCGCCGCGACGCTGACGGGGCTCGGCCTCGACGTCGATCAGTGGAAGCTCGACCTCGACGAGTTGCGCGCAGACCCCGACTATCCAGGCGAAGAGGTCGACCGCGACGAGGCCTGGGGAGTCGTTGGTGTGTCCGGCCCCGGCACCCCAGCCCTGATCCTCAACGGGCACGTGGACGTCGTCCCACCCGGCGATCCGGAAGCCTGGACCGACGCCGATCCGTGGCACGTCCGCGAGCTCGACGACCGCTGGTTCGGCCGAGGTGTCTGTGACATGAAGGGCGGCGTCATCGCGATCATCGCCGCAGCCAGGGCGGTCAGCGACGTCGCTCTTGCCAGGCCGTTCGCGATCCACTCGGTCATCGGCGAGGAGGACGGCGGAATCGGTGCATTCGCGGCGTTGCGCCGCGGCCATTCCGGGGACGCCTGCCTGATCGCCGAGCCCACCGCCGAGCAGATCGTCGCGGCCAACGCCGGTTCGCTGACGTTTCGCCTCGAAGTACCCGGACAGGCGACCCACGGCTCGATGCGCGGCCGGGGTCATAGCGCGATCGGCGCCTTCGAGCACGTCCACCGTGCGCTGGCCGTCCTCGAGACCCGGCGCAACACCGCACCCCCTGCGCCGTTCGCCGCGATGCCCTGGCCGATCAGCGTCGGGATCATCCACGCCGGCGACTGGGCCAGCACCGTGCCGGATCTCCTGGTGGCCGAAGGCCGCTACGGAGTCATGCCGGGCGAGTCGTTCGCCGACGCCAAGACCGCCTTCGAGCGGGCCGTCACCGATGCCGCCGCTGCCGATCCGTGGCTGGCTGATCATCCGGTGACCGTCACGTGGCCCGGCGGGCACTTCGCCGCCGGACAGTTGCCCGATGCGCATCCATTCGGTGATGAGGTCCGCAAGGCCGTGACCTCCGCCGGCGCGGCCGATCCCTCGCTGATCGGAGCGCCCTACGGCTCTGATCTGCGCCAGTACGCAGCAGCGGGCATCCCGACGGTGCAGTACGGGCCCGGCGACATCGCCAACGCCCATGCCCTCGAGGAAAGCGTTCGCATCGACGAGGTCGTGACCTGCGCCAAGGCTTACGCGGAACTCATCCTCTCCCGCTGCACCTGACGCTCGCGAGTCACTCAATCACCTACCGCGAGTCACTCAATCACGTACCGCGAGTCACCGATTGACTGACCGTAGGTAACCCAGTGACTCGCGGTGGGTTACTCAGTGACTCGCGAGCGTGGGGGCAGCGGGACGTAGGCCTGCGGGGTGACCTGACCGCCTGGGTCGAAGTCGATGACCTGAAGTCCCACAGGTCGAGCGTCCTTGAAAGTCACGACCGTGACCTGAGCCGTGCGACGCAACTTGCTGCCCAGGGCGAATGCGTACACCGCGCCTCCAGTGCTCCCGGTCGACAGCGTCGTCGTTGGATTGCCGTTTGTACCGGTCGTCGTGGTCGGTCCGACCTGGCGGTGCAGATGCCCCGAGAGCACGAGGTCCGCGCAGCCGGACGCCGCGGCTTGCTTGGCAGAGGTCGGACTGTGCACCGCGATGACGCCGACCCCGCCGTCTTCGCACGCTGTCGCCGTGAGCTCGGCATCCTGGGCCGCCAACGCGGCGGAGTTGTCGGCAGCGCTCCCGAAGTACCCCGCCGTAAGACCCGAACTGCGCGGATCGCTGCTGCCGAGGAACCGCACTCCGCCGACGTCGACGGGCTTGCCGGACAGAACCGTGAATCCCTTGTCCTTCATCTGCTCGGGGACCGTGTCGCCCGTGTCGTGATTGCCCGCGACCGAGACGATGTCGAAACCCTTGAACTCACTGGCAAGCGAATTGAGGCTGAACGTCTCCCAGCTCGCGCCATTGGAGGTGTCATCGCCCAGATCAATCAGCATCGAGGCCTGCGCGCGATCGGCGATGACCCGAGCGACTGGATCCATGCCGATGTTGTCGTGCCGGTCGGTCACGACCAAAGCCGTCGTCTCCCCTTCGAGAGGGGTACGGACCTGCGCCGATTTGGCAGTCTCGGCGAGCTTGCCGTAGAACGCCACCGACGTCCGGTAGGTGTCGAGCGCACCTTGGACCAGCGCCTTACTGCCCGATGTCGAGGCGCCCTGGACGATCTCGACCTTGTCGAGCACCGGATCGCTGGGCAGCAGCGGGAAAGCCGAAGCAATCGGCTCCCAGGTCTCGTCACTCGCGCGCGGGCGCTCTGGGGCGGCGATGAGAGCCAGCGCGGCGATCAGTGTCAGCGCGGTACCGACCGCGCCGATGACCTGGCGACGGCCCGGATGTCTTGCCGCGGCCCAGATCAGACGGCGCCGTCGCTGTCCTATCGCCAACCAGGCCAGCACGGCGATCAGCACCGCGACAATCCCCGAACCGACACCGCGCATCGCGGCATCGGTCATCATCGAGATGACATTGGACCGTACCGCCGCGATCTCGCCCTGCGGCTGGCTGGCGATCACGGCATCGCGGGCGATGAGCTGATTGAGCTCGGTCACCTCGCTGTCGCCGAGCCGGATATCGACCCCGATGCCCAACGGCGCCTCGGCCGGCAGCCGCATCTGCGGGATCAGGGTGCCGAAATCGATGCGCGCATAGCCGTTGAAGTTGGGCTGCACGGTCGCCTCGTGGGCACCGATGACGATGGCCCGCTCGCTGTGGACGAACGTCGTCATCGCAGTCGGCACCGCGACGGCGATGCCGAGGACGACGAGCAGAAGGATCTTGGTGAACCGTCGCAGGGACAGGTTCATGCGATCCGGCTGCGCCAACGGTCACTCACGCCCACCGTCGTGAGCAATTGCGTGGCACGGGTCAAGACGACGTACAGCGTGCGCCAACCCGCCGTCGACTCATCGGTGATGCCGTCGGGGTCGGCGACCACAACGCCGTCGAACTCGAGTCCCTTGGTATCGAGACCATCGAGAACGCGGAGCCGTTCGGGATGGGCGGCCATCAGTTCGGCCAGGTCAGAGCGCAACCCTTCCAACCGGACGCGCGGCGCAACGATCGCGACGGTTCCCTCGACCCGGCCGAGAATCGACTCGGCGCTGCTACGCAATGCCGCCACGAACTCGGCGTTGGGCACGACGAGATGCTGCGGCGACTCGCCTGTACGCCGCACGGCTTCGGCAAGATCAGGATCGGGGACGCCGATCGCCGCCACCTTGGCCGCGAGCTCGTAGATCTCGGCAGAGTTTCGGTAGTTCGTCGACAACCGGAACGCGTGTTCGGGCTTGCCCTCGAGCGCCGACTTACGTGCGGCAGCGGACTCCTGCGGGTGCGGCCAGGAAGACTGCGCCTCATCGCCCACGATCGTCCAGCTCGCATACCGGCCACGTCGGCCCAGCATGCGCCACTGCATCGGTGACAGATCCTGCGCCTCATCGACCAGGACATGGGCGAAGCCGTCATCCTCGATGCTTTGAGTCGTGCGGTTTCGGTCGACCCGATCGTCGCGCTCGCGCCGCTCGAAGCTCATGAGCTGCTTGGGCAAATCATCGTCCTCGCTGGAGTTGTCGGGCAACTCACCCAGGACGTAACGCAGCTCGTCGATCAGGGGGACATCTTGGATACTCGGCTCATCCGACGTCCACGACGTCTTCAGGGCGGCGATCTCACGGGCGTTGAATACGTTGCCGGCCAGCTTCTCGACAACGTCGGGCAGGGTGCGCCACACCTCGATGGGCTCGATCGGCGGCCACCACTGTTCGACGAAGTCGACGAAGCGGTCATCGGTCGTGACGATCTCGACGAACTCTTCTTTGCCCTTCTCGAGCGCACGCTCCCCGCGCACCTGACGCCACAGCGCATCGATCAACGCGACCGGCGCCTTGTCGTACGCCCGGTTGCGCTTGGCGCCCGACAGCAGCTGGCGCCTGATTCGATCGAGCTGTTCGGCGTTCAGCCGCAGAACGTCGTCCTTGTAGAAGTAACGGAACTCCGTCGCTGAGCCCGGCATCGGCGCGGCCGCGGCGCGCGACAAGAACTTGACCATGCGCGATGAGCCCTTGGCCGCGGCCGCGACCGGCTCGTCGTGGCGGGCGGCGCGCAGACCGTCGACGACCTCTCCCAAAGAACGCAGTGTCACGCTCGTCTCGCCAAGACTCGGCAGGACCCGTTCGATGTAGTTCATGAACACCGTCGACGGCCCGACCACCAGGACGCCGCCGGACTCGAACCGCCGTCGATCGGTGTAAAGCAGGTACGCCGCCCGGTGCAGGGCCACGACAGTCTTGCCCGTACCCGGACCGCCGCCGATCGTGGTCGCGCCACGGCTAGGGGCGCGGATCGCCTCGTCCTGCTCCTTTTGAATCGTCGCGACGACCGAGTGCATCGTGCTGTCACGGGCCCGGCTCAGGCTCGCCAATAGCGCGCCCTCGCCGATCACGACCATGTCGTCGGGCGCATTGTCACCGTCGAGCAGATCGTCCTCGATGCCGATGACGGTGTCGTTGGCGCACCGCAGCACACGGCGCCGGACGACACCCGACGGTTCCTGGGCCGTGGCCTGATAGAACAGCGCGGCTGCGGGCGCCCGCCAATCGACCAGGAGGATCTCGCGTTCGGCATCGCGTACGCCGATCCGGCCGACATAGCGGGACTCGCCGTTGATCAGATTGAGCCGGCCGAACACCAGGCCGTCATGTGCAGCGTTGAGTGCGGACAGTCGTTTCGACGCCTGGTAGACCATCGCATCGCGTTCGACGAGGCCACCTTCATTGCCGACGTGGCCACGAGCCATCCCTTCGACGACGAGCGATTGGGCGACCTTGGCCGAGGCATCGAGTCGCTCATAGACCGTGTCGACGTACGACTGCTCCGCGGCGATCTCGCGTTGCTCGGCATTGTGTGAGTTCAACTCACTCCTTTTGTCCATCAGGGAACTCACAAGTCTATTCCGTACCCGGAGTATTCCGCAGCCGCCTGCTCGCTGGGCGGACAGCGGTGGACAGACAGCCTGATTTGCCTGCTTTCAGAAGCGCCTGCGCACTGTGACCGCACAAGACCACAATCACCCGTACGATTGAGGGACTTTAGTCCTACTGCCTCGAGGTGACGTACTTGCGCAAGCTACTGGCATTGCCGTTGGGGCTCGCGATCGCCGCGAGTCTGATGACGAGCCCCGCCGAGGCCGCTGGCAAGGGCTACTCGATCAGCGCTAGCAACCGAACGTATGAATACATCAAACCGGGCCGGTACAAGTACCTGAGCAAGACCGTGATGGACGTGTCCAGAGGACACGAGCGCGATTACCTGTTGCTGGCGGGCCGGGTCAAGCGTGGGCCTACCAAGGGCAGGTACGTCAAGATCTATGCAACCAACACCAATGACCCCGAGTACCGAAAGAACACGTACCTCGGCAGGATCAAACTCGGGTCGAGCGGCAAGTTCTCCAAGAAGATCCGTCCACCGCACGGCGGGCGCTGGAAGTACCGCGTCACGATCGCGTCGTCAGGGCGCTACAAGAGTGCATCCCGCACGACCACATTAGATGCCTTCCACTGGACCTTCCTGCACGAGCTGACCAACCTCGCCAACGTCCCGGGTATCACCGAGCAACGCGACGGCGAGCGCGAATACGTCGGTCCCGACGTGACCAGCAGCAGCGGTCGGGTCTACCCAGGCACCCGCTGGGGAAGCCAGTTCGCAATCGAGGGCGGATCCTTAGTGACCTTCAAAACCAGGTCGTACCGGTGCAAGAAGCTCACGCTCAAGACCGGCATCTCAGACGAAACCCCAGCACGTGCGCGTTCGGGGCGAATCGAGTTCCTGCAAAATTCCAAGGTCTTGGTCAATCTCGATATGACGTGGAACCAGCGGCCGTTCGACGCGTCGGGCAACGACGCCGCAGCTGTACGATTCCGAAATATCATCAGCGCGTCTCATGACGTCACGGTGCGCGTACCGACCTCGGGGCTGGCACCAGAACCTACCGAGGAATCTGGCGAACCCGCGCCCGAGGTCCGATTCATTGTCGGCAATGCCAAGGCGTTTTGCACCTTCCCCTCGATCAACAAGGATCTCTAGGTATCTGTCCCATGCGTAAACTTTGCCTACTCATCGCCGCCGCCTTGACGGCCGGAACCCTCGTCGGGATTCCCCTGACCGCTGCCGAAGCGTCTTCCAAGTACCGAGTCTCGATCAAGCTCAAGAAAAAGCTGGTCGATGTGTCCTCGAATTCTCGCTCGGCGCGCAGAACGACTTTCAGCGGACGGGTCAAAGGTGGCCCCGTGAAGGGCAAGCGCATTCGAGTCACTGCCTACAACACGAGCAATAACAACAAGAAGTACAAGACCTACTCGCTCAAGCTCTCCTCGAAAGGCCGGTTCTCTCGTACCTTCGAACCTCCGGTCGGAGGAGTCTGGCGCCTGACCGCCCAGATGACCGGCAATCGTCGTACCGCCACAGGGACCCGTTCGACACATCTGGACGCCTTCCACTGGACCTTCGTCCACGAGTTCTACGACCGCGCCGGTCGCCTCAACCAACCCATCGGTATCGCTGGAATCCAGCACAAGTCTGGTCAGGCCGCACAGTGGCGCGTCCGCGGACAACGCTTCAACGACTCAGCATTCCTCATCGCCGGCGGCAACACTGCCGTTGTCGACATCCGGGGCTACAAGTGCAAGAAGATCAACTTCAAGGTCGGCGTCGAGGACGGCTCCGATGCCGTCCAGGGACAGTACAAGATCTTCCAACCCTCGACATCGAAAGGCGACCGAGTCATCAAGACGGGCGCCATGAGGCGCGGGCAGCAGGCCTATGACGCCTACCATTCCCGCCAGGTCCGCGACCTGCTCCTGCCCACGAGACAGCTGCATTTCAAGGTCTATCGTCCGAGCAGCCAGGACAATGTCGACTTCCTGATCGGCAACGCCAAGGTGTTCTGCACGTTCCCCTCTATCAACTGATCCGGTGTGCCTGCGCGCCCGCCACCCATTCGGACACCATACTGAGCATCTGACAGTCGGCACGAAGGGCAGGCAGATGGCGAGCAGCTGGCGAACGACCGCACGGATGCTGGCGACCGCCGCGGCCGCATCAGCGGTTTCGAAGGCGGCGGACTCAGTTCGTCGGCTCCTGGAAGAGGCCTCGAAGTCGTCCGAGATCGACGGCCCGGTTTCGCAGCCCGCCCCATTGCGACTCGTTGACCCCGTGCCGGTTCGCACTGCCCCGGTTCCGCCGCCCATCCCAGCAGTTGCCGCCCACGCCGAGACACCGCACGAGTTCGGACCCACTCCGGTTCTGCCTCCCTCGCGCGGAGTCGGCTTCCACCATCCGCCGCGCACCACGGCGTCGGCCCCGGAATTGGAGCTCGTCGTGACCCCGCCGATCGAACTGCACACAACGACGCCCGACGAAGCGCCTGCCAAGAAGAGCAAGAAGTCCGCCAAGATGGAACCCGAACCGGTCAAGACCGCCGCGGCCGAAGCGTCCGAGCGCTCGAAGGAACGCGGCAAGCACCGCCGCGCCCGCAGCGCGATCAGCGGTACCGTCACGAGTACTCGCGGCCGCGGACTGCGGGGTATCGAGGTAACCGTCGTCAACGCCGACGAGTCCGTCGCCGCCACCGCGATCTCCGGAGCCAGCGGTGCCTTCATCGTCGAGGGTTTGGCTGCGGGCACGTACCGGATCAGCGGGACCGACCCCGATGGGGACTTCGTGACCGGCTGGATCGGCGGCGCATCGTTTTCCAAGGCGTCGCGAATCAAACTCAAGGACAATTCGACCCGCCGCAAAGCGCATCTTCGTCTGACCGCTGCCGCAGATCTGGCCGTCAAGGTCGAACGCGGAAAGAAGTCGACTCACCTCGACCTCCGGGTCACCGACCGCGGCACCGGGATCGCGGCATCCGGGCGGGTCAACGTCTCGAACAAGCTGTTCGGTGTCGAGCTGGCGCTGCACGAGGGTCGGGCGAATGTCACGCTGTTCGGCTCCCCAGACGGTTCGACACAGCCCCCCAAGAAGATCGACATCGCCTACCAGGGCGACAAGCACACCGCTGCCACGTCGCAGTCGACTAAGCTGCGCTGACCGCGGTGGGGTTTTCACCCAAAGCCGGTTGAGGCTCTGCCCAGGGGCCGAGAACGGGCCTACGCTCCGACCATGAGCTCCCTTCGTCTTGCCGTCATCGGCCTCGTCACTGCCGCTCTGGTCGCGACGGGCGCGCAATCGGCCCACGCCGCGTCCAAGTACTCCGTCACGCTGAATCTGAGCGCCACCACGGCGGAGCTCAACGGCTCGGTCACGCTGACGGGCAAGGTCTCGCCGAAGGCCAAGCTCAAGGGCAAGAAGGTCTCGATCGACCGCAAATACGGCACAACCGGCTCATGGAAGAAGGTCACGACAACCAAACTGACCTCGTCGGGCAAGTTCACCAAGAAGATCAAGCTCACCAACGGGGGTCCCACATTCTTCCGGGTCCGCAAATCAGCCGGGAACAAGCGCGCCGCGGGCGTCAGCGCGCCCCGCAACATCAGCGTGTTCCGCTGGCGCTCGCTCAACGATCTGCCCTTCGCCTCGACGCCGTCCAATGTCTATCGCGGCAAGGTCAGCATCAACGGACACGGGTTCTCGGCCAAGTCGTTCTCCCTGCACGACAGCGAACGCATCGACTGGGATCTGGCCGGCAAACAGTGCACCAAGCTGCGCGGCTACATCGGCATCGATGACGATTCGGCCAACGGCACAACCGGCTACGCCTTCATCACGAACCAGGGCTTCGGGATCCTCACCTACGAGCAACAGCTCGCAAAAGGGCAGAGCGCCCGCTGGATCAACGCGAAACTGACCCAGACCAAGCTCCGCTTCCTGCCGAGTGTCAGTGATGCCGCCGGCTGGGCCGCCTACGCGGAGATGCAGGTGTACTGCAACAGCTGATGCACGACCGGTTTCGGGCGGGAGCTACTTCCCCCGGTTGAGGAACGCCGTCATCGCCTCGCGGGCTTCGTCACTGCCGAACAGCTCGGCGGACTGCGCGGCGAGTTCGTCGCCGAGAGCGTCGATCCGTGCGACCAGATCGTGATTGAGCAGCTTCTTGGTCTCCCGCAGGCCCTGGGGATAGCCCTTGACCAGGTCGACGAGCACCTGCGACACCTCGGCGGTGAGTTCGGCGTCGGCCACAGCACGGGTCACGAGTCCGACCGCCGCTGCCTCCGTCGCGTCGAACTTGCGGGCCGTCAGGAACAGATCAGCCGCGGCGCGGTCGGTGAACCGCTCCAGCAGACTCACCGAGATGACGGCAGGGGCCAGCCCCAGACGTACCTCGGTCAATTGGAACGTCACCGACTCCGCGGCGATGACCAGATCGGCCGCGCCCACGATGCCGAGGCCACCCGCGCGGACCGGGCCACCCAGTTCGACCACGACTGGTTTGCCGGCCGTGGCGATCTGTCGTTGCAGAGCCACGAGCGCCGCGGCCCCCTCGGCCATTCCGCCGCCTGCCGCTTCGGACAGATCGGCACCCGAGCAGAACACCCGGCCGGCCGAGCGGATCAGGATCGCCCGCGCCTCGGGGTCGGCGTCCGCCGCCGCGAGATGTGCTGCGAGCTCGGTGACGAGCTGTTTGCTCAGCGCATTGCGATTGTGGTCGCTGTCGAGCGTGATGACCGCAACCTGATCAGCAGTCGCCAGGTGAACCAATTCAGACATGTCTACCTCTTAATAGGACTTCGGCAGGCCGAGCGAGAACTGGGCCACGAAGTTGAGCACCATTTCCTTGCTGACCGGGGCGATCCGCGACAGGCGCGAACCGGAGAGCATCTGCACCAGACCGTACTCGTTGGCCAGTCCATTGCCGCCGTGGGTCTGGATCGCCCGGTCGACGGCATTGCAGACTGCCTCACCAGCGGCGTACTTGGCCATATTGGCAGCCTCGCCCGAAGCCATGAAATCGCCGGCAGCGAGCAGCGCCGCAGCCCTCTGGGTCATGAGTCGAGCCATCTCGATCTCGATATACGACAGCGCGAGCGGATGGGCGATCGCCTGGTGAGCGCCGATCGGCGTCTTCCACACCTGACGGTCCTTGGCGTATGCCGTTGCCTTCTCCAGTGCAAGGCGTGCGGTGCCGAGCGCGAACGAGGCGCCCATGATGCGCTCGGGGATCAGACCGGCGAACAGCTGCTCGAGGCCGGCATCCTCGCTGCCGATCAGAGCATCGGACGGTACGCGGACATCGTCGAAGAACAGCGTGAACTGTTTCTCCGGCGACACGATCCCCATGTCGATCTCCTGGTACGTGAAGCCTTCCGAATCAGTCGGCACCAAGAACAGCGCGGGCTTGAGCTTTCCGCTGCGAGCGTCCTCGGTACGACCCACGACCAGCACGTGGCTGGCCTCATCGACACCGGAGATGTAGGTCTTATTGCCTTTGAGGATCCAGTCGTCGCCGTCGCGGTACGCCGTCGTCGTGATCTGGTGCGAATTCGATCCGGCGTCGGGCTCGGTGATTGAGAAAGCGAACGTCGAGGAGCCATCGGCCAGGCCAGGCAGCCAGTTCTGCTTCTGGGCCTGCGTGCCGTACTGCGCGATGATCGTTCCGACGATCGCCGGCGACACGACCATGAGCAGCAATGGACTGCCCGCGGCGGCGAGCTCCTCGCACACGGCCGCCAGGTCGCCGATGTCGCCGCCACCACCCCCGAACTCTTCCGGTACGGCAACGCCGAGGTAGCCGAGCTTGCCGGCCTCCTGCCACAGTTCGGTGGTCTTGCGACCCTCTTTGGCGGCCTTCTCGAAGTAGTCGTGACCGTACTTCTTGCCGAGTGCGGCCACTGCCTTGCGCAGCTCTTGGCGCTCTTCGGATTCAGTGAACGTAGTCATGATTTCTCCTCGGTTGCTGAGCTTGTCGACGTATCGATGATGGCGAGAACAGCGCCGGACTCGACCTGCGAACCTGCGGTGACCGACAGTTGGGCGACGACACCGTCCGTCGGCGCCGTGATGGTGTGCTGCATCTTCATGGCTTCCAGGACGACGATGACATCGCCCTTGCCGACCTGCTGGCCGTCCGTCACGGCAACACTGATGACCGAGCCCGGCATCGGAGCCAGAAGCGATCCTTCGACGACGACATCGGCCGGATCGACGAAGACCGGAACCGGGGTCAGATCGATCGAGCCATGTGGGCCGTCGACGTCGACCCAGCCGCGTCCGACCGCGACCGTGTACGTCTCGACGAGTCCGGCGACGTCCAGGACGACCTCGGTGGGAGTTGCGCTCATCACCGTGACGTCGTCGAGGTCGTGCTGCACGAAACCTGCGGAGTAATTGACCTCGAGGTCAGGCTCATACGTGCGAGTCCTCGGCTGGCTCGGCACATTGCGATAGGCCGTCGGGATACGACCGAGCACTTTGGCCTCCACCGTGGCGGTCGTGGCCTCGGCCAGCGCCGCTGCCAGGGCGTACCGCCGTCGAGCCGATTCGTTGACCTGTGGCGTGGTCCACTGCGCAAGGCGCTCTTCGAGCAGTCCGGTGTGCAGGCGCTCCGCCGCGAACTCCTCGTCGTGCAAGATCGAACGCAAGAAGTCCACATTCGTCCTGACGCCATGGATCCGGGTCCGCCGCAGAACGTCCGCTAGTCGGCGGACCGCGGTCGCCCGATCGGGACCGTGCGCGATGACTTTGGCGATCATGGCGTCGTAGTGGATCCCGACGACCGAACCGCTCTCGACACCAGAATCGGTGCGCACACCCGGTCCGTCCGCGACCTCGAACGTCCGGACCGTGCCCGTCTGGGGCTGCCAGTCATCGGCCGGATCCTCGGCGTACAACCGGACCTCGACCGCATGGCCTCGTGGCTCGGCAGTCTCCCCGTCCAGTGCCCGTCCCTCGGCGATCGCGATCTGCTGCGCGACGAGATCGAGTCCGAAAACCTCCTCGGTCACAGGATGTTCGACCTGCAAGCGGGTGTTCATCTCCAAGAAGAACACCTTCCCGGTGTCGAGGTGGGCATCGGCGACCATGAACTCGACGGTTCCTGCACCGACATAATCGACCGCCTTGGCCGCCGCCCGTGCCGCATCGTGCAAAGTCGTCCGGACGTCGGCACCGACGCGGGGAGCAGGCGCCTCTTCGACGACCTTCTGGTGCCGGCGCTGGATCGAACAATCGCGGTCTCCGACGATCCAGACCGTTCCATGGGTGTCGGCCAGGACCTGCACCTCGATGTGGCGCGCGTTCTCCAGGTAGTACTCGACGAAGACCGTCGGGTCACCGAAGGCCGAAGCAGCCTCGGCCGAGGCGAGATCTATCGCGGCACTCAGATCGTCGAGGTCCCGGACGATTCGCATGCCCCGTCCTCCCCCGCCCGCAGCGGCCTTGACCAGGACGGGCATCTCCGAACCGGTCAGCGCTTCGGGCTCGAGTTGGCCGAGTTGAGGCACTCCGGCGTCGAACATGAGCTCCTTGGCCCGGATCTTGTCGCCCATCGCCACGATCGCCTCAGGCGTCGGCCCGATCCAGGTCAGCCCGGCGGCGTTGACGTCGCGGGCGAACTGCGCATTCTCGGACAAGAAGCCGTAGCCGGGATGGATTGCATCGGCGCCAGCTTTGAGCGCAGCGGCGATGATCAGGTCACCGCGTAGATAGGTTTCGGTCGGCGCCTCGCCCGGCAGTCGCACCGCAACATCGGCCTCGCCGACGAACGGCGCCGACGCATCAGCGTCCGAGAAGACCGCAACCGTGGAGATGCCAAGATCCCGACACGTCCGAAACACCCGCCGGGCAATCTCCCCCCGATTGGCCACCAGTATCGAGCTGATCATGCAACTCCCTCCAAGATGTCGGCGGTTTTAGGTCTATTCGGGGTCCGGTTGCACATGAAACCGCCGACATCTCTGCGTGGAATCGTGCGGCTCATAGCCGGAACACTCCATATCCCTCTGCGCCCTTGACGGGCCTGGTGTGGATCGCGCTCAGACAGATGCCCAGCACTGTTCTTGTGTCTCTCGGGTCGATGACGCCGTCGTCGTAGAGCATCCCCGACGTGAAGTAGGCCAGGGACTCCTTCTCGATCTGCTCCTCGATCATGGCCCGCATCGCGACATCGCCGTCCTCGTCGTACGGCTGTCCCTTGGCCGCTGCGGCACCGCGAGCCACGATCGAGATGACGCCGGCGAGCTGCGCGGGACCCATGACCGCCGACTTGGCGCCGACCCAGCTGAACATGAACCGCGGGTTGTACGCCCGTCCGCTCATGCCGTAGTGGCCGGCACCGTAAGACGCACCCATCACGACCGACAGGTGCGGAACGGTCGAGTTGGATACCGCGTTGATCATCTGGGCGCCGTGTTTGATGATGCCGCCCTGCTCGTACTCTGCACCGACCATGTAACCCGTCGTGTTGTGCAGGAACAGCAGCGGCGTGTCGATCTGGTTGGCGAGCTGGATGAACTGCGCGGCCTTCTGGGCCTCCTGGCTGAACAGGACGCCCTGAGCATTGGCGAGGATGCCGATCGGATAGCCGTGCAGTCGGGCGAATCCCGTGACGAGCGATGATCCGTACAGCGGCTTGAACTCATCGAACTCACTTCCGTCGACCAGACGGGCGATGACCTCACGCGGGTCGAAGGGCACCTTCAGATCCGTCGGCACGATGTCGAGCAGATCCTCGACGTCGAGCACGGGTTCGGCGTACTCGACCTGGGGCGCCTGTCCGGCCTTGCGCCAGTTGAGGTTCTTGACGATCGAGCGACCGATGCGGATCGCATCGCGTTCGTCGACCGCGAGGTAGTCGGCCAGACCCGACTTGCGGGCATGCATCTCGGCACCACCGAGTGACTCGTCGTCGGACTCCTCGCCGGTCGCCATCTTGACCAATGGCGGGCCACCGAGGAAGACCTTGGCACCCTCTTTGACCATCACGACGTAATCGCTCATGCCCGGGACGTACGCGCCGCCGGCCGTCGAATTGCCGAAAACCAGCGCGACGGTCGGACGCCGGTCAGCGCTCGCGCGGGTGATGCTGCGGAACGACCCACCGCCGGGGATGAAGATGTCCTTCTGGGTCGGCAGGTCGGCGCCGCCGGACTCGACCAGGTTGACCGTCGGAAGGCCGCACTCGTCGGCGATCTGAGCGGCTCGTTGGCCCTTCCTCAGGGTGCTCGGATTCGTCGAACCGCCCTTGACCGTCGGATCGTTGGCCACGATCAGGCATTCGACTCCCTCGACGACGCCGATCCCGGTGACCATCGAGGCACCGACCGTGAACTGGGTGCCCCACGCTGCCAGGGGCGACAGCTCCAGGAACGGCGAATCCGCATCGATCAGCAGCTCGATACGTTCACGTGCCGTCAACTTCCCGCGGGCGTGATGACGTCCGATATTGCGTTCGCCGCCGGCATTGATCGCGAGGCCATGTTGGACTGCCAGGTCGGCGATCCGCTCCAGCATCGCGGCCCGATTCGTGCTCGCCGTGGTCGGTGGTGTGCCTGCGTCGATTGTCATCAGTACTCCAAGAGCTTTGCGGCTAGGTCGGTCATGACTTCGGTGGCGCCGCCACCGATGCCGAGGATGCGGGCGTCGCGATAGTGACGTTCGACCTCGGATTCGCGCATATATCCCATGCCTCCGAAGATCTGCACCGCCTCGGACACGACCCATTCACAGGCCGCGACCGCGACGTTCTTGGCGACGACCGCCTCCAGCAGCGGGCTCTCGCCGGCGGCCGCCTGCTCGACGGCGTCGCGGGTCAGTGACCGGGCCGCGGCCGTCCGACTGTGCATCTCGACGAGCTTGTGCCGGATGACCTGTCGCGTGATGAGCGGTTTGCCGAAGGTGTCGCGCTGTCGGGCGTAGCCGACGGCGAGATCGAGCGCGCGTTGTGCCGTGCCGTAGGCCTGAGTGGCGAGGCTGAGGCGTTCGTTGACGAACTGGTTGACGATCAGCCCGAAGCCGCCGTTGACTTCGCCGACGATATTGCCCGCCGGTACCCGGACGTCGTCGAAGGTCAGCTCAGCGGTGTCGGAGCAGTGCCAACCCATCTTCCTGAGCGGTTTCGACACCGAGAAGCCGGGCAGCCCCTTGTCGATCACGAGCAGGCTGATCCCGCCGAAGCCGTCACCGCCGGTGCGCACGGCCGTTGTCACGAAGTCGGACCGGACGCCCGACGTGATGAACGTCTTCGCGCCGTTGACGACGTACTCGTCACCGTCGAGTACCGCGCGGGTCGTGAGGCCTGAAACGTCGGAGCCTCCGCCCGGTTCGGTGATGCCGAGCGAGCCGATCTTCTCTCCGGCGAGGGTCGGCCGGACGTAACGGTCGATCAGTTCAGCGTTGCCGCTGTCGATGATGTGCGGGATCGCGATGCCATGGGTGAAGAGACTGGCGAGCAATCCCCCCGATCCGCCGGCGGCCAGAATCGCCTCGGTCATGATCGTCGCGTCGATGATGTCGCCGCCCGATCCTCCGACGTTCTCGCCGAATCCGATCCCGAGCAGGCCGACTTCGGCGGCGCTCTGGTGCAGCTCACGCGGCAGGAGTCCGGCGTCCTCCCAGTCGGCGAGGTGCGGCGCGATCTCCTTTTCGGTGAAGGACGTCACCATCGCACGCAACGCCTCACGTTCGGAGGTCTTCCAGATCGAGCTCACAGGGCGTTCTCCTTGGAGGTCTCCGACAGGAATTGTGCTGGGATGGCGCAGTCGCGCGCCCGCAGCCACTCGCCGACGGCTTTGGCCTGGGGGTCGAGCCGTGTCGATGATGCGACCCCGTCGCCCAGTAGTCGGTGGATCACGATGTTGACCGCCGCGAGATTCGGCAGCGCATGGATCTCTATGTCGAGAGAGGCGGCCTCCGGCAGCAGTTCGCGGACGGTGGCCTCGTCGAGGAAGCCCGCCAACCAGGCATAGGCATCGTCGCGTTGTGGGTGATCAGCCGGGATCCAAACCCCCACATTGGCGTCGCCGCCCTTGTCGCCCGACCGGGCCAAGACGAGTCGACCGAGCGGTGCCCGCACAACCTCGCCGAGTGGTGCGTTTCCGTGCCCGAGCGGTGCGTTCTGGCCAGACTCGCCGTCTCGAAACGTCCGATCCGCACCGCTCGCGGTTACGGGTGGGGGGATCTCGGTCACCTTCCCGGTTGCGTCTACCACCTTGTGGGGGACCTTCTCTTGGGGGACGTACGCGGGTCTATAGATGCCGTAGGGCGTTGCCGCGGCGGGCGGGCGAGAGACGCTGAAACCCGGATAGGACGCCAGTGCGATCTGGATCGCGGCGTCGCTGAACGCCCGGCCCACCGGATCGGCTTGTGCGCTCTTGACGTGCAACCGCAACAACGATGTCGCCTGCGCCTGCGTCTCCGGATCTGTCACATCGGTGCGGTCGAGATGCCATTCGACCGTCTCCGGCCTGGTTCCAGCCGCGAAGGCGGTCTCCATCTGGGCCCGGACGAGTTCCGCCTTCTCGGCGATGTCGAGACCTGTCAACAAGAACTCGACGCTGTTGCGGAAGCCGCCGAACTCGTTGAGACACACCTTGACCGTCTCCGGCGGCGGTTCACCCACGACGCCGCTGATCGCGACTCGATCCGGCGCGATCTGGGTCAGCGACATCGTGTCGAGGCGGGTCCCGACGTCTGGGCCGAGGTAGATCGGCGGGCCGACCTCATAGACGAGCTGCGCCGTGACGGTGTCGACCGTGACAGCGCCTCCGGTCCCCGCGTGTTTCGTGATGACGCTCGAGCCATCGGCCGCGACCTCCGCGATCGGGAAACCCAAGGGCGCCGACATGTCGACAGCGGTGAAGTCGGCGAAGTTTCCGCCGGTGGCCTGTGTGCCGCACTCGATGACATGCCCGGCCACGACCGCCCCGGCCAGCTCGTCCAGATCATCGCGGCCCCAGCCGAAATGCGCGATCGCCGGGCCGACGACCACCGACGCATCCGTGACTCGTCCGGTCACCACCACATCGGCCCCTCCCACCAGGGCCGATGCGATACCGAAGGCACCCAGATAGGCGTTCGCAGTCAATACCGAACCGCTGTGCCCGAACTCTTCGGAGAACTCGCCCGCTCGACTACGCAGATCGTCGCCCTCGACGTGGGCGATCGCGATATCGAGCCCCTGGTCCGCGGCGATCTCGCGTAGCTTCTCGGCCAATCCCGCTGGGTTCAGCCCTCCCGCATTCGCGACGATCTTGACTCCGCGCTCCTTGGCCAACCCCATGGACTCGGCCATCTGTTTGACGAACGTCCTGGCATAGCCCAGCGATTCGTCCTTCATCTGATCGCGGCCCAGAATCAACATGGTCAGCTCGGCGAGATAGTCACCGGTCAGATAGTCGAGCTCTCCGCCCTCCAACATCTCGCGCATCGCCGAGATGCGATCACCGTAGTAGCCAGAACAGTTGCCGATTCGGATGCTCATTCGCCCGCACTCCGGTCCGCCAGTCGCACGGGATCAGCGCCCGGCAGACCCGCGAATGCCTGGATGATCGTCAACCAGTGCGACGCCACCTGACCCTGTGCCGAGACATCGACATCGTCGAGGTGACGGCGGCGGGTCGCGAGGAGCGCGAAGTCATGCGCCGATCCGGTGACCCGGTCGGATGCATCCTCAGCACCCCACGTCCAGAGCTCGCCGCCGGGCCCGGTCAGCTCGACCCGGATGTCGACGCCGGGATCCTGCTCGCCGTGCACCAGATACGCGAAGCCACGGGCGCGGACACCGATATGGCACACATGACGCGCTCGGGACGAGGGCAGCACCGCCAACCCGAGCGCCTCCGCGACATCGTGACCGTGGGCCCAGGTCTCCATGATGCGGGCCGTCGCCATCGACGTGGGACTCATGGGCGGCCCGAACCAGGCGATCTTCTCGCCGTCAGGGACGTCGCGCAGCGCCTTGTCGAGCTCCGAGCGCCCCTCACGCCACGCCGCGAGGAGGTCGGCGACAGGGAGCAACGCCATCTCTTCGGACTTGGCATCGACGTAACCGGTCGGATCGGAGGTCGCCTCCGTCAGCAGCTGCCCGAACACGTCAGGTGTCCGAATCGCCGCGATCGAGGCGATGTCGGTCCAATGCAGATGCGCGATCTGGTGGGCGACGGTCCATCCCTCGGCTGTCGTGACCGTGGCCCATTCGGCGGTTGTCAGGCCGCCGACCCATTCATCGAGCTGCGCGCTCTCAGCGGCGAGATCGGTCAGAACTCCATCGAGAATCGTCATGACTGCTCCAGTTCGTGCTCCAGGACCGCGGCCCAGGAATCGAGGATCGTGGCACGCCGTTTGGCGTCGTCGCTGAGTGAGGCCGCAAGGCCGAGTCCGCGCACCATGTCGAGGGTGGCCTGGACGAGCCGGCGATTGTCGCCCTTGGCCTCGTCGATACCGAGCAGCTCGACAGCATAGGCATGGGTCTCTCGGCCGATGCGGCGTTCCAGCGGTCCGACCAGCTCCAACAGTCCTGGATCGGTGCGGGCCGCGACCCACAGCTCCAGTGCCGCGAAGAAGACCGGAGAGGTGAATTGTGCTGCCAAGAGGTCCAGCACACCTCGCACCCGTCCCTCGTCGGGGAGGCTGTCGGCGCTGCGCAACATCTCCTCACGACGCAGATCAGTCAGGTGCTCGACCGCCGCCACGACCAGATCCTGCTTGCTGGGGAAGTGGTGCAACTGGGCACCTCGGCTGACACCAGCGCGCTGGCTCACGACGGTCGTCGTCGTACCGGCCCAGCCGACTTCGACCAGGCAGTCGACCGTCGCCTCCATCAGACGCAGCCGCATGGCGCGACTGCGCTCGGTCTGCGGGGTGCGGGCGGGGGTCAGATCTGTCGTCACGCACTCAGCATGGTGCCGAATCAACAAACAGTCAAGCCTGATTGTTAGTTCAGTCGACGACAAACATAAGAACTCCTTCACCAGCTCCTCACGCTGACCTCACCCGAGACCGGTGCAATAGGACCTTCAGCGCCACCACATCAACAGGAGTTCCCCATGCGTTCACCCCTCCCGCTCATTGCCCTCGCACTCACCGCGGCCCTCACCCTCAGTGCCTGCGGAAGTGGCGATGAACCGCTGAGCGCGGGCGATCGCGAAAAGGCCTCGGCTGCGGCGCTGCAGTACGTCGGCGGCGGAGCCGTCACCGACGCGGAGCGCGGCGATGGGGACGACCCCTACACGTACGAAGTCGAGGTGACGCTTCCCAACGGCACGGATATCGATGTCGAACTCGATGAGAAGTTCTCGGTCGTCAACAGCCCTGCCAAGGCCTCCGACTTCACCGAGCCGGCGCCTTCCTCGGCAGCCACGCCGAGTACCGCCCCTTCCTCGAATGTCCCCGACGACGATCGCGCCTTGAGCGGTTCGACACTGGCGAAAGCCGAAGCGGCCGCACTCAAGGCCACTGGCGGCGGAAAGGTCACCGAGACGAGCGGGAGCGACGACGCCGATCACGTCTATGAGGTCGACGTCCTGCTGCCGAACGGCCAGGATGTCACGGTCGAGCTCGACAAGTCATTCAAGGTCACCAAGATCGACCGCTGACATCACACAACTCGCAACTCGTGACTACACGGCGGTTTCGCTAGGCTGCGGTTGACTCCCAAGATTCTCCTGCGAAGGGTCCTCCATGACCGAGAACGACCAAGCCATTCCCCCGCCGCCGCCCCCGGCACCGCCCGTCGAGCCGGAAGTTCCCGCGACACCGGGCAACGGCGGCAAGAAGGTTGTCTTCGGCGGCATTGCCGCGGTGGTCATCCTCGGCGGCGGCTACGGCGCATACGCCGCCTACGACAAGCTCGACGGTGGAGGCCCCCAGCCCCACGACGTCATGCCGGCCTCGACGCAGATCTACGTCCGCACCGATCTCGATCCGTCGGCCAGCCAGAAGATCGCGCTGTTCAAACTGATCCGCAAGGTGCCCGATCTGGCCAAAGAGATCGGCATCAAGAACGACGATCAGGATATTCGCGAACTGGTCTTCAAGCAGGTCCTGACAACGTGCGATGACCTCGACTACGACCAGGACGTCAAGCCGTGGCTGGGCGACCGCGTCGGAGTCGGCGGCAATCTGATCGACAAGTCGTTCACTGTCGCGGTCCAGACCACCGACGAGAAGAAGTCGCGCGAGGGCATCAAGAAGCTGTTCGCCTGCGGCAACGAGAACTACGGCATCGCCTACCTCGACGGCTACGCGATCTTGTCCGAATCCCAGGCCACGGTCGACAAGTCGATCAAGGAGACCAACAAGTCCAGCCTCGGTGACAACGCGGACTTCACCAAGGACTTCGACGAGCTGGGCGATCAGGGCATCGCCTCGGCCTGGGTCGATCTGGAATCACTGGCCGACTCGCCCGAAGCCGCGAAGATGCTGGGTACCGAGACCGCCGAGATCAAGAAGGCCGGATCCGCGGCCATGACGCTGCGGGTCGACGGCAGCGCACTCGAGTTCGCGGCTCTCGGCAAGACCGGGGCCAGCAAGCTCAAGGCGTCCGACGATCTGGCGAAGCTTCCGGCCGACACCGTCGTGGGACTCTCGGTGGCCGGAGTCGGCGAGCAGGTGGCCAAGAGCTTCGAGAGAGCGGTCTCCGAGTTCAACTCCGCCTTCCAAGAGGGACTTTCAGTTTCTCCGGACGACTTCGAAACTAAAGAAGAGTACGAGACTTACCAGGAGTTCGCGGGCGAGGCGCCCAAACCCCAAGACTTCCTCAAGGAGTTCGAGAAGGAAACCGGTTTCAATCTGCGTGAGGATCTCGAGACCCTGTTCGGCGACAGCCTGACCCTGGCGCTGGGTTCGGCCAATCTCGAGACCATTCCGAGCCTGTCTGGGCCCGACGATCTCAATGCGATCAATCTCGCTCTGGCACTGACGTCGGACAAGGCCAAGGCCCTGGACCTCGTCCAGCGGCTCGCCGCCCTGGCCGAGGAAGCCGGCATCAAGCTGATCGCCGCGCCCACCGACGACGGCGCCGTCCTGGCCACCAATCAGGAAGCTGCTGACGCGATCGTGAAGCCCAGCGGCAAGCTCGGCGAGGAGAAGGCCTTCACACAGGTCATTCCCGACGGCGACGCAGGCTACGGCGGGCTGTTCGTCAACGTCGGCACGATCCTCGACAAGCTGCTCGAAGCCGAGCCGCCCGAGGACATCCGTGCCGAGATCGAGAGCGCGAAGGCCGTGTCGGGATTGGGCATCTCGGTCAGCCCCAAGGGCAATGATCGCTCGCTCGTGAGTCTGCGAGTCGGCTTCAACTGACACATGTCCACAAGGAGGCCCGGTCGGATCACCGACCGGGCCTCTTTGCGCCCTCAGGCCGCGGAATCGGGCTCTATCTCGCCGACCATCGCCTCTTCGTGGGAGTCCGGATCGATCGTCACTTCATGGTCGAGTTCGCCCACGGCACGCCGGGCGAACTCCGAGGCCAGCTGGAGAGCCATCTCACTTTCGGGCAGCGCCTTGCCGAGTACCGGGAAGGCATGGACCTGCTTGCGCCATAGATGAGTCTCGACCTCGACTCCGCGTTCGGCGAGCAGCAGCGCCATCGCCTCGACCTCCGGCCGCAACATCTCGTCCTCGACGGCCACGAAGAACGATGGCGAGTCGATGTACGCCGTCGCGTGCAGCGGCGAGGCATAGCCCTCGATCGTCGAACCGTCCGGCAGCCATCGCTCACGGATCAGGGCGAGCCGGCGAGCCGGCAGGTAGGCGTCGCGGGCGCGGATGATCCGCACGACCGCTTTGTCCTCGCGCTCCGGGTCGACACTGAGCAGCGGCGAGAAGCCCAACAGTGCCGCTGGCGCGGGGAGCCCGCGACGTTTCGCGAGCTCGGCCACTTTGAAGGTCAAGTAGCCACCCGCCGAATCGCCGCCCACGACGATCTTGTCGGGATCCGGCGCGACATCGACCAGTGCCGCGTACGCCGAGATCGCGTCCTGCACCGAATCGGCGACCGAGCCCTCAGGCAATTGCACGTAGTCGACCGAGTAGACCGTGGCTCCGGTCTTGCGCGCCAGCCGCTCGCAGATCCGCCGATGCGTGTCGATACCGCAGGAGATGAATCCCCCGCCGTGCAGATACAGAATCGTCATCTCGCTGTCGGGCCCATGGTGGTGCTTCATGGATTCGACGCGCACACCACCCAACTCCAGCTCGACCGAATCCACATGACGCGATCGGGGTCGGCGGGCCGAGAGCCGGTCGATTGCGCGCAGGGTGGTCAATGATCGATCGTTGAGCGGCGTCAGGTTCAGGATCGGCTTGAAGAATATCCGCGCGGCCCGCTGCAGGACCCGCGATTTGAAGCTGAATGTCTCGTGGACGACGGCCTTGTCGTAGACGATCCGCATGGGGCCACGACCCGGAGGCGCGAGGCGGCGCGGTCGTTTGCGATCAGGTCTCGGGCGCCTCGACATACTGCGAGCATACCTTCGGTATGGCGACAATTCAAAACGCTTCGGGGTATCTGCGCAGGCCAGAGGCCCTTTTCGACGGGCGGCGCCAAGGATTCAGGCCGAGGTGAATCGCGCGTCGACCTCCACCTGGATGACGATCTCGTCCGGCGTGAGCACCAACTCCGCTCCGCCACCGCCCATCATGTCGGCTGACGCGGCCTTCATCATCGGTGCGGGCGCATCGCCGGGCCCGCCGAGCATTCCCGGATCAGCCAGTTGGACCGCCACGACCCGGCCGCGACGGACCGCATCCGCGTACGACTGAGCCTTGGCCACCGCATCTTCCACCGCGGCCTTGCGAACGTCGGCCTCGTACGAACGGCGATTCTTGGCCGTGACGTCCCAACTGATCCCGCTGATGTCGATACCCTCCACACCTGACCAATGGTCGAGGAATCCGCTGAGCCGTTCGAAGTCGACGAACTCGGCGCGCACCTGGAGGCGGGCGACGTGCACGACCTCACCGCGTTTGCCGTCTGCCTCCCACGGCCGGTGACTGAAGACCCGCACCTGATCGCTCGACCAGGTCTGGACCGCCTGCAGCTCGACGAGACCTTTGAGCTGGGCGGTCAGCGGCTCCTGGATTGCCAGGGCTTCGGCAAAGACCTGCTGTTTGTCCCCACCCTCGATGGCCGCGGCCATCGACACGATGGCCCGCTCAGCCGGATGGCGTTGCTCGGCCGTCCCGCGCACTGTGATGTCAAGCGTCATGCGGACATCCTGCACCATGCCACCCCCAGAGACATCGCATTGACCTTGTCACATCGATCCGGATCTGATCTACTGTTCAGATATTCTGATTATCTGAGTTCGAGGGAGTTGCCGTGACGATCCATGACGCCGTGATCATCGGTGCAGGTTTCGGCGGCATCGGGGCCGCGATCCAGCTGCGTCGCCTAGGCCTCCAGGACCTGGTGATCCTCGAACGTGAGAGTGATCTCGGCGGCACCTGGCATGTCAACCGCTATCCGGGCCTCGCGGTCGACATCCCGTCGTCGACCTACTCCTATTCATTCGAGCCCAATCCGTGGTGGTCACGGATGTACGCCCCGGGTGCCGAGCTCAAGCAGTACGCGACACACGTCGCCGACAAGTACGATGTGCGCCGCCACATGCGTTTCGACACCGTCGTCGAGGGCGCACTCTGGGATGAGGACGAGCAGTACTGGACCGTGACCGTCGCCGGCGGCGAACCACTCCGAGCACGTCTCCTACTCGCCGCGACCGGCTTCTTGTCACAACCCCGGAAGCCCGAGATCGACGGCATCGAGTCGTTCACCGGCACGGTGCTCCACACCGCCGCCTGGGATGACTCGGTCGATCTGGGCGGCCGTCGCGCCGCAGTCATCGGCACCGGCGCGACCGCCGTGCAGCTGATCCCGGAGATCGCACCGCGCCTCGCCGAACTGACGGTGTACCAGCGCACTCCCATCTGGGTGACACCCAAGCAGGACGCCCGGATACCCGGAGCGATCAAGCGGCTGTACGCCAGGGTCCCGCTGACTCAGCGCATCGTGCGCACGATCGGATCGGGCATCCTCGAAGCCATCATGGTCAGCGGCGTTCTGCGATATCGCCAGGCCAAGATGCTCAACCGAGGAGTCGAGAAGCTGGCGCTACGCCATCTCCGCAGACAGGTCGACGACCCGGCGACCCGGGCCAAGCTCACTCCCGACTACTCCTTCGGCTGCAAACGGCCGACGTTCTCCAATACCTACTTCCCGACCTTCAACCGGCCGAACGTACATTTGGAGACCTCCCCGATCCAGCGCATCGAGGCCGATGCGATCGTGACGGCAGACGGCAACCGGACCCAGATCGACACTCTGGTCCTGGCCACGGGTTTCAACCTCTGGGACAGCAACTTCCCGGCGTTCGAGATCATTGGCCGCGATGGCCTCGACCTTGGCAAGTTCTGGCGCGAGAACAGATTCCAGGCATACGAGGGAGTCGCTGTGCCGGGATTCCCGAATCTGATCTCGCTCAACAGCCCGTACTCGTACTCCGGACTCTCGTACTTCACCACGATCGAGTCTCAGATGGCGCACATGGCGCGACTGCTGGGCGAGATGCGACGCCGCGGCGCCCGGACGTTCGAAGTGACCGAGCGCGCCAACACCGAGTTCCTCGACCGGATGACCGAGAGCCTCGGCGACTCCGTGTTCGTCAACGGCAGCTGCGCGACCTCACGCAGCTACTACTTCAACCAACACGGCGAGGCGACGCTGCTAAGGCCGACGTCCACGATCAACGCCTTCCGCGAGGCCAAGAGCTTCCCACTGGACGACTACAGCTACGTCTGAATGCGGCGATCAGCCGACCGGACGGAGACGAGATCCCTCAAGCGGCACCAGGTGCGTCCGCGTCGCCGCGTCGATCTGATGGCCTGACTCACATGTGAGCTGTGCGTGGACCGGAGCCCCACAATCGTTGTGGCGCAGTGACACCGGCGGACCGTCCGGTCCGGCACGATGCCGGTCGCCCCAGTCGAGGATCGCCACGAGGACGGTGCGCAGATCCCGGCCGGCTGCCGTCAGTACATACTCGTGACGCGCACGCTCCCCCTCCACCTTGATCGGTCGTTTATCGACCAGGCCTTCGTCGATGAGCAACTGGAGTCGCTTGGTCAAGATGTCGCGCGCGATACCGAGATGCTGCTGCAAGGCATCGAACCGGCGTACCCCGTTGAACATGTCGCGGACGACCAGGACAGTCCACCGGTCGCCGAGGATCTGCGCAGTGCGCGCGATCGAGCAGGTACCGGAGTCGTAGTCGATCCATGCCATGCGGTCTTCCCTTCCACCCTGAGTTGGCTTTTCCAACTCAGATGCTACTGTCCCACCATGACCGAGTTGACGCAACAGACCAAGACCATCTCATGGGTCGACCCCCGCCCGCAGGCCGCACAGGCCCTGACGATGAGTGGATTGGACTATCTGCGGGCGATGATGACGGGCTCCATCCCCCCGCCGCCGATCGCGAGCCACATCAACCTGGAGATGCTCGAGGCGAGCCCTGGCGTCGCCGTCATGGCCGCCACTCCCGACGAGTCGCACTACAACCCCATCGGATCGGTGCACGGCGGATTCTTCGCGACCTTGCTCGACTCGGTGTGCGGATGCGCGGTGCAGACGACCCTGCCTGCCGGGACCGCATACACCTCGCTCGATCTGAACGTGAGCTTCCTGCGTGGCATCACCACTGAGACCGGACGTGTCACTGCCACCGGGCGGGTCACCAAGCCGGGTTCGCGCGCCGCCTTCGTCGAAGCCAAGATCGAGGACTCCACTGGTCGACTGCTCGCCACCGCGACGTCGACCTGCCTGGTCTTCACCCCCTGATATCCACAAATCCGCAACCGCCGCCCACGGGACGCCACTTATCGGTAGCATTCTGGAATGACCTCCACTGTTTCCCGATTGCCAGGCCGCCGTTCACTGACCCGCGAAGATCTCCTGCGCGTACCCGATGACGGGCGCCGGTACGAGCTCATCGACGGACTACTCATCGTGAGCCCGGCGCCCGGCTTCGCCCACCAGTACGCGATCGGCAATCTCTTCGTGGCGCTGCACGCGGCACGTACGCACGATCTCGAAGTCTTCCCCGGACCGACCGAGGTGGTCCTTGGCAATCACACCGTGATGCAGCCCGATCTCGTCGTGGCCCAACGCTCAAGCCTCACCGAACGCGACCCGCTCGGCACTCCTGCCTTGGTGGTCGAGGTGTTGTCACCCGGAAGCCGTTCTTACGACCTGCTGCTCAAAAAGGAGCGATTGCTGCGCGCCGGGTGCGCCAACTACTGGGTCGTCGATCCGGACATTCCTGCCATCACCGCTTGGGCACTGCACGACGGCGCCTACGTCGAAGTCGCTCAGGCTACCGATGATCAGATGCTCAGCGTGACCGAACCGTTCCCGATCACCTTGACCCCGTCCGAACTCACAGGTTGAGAGACGACCATGACCAACGAAGTGATCGGACTGCCTCGCGGACGTCCACTCACTCGCGCCGACCTCGACCGGATGCCCGATGACGGGCACCGCTACGAACTCATCGACGGACTCCTCATCGTGAGCCCGGCACCAAGTCCCACCCACCAACGAGCTGCCTTCAAGGTGGCCCTGGCCCTGCACCCGACCTGCCCGCTAGGACTCGAGGTCTTCCTCGCACCACTGGACGTGTCCCTCGGCGACGACACTGTCGTCCAGCCGGACGTACTCGTCGCTCGTTCTTCCGATCTCACCGAACGCGACTTGTCTGCGGCCCCCGTCCTGGCTATTGAAGTGCTCTCGCCCAGCACCCGCGGCTACGATCTTCTCCTCAAGAAGGACCGACTCCAACGCGCGGGCTGCGCCCACTACTTGGTCGTCGACCCCGAGATCCCCGCCATCACCGCCTGGGCCCTGCACGACGGCACGTACGTCGAAGTCGCCAGCGCGAACGGGGATCAAGAGTTCCGGGTCACCAAACCGTTCCCCGTCACTGCGATCCCCGCCGCACTGATCAGCAACTGAGGCAGATCACAGCACCGTCTTCGTCACAGTTCGCACGCCGACCCAGAGCCCGGCGACCGCTGTCACGATCGCCGCGGCGATTCCGTACAGCACCGCCGTATCGTCGAATGTGCCCGAGAACAAGATCCGCTCGGCGTCGACGATGTAGGTCAACGGGTTGAACTTCGACAACACCTGCATCCATTCCGGTCCGGTTTCCAGCGGCAGCATCATGCCCGACAGGATCAGCAACGGGAACAGCAATGACTGCTGCACGGCCCAGAACGCCCACTCGTTCTTGCGCGTCGCGATCGCCAACGCATACGACAGCGCACCCACACCGACACCGAATACGCCGAGGATCAACAGCCCGACAACGATATGCGCGGGGTACAGGTCGAAGCCGAACGGCACCGCGATCAACGTGATGACGAGTGCCTGGACGACAAGCGGGGTGAGCTCCTTGAGCGCCCGCCCGATCAACAGCGCCTGGCGGGCCAGCGGCGTGGCCAGAATGCGCTCGAATGCGCCGGTCATGATCTCGAACTGCAGATTGGCTCCCGTCATGGACGTGCCGAACATCGTGATCATGACCACGACACCCGGCAGGAAGAACTGGAGTGTTGAACCGAAGCCCAGGCCACCCTCGCCGGAGACACCCGACAACAGCGGGCCGAACAATCCCAAGAACACCAGGGGCTGGATGAGAGAGAAGATCAGCGAGAACGGGTCGCGCAGGATCGTGAGCGTCTCACGAAGCCAGACCGACTGGATGTCGCCCAGCAACGAACGCCTGACGGGTGCGGTTGTCGGTATTGATGCGGACACGGTGCTCATGCTTCTGCTCCTTCGCGCAGGCTGCGGCCAGTCAGGTTGAGGAAGACGTCGTCGAGAGTCGGTTGTTTGAGCGTCGCGGCCGCGACGACGACACCCTTGTCGTGGAGGGCTCGCAGGACGCCGGGCAGCGCGGTCGGCCCCGCGTCGACCCGGAATGAAACGTCCACGCCGTCAGAGACGACGTGCTGGGCCAGCTCGGTCCCGATCGAACCCACGACGTCGCGAGTCGTCGCGGCATCTCCGGCGCCGACCGTGACCGTGATGCGGTCGCCGGCTTGCTCGGCCTTGAGCGCATCGGCTGTGTTGTCGGCGATGATCTTCCCGTGGTCGATCACGACGACCCGCTCGGCCATCGAGTCGGCCTCCTCCAGATAGTGCGTCGTGAGGACGATCGTCGTACCGAATTCCCGGCGCAGCTTGAGGATGTGATCCCACAGGTTGGCACGGTTCTGCGGGTCCATACCGGTGGACGGCTCATCGAGGAACAACAAGGCCGGCTCGTGGATCAGACCGAGGGCGATGTCGAGGCGCCGCTTCTGACCGCCCGAAAGGGTGCTGACCTTGCGCATCTTCATGCCCTCGAGGTCGAGCGTGGCCAGCAGCTCGTCCGCGCGCTCTGCCGAGCGTTGCTTGCTCAGACCGTAGAAGCGCCCCTGCATCAGCAGCTCGTCCCAGACCCGGTAGTTGTGCCCGGCTCCATCCTTTTGGCCGATGTAGCCGATGCGCTGGCGCACTCCGGCCGGATCGTCGACGACGTCGATGCCCGCGACCCGGGCCGTTCCAGACGTCGGCGGCAACAGGCTCGTCAGCATGCGCAGTGTCGTGGACTTGCCTGCGCCATTGGGGCCGAGGAAGGCGACCAGCTCGCCCTCGGCCACGTCGAGATCGATGCCGCGCACCGCCTCAACCGTTTCTTTGCCGGACTCGAAGGTCCGGGTCAGGTCATGGGTGTGGATCATGACTGCCTCTCCGTACGTCGTACTGAATGCGAACCATAACATCATACGGTGTACGGTGTGACAAAACCGTGCGACAGGATCCCGTCATGAGCGAATCGCCCGAGGCGCCCGAGGCCGGTGCCGAGCAGGAATGGGGCACGCCCGAGGGGCGGCACATGATCCAGTTGCTGTGGGACCCACCGCCGCCGCCGGGTCGTGGGCCGAAGCAGCGCCTGAGCCTCGACCAAGTCGTGGCAGCCGGAATCACCGTGGCGGCACGCGATGGCTTCGACAAACTCTCGATGCGCAATGTCGCTGCCGAACTCGGGGTCGGCACGATGAGCCTGTACACCTACGTGCCCGGACGCGACGAACTGTTCGAGCTGATGATCGACCGTGCGTGGGGCGATCGCACGCTGGCCGACCCGTCCCTGCCGTGGCGAGCCCAGGTCGAACACCATGCCCGGGAAGCCTGGTCGACCTATCAGATCCATCCGTGGTTGATCCGTTCGAACCTGTGGCGCATGCCTCTAGGTCCTCATGTTCTCGACGTCCAGGAAGACCTCTACCGAGCTGTCAGTCTCACCGGCCTGTCCGACTACGAGGTGGTGCGGGTCACCGGACTCGTCGAGTCCCACGTGTTCGGCGTCGCCCGCAGCAGCATCACCGACACCAGCGTCTCGGCCAACACCGGCGTGAGTGCCGACGAGTACTGGGAGTCCCGGTCGAACTTCTGGAGCACGTTCTACTCCCCCGAACGATTCCCGAACATGACCCGGATCTGGTACTCGGGCGCATTCGACCGCTCGTACACCGACGAGGTCGAATTCGGCCTGGCACGCCTACTTGACGGCGTGGAGTTGCTCATCGAACGCAGTAGGCCGTAGCGCCGATAGCATCGTCTTGTGGTCACCCTTGACGATCTCCAAGTCCGCTCGCTGGGCACGCCCACCATCGACAGCCCGTTGGCGCTCTACGTGGGAGAGCGTGAAACCAATGAGTACTACGTCGGAGAGACCGATCGCATCCTCTACGACGACACACTCGAACTGATCGCCTCGCGCGGAGTCGAGCTGGAACAGCTGCCGACGTTCGAAGCCGGAGGTCCCCGGCGGAGGATCTTCTTCGACCCCGCCACGACCAAGGTCGGCGTCGTGACGTGCGGCGGCCTGTGTCCCGGTCTCAACGACGTCATCCGCGCGATCGTGTTGGAACTACACACCCACTACGGCGTCCGCGATGTGGTCGGATTCCAACACGGCTATGCCGGCCTGATCGAGGCCAACGGTCACCCGGTGATACCGCTGACACCCGCGTTCGTCTCGCGCATCAACGAGCGCGGGGGCACGATCCTCGGCTCTTCTCGCGGCGCACAGGATCCGGTGCAGATCGTCGACCGACTCGTCGAACTCGGCATCGACATCTTCATGGTGATCGGCGGTGACGGGTCGATGCGGGGTGCCCACAACATCGGCGCCGAGATCGCGGCCCGCGGGTTGTCGATCTCCGTGGTCGGCGTACCGAAGACGATCGACAACGACATTCCGCACATCGGGCAGAGCTTCGGCTTCTCAACCGCCTTCGCGAAGGCCTCCGAATCGATCAAGGCCGCACGCGTGGAGGTCGAAGCCGCCGTCGGAGGCGTCGGGATCGTCAAGGTCATGGGACGCCATGCGGGATTCATCGCCTGCTACGCCGCATTGGCCAATCACGACGCCGACTTCGTGCTGATCCCCGAAGTCGGCTTCTCCCTCGACGGTGACAACGGACTGCTTGCCCTGCTGTCCCGGCGGGTCGAGGAACGCGGCAGCGCCGTCATCGTCCTGGCCGAAGGCGCCGGTCAGCACCTGCTCCCGGCCGGCGACCGCACCGACGCCAGCGGAAACGCCGTCCTGGGCGATATCGCCGGATTCCTGCGCGAGCAGATCGGCAAGCACTTCACGGCCGAAGAGCGTCCACTGACGATGAGATATTTCAATCCCGGCTATGCGATCCGTTCGGTTCCGGCCGACGCGTCCGACTCGGTGTATTGCGCCCGTCTCGCCCAGACTGCGGTCCACGCCGCGATGGCCGGGCGCACCGATATGGTCGTCGGACGTCGGCGGCACCGCTTCGTCAACGTACCCATCCCCTTTGTGACCGCCCGATCGCACAATGTCTCTCCTGACGGGGATCTTTGGCTGTCCGTGCTGGAGTCGACAGCCCAGCCGTTCACGATGTCGTAGCGACTCGATACCCTCGTATGGACCGCATATTGAGACGCCCTTGCCATTTGGTGAGACGGTGGCAGTCTCAAAGGCACCCCCTTCTTTGATTCCAGGAGACTCCCCATGAGCGATCAGTGGTCATTCGAGACCAAGCAGATCCACGCCGGCCAGACGGCCGACCCGACGACGGGTGCACGCGCGCTGCCGATCTACCAGACGACGTCGTACCAGTTCCGCGACACCCAGCACGCAGCTGATCTGTTCAGCCTCGCCGAGCCGGGCAATATCTACACCCGCATCATGAACCCCACACAGGGCGCCGTCGAAGAGCGCCTCGCCGCCCTCGAGGGTGGCGTCGGAGCGCTCCTGTTCGCATCCGGCCAGGCCGCCACGACCGGCGCGCTGACCAATGTCGCCGAGGCCGGTGACCACATCGTCGCGTCCGCAAGCCTCTACGGCGGAACCGACAGCCTGCTGCGTCACACCTTCCCGAAGCTCGGTATCACCGTGACGTTCGTCGAGGACACCAACAACGCCGACGCTTGGCGCGCCGCCGCGCAGGACAACACCAAGGCGTTCTTCGGCGAGACGATCGGCAACCCCAAGGGCGACATCCTCGACCTCGAGACGATCTCGGCCGTCGCCAAGGAGATCGGCGTCCCGTTCATCGTCGACAACACGATCGCAACGCCCTTCCTGCTCAACCCGTTCAAGCATGGCGCCGACACCGTGGTGCACTCGGCGACCAAGTACATCGGCGGACACGGCACTGCCGTCGCCGGCGTCGTGATCGATGCCGGCACGTTCGACTACGCCGCCCATGGCGACAAGTTCCCCGGTTTCACGACGGCCGACCCGAGCTATCACGGACTCGTATTCGCCGACGCCCTCGGACCGGCCGCGTACATCGCCAAGCTGCGCGTGCAGTACCTGCGCAACATCGGTGCTGCGGTCTCGCCGTTCAACGCCTTCTTGCTGTCGCAGGGCCTCGAGACGCTGAGCCTGCGCATCGAGCGCCACATCGAGAACACGCGCAAGGTCACCGAATGGCTCGAAGCCCGTTCCGACGTCGCCAAGGTGACGTGGGCGAGCCTCGACAGTAGCCCCTACAAGGCTCTGGCCGACAAGTACGTTCCGCGCGGTTCAGGCGCGGTACTGACGTTCGAGCTGCCGGGCGGTATCGAGGCCGGCAAGGCGTTCATCGACGCGCTCGAGCTGTTCAGCCACGTCGCCAACATCGGTGACGTGCGCAGCCTCGCGATCCACCCGGCCAGCACAACCCATTCGCAGGGCACTCCCGAGGAGCACGCCGCCGCTGGCGTGACCCCCGGACTCGTACGTCTGGCGATCGGCCTGGAGGGCATCGAGGACATCCTCGCTGACCTCGAGACCGGCCTCAACGCCGCAAAGTGACGCTGCAGCAGTGACACTCGCACCCGGCATTGATCCCTCTCTCGTCACCGGCGCGTGGCGAGAGGGGGATCCTCCGGGTGCCCGAAAGTTCGCCGATATCGGCGATATCCTCCTCGATTCCGGCATCACTTTGCCGGACGTCCGCATCGCCTACGAGACGTGGGGAACGTTCAACGGCTCGAATGCGGTCCTGATTCTGCACGCTCTGACCGGAGACAGCCACGTGCACGGACCGGCCGGTCCCGGGCACGTCTCGGCCGGCTGGTGGGACTCGCTCGTGGGTCCCGGTGAAGCGATCGACACCAACCGGTTCTTCGTCGTCGCCGCCAATATCCTCGGCGGTTGTCAGGGATCGACCGGCCCGGCGTCCCTCGATCCGGACGGGTTGCCGTGGGGCGGCTCGTTCCCAGCGCTCACCGTTCGCGACCAGGTCCGTTCCGAAGCCGCGCTGACCGACCAGCTCGGCATCGCCAGCTGGTACGCGGTCATCGGCGGCTCCGCAGGTGGCATGCGGGGTGTCGAATGGGCGATCGAGTACGCGCCGAGGGTCGAGCGTCTCTTCCTGCTGGCCACATCCGCGGCCGCATCGGCCGAACAGATCGCGCTGTCCCGCACGCAGATCGCCGCGATCCACAATGATCCGTCCTGGTACGACGGGGACTACTATGACGGACCTCGAGGCCCATTGGCCGGACTCGACCTGGCGCGCCGTATCGCCCATATCGCCTACCGCAGCGAAGCCGAACTCGAAGAACGCTTCGGTCGTACTGTCCAGCCCGATGGGCGTTGGGCTGTCGACTCGTATCTGCAGCACCACGGCGCCAAACTCGTGCAGCGATTCGACGCCAACTCGTACATCACTTTGACCTCGGCGATGGACACCCATGATGTGGGTCGCGACCGAGGTGGCATCAAGGCCGCTCTCGGACGCATCACCGCCCGTACGATCGTCGCGGGAATCAGCTCCGATCGGCTCTATCCCCTGCACCAACAGCAAGAGCTGGCCGATGGGATCCCCGGTGCTGATCCGCTCGCGGTGGTCGACTCCCCCTTCGGGCACGACGGCTTCCTGATCGAGTTCGACCAGGTTGGCAAACTCGCCACCTCCCTGCTTACCTGACCCACACCCAGCCCCAATCTGGGGCCGGGTGTGATGACGATGGCTCAGGGCTTCACCAAGATCTTGACGTTCTCCTCCTTGTTGTTAATCAGCTCGTCGAAGCCGTCCTTGACGATGTCGTCGAGTTCGATCCGGCCCGTGATGAACTGATAGGGATCGACTTTGCCGCTCGCGACCATCTCGATCGTCGCGGGATGGTCTCCGGCGTAGGCGAGGCTCCCCAGCACGTTGACCTCGCGGAACACCAGGTCATTCATCGCGACGCTCGCCTCATGGCCCCAGATCGCGACGTTGACGCAGGTGCCACCGACACGCGTCGACTGGATCGCCGACTTGAGCACCTGGTCGATGCCGGCGCACTCGAACGAGACATCGGCACCGCGCCCCTTGGTCAGCTCCATGACCTCGCCCAGGACGTCGGTCGTGGTGGGGTCGATGATGTGGTCAGCACCCGCCGGGCCTGCCTTGGCCTTCCGGACATCGGCTGGCTCCACCACGATGATGTCTTCGACCCCTGCGGCTCGCAACGCCGCCGTCGTGACGAGTCCGATGGGGCCAGCCCCGAACACCAACGCCGAGTGCCCCGGACGAGCGCCGGACAACCGTACGGCGTGATAGGCCACGGCGAGTGGCTCGATCAGTGCACCCACGTCGGTGCCCAGGTCACCGAGCGGGTGAATCCACCGACGTTCCGCGACGACGAACTGCGAGAAGCCGCCTCCGTAGCCGGACAGTCCGACGAACCCGAGCGTCGCGCACACGTTGTAACGGCCCTGCTGGCACGCATCGCAGCGGCCGCAGATGATGTACGGCTCGACGACAACCCGGTCCCCCACGTGCACATCGGTGACACCTGAGCCCACCTCATGGACGATGCCGGCGAACTCGTGCCCCAGCGTGATCGGTACCGTCTCGCCAGTCAATGGGTGCGGCGCACCGGCGGCCGGCGCAAAGATCGGCCCCTCCAGGTACTCGTGCAGGTCGGTGCCGCAGATACCGCACCACTCCACTTCGACCTTGACCGTGCCGGGTTGAACCGCGGGCTCCGCGATGTCGTCGATCCGGATGTCGCCGGGACCGTAGAAACGTGCTGCCTTCATGATGCTGCTCCTTCTAGTGGGGTGGAGGCGGTGGAGGGAATCTGGAGCTCCGCGGCAGGCTGCTGAGGTGCGCGGAACGGGAACGATCCGAATCCGACGACGTACAGCAGGGCGACCAGCGCGAACAGGTCCATGAACCCGAGAGCATTACCGTGCAGACGACCCGCAACTGCCGGCTCGTGGAGTAGGTGCTCGGCCAGGACGTAGTAGTAGAGGATGAACGTGCCGAGCGCGAGGCCGAAGGTGATGGCGGCCCGGGCAGCGAAGTTCGCCAGCTCGCCGAGCGCCGTCGGCCTGTTGCCGAACGCATTGGCCCACATGATCATCCAGGCCACCCAGCAGACGCCGAGCTGCGACGGGAACTGATGGATCACGCCGCCCAGGGCGTCAACCGTCGTGGACCCGATGACGGCCCTGCACACGGCGAGCAGCGCGAAGTAGAGGACCGTTCCGAGCACGATGTTCCCCACCGTTGCCGCGGCCGCAACCCGTGCGCGGGTGCCCATGAGACGCCACGGCCAGTTCTCCATCGTCGATCCGGTCAACACGATTGCCACGATCAGCGAGTAATACCAGCCAAGCAATGTGTCGACGCTCATCAGGGCTGTCCCGCTCTGCACTGTCTCGGACACTGCAGGGATGCCGAGCACGACGTACAGACCCAGGGTCGGCAGGATCATGAACGCGATCTCGCACAGGCCCACGAGCGGCTGTTTCAGCCCGAGATCAGTCCACGGCCAATGTCCCCAGCTCACCGAGGCGAGGACGTAGGTGGAGAAGCCAAAGAGCACGAACAGCGCTCCGGTGAAGTAGCCCGTGCCGCCCTCGCGGTCCGGCGAGAAGTTGACATCGAAATGGCCGAGGCCGGCAGACAAGGCATAGGTCACGACGACTGCGAAAATCACGGTCGAGGCCAAGATGGCAAGCCCCATGAGAGGCTGCGGCAGCTTGCTGAAGCCACTGAACTCGAGGTTGAATCCCGACCAGACGACAAACAGCAACGCCCAGAACAGCGCCGCATTGAACGGCAGCGGATACACGTCAAGGGGGCTCGTCGTGGGATCGCTGAACGCGTACCAGGCGCCGAACGTGACGACGGCGACGACCGCTAGGTTCGCGAGTCCGTACGACCACCATGTGGGGCGGGCGGCGCGAGAAGGGAGGGTGGGCATGGTCGACCAAGCTTTCGTGCGGGGCCTGCAGAGGGCAATTGGATGTTCGCGGTGGCCCCACGGCCCGGGTGTCCCGGGACTTGGTGGCGAGGTCAGCCGGGCCACTGGGCCACAGTGGGCCCGACCGACGCTCACGGGCTCCGGCTCAGGGTGCCGGAGCAGTTCAGGAGAGGTGATGCACTTCTTGCTGCCCGTAGACGGGCGTCGAAATACCCTCATAGCGCGCCTTCAGTTGCAAGGCCAGGTACAGAGAATAGTGGCGCGATTGGTGCAGATTGCCGCCGTGCATCCACAGTTGGTCGACCTGGGTCGGCTTCCACATATTGCGCTGCTCGCCCTCCCACGGCCCGGGGTCCTTGGTCGTGTCGGAACCGAGGCCCCAGCATTTGCCCACCCGGTCGGCGGTCTCCTGGTCGATGATGTCGGCGATCCACCCGTTCATCGAGCCATAGCCCGTCGCGTAGACCACGAGATCTGCCTCGAGCTCGGTCCCGTTCTCCAGCACGACCGAGTTCTCGGTCAGATGATCGACCTGGCCGTGGGCCAACTTGACCTTCCCGTCCGCGACGAGTTCGGCCGCACCGACATCGATGTAGTAGCCCGAACCCCGACGCAGGTACTTCATGAACAGCCCTGAGCCGTCATCACCCCAGTCGTGATCGAAGCCTGCGGCCTCCAGTCGGTCATAGAAGTCCTTGTCGCGCTCTGCCATCTGCTGATACGCCGGGATCTGGAACTCGTGCATGATCCGGTAGGGCAATGACGCGAAGATCATGTCGGCCTTGTCGGTCGTGATCCCGGCCTCGACAGCCCGCTCGGAGTACAGATCTCCCAAACCGATGTCCATCAGCGAGGCCGACTTCACGATATGGGTCGACGACCGCTGCACCATCGTCACATCGGCGTCGTTCTCCCACAGGGCTCCGCAGATGTCGAAGGCAGAGTTGTTCGATCCGATCACGACAACCTTCTTGCCGGCGTACGCCTCAGGACCGGGATGCTGGCTCGAGTGCTGCTGCTCGCCCTTGAAGACATCCATGCCGGCGAACTCTGGAATATTGGGCTTGCCCGACATCCCAGTGGCGAAGACGAGCTGGGTCGGTCGTAGTTCGACGGACTGTCCATCGCGGTCTACCGTGACACTCCAGACACCGTCAGCCTCGTCGAAGGTCGCGCCCAGCACCGTCGAGCGCGACCAGTACGGCACCTCCATGACCTTGGTGTACATCTCCAGCCAGTCGCCGATCTTGTCCTTCGGCGCAAACACCGGCCAGTTCTTCGGGAACGGTAGATACGGCATGTGGTCGTACCAGACCGGATCGTGCAGGCACAGGCTCTTGTAGCGGGAGCGCCACTGGTCGCCAGGGCGGTCGTAACGGTCGATCACGAGGGCCGGGACACCCAACTGACGCAGACGTGCACCCACGGCGATTCCGCCTTGGCCCCCGCCGATGATCACAACGTAGGGCTGCGTGCCGTAACCGAGCTCAGCGGCTTCGGCTTCGCGTTCCTCCTTCCACGACGTGCGTCCCTTCGAGAGTTCATGGCTGACGCCCTGAGGCCGACGCTCGCCGAGGCCCTCTTCGTAACCTTTGAGTTCCCGCAACGACGTCAGCAGCGTCCAGGCCTCGTCGCCTTTGAGTCGCAAATGGCCCTTGGCACGACCCGTCGCGGTCTCGAACTCGATCCACGCCTCGGTCACTCCCTCGGACTCGGTTGGTGGCTCCGAGGTCGTGAATCCCGTCGGGTCGACGTCGGTCAGACGCTCGGTGAGCATGTCGGCGACACCCTCGCGTCCCTCGACCGTCACGAGATTCCAGGTGAATGCGACGAGGTCGCGCCAAAAGCTGTCGACCGCGAACATCTCGGCGGCAGCCTCGACATCTCGCGCTGCGAGTGCAGCCTCGAAGGCAGCCAACCAACGGTCCACCCTTTCCTGCGGTGTGGGCGTCGCGGTCCGCGCCTTCGTGGCTGGGGGTTCGATGGTCTGAGTCATATCGACTCCCTTCGTCGGTGTGACTCACAGCACACCCCGGGAACGCTGTGGCCCGGAAGAGTTGCAAGAGGTTGCAACTGCTGTGCAACTGCCGAATACGCACGATGCATCATGAGCCGTTCGACTCCACCGCCGACCGATCGCACCCGCGCCAGCCACCTTTCCCGCGATGCGACATTGGGAAACGGACGCCCCGGGCGCCCGCTCCGATCGGTGATCCGGGCATCCTGGCGTCGCATGACGGCGCAGGGCATGAACCCCGCCGGAGCACCCTCTGTCGCGCTGCTGCCCGGAGACGAACTGCTCCGACGCCGTGAGACCAGCGGCCTGCAGCCCCTGATGCCGTTGCTGCGCGAACACCTGATCCCGGCGTGTGAGGCAACCGGCCAGCTCATGGTCGTCGCCGATGTCGATGGCCGCGTGCTGTGGCGTGAGGGACCCACAGGCGTTCTGCGCCACGCCGATCATCTCGGCTTCGTCGGCGGCTCCGCGTGGACCGAGGGCAATGTGGGCACCAACGCCATCGGAACCTGCCTGGTCACCGAGGCGCCGGTCCACATCCACGCCGCAGAACACTATGCGGAGTCACACACGCCGTGGACGTGCGCGGCCGCGCCACTGCGCGATCCATCGACCGGCCGTGTCCTCGGCGTCGTCGATCTCAGCGGACCCGCGCACACCGTCCACGCGGGAACCTTGTCGATCGTGACATTGGCGGCACGACTGGCCGAGCTGGAGATCCGCGCGGCGACCCAGGATCGACTCCATCTGCTCCGGTCGATAGCCGCGCCCTTGCTCGCTCGTCGGAACGGGCGCGCCCTCGTCGTGACCTACGACGGCATCACGGCAGCAGCGACGGGGTTCGTCCCACCCACACGCGTAGCCCTCCCGGCACAGTTCACCGGCGGGGACGCTTGGGTGGCCGGCTTCGGGATGGTAGCGGCAGAACCCGTACCGGGTGGCTGGCTACTGTCCGTGCAAGACGAGTCGAGCGAAGACGCAATCTCCTCGATCAGCCTCGACCTGTCGTCCCGGGTGCCGCACGCGACTCTCGCCGGGCCGAGCGGCACGTGGGTCCATAGCCTGACGCCACGGCACGGCGAGATCTTGTTGAGTCTGATGTTGCACCGCGACGGGCGCTCGGCGTCAGCGCTCGCGGATGATCTGTTCGGCGATCCGACCAGAACCGTCACGGTACGGGCGGAGATGTCGCGGCTCCGCAAAGTACTCGGCACCGTCCTGTCCCACCGGCCCTACCGGATCGCGCACGATGTCGTCGCGCACCTTGTGGAACCGCTCGACCGGAGTACCGCGCTCGACGGCTCCAGCGCCCCCGTCGTCACCCGGTGGCGAACCGGGCGCTGAGCTCCTTATCGCGTTCTCGCCGCGAAACGATCAAAGTCAGGACCGACAAGCTCGTCCAAGCCGCAAGGATCAGGAACGGTCGTAGCAGCTGCCCACCGCCGAAGTAGGCCTGGTTCGCGCCGCCGTCCAGCATCGCCCCGTGGGGCAACCAGGCCGTTATCGCCGACCATGGCTGCGGGAGCATCAACGGATGCGCGAGCGTCACCAAAGGTGCGGCCGTCAGCACCATGACCGTCGTAGCGACACCGATCCCCACGACGCCGAACAGGCTCTGCAGGGCCAGAGTCGTCATGGCGGCCGCAAGGATCGTGAGCGATGTCAGGAGCCACCACGGACCGAAGCCGGTGTCGTAGTAGTTCGCATAGAGCACTGCGAGGACGCCGCCGACCACGACGGAGACCAAGCCCGTCACCACGAAACGGCGGGTTCCGGCCAGCAGAGTCTCTGCGCGCGGACCACGACGCCAGGTGATCGCGACCGCCACCGCGATGCCCGTCAGCACCGCGACGACGGCTAGCCAGTAGACACGCCGGTGGTCGGCGTCACCGGACTTGGCCGGGACCAGATCGCGCACCTCGGCGGTACGCCCGAATGCCCCTTCGAATGCGTCGACCTCGCGCTCGATGACCCGGTTGAGGGCTGTGCCATGGGCCGACGCGAGATAGAGGACGTCGTGCTCCTGTGCAAGATCGACGACGACTGCCGCGACGCTGCGCCCAGCACGCACGCTGTCCCGGGCCTCCTCGGCAGTCGCCAAGGCACCGGCGTCGAAAGGCCGGCCAGGAGCTTGATTGGCCGCCTCGACCAGGGACGTCGCTACAACCGGCGGTGCGACGATGCGGATCGGCGCAGCGTGGGTGCTGTCGTCGGGACCGGCGAGCGCGAGCGAGACGATCACCAAGATCTGGACGACGCCGAGGACGAGGCCTGCCGCGATATGCCCTCGTCCCATGCCGTGAGCCTATGCGGTGTGCGACGGTATATGTATGAGCTTGGGGCCGCTTCCGTGGCGGGTGCGCGTCGCAGCAGTGACGCTCCCGGCCGCGGCCATCATGTTCGCGGCGATCGCCAGCGCCCCCGGCGGAGGCGATGTCACGCTCGAAGCGGTCGATCGCGCGACTGAGACGTCCTGCATCCCGATCGAGCCGGTCACCTCCGTGGCGCAGGTCAACAAGTTCGTGACCAAGGTGCGCGGCAGTTCGGAGTTCCAGGGAGCAGATGTCGGCGCCGACGTGACGCTGCAGGACGGCCGTCGGCTCTGGGTCTTCGGTGACACCCTCCGGGCCGCCGACTTCGACGGCCAACGGTTCGTCCGCAACTCGATGCTGGTCTTCGACGACCGGTGCGCCGACGTGATCCTGCCCGCCGATCACGGTGCGCTGATCCCCGACCGCGCGGACGGCGTGGGCTACTGGCCGATGTCGATCGCCAAAGTCGAGCGCACCGGGTACGACCTCGTCGGGGTGGCCGCGCAACGGGTTCGCGGCGCGAAGGCGCCCGACGGTGCACTGGCCTTCGAGAACCTCGGCCCGTCAATCGCCTTGTTCATCGCGGCCCGCGGCAAGCCGCCACAGCTGCTCAAGGTCCAAGACCTCGGCCGCGACGATTCCGACAAGTCCCGGCCGACCTGGGGGGCCGCCTCCGTCGTCCACGACGGCTGGGTCCTGCTGTACGGCACAGCGAACACCGGCGACTCGTTCGGCTTCTCGCTCCAGGTCGCGCGCATCCGGCCCGACGACATCCTCGATCCCACCAAACTGCGCTATTGGGACGGCGCGAAATGGCAAAAGGATCCCGAACGCGCGGCGACCCTCATCCCCGCGGTCAGAGGTGTCTCGCAGACGCTCAGTGTCTTCGAGCAGGGTGGGCGCTGGTTCGCGGTGAGCAAGCGGGACGAGTACCTCGGCACCGACCTCGTGGTGTGGTCGGCACCGAGCCCAACCGGGCCGTTCGTGGCCTCCGAGCCCGTCGCACAGATCCCCTCGGACGAGTCGTCGGGCACGCTGCGCTATATGCCGCTGGCCCATCCAGACCTGCTCCCCGAGAAGGGATCCGTGGTCGTGTCGTACAGCCAGAACAACACCGATGTCGCCAAGGTCGACGACAATCCGTTCCTCTATCGGCCGACGTTCCTACGGGTCAAGCTGCCCGAGTAGGAATTCACAGCATGCGCGAGGCCGTCGTCGCATCGTAGAAGCGGGTCGACTCCGGCTTCCAGAGCAACACGAGGATCACGACCGCCAGGACGAGACTGACCAGGGTCGAGACAACTGTGAGGGTTCCGGCGTTGCCCGCCGAGATCGTGAACAACGCCCCGACGACATTGAGACCACCCAGGACCGATGCCACGACGCGCGCCCACTTGCGTCCTTGACCGTTCTTCCACGCCATCCAGACCCACAAGAGCGCGCCCAGCAGACCGAAGACCACAGCAAAGCCGATACCGATGGCGTAGGCGGCGTCGATCGTCGACTGGCTCACATCGGGATCGTCCTTGACCATCTTGTCTCGGATCTCATCCTTGAGATCGCCCATCGTCGCCAGGCTGAAGACAAGGGTGAGGACGCTGAGTCCTGCGCCGACCAGCATGAGCTTGCACGCTGTCGCGATCGACCCCGGCTGGTCGACCGGTGCGGGGGCGGGCGAGGCCGGATACGATCCGTGGCCTGCGGACTCTCCCGGGTATGCCGGCTGGTTGACGCCGAAGGGTTGATCCGGCTCGGGGGGTGTCGTGGTCATCTGGCACTCCTGCGTTGGCGAACGGTCGTCGCGTCCAACCTACCGTGTTCGCCGATTCAGACCATTCGGCGTACGACGCCAAGTGGCGCGTGCTTCATGACCTGACCCAGCGGCGCCCATGGCCAAGCCGGAACCGCCGCATCGGCTACTTCGGCCTCGATCTTCTTGACCAGCGCGCGACATCCGGTCTCGGTGTCGACCATCAGCCGGGTTTCCTGTTGGACCCCCTCGTTCATCTCCGAAGCGATATAGCCGGGAAACAGTGTCGTGACCTTGATGTCGAGACCCTTGCGACCGATCAGATCCGATCGGATGCCTTCGGTCAGCATCGCCACGCCGGCCTTCGTGGCGGCGTATGTCGTCATCGACGATGGCATGCCGCGCATCGCCGACATCGACGAGATCACGACAAGATGCCCTGCTTTGCGGGCGTAGAAGTGTTCCATCGCGGCCTCACATTGGGCCAGTGCAGCGATGAAGTTGGTTTCGGCGGTCTGCTTGTTGGCGTGGAACTTGCCCGTACCGATCCGGCCGCCCTTGCCGAGCCCGGCGTTGACGATGACCCGATCCAGCCCACCGAGGTCGGCGGCGGCCTGCTTGAAGACCGAGAAGACCGCATCGTGGTCGTTGACGTCGAGCGCGTGCACCACGACCTCGATGTCCGGATGGGCGGCGAGCAGCTCATCGCGCAGGGCCTCGAGCCGGTCGACTCGCCGTGCCGTGAGCGCGAGGTGGTGCCCTTTGGCGGCCAGGATGCGAGCCATGCCTGCTCCGAGACCTGAGCTGGCTCCGGTGATCAGTACGTTCTTGCGCATCTTCGTCCGCGACATGTCAGTCCTTCTTGCTCATCTGGGTCGAAGCTCTGGCCATCATCCTGTAATAGAGGGGACGCATGAACCGTTTGGCGGCATAGGCGACCCGGCCGTTGCGGTCGGTCAAGATGATGTGCCGGTTCTTTTCGACACCGCGGATGACCACCGCCGCGATCTCGTCGGCCGTCACGCTCGACCGGTCGATGAGCTTGGCCGCCGACTGGCGTGCGGCTTCGTCCTTACCGCGCAGTGAATCGGTCAGATTGGTTTTGAAGAAAGTCGGGCAGATCACCGAGACCTGCACTCCGAACGGTTTGAGCTCGTGCAGCAGGGTCTCACTCAGCGCGACGACGCCGGCCTTGACCGCGTTGTACTCGCTCATGCGCGGTGGATGGATCAGACCGGCCGCCGATGCGGTGTTGACGATGTGACCAGATCCTTGTGCCTTGAGCATCGGGGTGAACATACGGCAACCCCGCGCGACGCCCAGCAGGTTGATGTCGACGATCCACTGCCACTGATCCATCTCCGACAGTTCGATGCGGCCGCCGGCAGCCACTCCCGCGTTGTTGAACAGATAGTCCAGGCCATCCCACTCCTCGGTGACCCAGTCACGTGCGGTGGCCCAATCGACGTCCTGGGTCACGTCGAGCTTGCGGTACGTCACCTGGGCCAGGCCACGCAGGGGCTCGGGGATCTCGGCATGGACATCCGTCGCGAGCACCCGGCCGCCACGTTCGACGAACTGGCGCACCAGCGCGAGACCGAGCCCGGATCCGGCACCAGTGATGAGGACACGCGACTGCGGGGCGATCGACATACTCAGATACTAGCGGTATCTGGACTTAGCGGAAGGTCAGCATGTCCTTCGGCAGGTGGGTGTGCTCGTTGAATGCCAGCACCCGGCGGCCGGTCTCCCCCACGATGATCGTGGTGACGCTCGCATTGAACACGATGTCGTTGAACTTCTGGAACAGCGAGTCGTCGCCGCACAAGACGTGCGACACGACCTGCGCGATCGGGCCACCCGAGGTGAACACCGCGACGGTGCGCCCCTTGGTCGCGCGAGCGGCCGCGACCTCGAACGCGGCGAGCACCCGGTCGACGAACTCACGGTAGGACTCGACGTGTTCGCCTTCGCCGGCCATCCATTCGGTCAGCGCAACGTTCAAGGCCTGCTGGACCGCCTTCTGACCCGCGGTCACGAGAGCGTCGTCCTGCATATTGGCGAGGGTCTGGATGTCGTACTCGTCCCACCCACCGTCGACGTCGTAGCCATCGCCTTGACCGCACGCATCTATCGCGGCGATCGCGGTCTGCGCGTGCCGTTTCAGGCTGCCGGCGATCGCCTCGGTCGGCGCCCAGTCGGACGCCTCCCACGACATCCCCACCGCACTCGACTGTCGAACCCCCAGATCGGAGAGCTGATCGTAGTCAGCCGCTCCCCATGACGCCTGGCCGTGCCGGATGAGGTGAATCGAGCCCATGTCCGGAGCGTAGCCGGACCGGCTCCGAGGTTCCGGTGCGGCCCGGCCCGGCCGACACGTCAGGACTTGTTGGCGAAGACCCGCATCGTCAGCGGGCCGAAGACCGCGACGAGCACCGCCGACATGATCAGCACTGTGATGATCGCGCCGCTGTCAGGATCGCCCTTCATGAGGCTGCGGGCCGCGTCGACGAGAATCGTGACCGGATTGACCTTGACGATGTTCTCCAGGGCCTTCGGCATCGTGTCGGGCGAGACGAACACATTCGACAAGAAGGTCAACGGGAACAGCACCATCATGCTGACGCCCATGACGGCATTGGGGGTGCGGAGCTTGAAGCCCAACAGCGTCCAGATCCAGCTGAGGCTGAAGCAGAAGATCAGCAACAAGGCGATCGCCGCGATGACGCCAACCACGCCGCCCTCTGGCCGGTAGCCCAGGATCAACGTCATCACGATGATGATCGTCGAGGCCATCGTGTAGCGGAGCGTGTCGCCCAGCAACGATCCGACGAGCAAGGACGGGCGCCACACCGGCAGCGAGCGGATGCGGTCGAAGACGCCTTTCTCGATGTCGTTGTTGATCGTCATCGCGGTGTACATCGTGATCATCACCACCGTCTGCACCAGGATTCCCGGAGCGAGATACGGCAGATAGTCCTGCGGCGAGCCCGCGATCGCGCCACCGAAGATGAACGTGAACATCAGCGTGAACATGATCGGGAACATCGTGACGTCGAACAGCTGCTCGGGCACATGCTTGATCTTCAGCAGTGCGCGCCAGCCGAACGTCAGTGACGACGAAACGGCCGAGGCCGCCGGCGGACGCTCCCCCGTGCCCAGAGCCGCAGCGACCTTAACGTCCATGCGGGCAGTGTCGGTGGTCATACATTGACTCCTTGCTCGGCGAGCTCATCGCCGCTGTCACTGTCGGTGGAGTCCTGCACGTGCTCACCTGTCAGCGCGAGGAACACCTCGTCGAGGCTCGGCTGGCCGAGTGAGAATTCGGTCGTGGCGATTCCGTGATCGCCCAGCAACGCCAGAACCGCCGGCACCGAGGAGGGATCCGAAACCCTCATGCTGAGCGCGGCCGGATCGCCCTCACGAGTCGCTTCGGCCGACAGTCCGGCCTCCAGCAGACCGATCGCGTCGTCGCGCCTGGACGCATCGGCGACACGCACATGCAGCGCACCACTGCCGACAGAGGCCTTGAGTTCCCCACTGGTTCCTTCGGCAATGACCTTGCCCCGGTCGATCACCGCAATGCGATCGGCCAGTTGGTCGGCCTCATCGAGGTACTGGGTTGTCAGCAGCACCGTCGTGCCCGCCGACACCAGGGCGCGGATGATCTCCCACACCTGATTGCGACTGCGCGGATCCAGGCCCGTTGTCGGTTCGTCGAGGAACATCAGTTCAGGGCGCACCACAATGCTGCCCGCGATGTCGATGCGCCGGCGCATACCGCCGGAGTACTTCTTGACCTGACGATCGGCTGCGTCAGTCAGCTCGAAGGCGTCGAGCAACTCGGCCGCACGTCGGCGCGCCGCCGACCAGCCGAATCCGTAGAGCCGGGCCAGCATGACCAGATTCTCGGTGCCCGAGAGATCCTCGTCGAGCGAGGCGAACTGACCGGTCATCGCCACTTTCGAGCGGACGACGCCCGCTTCCGCGACGACATCATGACCCAGCACGATGGCGCTGCCGGACGTCGGCTTCAGCAAGGTGGCCAGCATCCGGATCGTGGTCGTCTTGCCAGCACCGTTGGGGCCCAGGACCCCGTAGACGCCGCCGCTGGGAATCTGCAGGTCCACTCCGTCAACGGCTCGATTGTCACCGAACGTCCTGACGAGTTGGTGCGTCTCGATTGCGAGATCCATGGTGTCCTCCTGTTACCGGTCACCATCATCGAGCCTCGACCCCTGTTGAGGTCAAGTGGCGCCGTGTCAGAGGAACCAGCAGGCCGGCCCGAGAAAACTCGGACCGGCCCGGCTGTCGTGCAGTGTCGTGAATCAGGCAGCGGGCGGCATGAGCACGCTGTCGATCAAGTACACCGTCGCATTGGCAGTCTTGACGCCACCGCAGATGACCTTGGCGCTCTTATCGCCGACAGTGATCTCATTGCCCAACCCCTTGACCGTCAGGTCCGCGCCGTTGACGGTCTTGAACGTTCCGTCGATGTCGGCCGGAGCCATCTGGCCCGGGATGACGTGGTAGGTCAAGATGCCCGAAAGTGTCCCGCCGCCCTTCTCCTCGGAGACCGTCTTGACCCCGTCCTCACCCAGCTGCTTGAACAGCGCGTCGAAGGCGGTATCGACCGGTGCGAAGACCGTGAACTCTCCGCCGTTGAGGGTGTCGACCAGATCGACGTCGGGGTTGATCTGGCCCGAGACGGCCTTGACGAGGCTCTTGAGCAAGGGATTGTTGCTGGCGGCCGTGGCGACCGGATCCTGCGACATGCCGCTGACCGAACCCGCCCCGTCCGGGACCGCCTTGGCGTAGTCGGCGCAACCCGCACCCACGAGATCGGCAGCCGGATCGGCCATCGCCTCGTCGGGCGCGTCCGTCGTGGCCTTGTCCGCAGGTGCGGCTTCCCCTTCGCTGTCGCTCGAACCGCAAGCAGCAGTGAAGAGGGACAGCGAGGCAACCGCCGCGACAGCGAGGGTCTTTGTGGTTGTACGCATGGTGTTTCTCCTTGTGGTTGGGTTTCGTGCGGTTGTGCGGTTGTGCGGTCGTACGTCCTACTCGACGCGGAACTGGACGCTGTGCCAGCCGGTCGTCCCGTTCGGGCGAATCGAGGCCCGTTCGGAAGTCTGTGTCTCGCCATCGCGGTTCGTGGCGCGAATCGTGACCTGGTGGGTGCCCGCAGTGGCGTCGTCCCACTGGTAGCTCCACTGTCGCCAGGTCTCGGCGTTGTCTTCGGCACCGAGCTCAGCCTCGACCCAGTCACCCTTGTCGATGCTGACCTCGACCTTCTCGATGCCGACGGTCTGCGCCCAGGCCACACCACCGAAACGGACCTTGTCCTTGGCGAAAGCCTGGAACGACTTGGGCACGTCGATGCGCGAGGAGAACTTGATCGGCGCGAGCGCCGTGTAGTCCCGCGTCGTCCAATAGCCCTTGAAGTCCGAGAAGCGGGTGACTTCGATGTCGACGAGCCACTTGGTGGCCGATACGAAGCCGTACAGTCCCGGGATCACGAGTCGGGCCGGGAATCCGTGGGCGAGCGGCAACGGTTCACCGTTCATGCCGATCGCGACCATCGCATTGCGGTCATCCGTCACGGTCTCCAGCGGACTTCCTGCCGTCCATCGGTCGGCGCTGGTCGACTTGATCGCATCGGCCCCGTCTTGGACTCCGGCCATCTCCAGCAACGTCGCGGTGCGGATGCCGAGCCACAGAGCGTTGCCGACATACGGGCCGCCGACCTCGTTGGAGACGCAGGTCAAGGTGACACGATGCTCTTCGAGCGGCATCTTCATCAGATCGCGGAACGTGAGGTTGAGTTCTTTGTCGACCATGCCGTGGATACGCAGGCTCCAGCCCTCGGCCGGGACGTCGGGGATCCGCAGCGCGGTATCGACGCGATAGAAGTCGCGGTTGGGCGTCACGAACTTGCTGACGCCACCGACGTCTACCTGCGCTCCGGCCGGGACAACGGCTGACGGGCGTGCGGCCTTCGGCAATTTGATACCTGCCCGCGAAGCCGCTGCGGCGGCATTGCCGAACAGATTGGCCACTGCGCCACCGAGCAGGACCAGCGCTGTGACGCCGAGCGATGCCTTGAGGAATCCTCGGCGACCCAGGCCGAGCGGATGTGCGTTGGCGGCCACTTCGCGCCCGCGCAGATTGGCCAGCAGTAGGACGAGTGCTCCGAGACTGACGAGCACCGTGAGGATCGATGGCACCAAAGTCAGTGCGCGACTCGCTGTGGTCGTGCGGTCGATGGCCGCGCACACGACGGCGATCAGACCGATCAAGCCGACTGCGACGATCGCGATGCGGGGCCGCTTGCGGCCGATGATGCCGGCGACGATCGCGAACAAGGCCAAGGTCGCAACGACTCCGCCGATCAGAATCGGCTTGTCGGCAGTACCGAACTGCTTGACCGCGAACTCCTTCAGGAATGGCGGCGCATAGTCGATCGCCCGGTTGCCGACCGACTCGATCGGTGACGGAACGCCCTGCAACAGCGCGGCTGCACCTGTGCCGACGGCAACACCGGACGCCGCGGCGAGGAAGCCCGCCAGGGCTCCGGCCCACCAGGGCGCTGTCTGAGGTGCTGCGGTTGTCGTGGTCACACCCCCAGTTCGCCACCCCGACCACCAGGTATTGGTCCACCACCGAAAAAGATTTTGAAGCCGCATTGCTGAGCGGAGGAATCAGGCTCCTACTCTGAGTAGATGAGTACGCATCACGGAGTCCGCTTCCCCTCCGAAAGCTCGTCAGCGGCAGCGCGGACGATCATGGCCGATGCTCTGCGGAAAGCCGATCCGGTCGGCGCCCGAGCGGTGGAGAACGAGACCAACTGGCGTCGCGGCTACCTGACTCATTTCCGCCGGGCGGTGGAAGCCGGGATCGGCGCGCCTGCCGCGGCACGCACCATCGCGGCCGACGGTCTGCGAAGTGCACACGAACTCATGCGATTCGACGACATCGCCCTCGACGCTGCGATCGACTCCACCCCACCTGAGCAGACCTTCTCGACCCGGACCATCGTCGGCACGGAGGCACCGGAGACCGAACTGTCGATCCCCTACCGCGGCGAACGCCTGAGCGGGCGGGCACTGCTCGGTCAGCTGGATCGCTGGGTCGAGAACGGGATCATCACCCGGTCATGCTCCGAAGCGGTGCAGGCCGTGCAGGACAATCCCGAGTGGCTGCGCCTTGAGGGTGACACCGTTGTCGTCCTGGGCGCCGGAGCAGAGATGGGGCCCTACCGCGCGATGTTGCGCTGGGGCGCGGACGTCGTAGCCGTCGACCTGCCCCGCGCCGGCGTCCAGGAACGCGTGCTCGAGACCGCGTCGCCGAGCGCCGGCACACTGCGTCTCCCGACACGAACCGACGGCGACGATGCCGACACCGGCGCCAACTTGTTGACCGAACTGCCGGCCCTCGCGCATTGGCTCGACGGCCTCAGCGGACGCCTGGTGGTCGGCAACTACTGCTACGCCGATGGTGCGACCCACGTGCGGTTGTCGATGGCCGCCGACGCCCTCGCGAACCACCTCATCCGACAGCGTCCAGACACCGCATTGGCTTTCCTGGCGACGCCGACAGATACGTTCGCGGCGCCCGCCGAGGAAGTCGAGCGGGCCAATGCGGCGTACTCGCGCCGCGGACTCTCACGCCTCGTTCGCACCCCCGTGCGCGCGATCAGCGGCGGTCGTCTGCTGCAGCGCAACTATCCGCCGGACGCCGACCCAGGCGTGTGCGATGCCCTCGTACCGCAGCAAGGACCCAACTACGCACTCGCCAAACGCCTACAGCGTTGGCGCGCCACGACGGCTCGCGCCAATGGCACGACCGTCTCGCTCAACGTCGCCCCTGCGACCCGCACGCGATCGGTCGTCAAGAACAAAGCTCTGGCGGCGGCCTATGCGGGTTCTCACCGGTTCGGTGTGGAGATCTTCGATCCCGCGACCAGCAACACCTTGATGGCTGCCCTGCTCGCCTACGATCTGCGCTCCGGCGCAGCACCGCAGGGCGAGCCGTGGCAGGACGAGGCAATCAATGCCGCACACGGTGGACTGTGGACCACGGCGTATCACCCGCGCAGCGCCCTCGGGCTGGCTGCGGTTCTCGGCATCGGGGCGCTGCGCAGCTAGTCGAGGAATGTCACGGCATCGCTGACAGGCGCCCGTCGTGACATGAACTGAGCCGACGGGTGGGCCGGATCCGGATACCCGAACGAGATGCCGCAGACCACTCGACGTGCGTCCGGAAGGTCCAGGTACTCCCGCACTGCCGGGGTGGCCTGGGCGATCGCGGCCTGCGCGCACGTGCCGAGTCCGAGTGCTTCGGCAGCAAGCATGAACGAGTTGACGTACAACCCGCAGTCGATCGCGCCGTACACCCCCAGATCAGCCTCAGTCGTGATGATCGCGACATGCGGCGCCCCGAAGAACTCGAAGTTGCGCAACATCTGCACCGCCGTTCCGTCCCGGTCACCTCGCTGGACGCCGACTGCCTCGTACAACTGCCAGCCCACGTCTTTGCGCCGCTCGCTGTAGACGCCGGTGTATGCCGAGGGGAACGGGAAGTCGCTCGGCGCAGGTTGACCCAACATCGCGATGACGTTGTCGATCGCCAGCTTCGAGAACTCGTTGCGGGCCTCGCCTGAGAGGATATGCACCTGCCACGGCTGGGTGTTGCACCATGACGCCGTGTGCTGAGCGGCGACGAGGATCTGCTCGATTGTTTCGCGTGGAACATCGTCGGGCAGATATCCCCGGCAGCTACGCCGGGTCGTCAGCAAGCGTTCGATCGTCTCGAAGTCAGTCATGTGTGCCCTCATCGGCCAGTGAATCTCGGAGCACGCTTGTGCATGAATGCCGTCGCGCCCTCGGCGAAATCGTCGGTGCCGAACAACAACACCTGCAGATCGCGCTCACGGTCGAGTGCCTCGTCGAGATTGCCGAGCGTCGCGGCGTTGATGGCCTGCTTCGTCGCCCGGTAGGCCACAGCGGGTCCGCCGGCCAATTGCTTCACGATGCGGTCGACCTCGGCTGAGAATTCATCATCGGCCACAGCTTTGTGGATCAAACCCGCACTGGCGGCGTCGGTGGCCGACAGCCGTTCACCCAGCAAGGCCATCGCAGAGGCGCGAGCGCGCCCGATCGAAGCAGCTACGACGGCCGACGTCCCGCCGTCCGGCGTCAAGCCGATATTGACGAAGGGCAGCAGGAAATACGCTGACTGCGCGGCCAGCGTGACGTCAGCTGCCAACGCGACCGAAGCACCGAAACCTGCTGCCGGGCCATTGACCGCCGCGACAACCGGAAAGGGAGCCGCGACGATGGCGCGGATCAGCCGGTTCGCGATGTCCATCGGCTCAGTACCGTCCAGCCTTCCGTCGAGGCGCGCGCCAGTCGTGAACGCCCGTCCCTTGCCGAAGAAGACGATGACGCGGGTGGTGGCCGGTGCGCGTTCGATCGCGTGGCTCGCAGCGGCGATCATCTCCCCCGTCAGGCCGTTGAGCCGGTCGGGATCGTTCCAGGTGATGGTCAGGACATCATCGACAGTCTCGATGAGCACGGCTTGCGTCATGAATAGCCTCCTAGCTTCCAGCAGGCTATTGCACACTCCGGCGAACGCCACCGGATCCGACGCAAGTGAGAGATACTGACTCAATGCATCTCGGGCCCCGCACCTCTGTCATGACTCGCCTGCTGGCCGCTTCGGCCGGACTCGCTGCGACTTTCGCGCTCGTCCAGGCACCTGCCCAGGCCTCATCTCGCGTCACAGTCAGCGGAATCGTCACCTCACCTGAAGCCGGGCATCCCGGCCTGGACGGGATCAGGGTCTGCGCCAAGCGATACGCCAAGTCGGGCAAGTACGTCAACGACTACTGCCGCTCCACCACCAGCAGCGGCCGCTACTCGCTGAGCCTGCCGGTCGCCACCTACCGATTCACCGCAGAACAGACGCATCTCTACGGCGATTGGGTGGCCCAGTCGTACAACAGCGGCAAGGCCTACAAGGTGGGTTCGGCCAAGTCCGTCAACTTCCAGATGGTCCGCGGCGCAAGGATTTCCGGCACTCTTCAGGCCCCCGGTGGCACTGCTCCCGGCGAGAACTTCCTCAGCGTCAGGGCCTACCCCGTCTGGTCCAACGGGAAGGTCTCGACAAGCTCCTCATGGTTCTCCAACGTCGGTCCCAGTGGAGAGTTCAAGGTCTCCAAGCTTCCCGCGGGAAGATATGCGCTGCACGCCGAAGACAACGGGCACGAGCCTCGCCTCGCACGTCAATGGTTCCCGAACGCCGCGACGGCCACGACGAGCACCTATCTGACGGTCACCTCAGGACAACAGCTTTCCCAAAAGGACATGACTCTGTCTCCGGGCAGCACCCTACGTCTGACGATCAAGAATCCGCGAGGCAAGGCCACCGGTGGCACTGCGACCATCTACGACACAGATGCCCGCCCTATCGGCAGCCCGTATCTGACCTCGGGTGGCACCGTCACGTTCACCGGACTCCATCCCGGTCAGTATCGCGCTCGCGGTTCGTCCAATGATGTCGGCTACGTCGAATGGTTCTCCAAGAAAAAGAGCTTCGCGACAGCGAACCCCATTGCTGTAGGTGCTGGGACGACGCACGCTCGTTCATTCACGATCCACTATCCGACCTTGAAAGCGACCAAGCGTCCCAAGGTCAGGATCGATCTCAACACTGTCGTCGCGAAGCCTCCCACGTGGAACAAGAAGGCCCGAACCTACGACATCATCTGGTACCGGGACGGCAAGCGCACACCTGCCCCGGGGTACGACTGGTACTCGACACGGAGGCCCGATGTCGGACACCGGATCAAGGCCTGCTTCATCGCCCGGCGCACCGGATATGCCGAGGGCCGTTCGTGCAGCAAGTACACCAAGAAAATCAAGGTGTACTGATCATCGCTTGCACCTGGCGCGGTCGGCACGCATCCTGATGTGACCGCTGAAATCGCAGCGCGTCCGCACAGGAGCTCCCATGGCCAGCCACATCACGATCACCCCGTTCCTTTGGTTCGACGACAACGCCGAGGCCGCGGTCGAGCGCTATCTCGAGGTGTTCGACACCGCTGAACTGCTCAATGAGCAGCGGCATCCCGACGGCTCGTTGTTCATCGCTGAGATCAGCCTGCAAGGGCAACACCTCACCTTGATGAACGGCGGCCCGATGTTCAAGCTCACCGATGCCTTCTCACTCTCGGTCAGCGTCGAGACCCAGGAGGAGGTCGACACCATCAGCGACGCACTGCTGGCCGGTGGAGGTGAACAACGTCCCTGCGGCTGGCTCGTCGACGCATTCGGTGTGAGCTGGCAGGTCGTACCGACGGCGCTCGGCCGGCTCTTCGCCGATCCTGATCGCGAGGCCGCGGGCCGCGCGCAGGCGGCCATGATGAAGATGAAACGGCTCAACATCCAGGACCTGCAGGACGCCTTCGACGCGAAGGACTAGTTCGTTCGGATCAATTCTCTGAGTACGTCAGCAAAATCCCCCATTTCTTCCCTCATTGCTCGTAACGTCGTTGCAGAGGGAAGGAACTGCTGGAATGAGTGTGTACCTGTTCGATATGGGCGGGGATCCCATCGCGTTTCGACGCACATGGACTGACCCTCATCTCTTCGACCTGGACGGTCACTGGATCGGCTGGTTCCCCTGGGAAGACAACGACGCCGTCGACGTCAGCGGCTCCTATTTGGGGACCGTGATCGATGACCGCCTCGTGCGGCGCAATGACTGGCAGGACCGTCCGTGCACCCTGGCCCCGACGCCGCCTGGACCGACCGAGCCGAGTGGCCGTCCGTTGACGCCGCACTACTTCCCGAACTGTTTCGCCTATCAAGACGCCCAGCTCCGACACCACGCCTGAGCCACCCGAGCCCTAGACTGCGCCGATGGAGCATTCCCCTCTGTCCGTGACGACTGGCGAGTTGATCGTCGGCGGGCTGGTAGCAGCTATCTGTGCGGTTGTGTTTCTGGCCGTCGCCGTCGCGAGCTACCGCAGAGGCCGTTGCTTGAGCCGCTATCCGATCTGGCACAGCGCGATCATCGCGGTGCTTGCGGGCTTATTCCCGGCCTTCTGGCTGATCGGATCGCTCGTGAATCGTGACCGCCTTCAACTCGACTGGCAGCGCTACCACGCCGACCATGAGGCGCGCCGGCTCACACCGTCCCGTTGAATCAGAGTCAGACGTCGTTGATCTCGGTCTGAGCGTGAGTGCCGATCGCCACGGTGCGACTCACTGTGCACAGCCTCTCCTCTGCCTTGCGGATCGCATCAGGCAGAAGCGCGCGGGCCGCCGCGCCGGCCTCCCCGTCGGGAAAGGCCACGTCGAACGCCAGGAGAATGTCGACCAGATGACTTCCCTGCTCGTCACGGACCTTGTCGGCCCTGGTGCGGACGTCGAAGGTGTCGGGCTCGGCCCGTCGTGAGATCAGCGGATCGACCGTGATGGCAGTGCATCCGGCCAGCGCCGCCAGCAACAGCTCCACCGGGGTGAAGTCGGCCGACGAGCCGTCACCGATCTCCATCGAAGTACCCCGGTCATTCGTGACCCGGTAACGAGATGGCCCGATCCGGGTCATGCCGACCGTGCGTTCGGTGTCGGCGCTCATCGTCAGTGCCTCTCGCGCGGCGGAAGGCCCAGCTTCTCGACCGCTCGGTCGTACAGGTTCACGACCTCACGGCGAATGTCAGGGCGTTCGACGACCGGACCCAGCCACGGGATCGTCACCGCGCGGCTCTGTCCGTCGATGGTGGCATCCCATGCTGCGGTTTCACTGTCGAACCCGGTCATCACGGCGCTGCTCGCATCCGGCTCGGCGAAGGCCTGCACGATCACCAGGCTGTCATCGGGATGGTCATCGTTCATGTGGTGCAGGATCGCATCGACCACATCGGCTGGGAAAGTCGTCATGGGTCGACGCTATCGCTCGGCAGTGAGAAAGTGCGAGTACTGCCCAGGTCCCTAACACTGGAGAGATGCCCCGCACTCGAGTTCTCGTCACTGGCGCGACCGGCTACGTCGGCGGCAGGCTGGTCCCCCAGCTTTTGGCAGCCCACCACACCGTGCGGGTCCTGGTCCGCGACGAACGCAAGGCCCAAGCGCACGAGTGGTCGGCCGACGTGGAGATCGCGGTCGGGGACGCGACCGACACCGAACAGGTGCGAGCCGCGATGCGCGATGTGGACGTGTTGTACTACCTGCTGCACTCGATCGGAACCGGCGGCGACTTCGGGGCGACCGAGAAGCGCATGGCCCAGACCTTCGCCGAGGAGGCCATGCGCGCGGGTGTCGCTCGGATCGTCTACCTCGGCGGCATGGATCCAGTCGGGGAAGATCTGTCAGAGCATCTGCAATCGCGCAAGCAGGTCGGTGACATCCTGCTCGCATCCGGCGTACCGACCACGGTCCTGCAGGCGGGCGTCATCATCGGATCGGGATCCGCGTCATTTGAGATGTTGCGCTATCTCACCGAACGCCTACCCGTCATGGTCACTCCGACATGGGTCAAGACCCGCATCCAGCCCATCGCGATCCGCGATGTGCTGCGTTACCTGGTCGGCTCGGCCGATATGCCGGCCGAGGTCAACCGCCGGTTCGACATCGGCGGACCCGAGGTACTGACCTACCTCGATCTGATGCAACGCTTCGCCGCGATCGCCGGGCTTCCGCGGCGCCGGATCCTGAAAGTTCCCGTGTTGTCGCCTGGCCTGTCGAGCCATTGGGTCGGCCTCGTGACGCCGGTGCCGGCCAGTCTCGCGCGTCCGCTCGTCGAGTCACTGCGGAACACCGTGGTCATGGCGAACCACGACATCACGGAGTATGTTCCAGATCCCCCGGATGGTCTCATCACATTCGACCGTTCGGTCGAACTGGCCCTGAGTAAAATTCAGAACCTCGACGTGCCGACCAGGTGGTCGTCCGCATCGACGGCCGGCGCACCCGCCGAGGGTCTGCCCACAGATCCCGACTGGGCGGGTGGTTCGCTCTACAAGGATGAGCGAACGCGCGAGGTCGAGGCCAGCCCAGAAGATCTGTGGAGCATCATCGAAGGCATCGGCGGCCGCAACGGCTGGTACTCCTGGGCGCTGGCGTGGCGAGTTCGCGGATTGCTGGATCGACTCGTCGGCGGCCCCGGCCTGCGCCGTGGTCGTCGCAATCCCCATGATCTGGTCATCGGAGACGCCGTCGACTTCTGGCGGGTCGAAGAAACCGACGATCGCACATTCCTGCGTTTGCGAGCGGAAATGAAGCTGCCCGGACTCGCCTGGCTGGAGATGCAGGTCGGCTCGACGGCGGGTGGCACCACGACATTCCACCACCGCGCGTTATTCCATCCCAAAGGGCTGCTGGGCCAGCTCTACTGGTGGTCGATCCTGCCGTTCCACGGCATCGTGTTCGGCTCGATGCAGCGAAATATCGCCAAGGCCGCAGAAGAACTGGCACAAGGCGTCGAGTCCTGATCGACACCTCAGCGGTTGCGGGGGACACCGGTCGGCAACAGGATGGCTGAATGGACCTGTTTCGCAACAAATCCGTCGAGAGGTCGATCGCAGAGACCGACGAGCCCGAACATCGGCTCAAGAAGGAACTCTCGGCCTGGGACCTGACAGTCTTCGGCGTCGGAGTCATGATCGGAACCGGCATCTTCGTGCTCACCGGCGAGCAGGCCTTCAGCAATGCCGGACCGGCGATCGTCATCTCGTTCGTGCTGGCGGGAATCACGTGCGGTCTGGCGGCGCTGTGTTACGCGGAGTTCGCCTCGACCGTCCCGGTGGCCGGCAGCGCGTACACCTTCTCGTATGCGACGCTGGGCGAACTGATCGCCTGGATCATCGGCTGGGACCTCGTGCTTGAGTTGGCCCTCGGTGCCGCGGTGGTCGCCCGTGGTTGGTCGGCCTACCTGCAATCCCTGTTCGACCTGCCGACCTGGTTGGCAGGTGACGATGCAGTTCCCGACTTCGGAGCGATCGCGATCGTGCTCGGACTCACCGTGGTCGGTGTGCTCGGCACCAAGTTGTCGGGACGTTTTGCCAGTGTCCTGGTGATCGTGAAGGTGGCGGTCATCACGTTCGTCATCGTGGCGGGCCTGTTCTTCATCAAGATGAAGAACTATTCGCCCTTCGTGCCGGAATCACAGCCGTCGAAGGGCGGGTCGGGGCTCGACTCGACGCTGCTCCAGTCGATCTTCGGGATCGAGCCGACGGTGTTCGGCGTCTACGGCATCATCGCTGCGGCATCCGTCGTGTTCTTCGCCTTTATCGGCTTCGACATCGTCGCGACATCCGCCGAAGAGACCAAGAATCCGCAGCGCGATGTGCCACGCGGAATCCTCGGTTCGCTCGCGATCGTCACGGTGTTGTACGCAGCGGTGTCATTCGTCATCACCGGAATGCTGAAGTACAGCGATGAGCGGATGAAAACCGCCGCCCCGCTCGCCGAGGCATTCAAGGCCAATGACCTCGACTGGGCCAGTGACCTCATCTCGGTAGGCGCCGTCGCCGGGCTCACGACCGTGGTCCTGGTACTGATGCTGGGCCAGGCCCGGGTGTTGTTCGCGATGTCGCGCGACGGACTGCTTCCCGTGGGACTGGCAAAGGTGCACCCGCGATTCGGCACGCCATATCGCATCACGATCATGACCGGTCTTTTCGTCGCGGTTCTGGCCGGATTCGTGCCGCTTTCGGAGTTGTCGAAGTTGGTCAGCATCGGCACCCTGTTCGCATTTGTCGTCGTATCAGCCGGCGTCATCATCTTGCGGCGTACCCGCGGCGATCTGCACCGGCCGTTCCGGGTACCCGGCGTGCCGCTCATCCCGCTGCTGTCGATAGCGGCCTGCCTGTGGCTCATGGTCAACCTCTCGGTCGAGACCTGGATCCGTTTCCTCATCTGGTTGGCGATCGGCTTCGTCGTGTACTTCGCCTACGGCTACAAGTCATCGCGTCTTGGACGTGGACTCGCCCAGAAGTCCGCCGAGCCCGATGCCGCGGAGCATCCGCATGGGTGACGTCGCGAACCGTGGCAATCAGGCTGGGCGGGAGGCACGTCACAGCACCACGATGCTCGCGGCCGCCCGGATCGGGTTGGTCGCCTACGGCGTCGTGCATCTGCTCATAGGGGTCATCGCCCTGCAGATCGCGTGGGGCGAGAGCGGCGGGGACGCCAGTACGTCCGGGGCGCTCAAGACCATCGCCCAGCAACCCTTCGGCGGCACGATGCTCTGGGTGTGCGCCTTCGGTCTCGCGGCGCTCACCGTCTGGCAGTTGCTGACTGCGATCTGGGGGTTCCAGACCGAGCAGGACGATATGGATCGGCTTCGCAAGCGGCTCTCGGCCGTTGGACGCGCCGGGGTGTACGCGGTCCTTTCGTTCTCGGCGGCCCGTATCGCGGGCGGCTCGGGTGGTTCGAGCAGCAGCGACTCGAAGGAAGAGGGCCTGACCGCATCGCTGTTGTCAGGGCCTGCCGGACGCGTCCTGGTAGCGAGCATCGGCGTGGTGATCCTCGCGGTTGCGAAATCGCAGATCGTCCGCGGCCTTACGGAGAAGTTCACGCACGACCTCACATCCTCCGCGACATCCGGAGCCTCGGGAACTGCGATCGTGCGGGTCGGCAAGATCGGCTACCTGGGCAAGGGGGTAGCCATCGGGATCGTCGGCGTCCTGTTCGGCTGGGCCGCGATCTCGTATGACCCGGAGAAGGCCGGCGGCCTCGACGACGCTCTTCAGACCGTGCGTGACCAGCCCTACGGGCCGTATCTCCTGACCCTCGTGGCGATCGGCCTGGCCGCTTTTGGGCTGTTCTGCTTCGCGTGGGCTCGCTACGTGAGGGTCCGTTGAACTAGCGCCCGACGTCGATCTGGTCCCACGTCGCACCGTCGTCGACAGACTCCCACACGACATCGTTCTCGCCCGGCCACGAGAAGGCATACAGCACATCGCCGGTGGAGGTGATCGTCGTGACCTCAGCAGGCAGCTCGAGGCGGACGAAGTCCTCGTTGTCGGGTGATGCGGCGATCCACCATCCGGCAGCGTTCTTGACTTCGTTTTCGCCGATCACGAGCCGCCCATCGGGCAGTACGACAATTCCGGGATAGTGCAATCGGTCCATCGGCAGCCCACCCGGTGCGAACTCCCGACTCACTCCGCCCGTCGCTATCCGGGCCGCGACGATGTTGTCATCACCTTGCGGTTCAGCCATGAGCTCGGCGAACGTCAGCAGCGTGACACCGTGGCTCGCGACGAGCCCATGCGGTCCCCCGTCACCCCCGGGCATGGGCACCTGTTCGGTCTTCCAGGTGACGCCGCCATCGGTCGAATGCACCAGCGGTGCGGTCTGGTCCGTCCAATTCGTGACACCCCACACCGTGCCGTCGTCGTCGATCGCAAGCTGTTGGAAGATGTCGTCGCTGCTCCGTGCCCCCGGCGGTCGAGGCATCTCGTGCACTGTGCCGTCAGACGGACGGTAGAACAGCGCGGGCTCGATATCGGAGATCAGCACGTCGCCGGCCTTGACTGGCACGAAGGGGCGGGTCTTCCCGGCCGACGACGTCGAACCGTCCGCAGCGATCCTGGTCGGCGGTGAATCCGACTCCCCCGCTACGAGGACGAAGCCGTTGTCGAGGCCGTGCGGCTCACCGTAGGTCGCGATGGTCTCGGACCGGACGACCTGACCCTCGGCATCAAGCAGCCGCCAGGCCCCCTTCTCCATCTCACCGCCCTCGGTGTCACGGATCGAGAACGACAACAGGAGCGAGCCGTCTCCCGACCGGGCGATGTCGAACGGCGCACCGGCAACCTCGATGATCTCCGCGGCGGTGGCGTCATCGTCATAGAGGACGTCGTAGTAGTCGTCCTGCGACACCGCGCCCGAACCGTTCCCGCAGGCGGAAAGCAACAGTGCTGTCAGTACTGCGGCGACAAGTGCTGTTCGTCGCCGCTCAGCGCCCGCGCGCATCGAAGACCTCCCCGACGTCCTGGGTCGCGGTGAAGATCGCATCAAGCAACTCCCGCGCCGAGGCGCTGCGTAACAATCCCAGCTGGTCGAGTGGGCCGAGAGGCGCGATGGCGGCCAGCTGCCACAGCGCATCGATCGGATCCTCGCTCAACTGGACCGCCGCCGACCACGAGACGTCCTGGAACTCACTGGCTCGAGCAAGCGTGCGTCGCACGAGTGCCTCGGTCTGGTCGCGGCGCTCGGTCAACTCCGAACTCCACTCCACCGCCGGTAACTCACGCACGGCAGCGCGCGGATAGGGATCCTCGGCCAACCATTCGATTACCTCGATGCGGCGGGTTCCCTCACCGAGCAGCGCGAGATATCCGTCGGCGACCTTGAGCTCGGCGACCTGAGCCACGGCGCCCACATCGAATCGCTTCTCGCCGCCGCCGACCTCCTGGCCTCGCTCGATCAGAACAACACCGAACTCGGCCGTCTGATCAGGAAGGATGTCCTGCAGCATCTGCAGATAACGCGGCTCGAAAACCCGCAACGACAACGGCATGGCGGGCAGGAGCACCGAGCCCAACGGGAACATCGGCATCGCGGTGACGTTGTCCATCTGTTCATCTCATCACGTGATCGGCGTGGTGCCTTCCACGGGGAACGATCATCGGGGTGTTACTGACCGGATCCGGCACGACCTCGCATGCCAGTCCGAAGACCTCGGTCACGGTTGCGGCATCGATGACGTCATTGGGCGCCCCCTCGGCCACGATCACGCCGCGCTTCATCGCGATGATGTGATCGGCGTACCGACAAGCCAGATTGAGGTCATGCAAGACGATGACGACGGTTTTGCCGGACTCGCGGTTCAGATCAACCAACAGGTCGAGCAGCTCGATCTGATGGTTGATGTCGAGATAGGTGGTCGGTTCGTCGAGCAGCAACAGGTCGGTGTCCTGCGCCAAAGCCATCGCGATCCAGACTCGCTGGCGTTGTCCGCCCGAGAGCTCGGCGATATTGCGGCCCTCGAGATCGGCGGTGCCGGTGGCCTCCAGCGCGGCAGCCACTGCCTGGTCATCCTCCGCATTCCAGCGACGGAACCAGCCCTGGTGTGGATAACGTCCACGACCGACCAGGTCGCCGACCGAGATGCCATCCGGAGCGACCGGCGTCTGCGGCAGCAGGCCCAGTACTTTGGCCACGTCGATGCTCTTCATGTCCTGCACCGACTTGCCGTCGAGGATCACCTCACCGCCTCGAGGTCTCAAGAGGCGGGCGAGACCACGCAGCAGCGTGGACTTGCCGCACGCATTCGCTCCGACGATGACCGTGATGCGCCCGTCGGGAATCTGAACGTCGAGATCGTTGACGATGTCGGCGTCGGAATATCCAAGAGTCAGATTCTGAGCACGCAGATCGTGTGAGGTCATCCGCCGCGTCCTTCCCGGTTGACGGTGGCGAGGAGCCAGATGAGGTAGGGAGCACCGATGATGCCGGTCAGGACACCGGTCGGCAGCGCGGCGGGTAGGACCTGTTGGGCAACCAGGTCGGCGCCGAGCACGATGATCGCGCCGACCAGTCCGGCAGCCAGCACCCCGCCTGCCGGGCCGGTCAGCCGTTGGGCGATCGGACCGGCGATCAGCGCGACGAACATGATCGGCCCGGCGACGGCCACGGCCAGACCGATCAAGATGATCGACAAGGCGATGAGTCCGAGCCGGTGGACTTCGACCCGGGAGCCGAGCGCCCTGGCCGTGTCGTCCCCCAGTTCGAGCGTTCGCAGCGGCCGTTCAAGCACCAAAGCGATCGGAATCAGGACCGCCAGCACGCCGATGAGCGTCCGCAGCTCCCCGGATCCGGCCTGGCCGACCGAACCGACGAGCCAGGTCATCGCCTGCCTCGCCTCGGACAGCTCGGCCCGCGAGGTGATGTAGCCGATGATCGACAGCATGAACTGCGAGACACCGATGCCGATCAGGATGAACCGGTAACCGGTGATGCCATCACGCCACGCGAGGACATAGATCAGCAGCGCCGTCAGCAAGGCACCGATCAGAGCCGAACCCGAGATCTGCGAACTGGTGGCGTTGAACAGCACGATCGACGAGACCGCGAACAGACTCGCACCGGACGACACACCCACGAAGTCCGGTGATGCCAGCGGATTGCCCAACAGCTTTTGGAACACGATGCCCGAGATTCCGAGAGCAAGTCCGACCGCCAACGCCGCAGACGCGGTTGGGAGCCGCAGGTCACGGACGATGAAGTCGACCGTGGGATCTTCACGCAGCCTCGACGCCGACATCATGACGTCGATCGGCGAGACGTAGTAGCTGCCGACCATCATGGTCAGCACGAACAGGCAGAAGGCGATGACGGCCAACAGAGCCGTGACGACGACCGAACGGCGACGACGTTGACGGCGCCCTGCCCGAACCAGCGGGATATCGATGACATCTGTCACTGCGATCAGAGCTCCGCGAGATTGCGGTAACGGACGAGCAGGATGAAAGCCGGGGCACCGAGCACACCGAGGACCACGCCGACCTGTAACTCGCCGGGCGAGATCACGACTCGACCGATGATGTCGGCGATCAGCAACACAATCGGAGTGAGCACGAGCGAATAGGACAGGATCCAGCGGTAGTCGGGGCCGCACATCATCCGAGCCAGGTGCGGGACCATGAGCCCGACGAACACGATCGGTCCGCACGCCGCAGTCGCCGCTCCGCACAAGATCGCGACCGTCACGAAAAGTACCACCCTGGTCAGCCGCACCCGCTGGCCGAGCGCGAGCGCGAGATCCTCTCCCAGTGCCAGTCCACTCAAGGCACGCCCAGCGCCGAGCGCGAGCACGATTCCGAGCAACAGAAATGGAACCGTCTGCCAGAACACCGGAAAGTGGCGACCGGCGAGCGAACCCACCTGCCAGAATCGCAACTGATTGAGCGCCGCGACGTTCATCATCACGATGGCCGTCGTGATTGACGTGAGTACCGCGGTGACGGCCGCTCCAGCGAGCGCCAACTTGATCGGTGTCGCACCTTCGCGCCCGAGCGAGGCAATCCCGTAGACCGTGACAGTTGCGAAGCCGGCTCCCACAAACGCGAACCAGACGTAGGTACTCACCGACTGGGCGCCGAGCACCATGATGGCGAACACGATAGCTGCCGCGGCCCCGGCATTGATGCCCATGATGCCCGGATCAGCGAGCGGATTACGGGTGACTCCTTGAAGGATCGCACCGCTGAGTCCCAGAGCCGCACCGGCGAATACGCCGATCAGCGTGCGCGGAACCCGCAACTCGCGGATCACAGTCTCCGAAGCCAGAGAAGGGTCGTAATCGCTGAACGCCTTCCAGATCGTCGACACTCCGACGCCGCGTGCACCCAGCGTGATGCTGAAGAAGCACACGACCAGCAGGGCACCGACCAACACCACGAATCCGGCCGAGAGCGCAGCTCGCGAGCGATGCCGCGGCGTGGTCTCGTTCCCAGCGGACAGGCGATCTGTCACAGTCACGCGAGGTCGTCGTCGGCCTTGGTGATCGCGTCGGTCAGCTGGGTCAGCTGCGCGGCGTACTCGCCGTACGTGTGCATCCAGTAGGCCGGCCATTCGGCGTAAGCCTTGGCCTTGGCCGCCTTGATGTTCTTCCAGGTGGGCTGTCCTTCACCCTGCTTGAGCGACGACTCGTAGGTGCGGTTGTCGATCAGGAGCAGATCTGGCTGATATTTGTCGGCGTTCTCCCAGCTGAGGTTCTCCCAGTATGGGAAGCCCTTGTCGGGGCTGTCGGGGTTGACGACATCGAGACCCCAACGCTGGAAGTCGAGCAGCTCGGGCGCGTACTTCGGATTGGCCACGTACAACAGGTCCTCGGCCGGTGAGACCGCCAGGACCGACAGCCCGGACTTGGCCGACACGGCCTTCTTGAAGTCGGCGAGTGCCGACTCGAACTTTTGCTTGTTGGCCGCGACGTCGGGGGCGTCGGTGTCAGCACCGAGCGATTCGGCGAGCTTCTCGTAACCGCGGACGAGCTCCTCGATCGAGTCGCCTTGCGAGATGCCGACCACCGGGGCGAGATCGAGAAGCTTCTTGCTGGAAGCTTTGGCTGATTCCTCCATGCCGCTGTAGGCCTTCTCGGCCGGCCACCAGTCAGCCACGATCAGATCGGGTTTGAGCGCGGCTGCCTTCTCCACGTCGATATCGCCCCAGGTCTCGCTGAGGATCGTGATTCCCGACAGATCGAGGTCTTGAAGGTTCTTGTCGTCCTTGACCGGACCGGTCGCGTAGATGCCCACGGGCTTGATGCCGAACGAGATCAGGGCGGCCGCCTCGGCGCCGCTGGCGATGATGCGCTTGGGGGTCGAATCAAGTTCGACCTTTTCGCCGTTGCCCGAGGTGTACGACCACGAGCCATCCGCATCAGAGTCATCGGTCGCGGAGTCAGATGACGAACCGCAGCCGGCCAGAACCAGCGCAGCGGCGGACAGGATCAACATTCGCTTCACAGAACGCACCTTTCGAGGGACAACCTCCCCACCGTAATTTAGGTAAGGCTAGCCATTCCAGGCAGCTGGCGTGTGATGTGTTCCGTGGCAGCCTGTCCGCCGACACGTGACACAGCACTGCCCCCGAACCACAGATCCGGGGGCAGTGCTGATCGTGACGATCTCAGACGAACTTTTCGCCGTTCTTGGCCTTCTCCAGGAGGGAGGCCGGCGGGTTGAACCGATCGCCGTACTTGGCCGCCAGCTCCTGCGCCCGCGTCGCGAACGCGGCGACGCCGATCGAGCCGTCAGCGGCCTCATAGCCGTTGACGTACTGGATCGCACCGCCCTGCAGGGCCGGGAAACCGATGCCGAAGATCGAACCGATATTGGCGTCGGGCACCGAGAGCAGGCCCTCGTCGAGGCACTTGATCGTCTCAAGGCTCATGATGAACGTGAGGCGCTCCTTGAGGTCCTCGAACGCCGGCTGCTGCTGGGCGACCGGGAACTGCTCGCCCAGCCCGGACCACAGACCCGTGCGCTTGCCATCTGCGTACTCGTAGAAGCCCGCGCCCTTGAGACGACTGGGGCGACCGATCTCGATCATCGTGTCGATGACGGTCTCAGCGGCATGGGCGTCCCACGTCTGTCCGGACTCTTCGACAGCCGCCTTCGACTCATTGCGGATCTTGACCATGAGTTCGAGGTTGAGTTCATCGCTGAGCTGCAAGACGGGCGCGGGGAATCCGGCCTGAACCGTGGCGCGCTCGATGCTGACGGGCGACACGCCCTCGGCCAGCATGCCGACGCCCTCGTTGACGAACGTGCCGATGACGCGGCTCGTGAAGAAGCCACGGCTGTCGCCGACGACGATCGGGGTCTTCTTGATCGCCTTGGTGTAGTCGATGACCCGAGCGATCGCCTCGTCGGAGGTGTCCTTGCCGGCGATGATCTCGACCAGCGGCATCTTGTCGACCGGAGAGAAGAAGTGGATCCCGATGAAGTCCTCGGAGCGCTTCACACCGTCAGCCAGGATCGTGATCGGCAGCGTCGACGTATTGGACCCGAGCAGCGCATCGGGCTTGACGACCTTCTCGACCTCGGCGAAGACTTCGTGCTTGAGCTTGACCGACTCGAAGACAGCTTCGACGACGAAGTCGCAGCCTTCCAGATCGGCGTAGTCGGCGGTCGGGGTGATGAGCGCCAGCAGAGCGTCGGCCTTGTCCTGCGTCATACGGCCCCGGGCGACCGCCTTGTCGACGATGTTCTGGCTGTACGCCTTGCCCTTCTCAGCTGCTTCCAGCGAGATGTCCTTCAGCACGACCTGCATGCCGGCCTTGGCCGAGACGTACGCGATTCCCGCGCCCATCATGCCGGCGCCGAGCACGGCGACCTTCTCGGCTTTGGTCGGCGCGATGCCCTCGGGCCGCGACTTGCCGGCGTTGATGGCACCGAGATCGAAGAAGAAGGCCTGCGTCATGTTCTTGAACTGCTGGCCGATGAGAAGTTCGACCAGGTAACGCGACTCGATCCGCGAAGCGGTGTCGAAATCGACCTGTGCTCCTTCGACTGCGGCCGACATGATGCTGCGGGGTGCCTTGTAGGGCGCACCCTTGGTCTGCTTGCGCAGATTGGCCGGGAACGCCGGCAGGAACGCCGCCAATTTGGGATCGGACGGCAGTCCGCCCGGCATGCGGTAACCCTTGCGGTCCCACGGCTGAGAAGCAGCTTCCTCATTGTCGGCATTGGCCTCGATCCAGGCCTTCGCAGCGGGGATCAACTCGTCCTGGGTCGCGACGACCTCGTCGAGGAGGCCCTCTGCGAGGGCCTTGGAAGGACGCATCTGCTGGCCCTGGAGCAAGAACTTCATCAAGGCGTCGGAGATGCCGAACATGCGCACCGTACGTGTCACGCCACCGCCACCGGGCAGCAGGCCGAGCGTCGCCTCGGGCAGACCGACCTGGTAGCCACCGTCGACCGCGATGCGGTGGTGACAGGCCAGGGCGATCTCGAGTCCGCCACCCAATGCCGCACCGTTGATGGCGGCGACGACCGGCTTGCCCGAGGTCTCGAGCTTGCGCAGCGTCGCCTTGATCGCTTCGACCTCCTCGAACAGCCGCTCGGCGTCAGCCGGCGTGGCCTGGGTCATGAGTTTGAGGTCGCCGCCGGCGAAGAAGGTCTTCTTCGCCGAGGAGACGATGATGCCCTTGATGCTGGCGGGATCGTTGGCGATGTCCTTGACCAGTCGATCGACGGCAGCGCCCATCGATTCGGCGTAGTCGGCGTTCATCGTGTTGGCACTCTGGTTGGGGTCATCCATGACGAGGTTGACGATTCCGTCCTCGACCTCGTAACGCACTGCTTCAGTCATGTGTGTCTCTTTCGAAAAGATGGGGGTGAGGAGGATCAGCTGAGGCGTTCGACGACGGTGGCAATGCCCATACCGCCTCCGACGCACAGCGTGGCCAAGCCATAGCGCTGATCGCGGCGCTCCAGCTCGTCGACCAAGGTGCCGAGAATCATGGCACCGGTCGCTCCCAGCGGGTGACCCATCGCGATCGAGCCGCCGTTGACGTTGGTCTGGTCGTGCGGGTAGCCGCCCAGATCCTTCATGAGACGCAAAGCGACTGCCGCGAAGGCTTCGTTGATCTCCAAGAGGTCGATATCGCCGACCGTCAGACCGGCACGCTCGAGCGCCTTGTGGCTGGCGGGACCGGGGCCCGTCAACATGATCGTGGGCTCTGAGCCCGAAACAGCAGCCGACAGGATGCGGGCACGCGGCTTGAGGCCGTGACGCTCACCGGCGGCTTCGGTGCCCAGCAGCACGAGGGCAGCTCCATCGACGATGCCTGAGGAGTTGCCGGCGTGGTGGACGTGGTTGATCTTCTCGACCCAGTGGTACTTCTCCAGCGCAACAGCGTCGAACCCGCCCTGATCGCCGATCTGGGCGAAGGACGGCGCGAGCGAGCCGAGGCTCTCGGCCGTCGTGCCTTCACGGACGAACTCGTCGTGGTCGAGGATCGTCAATCCCGAGGCGTCCTTGACCGGGATGACCGAGTTGTTGAAATAGCCGTTGGCGATCGCCTTGGCGGCACGGGCCTGCGACTCGGCGGCGAAGGTATCGACGTCGAGGCGGCTGTACCCCTCGATCGTGGCGATCAGGTCAGCGCCGATTCCCTGGGGCACGAAGTCGGTGTCGAAGGCGGTCTTCGGGTCCATCGCCCAGGCTCCGCCGTCCGATGCCATGGGCACCCGGCTCATGGATTCGACACCGCCGGCGAGGATCAGGTCTTCCCAGCCGGAACGGACCCGGGCGGCAGCCTGGTTGACGGCTTCGAGGCCCGAGGCACAGAAACGGTTGAGCTGGACACCCGCAACGGTGTCGGGCAGACCGGCGGCAAGAGCGGCGGTCTTGGCGATATCAGCACCCTGATCGCCGACCGGCGAGACGCAGCCCAAGACGAGATCTTCGATCGCATCGGTGTCGAGAGTCGGGTTGCGCTTACGGATCTCATCGATCAGACCGGTCACCAGCGAGATCGGCTTGACCTCGTGCAGTGATCCGGACTTCTTGCCGCGACCACGGGGGGTGCGGATGGCGTCGTAGACGAAGGCCTCGGTCATGGACTGTTTCCTCACAGAAGAGTCTCGCAAAATTCGGATTGGGGGATTGCCAACACAGTGGCACTGACGATTGTGACACCAACACTGTCAAAGTCCAAGGGTCAGGAGGGTGTGCGGTGCCTCACGAGCTGCGACGACGTGCCGCGATGACGAGGAATGACCCGGTGAGCATCAGCAACAGAGCCATGACCGGCAATCCGGACGAGGGAGCGCCGGTATCGGGCAGGACGCCAGCGCCAGCGGGTTGAGCCTCGACGTCGTCTGGATCGGTGCCCTCGCCTTGATCCACAGGCTCCTGCGGCTCGACCGGCACATCGTCGTCGGTCGTGAAGGCGAAGTCCTGACCCACCATCGCCTCACCTGCCGTCGTGATCGTGACAGTTCGCGTCGTCGGCCCGCTGCTGCCGTCGGGAGCGATGGCCACGATCTCGTAGGTTCCCGGCGCAAGGTCCCCCAGGCCGTAGGTCCCGTCGGCACCCGTCCTGACTGTCGACCCCGTCCCACCCGGAGGCCGGATCGTCACGTCGACGCCGGCCAGCGGCACGCCGTCGAGCGTCACGGTTCCCGCAACCGATCCCGTCGCCGGTACACGGGTCAGGGCGATGTCTTGGCCGGGGACATCGGACGTCGCCACGACGACCGGGGCAGTTGTCGCGGGCTCGTACCCGGCCGGTGGCGATGGCACCGTGAGCACGTAGCTGCCGGCCGGAATCCGCGCGAGCTCATACGTGCCATCCGCGCCGGTGACCGCCCGGAAGGTCTGCCCACCACCGGTGAGTTCGACCGTGACACCGGGTAGCGGACCGTCGGGGCCCGTCACCGTGCCACTGACGGCAGGGAGTTCGGCCAGCACAAAATCCTGGTTCGTGATCGGCGTGGTCCCTGCGTCAGGAATCGTGACAGTGCGATCGGCAGCAGGCAGATAGCCGTCCGGCGGTGTGACCGAAATCGTGTAGGTCGTGTCGTCCGGATTGTCATCGAAGACGTACCGGCCGTCGACATCGGTGAGTGTCGTCTTGACCGGTCCACCGCCTACCGGAGTGAGGGTCACCGTCACTCCCCCGAGCGGATCGGAACCATCGGTGATCCTCCCCGAAATCGGCACCGGAATGACCTCGCGCACCGTGAAATCAGCCGTCGCATCACCCGCGGTCAAGTCGACAGCTCGACTACTGGGGCCGGTCGAGATGCACCAGTCGGGAACACCTGAGAGGGCGACGCGGTAGCCGTCGCTGGCTGCCACTCCCGTGAAGGCATAACCGCCCGTCGGGCCGACCGGCTGTTGCGCGACGACGGCGCCTTCGGCGTCCAGGAGCGATATCGAGGCTGCCGTGAGACCGCACGTGCCCGATGTGACCGACACATTCCCCGTGAGATCCTGGCGGGTCACGGCGAACCAGGTCTGGAACACGGGGAATCCACCGCGACGGGTGAAGGTCAAAGTCAGGGTGCGCAGCGGGGTCGTCGGTTCGAACCAGCCTGTTGCACCGTCGGAGTCGATCGCCGCATCGTTGCCCCGCAGAGTTGCGGTGGCGGCATTCCAGGTCGGCACGTCCTTGGGACGGCCATTGCTCACACAGACACCACTGGGACGCGGTGTCGTGGCGCACAGGTTGAACGCGCCTCGAAATCCCAGCTCTGCGGTCGTGGCCGGCGTGCCGTCGGCCCGGGTGGCTGCGACCGCGACCTGATCGGCATCGATATCGCCCAGGACGAACGCCCAGCCCTGTGGGGTCGCCCGGTCGAAGGTGTAGGTCGTGGTGGACGGGGAGGTCGCATTGTCGGCACGCGGCCGAAGATTCAGGTACGCCCGATCACGACTCGAGCCGTATTCGAGTCCCGGCGGCGTGTTCTCGCCGAACCAGTTCGTCGCACCGCTCGGAAGCGCGATGTCCGATCGAGAGTCCGATCTGACGGTGGCCTCAGGAAAGCCGACAGCGGGCAACTGCATCGAGGTCGCGAAGTTGTTGGTCTTGCCCGTGATCGCACCCCACACGGCGAAATCGGTCGTCGTGGCTGCTGTCGCGCCCGGGACAACACTCATCAATGACGCGAGCAACGCCAGGCCAGCTGTCAAGACTCGTCGCATGTGCATCCCCCCGGATCGTCGACCCGTCGACGATAACCCGGATGAACGCCGTGGAATAGGGTCGACCACATGACCACCACGCCAGCCGAGACGATGAGCGTCGAACAGCTCGCATCACGCGTGGGGATGTCGGTACGCACAGTTCGCTTCTATGCGGGTCGCGGCCTGATCCCGCCCCCACGACGCGAGGGCCGCAACGGCTTCTACGGACCGGACCACCTCGCCCGGCTCGAACTCGTCCGTGAGCTGCAGGCACATGGATTCACGTTGTCGGCGATCGAGGGCTACCTGGAGAACATTCCATCGGACGCGACGCCCGAACAGGTCGCCCTGCACCGCACCCTGCTCGCGCCCTGGATGGCCGACCGCCCCGAGGAAGTGGATCGAACCGCGCTGGAGCTGCGTGCCGGACGCGCGTTGAGCGATCACGATCTCGAGATGCTGATCGCTCTGGGCGTCGTCGAACCGACCCCCACCGAGGACGTCTTCCAGGTCGCCCCGGCGCATCTTGCGGTCGGCATCCAGTTCATCGAGACCGACATGCCGATCGAGGTCGCGCACGCATCGCGCAAGATCTTCGACGATGCGGGCAAGGCCGTCGCTCGCGACATCACCGAGGTCTTCCGGACCATGTGGTGGCCCCAGCTTCGGACGTCCGGGCGTACACCTGAGGACATCACTGCCCTGGTCGAACGGTTCAAACCCTTGACGATCCAGGCCCTGGTGACGGCGTACGAGACCGCGGTCGACGAGTCGAAGCGCGAAACCGTGCGCCGCCGCACCTAGAAGACTGCTAGCTCAGAGAAGACCGCGTTGGGCGAGGTTGCGGAACAGCGCCGCCGTGCCGAAGGTCCACGGCTCGCACACCTCACTCGTGCGCACCCGGTTGACCAGCGCACCGAGACGGGGCTCCCGGATGGAGACGACATCGTCGAACCGGTGGGTGAAGCCCTTGCCGGGCTCGTCGCGGTCCTCGACGGGCGCGAACATCGTCCCGAGGAACAACACCGCTCCGTCCGGGTACTGGTGCGTGGCTCCCATGAGTTGGTCGACAAGCTCGGTCGGGTCTCGGCTGATGAGGCTCATCGAGGACATGCCCTCCAGCCGGAAACCGTCAGTGCCCGCGACCTCGAGCGTGACCGTCGCCGCGCGCACATCGTCGAGCCCGAAGCCTTCGTCGAACAGACGGATGAACGGCCCGAGCGCTGCGGAGGCTGTGTTGTCCTTGGCCTTCGTGAGCAGCAGGGCGGATCGTCCCTCGAAGTCACGCAGATTCACGTCATTGCCCAACATGGCACCCACAATCCGCGCCGTCGACGACACCAACAGCACGACCTCCGGCTCGGGATTGTTCCAGCTCGAATCAGCACGAACACCGACGTCGGCACCGGCACCGACCGTGGCCATCGGCGACGTCTTGGTGAAGATCTCAGCATCAGGACCGAGCCCGACCTCGAGGTACTGGCTCCATGCACCCTCGGCCACCAACATCGCCTTGAGCCGGGCTGCCTCCGGCGATCCCGGACGGACAGACGTGAGGTCCCCGGCGATGCGTGATGAGATGTCGTCGCGCAGGCGGCCCGCCTGGGCGACATCCCCGCCACTGCGCTCCTCGATGACCCGCTCGAGCATCGACACCGCAAAGGTCACGCCGGCGGCCTTGACGGACTGGAGGTCAATCGGGCTGAGGAGCCACGGTGCGTCCGGTCGGCGCAGCTCCGACGGAGTGGCAGCGACGACGTCCTCGAGTCGAGCGACGATGGGTCCGTCGACAGACCTCACGGCGGCTGCGGGGTCTGGCTCCTCGGCGAGATCGCGCATCGTCGCGAACCGCGCCGTGACGTCCACGAGGTCCTGTCCGCGGAGGGTGACCACGCAAGGCCCGCCAACCGCCGGCACGAAGATCCGGCCCACCAGGGTTGCCTGTTCGTGGTCGTCGGGCAACAGGCTCGCGGCAGTCGGCGGCCAGGTGGTCGGATCGGGGGTGGTCAACGTGCTCATCTTGGCTTCCTTGGAGGGTTTGTGGTCAGGTTGGCTGCGCCGCACTGAGCGGCCGGTGGTCGTACAAGGCGTCCAGGACACGTGCGAGGCGGTCCGGGTCGCGGTCGTCGAACAGGCTGCGGCGCACCTCGTCCGCAGCACGCTGCTGAAAGGCGATCGCTCCGTCGTAGCGTGGCCGCACCCACGCCTGCTCGATTGTCGAGCGAGTCGCCACGTAGAAGTCGGTCGCCTCGGCGTTGACTTTCTCGGACTCCCACGCCGATACGGCCGCCGGCTGCCCAGCATGTCTCGGCACGAAGTCCATCTGCGTCTGCGGACTCATCAACCAGCGCAGATGGTCGCGTAGCGCGTCGTCGACGTCGCAACCAGCGCTGACGGCTATACCGGTCCCTCCGAGCACCGACCCGATGCGGCCAGACGTCCCGGCCGGAGCGTCGACGAAGCGCAGGGGGCGGGCCTGGTCGTGACGGGCGTAGTTGACGTATCCGTACACGTGAGGGCAGTACTGCGGGCCGTCCGGGTCCGACATCTGCTCGAGCACGGTGATCGGGTTGTGGACATCTGCTCCGGGGCCGGCTGGAGCGAGCGCTGCGAGGATCTCGAGACCTTCGGCCACCGCCGCAGGTTCAAGGAACACCTCGCCCGACCCCGGCATGTGCCCATTCGAGACCGCGATCGCGCACAGTGTGAGGAACAGGTGCGGTCCGCTGGTCGGCAGCGTGGTGCGCACCTCCGCGGCGAGCGCAGCAGCTTCCGCCCAGGTGGCCGGTGCGGGAATGCCCGGATCGGCCAGGACCGAGACCTGGGTGGCCGCGTCGAGCGGGACCGCCCATTGCTCGCCGGCGAACTCGTACGAGGCGAACGAGGGACCGACCGTGGTGTCGCGCCACGTAGCCAACTCGACCTCCGTGAACACCTCGCCGAGCGGACGGAGAGCCCCTAGCGCGAGGGCTTCTCCGACGTGGGGATGGTCGAGGACGACAAGGTCGTGCCGCGCGGCGTTCTCGCCGATCGGCGCCGACTCGAATCCCTCCAACGGCTGGACGTTCCACACGATGTCGCACGGTGCGGCCGTGTGACATGCGGCGGCGCGGAGCGCGTCGACCCCGCGAGGGTGGTCCCAGGTGAGTCCGCTCCGCGACGTCATCCGCGCAGCTCGATCGGCAGCGCTTCCTGCGGCACGTTCTGGTACGCCACTGGCCGAGCGAAGCGAAGTGCCGCGGCCGTGCCGACCGAGGTCGTCATGGGCGCCGTCGTGGCGGGCCACGGCCCGCCGTGCTGCTGGGCGTCGCTCACCGTGACTCCGGTGGGCCACTGGTTCCAGAGCACGCGGCCGGCGAAGTTCGAGCAGACGTCGAGAAGCCGTATAGCGTCGTCGTCAAGCATCGCCCCACCCTGAACTGTGGCCGTCAACGCGCCGTCGAACAGCTCGAGGACGGCCACCGCCTCGGCAACGTCGCGGTATCCGACGATGATCGAGACCGGGCCGAACACCTCACTCGTGACGATCGTGGGGTCGGCGAGCACGTCACCGGCGGTCGCCTGGAGCACGACCGCTGCAGGAGCCTCGGTCGTGGCTGGTCCGGTTGACACAGTCGACACGGCCGGGTGCGAAGCGAGCTGCGTGAAGTCTCGGTCATAGCCGGCACGGATTCTGTCGTTCAGCATCGGATCGACGGCCGGAAGGTCGAGACCGGCCACCAACGCTGCGACGTCAGGTACCAGGACGACTCCCGGCTGCGTGCAGAACTGGCCGGTGCCGAGCGTGAACGACCCGACGAAACCCGCGGTGATGTCGTCGCCACGGCGTGCCCAGCCCTCTGGGGTGACGACAACCGGATTCGTGCTGCCCAGCTCGCCGTAGAAAGGGATCGGATCGGGACGGTTCACGGCGAGATCGAACAGGGCCCGACCTCCCTCGAGTGATCCCGTGAAGCCCACGGCTCTGATCCGGCTGTCCTGCACGGCGGCGACACCCGCCTCCAGGCCCTCGATCACGCTGAAGAGGCCTTCGGGAGCGCCAGCCGAGGTGAGCGCCGCGGTGACGATCCGTGCAACCTCTCGTGACAGCTCGACGTGACCCGGATGGATCTTGACGACCACTGGGCACCCCGCGGCGAGCGCGCTGACGCTGTCACCACCGGCGACGGAGAACGCGAACGGGAAGTTGCTGGCGGCGAACACGAGCACGGGGCCGACCGGTACGTGTCCTCGACGAATGTCGGGGCGTGGTCCCATCGGCCACTCGGGATCAGCTGGGTCGATGATGCCCGGCAGCAGGTCGCCGTCCTCGAGACGCTGGGCGAACAGACGGGCCTGGAAGCTCGTCCGTGCCAGCTCGCCACGCAGCCGACCTTCGGTCAGACGAGTCTCGGCATGAGCAAGCTCGACCAATGGATCTGCCGCGGCGTCGAGCCCCGCGGCGATCGCCCGAAGCCAGGCGGCGCGGTCAGTGGAGTTGGCACGACGGGCACCGGCGCGGGCGCAGTGTGCCGCCGCGAGCGCGCGCTCGGTCGTGGTGGGCAGGCTGTTCGGGGTGGTCATGGGTTCTCCTTGGAGTCAGGGACGCGATCGACAGCCAGAATGTGGCGGCATACCAGCACAGTCGCCCCGTCCTGGTTCGTGCCGGTGTACTGCTTGGTGACCAGGCCTATTGCCGGGTTCTTGTGATCGGTCAGGTCAACCACCTCCGCGACAGCGCTCACCACGTCACCGGCGAGGACCGGTGCGGGAAAACGGATGCGGTCGTAGCCGTAGGCAACGGCGCGCCGGTTGTACTCGACGGTGAGTCCGACAACGACACCGAACGTCAGCACACCGTGCGCGATCAGGCCGCCGAAGCGTTCTCGGGCGAACGTCTCGTCGGTGTGAGCGGGATGACGGTCGCCGGTGAGCTCGGCGAACTGCGCAATGTCGACTGCGCCGATCGTCGCGGTGCCGCCCGCCTCAACCTGCCCGATGGCGTACTCATCGAAGTATCGGTCGAACAGCGCGGGCCGAAGCTGGCTCTCGGCAGACATCAGCGGATCCCGATGCGGTCGGCCGCTGACGCGGTCGGGCTCACGGTCGGGGAGACGTGATTGAACCTGTCGTCGTCGCCCTGGTCGGCATCGAGCCGGTAGTGCTTGGACAGGTAGACCGCGATGAACGCCACTGCCGCCATGACGACCATCCAGGTCGCGACCGGCCACCAGTGATCGGCACCTGCCACCATCGCGGTGGCGATCAGCGGAGCCGTTCCCGCCAGCAACGCTCCACTGACCTCGCGGGCGAAGGCAACGCCGGAGTAGCGCTTGGCCGGCGGGAAGAGCTCGGTGAGGAAAGCGGCTTGCGAGGCGTAGCAGGTGGCCACAGCGCCGATGAAGCACACGACGAGCGCGGCGATCGCCAGGAACGTGTTGCCCGTGTCGATCAGCGCGAACATGGGAAATGCCCACGCAGCGCCGAAGGCACACCCCCAGAGAAACAGGCGACGACGACCGATCCGGTCGCCCAGGGCACCGAAGAACGGCATGAATCCAGCACCCGAGACGAGGATGATCGCGTTGATGCCGAGGGCCAGCGTCGCGGCGTAGCCGAGATCGTTCGTGAGATAGCTGAGCACCCAGACCTGGGGAATGTACGAGAAGCCCGACAGCATCAAGTTCGAGCCGAGAGCTACTGCAAGGCGGCCCTTGTCCGTCATCAGGAGCGAGACGATCGGCATCTGCTCGATCTGGTCCTCACTCTTGACGACCTCCTCGAAGCTCGAGGTCTCCTTGACCTTCCGGCGGATGTAGAGGCTGACCCCGAGCATCACAAGACTCATGAGGAACGGGATGCGCCAACCCCACACCAAGAACGAGTCTCCGGTCAGCCACAGGCAGACCTGGAAGGTGCCGAGGCCGAGGGCTGAGCCGATCCAGACGCCGGCGCCGGACCACGACGCATAGAAGCCGCGCCGTCCGGCAGGGGACGACTCCGAGGACATCACGATCGCCCCGGCGTACTCGGCGCCGGCGCCCAGACCTTGAAGGATGCGAAGCAGCACCAGCAGGATCGGCGCGGCAATGCCGATGGAGTTGTGGCTGGGCAGCAGCCCGATCATTGCGGTGGAGAGCCCCATCAGTGTCAGCGTGAAGATCATGACCGGTTTGCGGCCGATCTTGTCGCCGAGATGGCCGAAGACGATGCCGCCGAAGGGGCGGGCGAAATAGCCGACCGCGAAGGTCGCGAACGAGGCGATCAGTCCCGCGGTCGGACTGTCCGACACGAAGAAGTACGTGTTGAACACCAGCGAGGCCGCGGCGCCGTAGAGCGCGAAGTCGTACCACTCGACGAGGCTGCCGACAGCCGCGGCGATGGAGGCGCGGCGCGCCTGCTCGGTGGTGGGTGAGTTCGTAGTGGTCATGATGGCCCTTCTGAGGATGCAGGGTTCCGTGCCGGCGGCGCGGGTCAGGGTGCAGGGATGGGGGCGAACGTGTCGTCGCGGTAGACGGCGCCGGCAGAGTCGAGGTCGTCGATCTCCTCGTCGGTGAGCCCGATCTCGCGCAGCACTTCATGGGTGTGCTGGCCGTTGAGTGGTGCCGGGCGGTATATCTCCTGGGCCCCGTTGGCGAGCCGGAAGGCGAACCCCGGGGTCTTGACTCGTCCCTCGGTCGGGTGGTCGTACTCGACGAAGGACTCGTTGTGCAACACCTGCGGGTCCTCGACGAGCTGCACATAGTCATGGACGGGCCCGATCCACACCCCTGCGGAGCCGAGCAGGTCGATCCAGTGCTCGCTCGTCCCACGGCCGAGGTTCTCCGAGACCAGCTCCGAGATCTCGTCGCGGTGGCTGAAACCGTCGCGCTCGGACTCGTAGGCGTCGAGACGAGGGTCATCGAAGAGCCGCGCCAGCTGGTCGGTCTCGGCGAAGGACAAAGCGACATGGCCGTCGGCCGTTGCGAAGATCCCGTACGGCGCACGAATGTACGAGTGCGCGTGGATCGCCCGGGAGGGTTCCTGCAGCACGCCGCCGACCGTCGAGACGCTGAGTTCCTGCATCTGGGCGGCGATGATCGCATCGAGCATGTTGACGTCGACGCGCTGACCTTCGCCCGTACGCTCACGATGGAAGAGGGCCGCCATCGCCCCCTCGAAAGCGGAGTAGGCGGTGAAGGCATCCGCCAGGAAGAAGGGCGCGGGGCGAGGCGCCTCACCCTCGCGACGACCGCTGTACAGTCCACCGCTCATCGCCTGCAGGAGCATGTCCTGACCCGGCCGATCGGCGTACGGCCCGCTCTCGCCGTAGCCCGACATCGAGACATAGATCAGGTCCGGCTTGACCGCACGCAACGACTCGTAGTCGACGCCCAGCCGATCGGCCACGCCCGGACGATAGTTCTGCAGGAAGACGTCCGCACCTTCGACCAAGCGCATCATTGCCGCGCGGCCGCGTGGATCCTTGAGATTCAGCGACAGGGATCGCTTGTTGCGGTTGAGGGACAGGAACGAGGCGTTGACCCGGTTTCCGCGAGCTCCACCCGCCGAGACGTGACGCTGCCACTCGCCGGTCACGGGCTCCACCTTGATGACGTCTGCTCCCAGGTCGGCGAGCTTTTGCGCGGCGAACGGTCCCGCCATCGCGATCGAGACATCCACGACACGGATGCCGTCCAAGACCTTCATCTGTCCTCCATGAGCGCTGCGTAGTTGTGTCGCCGACCGCACCTACGTGACCGGCGACACAAAGGTTAGCGCTAACGTTAGCGCTAACACAACCCCCCATCGAAAAGTGAGCCACTAGGCTCGACCCAGCCCGCACTACCGACCACGCCACCGAGGAGCGTCTGCATGAGCGATGCTGCCCCGCAAGAGCGTGCCCCGGCCCGCCAGGCCCGACGGCGCCGCGGGTCTGAGACGAAGTCGGTGACGATGGCGGACGTCGCTCGGATCGCCGGAGTCTCAACCCAGACTGTCTCTCGGGCCCTCCGCGATCCCGAGACGGTGTCGGTGGCTATGCGAGACCGGGTCGAGCATGCGGTGGGTCAGACCGGATATGTCCCCAACCTTTCTGCTCGCGGCCTGGCATCGAACTCGAGCCGACTCATCGCGATGATCGTTCCCTCGATCTCGACCTCGGTCTTTGCTCAAACGCTTGACTCGGCGACCCAGGTGCTCAGCTCCCAGGGTTATGAGCTCGTGCTCGGAGTCAACAACTACGACCTACAGCGCGAGGAGCATCTCGTGCGCAACCTCCTCGGGCGACGCCCCGATGGCGTGCTCATCGTGGGAGTCGACCACACCGATGCCTGCCAGCAGATGTTGCGCGGCTCCGGTCTGCCGGTCGTCGAGACCTGGGAGTGGACCGAGGATCCGGTCGACGCACTGATCGGGTTCTCCAATCGGGATGCGATGGCCGATCTGCTCGCGAGCATGGTCGAGCGCGGATACCGACGACCCGTCTTCGTCGGATCGATGCGGGCCGGCGACCGGCGTAGTCGTCGACGCTACGACGGGTTCCGCGAACAGCACGCCGAACTCTTCCCCGCGGCGACGCCGCGGCACGTCGACGCCTCCGACCTTCCATTGACCTTGGCCTCCGGCGAAATTCTTCTCAACCGAGCAAGAGAGGCATTCCCGGAGGCGGACCTGCTGATGTTCAGCACCGACATCCTGGCATCGGGTGCCGTGCTGGCCGCGGCACGGACGGGGTTGTCGATTCCGAACGATGTCGGTGTCACCGGTTTCGGTGATTTCGAGTTGGCTATCGCCATCACTCCAGCCCTCACGACGGTCACCGTACCGGCGGCGGAGCAGGGCCAGCAGGCAGCGACGCATCTGCTCGAGCGCATCTCAGGCACGGCCGCAGATCCGGTGGCCGTGGATCTGGGCTACGAAGTCGTGGTTCGGCAGTCAGCCTAAACGGCTCGGCAACATCCTAAGAAGCCTCGGGACCCATGAGACGTCGGGTGATGGCCGTGACATCGCGGTCGAGCACCGCGACATGGTCCTCAATCCGTTCGAGTCGGTTCTCTACGTGTTCGAACCGTCGGTCGACCTGCTCGAACCGCTTGTCGACCTGCTCGAACCGCTTGTCGACCTGCTCGAACCGTCGGTCAACCTCTTCGAACCGCTTGTCGACCTGGTCGAACCGGCGGTCGACGCTTTCGAAACCGGCAACCATGACTGCTGTCAGCTGATCGAAGCGGGCATCAGTCACCGCGGCCTGCTTGTCCAAACGAGAGTCCATCACCGCGGCTTGCTTGTCCAAACGAGAGTCCATCACTGCGGTCACTTTGTCGAACCGAACGTCCAGGCTCTTGCCGAACATGCGCAGGAGCAGCCCCATGAAAGCCAGCATCAAGCTGAACGGACCCACGATCATGGTCCAGGTCTGAACGTCACTCATAAGTATCACGATAGAGGTGTCCCCCGACCTCCGGAAGAGATCGGGGGACGCCTGTGGACAACGTCAGATGCCCATGCCGCGACCCACGATCTCCTTCATGATCTCGGTGGTTCCCCCGTAGATCGTCTGGATACGGGTGTCGAGATACGCCTTCGAAATCGGGTATTCGGTCATATAGCCGTAGCCGCCATGCAACTGCAGGCACTGGTCGGCGACCCGCTTCTGCAGCTCGGTCGTCCACCACTTGCCCATCGCGGCGTCCTCGACGGTCAGCTCACCGGCGTTGAGTCGCAGGATCGATTCGTCGACGAAGACCTGACCGATGCTGGCCTCGGTATGGAGCTCGGCCAGCGTGAAGCGCGAGTTCTGGAACGATCCGATCGGCTTGCCGAACGCTTTACGCTCCTTGACGTACTCCAACGTCATCTCGATCATTCGGTTGCTCGCTGCGGCTGCCACGACCGAGATCGACATACGCTCCTGCGGCAGTTTCTCCATCAGGTAGATGAAGCCCTTGCCCTCCTCGCCGAGCAGATTGCTGACCGGTACCCGCACATTGTCGAAGAACAGTTCGGCGGTGTCCTGGGCCTTCAGGCCGATCTTGTCGAGATTGCGTCCCCGCTCGAAGCCCTCCATACCGCGTTCGAGCACGATGATCGAGAAGCCGAGCGCGCCGGCCGACGGATCGGTCTGACACACCACGAGCACGAGATCGGCATTGATGCCGTTGGTGATGAACGTCTTCGAGCCGTTGACGACGTAGTGATCGCCGTCCTTGATCGCGGTCGTCTTGATGCCCTGAAGGTCCGATCCGGTGCCCGGCTCGGTCATCGCGATCGCGGTGATCAGCTCACCGGAGCAGAACTTGGGGAACCAGCGCTGCTTCTGCTCTTCGGTGGCGTGCGACAGCAGGTAGGTCGAGACGAGATCGGTCTGGATCACGAAGCCGATGCCGCTGGCACCGATCCGAGTGATCTCCTCCTGCAGGATCGCGTTGTAACGGAAGTCCGTCACTCCGCCGCCGCCGTACTCCTCGGGCATCATGAAGCCGAGCAGACCGAGGTCGCCGGCCTTGGTCCACACCTCACGCGGCACGATGCCGGCCTTCTCCCACTCATCGTGGTGCGGCGCGATCTCCTTCTCGCAGAAGGATCGGACCGTGTCGCGGAATGCGTCGTGGTCGGCTTCGAAGATAGTCCTCTTCATGGGTCTGCCTTTCAGGGTCAGGTGCGTCTGGTCAGTTGGTGTGATCGGCCTGGACAGCGACGCCGTCGGCGATGAGCTGGTCGACGTCGGCGATGCCCCAGGTGGTCAAAGCCGCGGCCGTGCTGGCACCGGCAGCTTCGGGCGGGGTCGTCAGCGTGGCCGGCGTAGCCGAGAATCGAGGCGCCGGCGCGGGCTGCACGAGGCCGTCCTTGTCGACATACGTCCCGCGGGCGACGTTGTGCGGATGCTCGTAGGCCTCCGGAAGGCTCAGAACCGGACTGACACACGCATCGGTTCCGGCGAAGGCCTCCTCCCATTGCGCCCGTGTGCGTGTCGCAAACGTCCGGGCGAACAGCGCACGAAGTTCGGCCCAACGACTCACGTCGTACCGATCTGGCGCATCGGTGATGCCGAGCCCCTCGATCAGCGCCGAGTAGAACTGCGGCTCGAGTGGGCCCACCGACATCCATCCGCCGTCCGAGGTCTCGAACACGTCATAGAACGGGGTCCCGGTGTCGAGCAGATTGGTCCCGCGCCGTTCGTTCCAGCCACCGGACTGCTGCATCGAGACGATCATCGACATCAGATGGGCTGTGCCGTCAGTGATCGCGGCGTCGACGACCTGGCCCTCACCCGTCGTCCGGGCATGGGTCAATGCGGCGAGCAGACCCGTCACCAGGTACAGAGAGCCGCCCGCGAAGTCTCCGACGAGATTGAGCGGGACTTGCGGGGGCCCGCCTGCACGCCCGATGGTTCCGAGCGCACCGGCGATCGAGATGTAGTTGATGTCGTGGCCCGCGGTCTGGGCCAGCGGCCCGTCCTGACCCCAACCGGTCATCCGGCCGTAGACGAGTTGCGGTCGACGCGCATGGCAGTCTGTCGGCCCGAGCCCAAGACGTTCTGTGACGCCGGGTCGCAGCCCCTCGATCAGGATGTCGGCGGACTCGACCAACTCGAGGACCGTCTCGACTCCGCGCGGATTCTTCAGATCGATCGCGACCGACGGGCGGCCGCGGCCCAAGATGTCCTTGTCCGCCGGGCCGAGCTGCAAGGCATTTCCGCCCGGCCGGTCGATGCGGATCACATCGGCGCCCAGGTCCGCGAGCATCATCGCGGCGAAGGGACCGGGGCCGATCCCGACGAGCTCGACGACACGGACACCGTGGAGGGGGCCTGAAGGCTGGGAGGTACTCACCCCGGGATTGTGACAGTAACACTGTCACGGTTGCAAGTGACGAGTTCGCATACCGACAGTATCTGTATGTGTCATGATCGGTGTCACATACATCAGGCACCCACCCGAAAGGACGACCCGATGCTCTCCGAGCTGGTCTACACACGTAAGGGCTCCGGCGAGCCACTCGTCCTCATCCACGGCATCGGCCATCGGCGTCAGGCCTGGGACCCGGTCTTCGAGACCCTTGCAGAGTCATATGACGTGATCGCTGTCGACCTGTCGGGCTTCGGCGAATCGCCCGACTATCCGGCCGGAACACCGCACTCCATGGAGACTGCGTCGGCCAATCTCGCCGCGAACTTCTCTGCCTGGGGCATCGAGAAGCCCCACGTGGTCGGCAACTCGCTCGGCGGTGCGATCGCGCTCGAGCTCGGGGCTCGCGGCCTCGCCCGGTCAGTCACCGCGCTCAGTCCTGCTGGATTCTTCGGTCCGGTCAACCGGCTGCAACCCTTCTTCTTCCTGTTGCTGCTGCGGCTCAGCTCGCTGCTGCCGACTTCGGTGCTCCGCGCCGTTTCGCGCAATGGCTTCGGCCGCAAGATCGCCGGCGCAACGCTCTACGTCCATCCGGAACGCTTCACATCTGATGACGTCTTCGGCGATGCGCTCGCCCTCAAGCGCTGTACCGGCTTCGGGAAGACGCTGAAGGCGGGAATCACTTACAAGTTCGACGGCCCGGTCCCGGTCCCGACGACGATCGCCTGGGGCACCCGCGATCTGATCCTGCCCTACGGCCAGTCGGCACTCGCGCAAGAACGTCTCCCGAGCGTCCGACACATCGCCCTGCCCCACTGCGGCCACGTACCCATGGTCGATAATCCCGAGCTCGTGACCCGGGTCATCCAGGAGACCACCGCGGCGTGAGGGCATAGCCGCGCCGCCTTCTGTGTTGGGATGAGCGTGGACGTTCTCGAATCCGTCGTCATCGGGGCGGGGCAGGCCGGTCTTTCGGCGTCCTATCACCTGCGTCGGCACGACATCAGCCATGTCGTACTCGATTCCAATGACCGTCCCGGTGGTGCTTGGCAGCATCGTTGGGACGCCCTGACGATGAACGATGTGCACCGGGTCGCCGATCTGCCCGGCCAGGAGATCCCGGCCGACACCGGTGCCGAACGGGCCAATGAGTTCGTACCGGAATACTTCGCCAGCTATGAGACCCGTTTCGATCTCCCGGTCGTGCGACCCGTGATCGTCCAGCGTGTACGAGACCGCGACGGACTGTTGATCGTCGAGGCCGGCTCACAGTCGTGGACGGCCCGCACGATCGTCAACGCAACCGGCACCTGGACCCAGCCCTTCGTCCCGCACTACCCGGGCCAGGAGACGTTCATCGGCGAGCAGCTGCACACTGTCGACTACCCCGGCCCGGAATTCTTCCGCGACAAGCGGGTCATCATCGTGGGCGGTGGCGCATCGGCCGTGCAATTCCTCGGCGCCCTCGCCCCGATCACCGAGACCGTCTGGGTCACCCGCCGTGAGCCCGTGTGGATCGATCGCGACTTCACCCCCGAGGTGGGCCGTGAGGTCGTCGCCAAAGTCGAGGAGCGGGTGCGGCAAGGGTTACCGCCGCAGAGCGTCGTCAGCGTCACGGGGCTGCGCCTGCGCGAACAGGAGCGCGAGGCTGAACGGCTCGGCGCCTACGCGGATCGCCGTCCGATGTTCACTGCGATCGAACCCGACGGTGTGCGTTGGGCCAACCCTTCGACAGGCTCAGGACAAGTGCAGCTGGAGCAGGCCGACGTCATCTTGTGGGCCACCGGATTCCGTCCTGCGATCGGCCACCTCGCACCGTTGCATCTGCGCAGTCCGCGCGGCGGCATCCAACTCGACGGGACGACTGCCGTGGCCGATCCCCGCGTTCAACTGGTCGGCTACGGCCCTTCTGCCAGCACGATCGGAGCCAACCGGGCCGGTCGAACCGCCGCCCGGGGCGTGGCGGACTGGCTCCGCTCAGCCGACGTGCGGCAGGACGTAGGAGCCGTCTAGATCCCGTGCCCGCGGGCAGCCCAGCAGCCCGAGCGTGTGGTCGAACTCGTCGATCAGTTGCTGGAGCACGTGCTGTGCGCCCTCGCGCCCCTCACATGTCAGCCCCCACAGGACCGGCCGCCCGACAAGCACCGCGTCGGCGCCGAGCGCCAGCGCCTTCGCGACGTCCCAACCGCGACGGATTCCGCCGTCGACCAAGACGTCGAGCCGGCCATCGACAGCCTCGGCGATCGGACCGAGAGCATCGGCGCCCGACCGAACCGTGTCGAGCTGGCGTCCGCCGTGATTCGAGACCACGATCCCGGCCACTCCGGCGTCGACTGCCCGCACCGCATCGTCAGCTCGCAAGATTCCCTTGAGGACGACCGGAAGGCCGCTCGCCTCGCCATAGGCGGCGATATCGTCCCAGGTGAGATTCGGATCGTGCATCGTGTGCCTCGCGGCCGGCGTCACGGCTTCGGTCGCCAGTTGCGCGTGTGTCAGATGGTCGAAGGTGTAGCCCGATCTGAGATCACGTTCGCGCCGCCCGCCATAGGGGAAGTCGACTGTGATGACGAGTGCTTCGTAGCCGTGTTCACGCGCCGAGCGGACGAGGTCGTCAGAGATCGCCCGGTCCTTGAAAACATACAACTGGAGCCAACGGGCCGATTCCCCCATCGCAACAGCCACCTCGCCGGGATCGGTCGTTGTCGCCGATGAGAGCACCAGGACCGAATCGGTCCCCGCAGCGGCTCGGGCGGTGCCGAGCTCGGCATCGACATGGGCCGCGCGTTGCTGCGCCATTGGTGCGACCAGGATGGGATGCGGCCGATTTCGGCCCAACAGCGTTACAGAGGTGTCGCGCTCGCCGACTCCGACGAGCACGCGCGGTTGCAGCGCGTATCTGCGCCAGGATGCGAGATTGTCGCGCAGGGTGATCTCATCACCGGCGCCTCCGGCGAAGTATCCATAGGCAGCGTCGCCGAGGATCTCGGCCGCTCGTGCCTCAAAGTCGTCCACGGTCTCAAGATACTCACGCCGTCGGGACGACCATCGGCGTTCGGGTCACCGGATCGGGCAGGACAAGACTGTCCAGGTCGTACACGCGCCGGATCAGATCGGCATCGACGACATCGCTCGGAGCGCCCTCGGCCACGACCGCACCGTCCTTCATCGCGATCAGGTGATCGGCATAGCGGCAGGCTTGGTTGACGTCGTGGAGCACGGCCACGACCGTGCGTCCCTCATCGCGCAGTCGCGCGAGCATCCGCAACAACTGGTACTGGTGGGCGATGTCGAGGAACGTCGTCGGTTCGTCCAGCAGCAGATACGGCGTCTCCTGTGCCAGCACCATCGCCATCCAGACCCGTTGCCGCTGGCCTCCGGACAACGCGTCGACATCCCGATCAGCCAGGTCGGCGACGTCGGCCGCCGCCATCGCAGCCTCCACCGCCTGCTGATCATGCAGCGACCAGGTCGACAACAGGCTCTGGTGCGGATAGCGACCGCGTGCGACGAGCTGGCGAACTCGGATGCTCTCCGGCGCGACGAGCCCCTGCGGCAGGAAGCCGACCTCGCGGGCCAAGGCCTTGGACTTCAGTTCCGCGACATCCCGGTCGTCGAGCCGGACCGACCCTTCCGTGGGTGAAAGCAATCGGACGAGAGCCTTGAGAAGGGTCGATTTTCCACAGGCGTTGGCGCCGACGACCGCGGTGAATGCCCCGTCGGGGATGTCGACACTCAAGCGCGTCGAGACGACCCGGTCGCCGTAGGCGAGGGTCACCTCCTGAGCGGACAGTCGCGTTTTCATGGGCGTCCTACTTCCTTGACCAGACTCCCTTTGACCAGGAGGTAAAGCAGATATCCGCCGCCGATGGCTGTCGTGATGACGCCGACGGGCAACGAGGCAGGCGCGATCAGGAGCTGGGCCACGAGATCTGCGACCAGCAGAAGCAGAGCCCCGGTCAACGCGGCGGGCAACAGCGGTACACCGGCTGCGCGGGCCAGACGCCGTCCGATCTGCGGCGCTGCAAGCGCGATGAAGACGATCGGACCTGTCACCGCGGTGACCGTGGCCGAGAGTCCGACACCCACCACGACCAGCAGCACGCGCAGCCTCGGCAAGGAGATACCCGATGTCGTGGCCAGCTCATCGCCGAGCGCTGCCTGACCCATCGCCCGCCACAACGTCACCAGGACGAGCACGAGCACCGTCAACACGACCAGGGGGAGCTGAAGCTCCTCCCAGCCCATACCGTTGAACGAGCCCGCACTCCAGAACGATGCGGCGATCGCGACCTCCAGTTCGGCACGCAGCACGATCCAGGAGTTGACCGCAGTCAGCATCGCGTTCATCGCGATACCGATCACGATGAGACGCAATCCGCTGAATCCCGACTTGAGCGCCAGAAGGTAGATCGCCGCGGCGGCCGCCAATCCGCCGATCATCGAACCGAGCGCCAACTGTGCAGAGGTCGCGCCGAATACCGTGATGACGATCAGCGCGCCGGTGTACGCCCCCGCGTCGAGGCCGATGATGTCCGGACTACCCAGAGCGTTGCGAGTGAGGTTCTGGAAGATCGCGCCCGCCAGTCCGAGCGCCGCTCCGAACACCACAGCTGCCATAACTCGCGGCAGGCGCCATTCGCGGACGACGACGCTGCCGTCACCACCGAGCAATGCCGACACGACATGTCCCGGCGAGTCCCACTGCGCACCGCGGCACAGCGCGGCGAACGCCACCGCGAGCGTCGCGACGATGAGGATCACACTCACGGCGGCAGTGCGACGCTCGATCCGCGCCGACACCGGCCCCACCCGCATGATGTACGCGCTCACATCTGCCCCGCTCCGTAGCGGCGGACCGCCCAGATCAGCACCGGCGCTCCGATGAATGCCGTGACGATCGCGACCGGGACCTCGCCGGTCGGCAACAGCATCCGCGCGCCGACATCGGCTGCGACCAGCAGCAGCGGCCCGATCACGATCGTGAAGGCCATGAGCCACGGAACCGATCCCGCCGCGAGCCGGCGCGACAAGTGCGGAACCATCAGTCCCACGAACGCGATCGGGCCGGCTATCGCCGTGGCAGCACCTGCGAGCAGAGTCACCAGCACGAGTACCGCGATCCGCGTGCGGACAACGTTGACGCCGAGCGTGTGCCCGACCTGCTCACCCAGCGCCAGCGCGTTGAGCGGCCGGGTGACGAGCAGTGTGCCGATCAATCCGATACCGACCACGGCAACCGGCAGGGCCAACGACAGCTGTTCACGTCCGGCCAATGAGCCGACCGACCAGAACCGATAGCGGTTGAAGACCTGCGGGTCCATCAACCGCAGACCGAGCGTCACACCGGACAGCACGGCGGACAGTGCCACCCCGGCAAGGATCAGACGCAGCGGCGAAGTGCGTCCGACCGCATAGACCGCAGCGGCAGCGGCCACCGCTCCAAGAAGCGACAGCCCGAGCTGACCGAGCTGACCTCCGGCCAGCCCGGCGGCGGCGCCCGCCGTGATCGCGAAGGACGCCCCAGCCGTGACGCCGAGCAGTCCCGGCTCGGCCAGAGGGTTGCGCGTCAGGGTCTGCACCAGGGTGCCCGACGCGCCGAGCGCGGCCCCGACCAGCAGCCCGAGGATCGTGCGCGGCACCCGGATATCGCGGACGACCGAATGGTCGTCGATCGGACGTGGATCGGTCAGCGCCCGCCACACTTCGATCGGCGGGACGGACCTGGCCCCGATCGCCAGGCTCGCCAGCACGACCGCGAACAGGAGCACGATCGCGATCGACAACAGGACGGTCCGCCGTGCATCAGTCTTCATCGAGATCGGGCACGCCACGCTTCCAGTAGCCGGTGATGAGCGCATCGAACCGGCCACGACACCAACTGCGCAGAGGCTTGATGTCATCAGCCTCCCCTGCCACGAAGACGAACGTGTCGTCGGGCAGTTCCAACGCCTGGACGGCGTCGGACAGTCCGCGGTGATCGACCCACTCGACCTCGACGCCATCGCGCTCGGCAAGCGGATAGTCGTACTCGGTGCTGTCGATGAGCAGGTGCCCTCGCACGTCCGCGGGGGCCTCCTCCAACCATCGCGCGGCAGCTGGCAGGGCCGTGGCATCGACCGCGAAAACGTAATACGCGTGGTGGTGCGGGAAGGCGACAGCGCCGGGCGGGCCGGCGACGGCGACCGAATCGCCGATCGCCGCTTCCTTGGCCCAGGTCGAGGCCAGACCGCCCTCGTGGAGGACGAAATCCAGATCGAGCTCCTGCACCTCAGGGCGATAGGACCGCACGGTGTACTTGCGACTCGGCGGCATCGGTCGCGGCCAGTCGAGTTCATCGTGATCGTTCGGCGTCGGCGCCCTGAGGGTGCCGTCAGGATCGGCCAGCACAATCCTGACGTGGTCATCGGCCTGGTACGTGTGGAAGCCGACGAGATCGGATCCGCCCAACGTCAGGCGGAGCAGCTGCGGCGTCAACTCGGTACGGCGGACGATCGTGAGGTGTCGGATTCCGATGGGGTAGCCGACGCGGGCCGTGCCGCGCCCCACCTCATGGTGGTGCGCGACACGGGTCTGCGAGTCGGTGCGGTCAGCGCTCACTTGCCGAGACTCACTTGTCGAGCAAGGGCCGAAGTGCCATGTCGATGACGTCGAGCGTCTCCATCGCCTCGGTGAACGTGGCCGCTTCGGTGAACTTGAACGCGTAGACCCGTCCGGCCTTGACCGCCGGGAGGTTCTTCCACAGTGGCGAATCCATGACGTACTTGACCGACTCACCGACCTTTCCGTCGGTCTCCAGCGAGTACGTGATGACATCGGCATCGCCGAGGCTTTCGGGCAGTTCCTCGATTGACGGGTACTCGCTGACCGCAGCGCTGCCGGGTCCACTCTTCTTGACCTTGCCGTAATAGTTCACACCGATGTCGGTGGCGATATTGGTGCCCCACGAACCGGGGAACTCCCGCTGGAAGTTGCCTGCGGTCACATCGCCGTAAGCACCGAGATGGCCGAATTCGAGATCGCCGAGCACGTCGGCGTACTTGGCCTTGAGCCCTTCGGCCTTCTTCTCGTACGCAGCCTTGGCTGTGTCGAAGTTCTCGAGTCGATTGGCCGCCTCCGACTGCTTCTGCGACAGCTCGCGCCAGGCCGAAGGCAGTGCGGGGCCGAGGGTCACGACCGGCGCGATGGATTCGAGCCGGTCCATGTCGATGTCGACCAAAGCCGGCTGAGGTACGCCGAGGACGATCAGATCGGGCTTGAGGTTGGCGATCGCCTCGTAGTTGGTCGAAGCGGCGGTCTCGCCGGCCACCTTCTCGAGTCCCTCGTAGGACTTGACGTCATCTGCGGTCATCAGCGGGATGCCGCGCGACCACTCCGAGATGCCGACCAGTGCAGCATCGGCCTCGATCAGGGCCGGCACGGCATAGCCCGTGGCAATGACCCGCTCGGGATCGGTCGGAATCTCGATCTTGCCGTTGTCCGCGGTGAACATACGGGTTTCGGGTGCCTCGGCCTTGTCGCCACCGTCCGATCCACAACCGCTCAGTAGTGCAAGCGATAGTGCGGCGGCGCCGGCAAGGCGCCAGGACAAACGTCGGGACATGGGTGTTCCTCCAGTAGGGGGTTTCAGGAGTGGGTGCCGCGTCTGTGCGGTGCCTAGGTCAGGGTAGCCTTACCGAAGTAGGCAGCGATATCGATGAGAGGACACCTGGTGACGGTTGCAGGACACGAGTCACCCGATCCGGTGTGGTGCGAGGAGTACGGCTACGGCCTGGGTCTGCCCGACGGGATCATGGTGCTGAAGTACCGCGCATCCCGCTGGCTGGAGTTCGGCGGAACGCGACAGGACTTCCTGCATCAGCTCTATTGGTCTCCCGACGGAATGCTCTCGACGATGCACGACGGAACTGCCCGGTTCATCGGGCCCGGTGAGGCATTCTGGGCCGAACGCACGATCTCCCACGACGTGCATGCCACTGAGGGCCAGTTGGTGTACCGGGTCTGTCTGCGCGAAGTGCCACCCGGACTCGTCGGTGTGCACGTCGGCGCAGTCACCATCGATGAGTCGGCCCAAGGCCTTCTGGAAGAGATTGCCCGGCCCGGCCAGAATGAACGGCGTGCCCTCACCGCGCGACGGGGCATCTTGGCCGGCTTGTCGACGCTGGATACCGCTGCGCCGATACTGCGACCTGCGGCCGGACGCGGAACGGCCCGCACGATCGCCCGCGAGCTGTCGCATGATCCGGGCAACCGGCGATCGATCGAGGAGTGGGCAGCGCTTCAACACGTCAGCGCCAAGACGTTGCAGCGCGACTTCGTTCGCGAGTACGGCATGTCGTTCTCGCAGTGGCGAACGCGACTACGCCTCGACGCCGCCCGCGTACTGCTGCACACCCACCCGGTGGGCACCGTGGCGCGACGCAGCGGCTACTCCAGTGCGTCGGCGTTCATCGTGGGCTTCACCCAACAGTTCGGTTACACACCCGGCGAGGTCAGGCGCCGCACGATGTCGTGACCACACCTCCTTGCAGTGCAACAAGTTGCATAGTACCGTCTCGGCATGGCCCTCGAACACGCGATCCTCGTCTCCCTCGCCGAGAAGTCCGCATCCGGCTACGACCTGGCCCGCCGATTCGACGCATCGATCGGCCACTTCTGGAAGGCCAGCCACCAGCAGATCTACAAGGTGCTGGGACGGATGGAGGGCGACGGCCTCGTTGCCTCCCACGTCGTCCCCCAGGACGGGCGACCTGACAAGAAGGTCTACGCCATCACCGCCGACGGCCGCGAGGAGCTCACGACCTGGACCGCCAAGGCGACTCCGGTCGAACCCCTGCGCAGCGAATTCGCGGTCAAGATCCGCGCCCTTCAGTTCGGCGATGCCACGGCCATCACCGAGGACGTCCACGTCCGGCGCCGTGCCCATGAGGCCAAGCTGGCGTACTACCTCGACAGCGCTGCGAAGTACTACCCGGACCCCGACGCCCTAGGCACGGACGAACTCGGCGGTTGGCTGGCACTACGCGGCGGAATCCTGGCCGAGCAGACCGGCATCGCGTGGTGCGACGAGATCCTTCAGCGACTCGAGGCGGCTGAACGGTGAGCCTTCACACCGACGTACAGCACGCCCAGCCCGATCACGATCGCCGTCGTGATCAGCACCGCATGCACCCAGAAGAAGGCCTGCGGGGTGCTGTGCCAGTGCTCGCCGGCCCACGCGCGATCGTCCTCGACAACCGCCTTGGCGAATCGCGGCCAGATCACGACATTGAACACACCGGCCAGCACCAGGAACTTGGCTGCAGTCTTCGAAATCACGACCCCATCCCACCACAGGAGTCCCCATGAAAGAGTTCCGCGCCCTGGTCGAGGCAGGTGACTTCGCTGGACTGGAAGATCTGCTCGCCGACGACGTCGTGTTCCGTAGTCCCGTCGCCTTCAAGCCGTATGAGGGCAAGGCGATCGTCGCTGCGATCCTTCGGGGCGTCGGCCGGGTCTTCACCGACTTCCGCTACGTTCGCGAACTTGCCGATTCTGATGGGCACGGCTCCGCCTTGATCTTCGAGACGTTCGTCGACGGGACGAGCCTCAACGGCATCGACCTGATCCGTACCGACGAAAACGGCAAGATCTGTGAGTTCACCGTCATGGTCCGGCCGCTGTCGGCGGCGAATGCTCTCGCTGGCGCGATGGGTGCGCAGTTCCCGCAGATCCAGGCTGAAGCTGTTGCCGCAATGAGTGGGAAGTGACCGCGATGAATCCGTATCCGCACCTGCTCGAACCGCTCGACCTCGGCCATACGACGCTGCGCAACCGCGTCATCATGGGCTCGATGCACACGGGTCTGGAAGACCGAGCCAAGCACCTGCCCGAACTCGCGGCCTACTTCGCCGAACGAGCCAAGGGCGGCGTGGCCTTGTCGGTGACCGGCGGATATGCGCCGAACTGGCATGGCTGGCTGTTGCCGATGGGTTCGCAGATGACGTCGAAGCGATTCGCCGACAAGCACCGCATCGTGACCGGCGCGGTGCACGAGCACGACGGCAAGATCGTGATGCAGCTGCTGCACGCCGGACGCTACGGCTACCACCCGTTCAAGCGCGGTGCCTCCACGATCAAATCGCCGATCACACCCTTCGGGCGTCCCAAGGCGATGTCGACCAAGGAGGTCGACCGCACGGTCGACGACTTCGCAGCGTCCGCCGTGCTGGCCCGTCGGGCCGGTTACGACGGTGTCGAGATCATGGGGTCGGAGGGCTACCTGATCAATCAGATGCTGACCGCCCGCACCAATAACCGCACCGACCGTTGGGGCGGCAGCGCCGAGAACCGGATGCGCTTTCCCGTCGAGATCGTCGACCGGGTCCGCCAGGCCGTCGGCGAGGACTTCATCGTGATGTACCGGATGTCGCTCCTCGACCTGGTCGACAATGCCCAGGACTGGGACGAGACGGTCGAGCTCGCCCGCAAGATCGAATCTGCCGGCGTCTCGATCATCAACACCGGAATCGGCTGGCACGAGGCGCGGATCCCCACGATCGTCACGTCGGTGCCGCGTGGCGCATTCGCCTGGGTCACCGGCAAACTCAAGGCCGAGGTCTCGGTGCCGGTCGTGGCATCCAACCGGATCAACACACCCGAGGTCGCCGAGGAGATCATCGCGTCTGGCCAGGCCGATCTCATTTCCATGGCCCGGCCACTGCTGTCGGACCCGTTCTTCGTGCAGAAGGCGGCCGAGGATCGCGCCGATGAGATCAACACGTGCATCGCGTGCAATCAGGCGTGCCTCGACCACACGTTCGTCAACAAGCGGGCGACGTGCATGATCAACCCGCGCGCGGGCCACGAGACGACGCTGATCCTGTCGCCCACCCGAACGACCAAGACGATCGCGGTCGTCGGGGCCGGACCCGCCGGGCTGGCGGCCGCCGCTGAGCTGTCCGGTCGAGGCCATGTCGTCGAGCTGTTCGAGGCCCTGCCCGAGGTAGGCGGTCAGTTCAGGCTCGCGATGCAGATCCCCGGTAAGGAGGAGTTCAAGGAGACGATTCGTTACTTCTCCCGCCGCCTCGAGATCAACGGCGTCAAACTGCATCTCGACACCCGCGTCACCGCTGAAGAGCTCGCCGGCTTTGACGAAGTCGTCATCGCGACCGGTGTCGTGCCCCGCATTCCGGCCATCGCCGGGGTCGATCACCCCAAGGTTGTCGACTACCAGCAGGTCATCCGCGGACAGGTCGCCGTCGGTCGAACCGTCGCGGTCGTCGGTGCCGGTGGCATCGGTTTCGACGTCTCCGAATTCTTGCTGCACGAGCCCGATGAGTCGCTGGAGCACTGGATGACCCGCTGGGGGGTGACCGATCCGGCCCTCGAACGCGGCGGTCTGGCCACCAAGGTCAAGGCGCCGCCGACCCGCGAGGTCTTCCTCCTGCAGCGCAAGAGCTCCGAACTGGGCAAGGGGCTGGGCAAGACGTCGGGCTGGGTTCACCGCCAGACCCTCAAGGACTCCGGCGTCGTGATGATCAAGGGTGCAGCCTATGACCGGATCGACGACGACGGCCTGCACATCACTGTCGCGACCGGCAAGGAGACATCGGAATCCCGGGTGCTCGACGTCGAGACGATCGTCCTGTGCACCGGCCAAGAGTCGGTCCGCGATCTGATCGAACCGCTCGAAGCCCTCGGCAAGCCCGTCCATGTGATCGGTGGCGCCGATGTCGCCGCCGAGCTCGACGCCAAGCGCGCCATCAAGCAGGCAACCGAACTCGCCGCAGCGATCTGACCTCGTTGGCGTTGACCGCGCGATACTGGACGAATGAGCGTTCGAATCATTCTGTTGCGCGCGGTCAACGTCGGTGGCGCGCAGGTGCCGATGGCGCAGCTGCGTTCCATCGCCACCGAACTGGGCGCCACCGACGTCTCGACGTACATTGCCTCCGGCAATCTCATCGCGGACGTTCAGGGCTCCCCTGCCACATTTGACCGGGCCCTGGAACAGGCCATCGAGAAGCAGTTCGGATTCTTCCGCGACGTCATCTCCAGGACGCCGGAACAGGTGCGGGATGCGCTCGACGCCCACCCCTTCGACGTCATCGAGCCGAAGTACTCCTACGTCTCATTCCTGACCGGCAGGCCCACCGCCGCGGCGATCAAGAAGGCCGAGACCTTCGACGTCCACGACGATCATTGGCAGGTCATCGGCGACAATCTGCACATCCGCTACGCGAACGGTGCCGGCAAACCACAGATGAAGACCGACTCGGTCATGCGAGCGCTCGGCACTCCGGGCACCGCGAGGAACCTCAACACCGTCAAGAAGCTGATCGAACTGGCTGATTGAGTTTTATCTACTGGTTGACGTCGAGGGACGCGATACCAAGATCCGTCCACGCCTGAAGCAGGTGTTTGTCGCCCGACACCGCCACGAGATCTGGATCGGCGAGCTGCATTGCGCTGACGCAGTGAACCGCGTCGTGGCCCCTGAGCGCATGAGCTGCCGCGACTTGAGCAGCTTGCTTGAGAAGCTCTTCCTCGACTGGATACGCGTCGAGTTCAGCCCAGAGCCGGTCGAGCCCGCTCAACGACGCTTGATGACCGGCGCTGTCGATACGGCCAGCACGTTGGGCAGCAGCCAAAGCCGCTGCGCACTCGACATACGCGAGCTGACTCGACACGACATCGTCTGCTGTCATCCACAACTCACGGCACACAGGGCTGCTCGGCTCGTTGATCAGCATCGGAATAATGGCCGACGTATCCAGATAACAGATCACCGTCGCTGCTCATCGATCAATTCCGAGACCAGCCCGGTTGCCTCCACCAGTTCAGGCAATGGCCGCCGTGCACTGCTGGGCGCCCGGATTCGGCCTTCGGCTCGCAATTGCTCGAGCTTGGTGGGCTGATCCACCGGCACGATGCGTGCGATGGCTCTTCCGTGCGATGTGATCGTGACGGTGTGGCCTGCTTGCACGGAAGCGAGCTGCTTGCTGAGCGAGTCGCGGAGTTCTCGTATGCCGATGCTCATCATCACACCCTTCACTTTGTGTACACAATTGAAACACCTATTCTAGCCATCGTTGCGACTAGTCACCCGTGAAGCGATCGAGACACCTGGTTCTTCCCTCAATGGCCGAACTCCTCTCCTGCTGATCAGCCGACCCGGACGTACTCTGGAAAACGTGAACGGTCAGACCTGGCGACGTCCGGCTCTTGAAGAGATTCAACAGTTCGAGGAACTCCTCGCCGCTCACCAGTGGCTCATCCTGACCGGTGCAGGCGTGTCCACCGACTCCGGGATCCCCGACTATCGCGGACCAGAATCGCCATCGCGCTCCCCCATGACGTACCAGGACTTCATCCGGTCAGCGGAGAATCGGCAACGCTATTGGGCCCGCGCGCACGTCGGATGGAGCCGGATGCGTCATGCCGACCCCAATCCGACCCACCGCGCACTGGTCGAGATGCAGGCGGATGGCCGACTGACCGGTCTGATCACCCAGAACGTCGACGGCCTCCACGGCCGGGCCGGGCATCGCGACGTCATCGACCTGCACGGGCGCATCGATCGGGTGATCTGCCTGGAATGCCGCGACGTCACCTCGCGTCCAGAGCTGCACGAGCGACTCGCTCGCCTCAACCCCGGATATGAGTCCCGGGTCGGCGAGATGGCACCCGACGGCGACGCAGTGTTCGACGAAACCTCCGACTTCCACGTCGCATCGTGTCGGGCTTGCGGTGGGGATCTGAAGCCCGATGTCGTCTTCTTCGGCGAGAACGTGCCGAAGGACCGCGTCGCACGTTGCTACTCACTTGTCGCCGAGGCACAAGCCCTGCTCGTCCTCGGTTCGTCGTTGCACGTCATGTCGGGACTGCGGTTCGTCAAGGCCGCCCACAAGGCCGGTCTCCCGATCGTGATCGTCAATCGGGGTCAGACCCGCGGTGACGGTCTTGCGACACTCAAAATCGATGCAGGGTGCGCAGAAACCCTGACGACAGCGAAAGCCTCGATCTGAGCGACACCGGTGTTTCACGTGAATCAGGTCCGCAATAGGGTTCCGAGCCCTGCCCACGCTTCGACTCACTCGAAGTTCGTTGCTTGCTGCGCAGAATCTCCGAAGTCGCTACGGTTTCGGTAACCAACAGTCCACAGAAGGTATCGACATGAGCGAAAGCACTCCGCCTAATCTCCCGGGCGACGGAATTCCTTCACCGCAATCCGCAGGCCAGACGCCGACACCCGCCCCCGGCGGATATCCGGCCACCATGACGGTCAATCTGCCGGAGAAGATCGCCCGCTGGCGGGTCATCGGCAACATGATCTTGGCCATCCCGCACTTCATCATCGTCTACGCGCTGATCATCGTCGCGGAGATCCTGGCGATCGTGGCATGGATCCTGGGCGTCTTCACGGGCAAGATTCCGGCGGGAATTCTGACCTTCTTCGCAATGGTGGTTCGCTACCAGACGAGGGTCGGTGTCTACTCGTCGTTCCTGACCGAGGACTATCCGCCGTTCGGTTTCTCCGCGACATTCGCCGATCCGGGCGACTACTCGGCCGTCCGGGTCGACTTCGCGGCGGAGACGGAAGGCCGTAGTCGGGTCAGCATCTTCTTCCGGATCATCCTCGCGATCCCCCACATGATCGTGCTGTACGTCGTGAGCATCATCGCCTTCTTCGTCTACATCATCGGCTGGTTCGCGGTCCTGTTCACCGGCTCCTGGCCGACCGGGCTGCGCAACTTCATCGTCGGCCTGATGCGCTGGAGCACGCGCCTGAGCGCGTACCTGTTCCTGCTGACCGACGACTACCCGCCGTTCGGCTTCAGCGAGTAGTCGAACCGAGGCAAAAGCAAAGCCCCCGATCCGCCCTGTGGCAGATCGGGGGCTTCGTCGTTCAGATCAACTCAGCTGGCGCAGGCGAACCGTCTCGGGTAGCCCCGCGAGCTCCTGCAGCACATCGGTGCCGAGCTCGGCTGCAACGTCGGTCAGGACGTAGCCCATTTCGCCGCGGGTCGAGAGCGACTGCGCTTCGATGTTGACGCCGTGCTCACCGAGCAGACCGTTGATCGTCGCAAGCACTCCAGGGGCATTGCGGTGCACGAGCGCCAACCGGTGCTTCGAGGCATCTGCCGGGAGGCTGATTTCGGGCAGGTTGACGCTCAGCGAGGTGCCACCGTAGGACGCGTACGAGCGCAGTTTGGAAGCGACGAAACGTCCGATGTCCTGCTGCGCCTCTTCGGTCGATCCGCCGACGTGCGGGGTCAGGATGACGTTCTTGAGTCCGCGCAGATCCGACTCGAAGGGATCGCCCTGGCGCTTGGGCTCGACGGGGAACACATCGACTGCGGCCCCGGCGATATGGCCCGATTCCAGGTGCTTGCGCAGTGCAGCGGTGTCGACCGCGATACCGCGCGAGAGGTTGAGGAACAGGGCGCGGGGCTTCATCGCGGCCATCTCCTCATCGCCGAACAGTCCGGCATTGCCCGGACGTCCGTCGACGTGCAGCGTCACGACGTCGGAGATCGCAAGCAGTTCCTCCAGCGTCGAGCAACGCTTGGCGTTACCGAGCGCGAGCTTGTCGTCGATGTCGAAGAACACGACGGACAGACCGAGCGCCTCGGCGACGACCGAGAGCTGGCTGCCGATATTGCCGTAGCCGATGATGCCGAGGGTGCGGCCGCGAACCTCGTGGCTACCGGCGGCCGACTTGTTCCACACACCGTTGTGCATGTCGGTCGACTTCTCGTGCAGACGACGCGCGAGCGAGATGATCTCGGCGATCGCCAGCTCCACGACGCTGCGGGTGTTCGAGTACGGCGCATTGAACACCGCGATTCCCTGACGGGTCGTGGCCGCCAGATCGATCTGGTTGGTCCCGATGCAGAACGCACCGATCGCCAGCAGGTCGGGCGCGGCGGCAAGGACCTTCTCAGTCACGTAGGTCGTCGAGCGGATGCCCAGCAGGTGCACACCCTGGATCGCCTCGATCAGGTCGTCCTCGCCGAGTGCACCGTCGTGGGTCTCGACCTGGAAGCCCTTGCCTCGCAAGAAGTCCGCACCGTCGGTGTGGATGTTCTCGAGCAACAGCACACGGATGTCACCGTCGCTGAGCAGCGAGGTCGGGTACGGGGCAGTGTTCGTCATGGTCATCATCATCGCGGATGCCTCCAGTCAGCGGGAAATTGGCTGACGTGGGGCCCAGGCGAACGGTCCCGATGTCGTTGATTTCGCGAGCGCTCCCCGGTGGTATCCACCTCAACGCCAGTCGCACTCGCTTACCGCAATCCTAGCGGACCGCAGCCGGGGCCTAGGCCGTGGTGAATTGATCCATGATTCCGGCGGGAAGCTCCTGCTCGATATTGGCGAGTCGCACCTGCCCCTGCGCGATGAGCCGGTCATCCTGGTCGACGGAGTCAAGGTGCCACAGCTGTTGGGTACGCCCCCGGTGGATCGGCGTTGCCGTGACGGTGATCGTGTCGCCAACCTTGGCCTGGCGCAGGAAGTCGGTTGAATTATTGGTGCCGACGACGACGCCCTTGCCGCCGAACCAGATGAATGCGGCAATGCTCGCGGTCGACTCGTGCACTGAGCAGTAGATCCCGCCGTGAGGGATGCCGAATGGCTGCAGGTGATTATCGGTGATCGTGAATCGTGCAACGACCTTGTCAGGTCCGAGTTCAACGTGTTCGACACCGAGCAAACCGTCCAACCCAGGGAGATTAGTCATGACTCCACCCTAGGTGCCACTTGTTCCACATACCCCCTAGGGGTATAGTATGAGGAAATCACTTCGACGAAAGAGCTGCTTCAATGACCACCAACACCTACCTCGTCAACGGCATGACTTGCGGCCACTGCGTCGGAAGCGTGACCAAGGAACTCAAAACCCTCGACGGAGTGACTTCGGTCGCCGTCGACTTGGCCTCCGGCGGCACCTCGACCGTCACAGTTGAGAGCAGCGCGCCGCTGGACGACAACGCCGTCGCAGCCGCAATCGACGAAGCCGGCTACGACGTGGCCGGGCCTCGGGACCTGCCGATGGCGTAGTTACTGCTCTCCACGCAATGCCCGACGCCGTGCGTAGACAGTCGGCCAACTCACTGAACTGGCGAGCATTGACTCAGTGGTCGTATGGCAACTTCAATCACTCGGGCGCCATCATCTCCTCATTGACCTTGGTGTCCTCGATGGGCTTGCGCAACCCGTCGGCCATGAGTGCGACCGTGGAGCCAGCGAACGAACACACCTTCGCTGCAATCTTTGCAACGTCACGCACACATCTCTCAAAGTTCGGTCGGAACGTGAACTGCCTGTTCGGAGAGAGTATGAACAAGTTCGTTCAACTGGAGTCGCGTGGGGGCAGGCAACCGCGGAGGTCTCTGTGTGAAACATCGATCGTAACCACCTGACCTCGAGCGTCGCCATCTCAAGAGACACGATGCACCCTGTAGACGCCCTGAGGACTCTTCGCCGAATACTCGCACGTACGCTGACCCGATCTCATTGACGTTGTTCGTGGCGTGACCTGAGTAATCGCCCGAGAGGATGGCGGCTGCCCGCTTTGACCACTTCGCTCGCGACGGTCATCGAACCATCACGATGTGCAACTTGCCGACCCGGTGTAGACACAGCCCGAGCATCGGGGCGGAAGCCACAAGAAGCATGAGAAGGCGCTTCACCACTGGAGCACCTCGTCGGGATCGAGACCTAGCGCCACTAGGTCAGCTTCGACCCGGGAGACCATGCGGCGGCAACCCTGCTCGACCTCGGCCCAATCGGCAAGGGGCGTCGAAGCCCCTGGGTCGAAGACGGAACTGAACGTCCATCCCGCCGCTGTGTGGCGAAACGCGACGGATCCGACCTCCTCGATCGACATCGAGTCGAACTCAAAGTCGCCTTGGACAGGGTTTCCTAGCCAGGATTTCAAGCTCCGAGCGAGCTCGACGACGGGAAAGCCTGGTTCGGCGTAGACGGTCTCGTCGCCTACCACGACGCGCAGGTCGGCGTCGAAAGCGATCAGGTAGTCGGCCTGTGTGGGGCCACGGAGCTCGTCCGTGTTCAGTCGGTCGTAAGTCATATCCATGGCAGTCACCTCACGTTGACCGGGAAGGCGTTGATGACGCGGCCGTCATTCGTGACTATGACACGGATGTTTGTCTGACCGCGCGTTCCGACAGCACGGCCTGCTGGAACGATTGCGCGGAAGGTGTCGTCGAGCCCGTTGGGCAGGAACTGCACGCCGTCCGATTTAAGACCGCGTGAGATCCAGCCCTGGACTTGGCCAATGTCGTCCGTGGCGAACTTTGCACCGTTGCCACCAGCAGACGCTAGGTGCTTGTTCTTGATGAACATCGAAGCCGGATCGTCGGCTGCGCAGAAGGCCGCAGACGACGCCTCGGCGAGCCTCGATCCACCCTTGGCGGCAGCTCCGGCTGACCCGGATCTTGCGGCGCCGACAGCTGTTCCGGCCTTGGTCGCGGAAAGCGTACCAAGTGACGTAAGAAGCATGCCTGCGTCCATCACGCTCCATAGGAACGAGAGCGGATCCAAGTCGAACTGCTTGATCATCCAATTGGTCGAGTAGGGGTTGTAATCACTACTGAACGGCGTACGCCCCTGAAC